>CAVEQS010000068.1:0-2221 GCA_963618015.1 bacterium | reverse complement strand
GAAAATCTCAACGATTTTCCGGAATATTTCTCCGTGTTTTCGCCCGTTCGGAAAAGTACACTTTTCCAAACAAGAAACAGGAGGGACATGCTCCATGGCGCAGATCGCGGAGATCATCAAATACGAAGGCGACAACAGCACCTTCATCTGGAAACACCCGAGCGAAGATTTCAACAGCATGACGCAGCTCATCGTGCACGAATCGCAGGAGGCAATCTTTTTCCTGAACGGACAGGCGCTCGACCTGTTCGGGCCGGGGCGGTACACGCTCGAAACGCAGAACATCCCGAAGATCGGAAAATTTCTCAACCGCGCCACCGGCGGCGAAACGCCGTTCCATTGCGAGGTGTATTTCATCAACAAAACCGTGCAGATGGCGCTCAAATGGGGCACAGACAGCAAAGTGCGGTACATAGACCCGGAATCCGGCCTGCCGCTGGAGCTGGGCGCGAGCGGCAGCATGAATCTCATGGTGGACGATTCGCGAAAGCTCCTCGTCAAGCTCGTGGGCACCATGCGTGGCATCGCGTGGGACGCCGATACCTCCGGGTTTACGAAATCGCTGCAAAGCAGCTTCCGCCCGCTGATCTCGATGGCGGTAAAGTCCAACCTGACTGCCGCCATCAAGGCGCGGAGCTTTGACATTTTCGAGATCGATGAGCACCTTTCCGAGCTTTCGGACGTGCTGCACGAGAAGATCCGCCCCGGCTTTGAGGAATACGGCCTCACGATCCCGCAATTCTATCTCACAACTGTCGTTCTGCCGGAGGACGATCCAAACTTCCGCCGCCTGCGCGATCTGCACACGATCTCGCTCCAGAGCCGGACGATCCGCGCCGAAGCGCAGATCCGCGCGGAAAAGGCGAAAGCGGAGGCGGACGTAACGGCGGCGCAGCGCCAGATCGAGCTGGAACGGCAGACAACGCAGACCGAAGTGGCCAAACGCGCGGCGGAGCGCCGCATCATCGAAGCGCAGGCGGAGGCGATGGCGACGAAGGCTGCGGGTCTTGCTGAGGCGGAGGTCATGCAGGCGAAGGGATATAGCCAGAAGGACGTATTGCAGGCGGATGTGCAGAAGGCGTTCGCGCAGGGCTTGGGACAGATGGGCGCGAACGGCAGCGTAGGAGGCTCCGCCATGAGCGATATCCTCGGCCTTGGCATCGGCCTGCAGGCGGCGGGGGCGATGGGCAGCCAGCTCGGCGGCCTCTTCGCCGGGCTCACCGGACAGAACCCGCAGCCCGCACCCGCGCAGCCTGCGCCCACACCGGCAACTCAGCCCGCCCCGGCAGATGATATGGCGGCCTTCAAAGCGAAGATCGATAAGCTCACCATGATGAAGCAGGCGGGGCTTATCTCGGAGGAAGAATTTGCCTCCATGAAAACGGAACTTTTGAAAAGCATTTTATAAAAGGAGAGAAAGAAAATGAAAAAAGGCTTTAAATCTTACCTGATCTGCTGGGCGATCCTGCTTGCCCTCTTCAACCTCATCTGCTTTGTTACCCCTGCAGAGGCGGACGGCTTCAACAAGTTCGGCGGCGCATTCTGGGCGGGGTATATTGTCATCACGCTCGCGTTCCTCGGTCAGCTCGCCTGTGCGTATATGGCGTTCAAGGCGGAAAACCGGAAGCGGTTTTTCTATAACCTGCCGCTCATCACCGTGAGCTACACGGGGCTCATCCTGACGCTCGTGCTCGGCGGGCTCTGCATGGCGATCCCGGATGTTCCGAACTGGCTCGGCGCGATCCTCGGGGCGGTCGTTCTGGCGTTCACCGCCGTCGCGGTCGTCAAGGCGAGCGCCGCGGCGGACATTGTGGAAAGCGTGGATAAAAAGGTCGCGGAGAAAACGGCGTTTCTCCGCATGGCTACGGCGGACGCCGAGGTCATCCTCGCCTCGGCCAAAAGCGCGGAGACAAAGGCCGAGTGCCGGAAGGTCTATGAAGCCCTCCGCTATTCCGACCCAATGAGCAATGAAGCGCTCTCCGTCACGGAAGCGAAGATCACCGTGAAGCTCGATGAGCTGAAAGCGGCCGCCGCCGCGGACGACGCCGAAAAGACCAAAACTGCCGCCGAAGAGCTCGTGCTGCTCATAAAAGAAAGAAACGCCAAATGCAAGGCACTGAAATGACCTATTAAATGGCTCCCTTGTGTAAAGGGAGCTGTCAGCGAAGCTGACTGAGGGATTGTAATCTTCGGAAAACGACAATCCCTCCGTCTTTTGCCT
>CAVEQS010000067.1:0-2848 GCA_963618015.1 bacterium | reverse complement strand
TCAACGAGATACCGCCCCATGTGGAATACTCGCTTTCCGACAAAGGGAAAGATTTGCTGCCGGTCTTTTACGAAATGACAAAATGGGGCTTTAAGTATTTGGAGTAAAACAATGATCGATAAAATGCTGATCCGTGGAGCGAAAGTCCACAACCTTATGCGTCTGCACATCCTTTCAGATTTGAGCATGGAAAAAGCCATGGATTTGTCTTGAAATCCACGGCTTTTTCCCTCATGAAGAAGTATGAAATTGAAATTGGCGTACGGATGGTATAAAATGAGATGTAACGTTTGAAAA
The DNA here is from genome assembly GCA_963618015.1 of bacterium. Taxonomy (GTDB): domain Bacteria; phylum Bacillota; class Clostridia; order Oscillospirales; family Oscillospiraceae; genus Apopatocola. The sequence goes on along the minus strand of CAVEQS010000067.1, from coordinate 2,551 downwards.
GTGTCTGTAATATCAGCACTCGGCTCAAATAACACAGTTAAGCCGTAGTTACCAAAAGGATACTATTTGAAAATGCTGTGATATTAGATGTTTTTTGTTTCTGCTTCTTTATCTGGCGTCGCCGGATATGCGTGGTTCTCCACATACGCCATCATGCGGTTATACAGCACTACATAGAAAAGCACAGCGAGGATACCGCCGACCGCGCCCAGAAGCGTATACACGCGTATCTTCAGCGCTGTCCATAGGATAATGCCCACCCACGCCGCGACACACAGAACGATCGTTGCAATGTGTTCATGCAGCCATTTTTTCTTAAAAAATGCGATCCTTTCCTTTAGCGTAAAGGTGCTGTTGTTGAGTGCCGCAACAAGGTTGCTGTCGGCGGCCTTTTTAAAGTCTTCCGCCCAAAGCCGTTCTCCGCTTATAAGCTCGTTAATGCTTACCCCAAATTCTTCGGACAGCAGCGACAGCATTTCCACATCGGGCAGATAGTTGCCGTTCTCCCAGCGGGAAACGGTTTTGTTGGTCACGCCGAGCTTTTCTCCGAGCTGCTCCTGCGTCAAACCTTTCTCTTTCCGCAGGGCGGCGATAAATTTTCCAATCTTTATTTGATCCATTTTCTATCCCTCCGAGGAGAAGTATAGCAAGGCTTTTGTAAAATGTCTTCCCCACAAACAGCGAATGTACTGCCCACAAGCAGAGAGCCGGTGCTCCGCACGCCTTTTGGCGGCGGAACACCGGCTCTTTCTAAATTTATCCCCAGAACTGGCGAGCCAGATCTTTTGCCATCGCCTCCACCACGCCGGGGGCGTAGGGAAGCGACAGCCCGGCGGAGGCGAGTGTCTCGGCATACGGCTTGCTGCCGCCGGAGGCGCAGAGCGCATGATACCGCGCCCAGCCGTCCGCAGGATCGGCTCGGTAAGCGGCGTTGAGCTGCTCGGCGCAGACGATGGACAGCGCGTAGCTTACCACATAGCGGGGGAACATGTATATGGGCATGGAGGTGAAAAGGTTGCAGCCGGACAGCACCTGCCGTTGCCAGAGATCGTTATGCAGAGCGCGGCCGAACGACTTTTCAATGCGGTCAAACTCTGCCGCCCACTCTGCCAGCGGGGCGTCCGGGTGCTCATACAGCCACGTTTCAAACGTGTGGATGGAGCAGAAGGAGCACAGCTCTGCGATGAAGTCATAGCGGTGCTCCGTCAGAAACCGGGGAGCGCGCTCGCCGAAGAAGTCCCGGGCATAGGGCTGCGCCAGCAGCTCCATGGTTTTGGAGTGGACCTCCGCCAGATCGGGGCTGAGATCAACATAGTCCGTGACCGGCTGGGTGCGGAGGGAGAGATAGCCCTGGAGACCGTGCCCGAGCTCATGGGTGTATACCTGAACATCGTCGGCTGTGCCGCTGCAGTTGCCGAAAATGAAAGGCATCCGGTAAGATCCTTTCAGCGTGTCACAAAAGCCGATACCGGCGATCTTGTTGGGAGAGCCAGCCACGTCCAGCAACTCGCGGCGGACCATTTCGTCGAAAAATTCTCCGGCCTCCGGGCTGAGAGAATGGTACATCCGATAGGCGGCGCGCGGCAGCTCCTCTGCCGGGACCGGCTTGGCATTCCCCTCCGGGAATACGAGAGGCCGGTCGTAGGGCATGAGCACATCCACACCGAGCCGCGCTCGCTGCTCCTCCTGCAGACGCAGATACAGCGGCACGATATGCTTCTGCACCGCACGGCAGAACTCGTCCAGCTCCGGGCGGCCATAGCCCAGCCGCTGCTGCGCGAGATCGCCGTATTCGGCGAAGGAATCAAAGCCGTTGGCGTGTGCCAATTCATTGCGGGCGCGGACGAGCTCACGCAGGATCTTTTCCAGCACAGCAGAGTTTTCCAGCACCGTTTCCTGCTGCGCCTCAAAGGCGGCGCGGCGGCGCTCCCGGTCGGGGCTTACCATGGCGGCGCGAAGCTCTCCGCCGCTGAGACATTCGCCCTGCACCGTATATTTGGCGGAGGCCGTCAGATTCTGATACTGCGCCGAGAGCTGAGAAATGCGCGCCTGCAGCTCTTTGCCTCCGGTATGAAGCCGGTGATCGAGCTTTAGCAGACGGCGCAGCTGCGGGCCGAACGCTTCGTCCACCGCCGGAGCGTAGGGGCTTTCCAGAATGGCCATGGAAAGAGACTGACTGTTTAGCGTTTCGAGCTGCGGCAGGGTCTCCTGATACTCTGTTTGATAAAATTTGTCCGTCACATCGTGAAAGGCGCGGATGGTGATGACGCTCTGAAGGAGACCAACCTCCTGCTGGAGCGCGTCCCGCTCCCGGACGATTTGCAGCAGCTCTTCCGCGCAGGAGGCACTTCTCGCCCGGCTTGTCAGCTCGTCATACCGGGCCTGGAAGGCGTTCACATCCGGGCGGGTATAGGGAATATCGGAAAATTTCCAGTCTTCGTTCATAAAAATCACCATGCCGGTGCGGCACCGGCACAAATAGGAATGAAAACGGAAGCCGCAAAATTTCCCGTTTTCTTGTATAATGTGTTTGAGAGAGGCACACTACAAA
>CAVEQS010000066.1:0-3353 GCA_963618015.1 bacterium | reverse complement strand
TGCCGGCGTCCATGCTGCCCTCGGTCTTGCCCGCGCCGACGATGGTGTGCAGCTCATCGATAAAGAGGATGATGCCGCCCTCGCTCTTGCGGACTTCTTCGAGCACGGCCTTGAGCCGTTCCTCAAATTCGCCGCGGTACTTGGCGCCCGCGATCAGCGCGCCCATATCGAGCGAGAAGATGGTCTTATCCTTGAGTCCTTCGGGCACGTCGCCGCGCACGATGCGCTGCGCCAACCCTTCGGCGATGGCCGTTTTGCCGACACCCGGCTCGCCGATGAGCACGGGGTTGTTCTTCGTCTTACGCGAGAGGATGCGGATGACGTTGCGGATCTCGTTATCGCGGCCGATCACGGGGTCGAGCTCGTTTTCGCGGGCGCGCTTGACAAGATCGGTGCCGTATTTGGCGAGAGCGTCGTAGGTGCTCTCCGGGTTATCGCCGGTCACAGGGCCGGTCTTTACCTTGGAAAGCGCCTCGGTGAAGGCGGCCTTCGTGATGCCGTGATCGGAGAAAATGCGCTTGATGGCCGGCGTGGCGGCGGCGAAAATACCGATCATCAGATGCTCGACGGAGATGTACTCGTCGCCCATCGATTTGGCGGCCTTCTCGGCGGCGCTGATGGCACGGTCGCACTCCGGGGAGAGATACACCTCACTCACGTTGCCGACCTTCGGCAGCGCGGCGATGGCGGTATCGAGCTCGGAGAGGACGGCGTTGCAGTCCACCTTCATTTTGCCGAGCAGGGACGGGATCAGCCCGCCGTCCTGATCGACGAGAGCATAGAGCAGATGCTCCGGGGTGATATAATTGTTGCGGTTTTCCTCCGCCATGGATTTGGCGGTGCGGACCGCGTCCAGGCTTTTCTGGGTGAATTTTTCAGCGTTCATGAAAATCCCTCCTTATGAAATAAGAAAGAAATGGTATACAGATTTAGATAAGAACCGAGGCGCGACGCATGGCCGTAAACCACTCGCGTTCGATGGTGCGCGCATCCATCTCGCCGCTCACATAGCCCTTCATCAACCGGTCAAAGAGCTGGATGTACTCGCTGATGGCCTGCGCCAGCTCGTCGGCGGTACAGTCCTTCGTCGGCGGTGCAATGGAGCGGACGAACTTGCCGTCGTAGAGCGCATACTGCCGCTCCATTCCGGCGGGCAGATGCGCGTCCTCGATCCGCTTCCAGAGACGGAAAAACTCCGTCATCGCGCGGATGAGCGCTTCGGACTGCGTGCGGAAGAGCACCGTCAGCTCGCCGATGGAGTTCTCATCGCCGCCGTGCAGCTCCAGCTCGTACTTGACCGTCGGGCGGTATTTATACTGCAGAGAGCTTTTGAGCGACATGGTGCTGCTGTTCGGCGAGAAGAACGGCACCAGCTCGCGCGAGGGGCTGATGAGCTGCTCGAGCGCGGAGAAAATGTCGTTGATGCGGCGCTCCGGCGTTGTATAGTTCACATATTCGGCGAGGATCTGATTGATGAGATTCGACCGGCTCGTCCCCAGCCGGTGCGCGAGCGCATCCACCTCCCGGACGACCTCCTCGTTGAGCATCAGGCTGTACAATGTCTTCTTCAAAAGGAATCATCTCCTTTGACCTATTTTGACCTTTCGAGCATAGTATAACACAAGAAAAACTTTTGTCAATAGTTTTATATAAATTATTTTGCAAATTATATTTATTTCGTTTCAGCTTTTTGGTATAGGATACGGGATAGTTATACGCGGCGTATAAAAACAGCTCCCTCGAATGAGGGAGCTGGCATTTGTAAGGCTGCCCGAGGGGGCAACGGCAATCCCTCCGTCACGGCGCTGTGCGCCGCGCCACCTCCCTTTACACAAGGGAGGCTTTGAAGTCGTACATAGGCTCCCTTGTGCAAAGGGAGCTGCCGAGCTTGCGAGGCTGAGGGATTGTCCTCCCTCAAAGAGGGAGGCTTTTCATCTGTAAGGACTATAGTCCGGCAAGATGGCGGAGGCAGCGTAGGTGTCGATCATATAAACTGAGGCGTCGCCCACCATGGTGGCGTAGCCGGGGAGGACGTTCGCTTCGATATCGCCGCTCACGCCCTTCAAGAGCACGCGCGCCATCCACACAAGATTTCGCGCCGAGAGATCGGTCGTGAGGTTTTCCTGATAAATGCGCCAGAGACCGGGCAGCGCGGCGAGCGTCTGCGGGCGCACCCACTGCTTCATGGCGGCTTTCACCACCGCGCGCTGCACCTCCGTGCGGCCGATGTCTGCGTTGGCATAGCCGGAGCGGAAGCGCACGACCCACATGAGCTGCTCGCCGTCCAAATGCTGCTCGCCCGCCTGCAAATGGATGTAGAGATCCTGCGTGGGATCGTCATAGTCCATGTCCATCGGCACATCAAAGTCCAGCCCGCCAAGCAGGTCGACCGCCTCCACAAAGGCGTTGAGATCGACAAGGGCATAGGCGTCCGGCATGAAGCCAACAACGTTTTTCACCTGCTCCATGAGCTGCTCCATGCCCTTCTCCCCGCCGCCGACCGCGCCGTAGGCCGAGTTGATCTTCGGCACATAGTAGGCAGGCGCGTAGGTATCGCGCGGAATGCTCAAAAGGCGGACACTGCCCTCGCTCCGGTCGAGCGTAAGGAGCAATATCGTATCGGTGCGCGTGCCGTCCTCGTCCGTGCCGCAGAGCAGGATCGTGCTCCGTCCAGAAATGCGGTCAAGGTTATCCGGGTTTCGCACCGGCGCTTTTCCGACGAGCACCACCGCAATAATGGCGAGCAGCACGAGCGTGACGAGAAAGCGAAGAAAGCCCCCCTTGCGGCGGCGCTTTTTCTTCTTCGGCTTTTCTTCCGCCGGAGACGGCGCAGCGGGCGCATCCTCGGGGGCATAGGAGACATCCTCCTCTTCCTCCTCGGGCTCGGGCGCGGCGTCTTCTGCGTCTTCTTCGTCGTATGCCTCTTCGTATCCCCCGTCCTCGTCCGCCAACTGCTCCTCGCGCTCGCGCTGGGCATAATAGGCGTCGCGCTGCGCATAGTAGGCGTCCCGGCGGGCGTAGTAGGCATCGCGTTCGGCATAGTATTCCTCCCGCGCCTCCGGGGAGAGATGCCGCCCCGCGGCGGGATATTCCTCCGGCGGGGTGTTCCAGTCAGCGAAATAGTCCTCCTGCGGCGTACCGTCCCAGTTGGTGGGGGTTCGGTTTGTATTGTCGCTTTGTTTCATGGCGTTTCATTCCTAAAAGTATTTCTATTCGTTAGACGGTTTTCGCCGTCCGGGGGTTCATTGTAGCAGGGTTTTGCCCACAGGGCAAGAAAAAACGCGCGTACCGGGTTTCCGATATGTACTTGTCAAGTAAAAGTAGACACTAAAAAGAGAATATCTAGAGGAAGC
>CAVEQS010000065.1:0-3802 GCA_963618015.1 bacterium | reverse complement strand
GCAACATTCCGTTTTTCAAATTCCTTTTTTGTTGCCTCGAAGGTCAATGCCTGATCGATGGATCGCATATTCTCAAAGCTGTCCCCATCGGTTTCCTTGATCATCTGTCGAATGGCCGTATCCGTTGCCGGGACAGAAGAATAGCCCTGCCGCACATAGACGCCCTCGGGTCGCAGCCCTTTCTTTGCCAAATAATACGGACGGTTTGTGCCGCGCTGGATGTTAACGGCTACAACCGCTTTTCCCTCGCAGTCCAGCGTTTCATAGTGAATGAACATAGTGACATCCGGTTTTACAGCATCCCGCACCATATTGGAGATCTGCAAGGCGCATTCATCAGCGTTCTCAACACCCAACACTGTACCGTCGTCCGCAACGCCCACATAGACCGTACCGCCATCACAGTTTGCAAAAGCAAGGATTTCTTTTTTGACATCGTCCTGCACGATGGACTTTAACTCAACTGTTTCTGTTTCCTGAAATTTCATTCTGCTCACCTTCCGGCTCTATTCTACCCATATTCTAACCATTCTAATCATCACTGTCAACTGCGCTGGTTAGAATAATGGTAAGCAGGGGTGTCGTCAAAAGCGCCAAGTGTCCCGAATTTTATATATGATTCGGGATACTTGACGCAAATCGCAGAAGTGAACGGATGCTGATGTAACGAATATGATATATTTTTTGTTACACTTTAGGGTGCACAATGCTTCTTTAGAGTTGAGTAAGAATTTCCCCAATGTCCCCGTCGATGCAGATGGACTGCGCCCGGATCTCGGAGGGCGCGTCCGCCTCGCCGAGATTGACGCAGGCGTAGGTGGCTTTCGGATTCTTCGCCGTCATGCGCCAGAAGGGATACTTGATGATGGCGGGGGTGTTGTAGCCGACGCCAAGCTCCCAGAACAGAAGTTTCTGCCCGGCACGGGTGCGGAGAAAGGTTTCGTACCGCTCTGCTGCGGCGTGCCAGCCCTCATCCTCGGCGAAGCGGTCGTCGCAGCGGAGATTCATCGTCATGGGGCGGCCGCAATGGGGGCAGCGGGGCAGCAGCTCCGAGGGAACGCGCATATCCTTCTGCCGCTCCACCATCTCGCGGACGACCGCCTCGTTATCAAAAGTCTCCGGGCGGCACGGCTCGCTGCATTGGAAGAGACCATAGTCTCCCTGCGTGTAAAAGAGCCGCTTTTTATCAAAGCCCGCTTTCTGGAAGCAATGATCCACATTCGTTGTGATGACAAAATAGTCTTTATTGGCCACCAGCTTCAAAAGGTCATCATAGACCGGCTTGGGGGCATCCATATAGCGGTTAACGAAGATATACCGGCTCCAATACGCCCAGAATTCTTCACTTGTCGGGAACGGGTAAAACCCGCCGGAGTACATGTCCCGGATGCCGTATTTTTCCGCGAAATCGGAAAAATACCGCTCGAACCGCTCGCCGGAATAGGTAAAGCCCGCAGCGGTGGAAAGCCCCGCCCCGGCGCCGATCACCACGGCGTCCGCTTCTGCAATCGCCGTTTTCAGCCGCTCAATCTGCGCCGAGAAGTCTGGCATAGATGTCTTTGTCCAAATCTTTGAAAACATTGAATATCACTTTCTTTACGCTGGTTTGCTTTGTCAAAAACTCTTTGACGGTCGCCACGGCGATCTCCGCCGCCGGTTCGTTGGGAAAATGAAATACCCCGGTGGAGATGCAGCAGAACGCGATGCTCTCCAGACCGTTTTCCGCCGCAAGCTCCAGACACGAGCGGTAGGAGGAGGCGAGAAGCGCCTCGTCCCGTTTCGTGACCTTGTCCTCAACGATGGGGCCGACCGTATGCAGCACGTACCGGCAGGGGAGATTGAATGCGGGGGTAATTTTCGCCTTCCCGGTGGGTTCGGGATACCCCTGCTTTTCCATCAACTCCGCGCAGGCGAGCCGCAGCTCCACGCCCGCGTAGGTGTGGATAACGTTATCGATGCATTGGTGATTGGGGATATAGCAGCCGGTCATGCCGGAATTTGCAGCGTTGACGATGGCATCGCAGCGGAGCGTTGTGATATCTCCCTGCCAGAGATAGAGCCCCGGCTGCACGGGAACAAGATCGTTCACATCCGTAATACCCTTGGCCGTGGTCTCACCTTGCAGGTATTCATCCTGCACGCGCAAAAACTCCGCCCCGGCGCGGCGCGCCCGGCGGACATTCATCAGTCCGCGCAAAAGCTGCCGCTGGTGCTCGGCGTTGGCCGGAATGTCCTCAGCATACCCGCCTTCCTCCAGCAGTGTCCGGAGAAGATACATTCTTTTTTCACTCTGGTTCATGCTCATAGCCTCTTTTCAATGGCCTGCCGGGGGCAGACCTCCGCGCAGCGCCCGCAATGGAGGCAATGGCGCTGGTCAATGACCGCCGGAACCCCCGAGGCGTTGATGCACTTCTGCGGGCAGACAGGGACGCACAGAGCGCAGCCGGTGCAGCGTTTGCCCACATAATAGCCCGGCGTTTCCTGCGCCGCTTTCCCAATGGTTATGCTGTCCCGGACGATGTGCGCCGGGTCACGGATGTCGAAAAACTCGCCGGTTGCTTCGTACAGGCGGAAAACCTCCAAAGCGCTGCGGGTATCGCCGGGGTAGATGGACTGCATATACGCATTCTTTTCAAAAATCTCGTCCAGCTTCTCGCTGCCGATATTCTGAATTTTGCCCCGGAGGGAAATGGAAAGCTTGTCTTTTGTGGCGGAAAGAGCAACATACTCCTGCTCCATGAGCTGCGCATAAAACGCCTTGCCGCGGGCGGTGAGGAAATACACGCCCTTCTCGTCGCAGAGCATCATGTCGATCACGCGGGTCTGCGGATGCCCGTCCGCGCCGATGGTGGCAATGGTGGTGGAGTGGATGTCCTCCACCAGAAGTTTGAGATAATCATTTCGCGTCATGATCTTCACCGTCCTCGAGCGAATTATACCACACGGAAAAGTGTTTTGCTTTAAATGCGATTAAAATTCATACGGCGGATTGCCGGAAAAATCGGCGATGACGCCATGGGCGTCCGCAAGATAGAACACCTCGAAAATGGGGTTCGCCGCCTCGCCGTACTGACCCTTTACGATGGGGTTCTGGATGCACATTTCCTTGGCAGCCATGTTGTTTTCAAAAACGGCCTTGCCGTGCAGCCGGATCCAGGCAAATTCCGGGCTGGAAACGGAGAGCTCCACATAGGGATTTGCCTGCATGTCCTTGTAGACCTCTTTCTGGTTGTTCGTGCAGAACCAGAGCTTGCCGTCGAGCTCCCCGGCGAACATGAAGGGGCGGCACTTGGCTTTGCCGTCGCGCCCGACGGTGGCCAGATACTGGATGGGATTGGCATTGAGAAATGCAACGACTTTGTTCATGATACATACCTCCGAAATGGTTTTAAATTGGCGAAAGGCTCGTTTTTCTTTCGTTGGCAGTATCATAACGCCGTAGCGCCCAAACGTAAAGTAAGCACAATATTGTGCCGTAGTTACCAAAAGGATACCATGCGTCTTGCTTCATCTTGTGTCAAAGCCTTGTCCCATGCGCTTTTCACTGTTTCGCGACGATTCATCTTACACCATCTTGGTTCGTCTTGTTTTCCGTAATTGGTGTACGGATTGGTGTAAAATGCAGATTCGCATTGGTGTAAAACACGGTTTCAAAGAAAGAGTATCGAGATTATCCCGATACAAGAAACGGCGGCTCTGAAAATCAAAGTGCACCAGTAAAATGAAAGTAGACACTCACAAAAGTGTGGGTGTCTACTTTTTTGGTATAGTATAAGGGAAAGGAAGTGAGAACATGGGCAAA
>CAVEQS010000064.1:0-3849 GCA_963618015.1 bacterium | reverse complement strand
AAGCTATGTCTTCTTTTATGCGGTTTCCAATTTGCGCAAGTTATTGTACATTATCTCGGGAAGAGTCTCATATCGATTCCTCCGTCCAAAACGCCTCCGCATCCCGGCAGAAATCTTCCGGATGGATCATCACCAGCTCTGCGTGCGCCATTTTCGGAAATTCTCGAAGCTGTATTTGCGGAAAATAGCGTTGGATGAACCGGATGTTGCTCCGGCGGTCGCTCTTTTCTTCGTCCCCGTACCAATAGGCGATCTTCGTGCCGCATGCGGCGGGCGCGGCCGGCAGACCGTAATTGTTGCCGGACCAGAAGATATTGCGGATCGTCCGGTCGGAGTAGGTTTTCAGATAACGCTCCAGAGTGTCGTACTCCTCTGCAGCATCATGCCCGGGAAGAGAAAAGCGTTCCGGGGGAAACGCGGCCTCCAGAATTTTGCGGCTGTTTGCCACGATTTTGAAAAACAGCACGTCGCGTGCGAGTACCAGCTTTCGCACCGGGTACGGAAGCTGGTAGGGGGTGATCCCGCCATCGATGATCGCCCGGCCAATGGGGATTTCTCCCAGAGCCAGCATACGTGTCAGACACGCGCCGCCCAAAGAACAGCCGTAGGCCGCGTCCAGCCGGGTAATGCCGCGCTTTTTCAGATATTCCGTCACTTCGTCCACGGTCTGTTCGACTGAGGTGAAGTCTCCCGGATATTCCGGCTGATGGCCGTCGTATACGATTTGAAAAACATGCCACGTCCGGGAGAGCAGCGCGACGGTATCGGCAAACGCCCATACGGGCTCCGCCGTGCAGGGGAAAAACAGCAATGTCCGCTCCTGTTCCGACCCATATTCAAATATTTGCATGGTCTGTACCTCCGATATTGAAAACCAGACGGTTAGCTTATGCTAACACGCATTCCGCGTCATATAGTAGCAAAAATCCATTTTCCCGTCAATGCGGTACGAAGGATATTTTCTTTAAAGCCGGTACAGGAACTCCCCGTTGATATGCGCCTATTGACTTTGAGTGTCTACTCTGGTAGACTAAATACGAAGTCTACAGGCGTAGACAAGGAGGGCTTGCATATGGAAATGCCGAAAATCCACGAGGGAGAATACCGTTTCTGCCTGATTCTTTGGGAGCATGAACCAATCGCCGCCGCGCAGCTTGCAAAGCTGTGCCAAGAGCAGTTGGGATGGAAGCGAACCACGACCTATACCGTGATCAAGCGCCTTGGGGAACGCGGCGTGCTGAAAAATGAAGACGGCATTGTGACTGCGCTTGTATCAAAGGATGAAGCACAGGCGTGGGAGATTGACGAGCTGGTGGAAAAAAAGTTTGAAGGCTCTCTTCCCGCCTTTATCGCTGCCTTTACCAAGCGGCAGGATTTATCCGATGACGAGCTTGACGAAGTGCAGCAGATGATCGACCGTATCCGAAGGGGGGAGCATCATGAGTGAACTTTTTCTGGAAATCGTCAATCGGAGCATATCCGCAAGCTGGGTTATGATCGCGGTTTTGATATTGCGGTTTTACTTGAAAAAGGCGCCGAAATGGGTGAATGTTTTGCTATGGGGCATTGTCGCTGTGCGAATGGTTTTCCCGTTTTCGATCGAAAGCGTACTGAGCCTGATCCCGAGCGCAGAAACGATCCGCCCGGCCATCATGATGGATCCGACGCCTTCCGTCCAGACGGGAGTTCCTGCTCTCAATCGGGTTATTAACCCGGTGATTCGCAGCTCGTTTACACCTGCACCGGGCGCAAGCGCCAATCCGCTGCAAATATGGATCCCGGTTTTCACGGGGGTTTGGCTTTTTGGAGTAGCTGCACTTTTTCTCTACTCCGCCGTGAGCTGCTGGCGTTTGCGCCGCAAGGTCTGCGAAGCGGTGATTTTGCGGGACAATATCTATCAAAGCGAAAATGTTTGCTCTCCGTTTGTGCTGGGCATCATCCAGCCCAAAATCTATCTCCCGTATCATATGGACAGGCGCGAGATGGATTCGGTGATTGCCCACGAGCAGACGCATATCCGCCGCAGGGATCATTGGTGGAAGCCGCTCGGCTTTCTGCTTCTGACGATCCATTGGTTTAATCCGCTGATGTGGCTCAGCTATATCCTGTTGTGCCGGGATATTGAGCTTGCCTGTGATGAAAAGGTCATCCGGGATATGGACAACGAGCAGAGAGCGGATTATATGCAGGCGCTTGTGTCTTGCAGCGTCAACCGCCGTGGTATTGCGGCGTGTCCTCTCGCTTTTGGCGAGGTGGGGGTAAAGGAGCGGGTAAGGTCTGTGATGAACTATAAGAAGCCCGCGTTCTGGATCATTTTGGTGTCTGTAATCGTCTGCGCTGCGGTTGCCGTCTGCTTTCTGACGAATCCAAAATCGAATGGCTCAAACGACATTACGGAATTGCTGGTGCCCGGCTCCGCATGGAGCTATCAGCTTGGTTATGATGCGGATTTCCCTGTGGATGCATCTTTCGCCGTCCAGGAAGATCTCTCCGTTGTCGGAACGATCGTCAAAAACGACACAAACACAGATTTTTGTATTCGATACCGTGTACGAGGAACTGCCGGATGGGCTGAATTTTATGGCTGCACCCCGGAGATGGCACAGGAGGCTGGATCGGAAAAATATCTTCTGTTTACCGCGTCTCTCCGCGCGGATAACGGGAAACTGGTTTTCCGAATGACGGACGGTCACGGCCTGTCCTATTTTGGAACCCGCGAGGCGACATTCGCCCAGATAGCGGATACTTCTTCCGCACGCGCGGAAATGTGGTTCGATTACCTTGAAAAGCCCAATGAAATGAACTGGGATGGAAACCTCGAAATCGAACTTCCGGAATATCCGGGCGTAATCTTCCGCTGCAATCCGGAGAAGATGGAGGCTGTGACGGAAAACGGCATCACACTACTTTATACAGGAATGCCCGTTTGGAACACATATTTCTGCGACCTTACCGGCGACGGGCTTCCTGAATTGTGTTCCACGCTCAGCTTTGGCTCTGGTATCATCGACAGCCGTATCATTGTCTACGACTATGCAAACGGCGCAAGCTACACGCTGGAGGATCGCGGGAAATATGACTATTCTCTCCGACGGGATGCAACAGATGATTGCCTGTGGGTCGTTCAAAAGGCGTATAACGGCGGCGATATCGTTGCCTTCGGCGAACTGCTTCTCACAGACAGCGGTTTACAGGTTATCAAAACAAACTTTGAAACGCATAAGTTCACATCGGTAACGATCCGCAACTGTGGAGAGGATACCCTGCGCATTACTATCGGCTCAGATGAAAAAGATCTTCCGGTAGGAGAAGAAACGGTACTGACATATACCGCCTTTGAGCTAAGGACGATCAAGCTATCTTCTTTTGGGGAACTAAACTATACGGTTGCATACGATTGACCATCAAAAAAACAATAGCGAGGACGCAAAAGTCCTCGCTATTAGCATGTCGCACGTTATAACGGTTTCCTTTTTAGAGGCCGTCTGCCACTATTTAATTTTACTTCTTCGGCAGTTCATACCGTGTGGTACGGCTCCCACCAAGCTGCTTGATTTGACCGTTATCCACCATTGTTTTCAGAATCCGGCCGGCGGTGGACTGGCTGACATTCAACAACGTCTGAGCTTCTTTACGGGTAATGGCTTGATGTTCCGTTAAGAATCGCAGAATCTTTTCTTCGTTTGGATCCGAGATCGTAGCTGCTGTTTTTTTAATTTCTTCGGGTGTTTCTGCTGCTTTTGGCGAGGCATTCACATTAGGAAGAATGATTTTGAAAGCGTTGTTGGTTGTCATGATCTTTGGCTGCACGGGTGTATCCGCATAAGCCCCCATGATTTTCTTCATGCC
>CAVEQS010000063.1:0-4010 GCA_963618015.1 bacterium | reverse complement strand
GTGGAGTTTTGCCTCCACCCTTGTGCTTCTTTAAACTTCTATTTGACGCTTACGTATGCCGGAAGTTTATGATGAAGGTCAACGGGGGAGAAAATCGTTGATCGCTGCATAAAAAACCCGCCGATCCTGCGTGTGTGCAGGATCGGCGGGTTTTTGTGCGGAGATATCAGAGATTTTCATACCGCTCCGCGCCTTTGGTGCGCAGCCAGCGGCGGAAAAACGCCGCGGCGAGCGTGAGCACGAGCGTGAGCAGCGCGAGATACGCCTCGCCCGAGAGTTTGCCGTGCAGCACGAGCATGTACGGCAGAGCGAGGATCACCGGCGCGGCCCATCCGGCGAGCAGGGCGATAAGCACCTGCGAGCCCTGCTTGATGACGCTGATCTCGTTCGTCCAGACGAGATTTACATTGTGCAGACCGATGTACAGCGCGAAGTACGCCGAGAAGAACACAAACGCCGCGCAGCAGAGCGCCATAAGAAGTCCGGTGATAAGCGCCGTGCGCATGGCGATCGCCGCGCACGCGGCGGCAAAGACCGCGACCGGCGCTGTGAGCAGAAGCTGCACGCTGCATTTGGCGCGAAGCGCCGTCCACGCATCGACCGGCAGCGACCGGGAGATCCAGAGCGTCTTGCCCTCGAGCGACACGCTCGGCACGGCCATGTCGTTCATTGAGCAGACAAGGCATACCGCTGCGGTGAGCAGCACCGGCACGGCACCGTCCGCTTCAAACACGCTCTCAAGAACTCCGGCGACCGCGCCGCCGCGGATGAGAAGCAAAACCCCGGAGACAAAGAGCAAAAGTGTACCCAGACCGCAGTTGAGCATATAGTTTGCGCTGCCGGTGAAGCGGCCAAACTCTTTGCCGAGCATGGCGGAAAAGACGGTTTTTCTCTTCGCGCGCGTTTCGCGGTAAACCTTGCGCTCGGTTTTGCCGGTCGCGGTGGCAATTTTGAGAAAGCTGCGCGAGAGGATGTACCATGTGAGCGCGAAGAGCGCCGCCACGGCGAGCGTCACGAGCAAAAGCGGGAGCAGATCACCCTCAAACGCACGCCCGATGCCGAAAACGACCGGAGCCGAGGCGTGGAGATCCTCGCCGTAGAGCGCGATGTTCGCCACGATCTCACCGATGAAGCTGCCCGCCTTGAAATAGGCAAAGTAGTAAATGGCGATGAAGAGCAGCGCGAAAATGACCGTCATAAAGCTCTTGTTCTTGAGCTTGAGCGAAAGCCGTGCCACGCCGTAGCCGAGCAGGCACGAGAGCACGAGCACGAACACCGCGATGAGCGCCACAAACATCACCGCGCCGAGAAGGGCGCTCAGCGAAAAGCCTGCCGTGGCGAGATATACGACCGCCGCTGGGATCGAGACAACGCCGGAATACATAAGCCCCATGAGGAACACGGTGAGCAGCCGGGACGCCATGATCGAGTGCACCGGGATGGGCATGGAGAGAAGAAGATCGTTATCGCGGCTCAGATACAGCCCGGAGAACGTGTTGAACACGCTGCCGAACGCGCCGATGCAGACGGCCGCGAGCGCGAAGATGAGATAGTAAAACCAGCCGTATCCGGCGGCGACTGTGCTGCGCAGCATAAACGCCACAAAGGTGAACATGCCGCCGAGCAGCCCGACCATGAGGAGCGCGAAGAGAACAAAATAGGTGATGACCTTGCCTTTGGAGCGCGCCTTGTTCTTTTTTGCGTCGTATAGATACGTGCGGAAGATCTCGGCGAGCTGCTTGCGAAGGAGGATCTTTGTCATTTCGCGTCCTCCTCGAGCTCGAGGAACACTTCCTCCAGCGAATCGTCGCCGCGCACCTCGTCCATCGTGCCGGAGCGGACAAGCTTGCCGCGGCGGATGATGGCGACCTTATCGCAGAGCTTTTCGGCGACTTCGAGCACATGCGTGGAGAAGAAGATCGCGCCGCCGTTGTCGCAATGCTCGCGCATCATGCCCTTGAGAATGTGCGCGGCCTTCGGGTCGAGACCGACGAACGGTTCGTCCATGAGAATGAGCTTCGGCTCGTGCAGCCAGGCGGAGATGATCGCGAGCTTCTGCTTCATGCCGTGGGAGTAAGCGGCGATGGGCTGCGCAAGATCGTCCGTCAGCTCAAATTCGCCCGCCCAGCGGCGGATGCGCTCGGCGCGCTCGTCCGCGCCCACACCGAAAATGTCGGCGATGAAGTTCAGGTATTTGATGCCGCTCATGAAGTCGTAAAGATCGGGGTTGTCGGGAATGTAGGCAAGAGCGCGCTTGCATTCGAGCGGCTCGGTGCGCACGGAATGCCCGGCAATAGTAATCTCTCCCTTGTCGAACTGCTGGATTCCGGCAACGGAGCGGAGCGTTGTGGTTTTGCCCGCACCGTTGTGGCCGATAAAGCCGTAGATCTCGCCCGGGGCGATGTGCAGCGAGAGATCGTCCACGGCGAGCTTATCGCCGAAGGCCTTGGTAAGATGATCGATTTTCAGCATGATGATTCTCCTATTCTCATTTCTTACTTTCTTTGTTTATTGTCCGGCGCGGCGATATACCCGCCGAGCGCCCCGGCGTCGACGTTCTTGCCCGGCACGATGGCCGTTCGGCTGTCGCGCGGTACGCGCTGCGCAATGAGCAGCGCCCGGCACACCTCGCCAAGCAGGCGGGCGGCCTCTTCGTCCGGCACGTCGCTCACGCCTGTGATGATCAGCGTGCATAGTCCGTGAACATAGATTCCGAGATGGCGGTGCAGCTCGTCGGCCTCAGCGTCGGTGAGCGAGAAGGTGTCCTTGATGGCGCGGTGTATGTCGGCGTTGTGGTTTTCCGTCGGCGGGAACTCGGCGGCGTCTCTCCGGCGCAGAAAAAGCAGCCGGAAAAGGTTTGGCTCTTCGCGCGCAAAGCGAATGGTCTCCATGCCGTAGCCCTTGAACGGCGGATTCATCGAAAGTCCGCGCTCCACATAGCGCCCATAAATGCACCCGGCCTCCGCCACCACGGCGGCGCGGACCTCCTCCAGCGTGCGGAAATACGTGAACACCGGCCGTGTGGAGGTGCCGAGAACGCTCGCAAGCTCCTGTGCGGTGACGGCTTCGAGTGGGGCGCGCCGGGCAATATCCACGGCGGCGTCGACGATCTCCTGACGGGTAAATTTGGCTTTCGGCGGCATGGTCGGTCATCCTTTGCATTATAATCGTTATGCAACTTATGTTACGCAACGATTATAACGCGATGAAGCGAGAACGTCAATAACAGCGCGGACGAAAATGTCAATTGCACAGTGGGTGAATTGTGGTATAATGCACAGGAAAGAAGGGCTGACCATGATCCAACGAAAAGGGGCGCTCTGCGCCGCGTCTGTCTCGGCGCTTGCTGCGCTCGGCGGGCTGTATGGGCTGTACCGCTATGCGTTTTATTCGCCCCGCGGCGCGCAGAACGACGATCATCACATATCGACCAATGCGCAGATGCAGGTCTATCGGGACGAGATCACCCGCGCCATCGACGCGCTCAACGCGCTGCCGTACGAACGCGTATACATCACCTCTGCCGACGGGCTGCGCCTCACGGGGCGGTACTATCCGGCCAAGCCGGGCGCACCGCTCATGATCGCGTGCCACGGCTATCGCGGCACGCCCTCGCGCGATTTCAGCGCCGGGGCGGAGATCTACCGCTCCATGGGCTGTGCACTGCTTCTCATTGAGGAGCGCGGCCAATGCGGCAGCGCCGGACACACGATCACCTTCGGCGCGATGGAGAAGTACGACGTCTTACTCTGGACGCGCTGGGCAGCCGACCGGTTCGGCGATATCCCCATTCTACTCGGCGGCATTTCCATGGGCGCGGCGACGGTGCTCATGGTGTCGGCGCTCGATCTGCCGGAGAATGTCCGCGGCATCATTGCCGACTGCCCATATACGAGCGCGAAGGACATCATCTGGTGCGAGTGGTGATACAGAACTTTTTGAAAAAGCCAGTAATATCAAGGCTTAACAGTCGTAAGGAACTATAAGTCTTGCGGTTTGGGCAGAGAACG
>CAVEQS010000062.1:0-4262 GCA_963618015.1 bacterium | reverse complement strand
GACTCTATTCAGCCGGAGCCTGCAAATAAATTTGCGCATAAATCTTGACAGGACCCTTCCCGACCGCCGGTCAACAACGTAGAAAGCTGTTTTAACCCCACAGGCAGGGATTTTTTACAAAAACCGGGCAGAGAACTTATTCTCCGCCCGGTTTTGCTTGCTAATTCGCTTCAATTCGGCTATTCTTATGCTGCTGCGCCGCGGTGCGGCGCACAAAGGAGGATCTCATATCGTGCGCTTCAGCAAAAAGACTCTCTGCCTCGTCCTGCTCCTGGTGGTTCTGACAGGACTTCTGGCGCTGCTCATCTCCGTCGTTCGCACGGCGGATGCGGACACGCCCCCCAGCGTCACCGCGTCCCCGACTCCCTCCGCCACACCGGAGGCGCAGCCCGCGGACACGTCCCCGACCCCGTCTCCCACGCCGGACACGAGCAAGCCCATCACGGTCATCGACAGCGACGCGCTGACCGAGCTTGTGGAAAACTATCTGCGCGAGAACAACCGCAGCGGAGGCGGCATCGCCATTTCCTACTGCTACACCGGCACCGGCGAGATCTGGCTTTATAACGGCGACACCTTTTTCGAGGGCGCGAGCCTTTACAAGCTGCCGCTCTCCATGCTCATCGATAACGGCATCGCGCGCGGCGATCTCACGCCGGAGAGCGAGCTTTGCGGCATGAACGTGATGTACGCGCTCGAGAGGATGCTCGTCTATTCCGACAACACCGTCGCCGAATTCCTGCTCGGTCTGTATGAGCCTTCGGAGCTCCGTGCGCTCGGCGCGCAGATGGCGGGGCTTTCCGAGGAGAGCTGCCCGCTCGCCTACGCAAGAACAAACGACTATTCGCCCCGCTTCATGCTTGGGCTGCTGCTTGAGCTTTACCGCCACAGCGAGGATTACCCCGACGTGCTCAACTATATGCTCCTCGCCAGCCCCGGACGGTTTTTCCGCCTGACGCTCGAAGGACAATACGACGTAGCGCAGAAATACGGCTCACACCTGCCGACGCTCAACAGCGCCGCCGTCATCTACACACCGCGCCCGTTCCTCCTCACAGTGCTCACCGCGAACTCCGGCGGAGCGGAGATCGTTCTCGGCGATATGGCCGAGCTGTTCGCGGAATATACGCTCACGCTTGACGAAAAAATCGATTTGCTCTGTGAGAGCGAGCAGCAGCGTGCCGCGGCGCAGCTCGAGGCCGTCGCCGTCGACCCGTCGAAAAGCGCTCTGCCCATATACACCGCCGCTTACGACGAGTATTACGCGCAGCAAACACGCGACTATACCGAAGCCGCCCTTCGCGGGAGCGAAACCGCGGCGGAGCCGCGATCCTGAATACGGGATGCAAAAACCGGCTGACGTTTTGTTGGAAACGTCAGCCGGTTTTCGGTTATTTGCGCCACGCGGCGGGGATGAACAAAAGAAGCATCGGATAAAGCTCCAAACGGCCGAAGAGCATGGCGAACGAGAGAAGCACCTTGCCGAAGGAAGAAAAGCAGGTGTAGTTCGACATGGGGCCGACCAGCTCCAGTCCGGGGCCTACATTGTTAAAGCAGCTCGCCGCGGCGGAGAATGTTGTAACAAAATCCAGCCCGTCCAGCGCGAGCAGCAGGAGGAGCAGCACAAAGAGCAGCGCATACACCAGCAAAAACGCTGAAACAGAGTGGCAGGTGTCCTCATCGAGCGGCTCGCCGTCCATGTGGACACATTTGACCTGCTGCGGGTGGATGGTGCGCTGCACGCCCCGGCGGGCGAGCTTCGCGCCGATCACGATGCGCACGATCTTGATGCCGCCGCCGGTCGATCCGGCGCACGCGCCGACAAACATCAGCACGAGCAGCACCGTTTTGGAAAACCATGGCCAGAGATTGAAATCCGAGATGGCGAAGCCCGCGGTGCTCATCATGGACGCGGCGGTAAATATCGCGTGGTGGAACGCCTCGCCGAAGCCGCCGAAAAGCGGCAGGATGTTCCCCGCGACAGCGAGCGAGGCCGCGGTAAGGATGCCGAGGAATACCCACATCTCCTCGCTGCGAAGTGCCTGGCGGAGCTTGCCGATCAGCACAAGATAGTACAGCGTGAAATTGATGGAGAAGAGGATCATGAAAACGGTAATGATCGTCTGCGAATAGGAACTGTACACGCTCATACCGGCGTTGCGGATCGAGAAGCCGCCCGTGCCCGCCGTAGCGAACGCTGTGGTGAGCGCGTCAAAAAACGGCATATCGAACAGGAGCAGCACAAACATCAAAACTGTGAGGCCGATATAAATGAGATAGAGGATCGACGTGCTGCGGCGCATCCGCGGGACGAGCTTTCCGACGTTCACGCCCGGCGATTCCGCGCGCAGGAGATGCAGCGCGTCGCCGCCGTCGCTGTTCGCCATGGGGCTCACGGCCAGCACGAACACGAGAACGCCCATACCGCCGAGCCAAACCGTAAAGCTGCGCCAGTACAAAAGGCTCACCGGCAGCGCCTCCACATCGGCGATCACGCTCGCGCCAGTCGTGGTGAAGCCGGAAACGGTCTCAAAAAAGGCGTCCACAAACGACGGCACCGCCCCGCTCAGGCAAAACGGCAGCGCGCCGAACACCGAGAGCAGCACCCACGAAAGGCCGACGGTCACAAAGCCCTCGCGGGCGTAATATTCCCGCCGCCGGGCCTTCACGCGCCGCAGCAGTGCTGCGCACATAAGGATCGCCGCGATCGCGGCGGCAAAGCCAACGGCGGCGCCGTGCTCGCCGCGCACGAGCGCGATAATGAGCGGCGGCGTCATAAACGCCGCTTCCACTCCCAGCGCCAGGCCGAGAATGCGGCAGATCATGGCAATGTTCATATCCGATCACCCGCGCTCGGCAAATATCTGCCGCAGCTCCGCAATGTGCCGCTCGCGCGGCGCGATCACGATGACGGTATCACCCTGCTGCAGACTGTCACCGCCGCCGGGAAACAGCACCTTCGACCCACGCGAAATGCACGCGAGCAGGATGCCCGGCTGGAGCGTAACGGAGGCAAGGCTCTCGCCGAGGTGCGGAACATCCGCCGTGACGAGAAACTCCAGCGCCTCGACGCGCCCGCCGAGCAGACTGTATACGGAAAGGACGCTCTCGGCGTCCGTGCTCTCCATAGCGCGGACATAGCGCGTGATCTCCTGCGCGCAGATGTCCTTCGGGCTGACGGCGCCGCGGATGCCGCAGTTCTGGCACACGGCGGCGTACTCCGTCCGGTTCACCTTGGGGATTGCCTGCGGCACGCCCTGCATCCGGGCGTACATGCAGATAAAAACGTTTTCCTCGTCGAGATTCGTGAGCGCCACGACCGCGTCCATCTGCGAAATGTTCTCACTGAAGAGAAAATCCTGCCGCGTGCCGTCGGCGCAGAGGACGGAGACATCCGGCAGGCGCTCTGCAAGCGCTCGGCAGCGCTCGGCATTCTGCTCGATGAGCTTGACGCGCACGCCCGCTTCGCAAAGCAGCGCCGCAAGCGCCTCGCCCAGCCGCCCGCCGCCGACGATCATCACGTTTTTCGCGTGCTTTTTTCGCAGCCCCAGCTCGTCCACGGTGCGCGAAAGACTCGCCGCCGGTGCGGTCAGATAAACCTCGTCCCCGGCGCGGATCTCAAAGGAGCCGTCCGGGATGACCGCCTCTTCCCCGCGGCGCACGGCGCACACGAGCACGCGGTGGCGCAGAATGCGCGGCAGTTCCATGAGCTTTTTGCCGCAAAGCTTGTTGTCTTCGCTGACCTCCATCGCCACGATTTCGGCGCGGGATTTGGCAAACGATTCCCTCCGCAGAAAGGCGGGCAGCTGAAGCTGGCGGAATATTTCGCGTGCTGCATAAAGATCCGGTGTGACCGCCATGGAAAGGCCCAGCTCCTCACGCAGGAGCTGCACGCCGTCAAGGTAGTCACGGCTGCGGATGCGGGCGATCGTGTTCTGGCAGCCGAGCTTTCGCGCGAGCATGCACGCGAGGATGTTCGCTTCGTCATTCGGTGAGGCGGCGATCAGAAGATCGCTCTCCGGCACGAGCGCGGCGCGCTGGACATCCAGCGCAGCGCCGTTACCCTGCACGGTCATGCCGTCGAGCGCGAGAGACAGCCGGTCGCATACGGCGCGGCTGCTGTCGATGATCGTTACGTCGTGTCCCTCGGCGGACACCTCGCGGGCGATGGCAAAGCCGACCTTCCCGCCGCCCACAATTACAATTTTCATAAAAATCACCATGCCGGTGCGGCACCGGCACAAATAGGAATGAAAACGGAA
>CAVEQS010000061.1:0-5568 GCA_963618015.1 bacterium | reverse complement strand
GTGCGTGAGGAAAGTCCGGGCTCCACAGGGCAAGGATAACGGGTAACGCCCGCCGGGGGTGACCCCAGGACAAGTGCAACAGAGATATACCGCCTGCCTGTGGGCAGGTAAGGGTGGAAAGGCGAGGTAAGAGCTCACCCATCGTCCGGAGACGGAACGGTGCTGTAAACTCTATCCGGAGCAACGCCGTGGAGGGACATACGACCGGCCCGGTCGTCCCGAGGAGGCGGCTGGAACGCATCGGCAACGGTGCGTCTAGATAGATGGCTGCGCAGACAGAACCCGGCTTACAGGCTTTCTCGTTTTATAAAACACCCCGCCGATCCATGCGGCGGGGTGTTTTTTCACTTTTTCCCGGCCTCGTCCGTCGCCGCAGCGGAAGCGGACGGCTTGGCTGAGGCGCTTGTCATCGGCGTCTGCGTGGGCACAACACCGGTATCGTCGTCGGTGATGATGCCGTCATCGTCATTTACGATCCCGTCGTTCATGTCCGGCGTCGCGGTCATCGGACTGCCCGAGGGGATCGGCGCGTTTGTCGCCGCCGGCTTGTCCGCCGCACCGCACGCGCAGAGCGAAAACAGCGCCGCAAGTGCAAGAATATATACGATTCCCTTTTTCATGCGAAATCCTCCTAAACAAGAAATCCGCCGTTAGTATGCCTTTCTCTTCCGAATTTATTACAAAAAGCCAAGCACCCGGAAAATTTTCCGGGTGCTCGGCTTACAAAAATTACTTCTTCATTATTTTTTCGGCTTGAGAATGAAGTTGATACGATTGACAGAATCCAGATTCACTTTGGCAGATCTCTCTGTAATACTGTTTAAGCTCCCAACAGCGTTGTGGAATTCATGCACATACAAAGTGTAACAAGAACTGCATTGATAATGCCGCCGATGTATGGATTTCTGGTACGCTTATAAATGGCACGGGAAATGTACGGCGTAACAAAGAGGATCAAAACCGCTGTATGCAGCCACGTCGGAATACGCGCCGTCGCGCCGACACCCCACATTTGGAACCCGGTAGAAGCAAACGTCGTGTACTGAACGACAATGATCAGCAGCGGCGCAAGGCAGTTGAGAAGCGCCAGAAGAAGCATATTCCCTTTCTCGTTCTTGCAGAGCGTCGTGCTGTAGCCCTGGGCGTTGACCGCAATGGAGTTCGCAATAAAGAAAATGAGGAACAGAACGAAAAATGCCAGAGTAGCCGGGATCTTATTTGCAGGGAACGCTTTGACGGACCACTGCCAAAACCGGAAGTCGGTCTGGAAGAAGTAGTCTGCAAAAAAGACAATACCCCATGCGCACACGACCGTTGCCGCCGCAATACCGATCGTGGCCAGAATTTCCTTCTTCGGCAGGATCACGCCGGTTTCACGCAGGTCAACGCCATTTTTCTTTCCATAGCTGAAATACCATGCAAAGAATGTGATCATGATCACCACAGCGTTCAAAGCTGCCCATCCGGCAATGCAAAATGTATTCTTCTGTTTCCAGATCGGATCGATCCGGCTGTACATCGAGCTTGTCATGATCGTCCAGATGATCACGATCGAGAGAATGACCTTCACAGCCGTTGTACCAAGCGACCATGCAAGATCCGCGCGCCCGGCGGTCTGGCGTATTCCCACCGGGTGCTTGAGGCGCTCAAAGCTACGGCATTCCAGAAGAGCAACAGCAAAGAACGCAAGGAACATCCAGAACCCGATCAGGCCGACCGCATTAAAGAAGACCTTGACCTGCCAAATCTGGCTGGTTTCATCTATGGAATATCCGGAAGGAAACCGGCTTTGCAGGAAACTGATACCATCCGCCGCCGCGCCGGAGTTGAACCATGTCTGCGCATGGATCGTAGACGGCGTATAGAGCACGCGTACGGTTTCCTTCCCGTCGATCACGGAAACATACTGCTTGCCGGGCGTCACGGCATCTTCCTCAAAGGAATCCGGATCGCCAAATGTGACGAACGCCTTGGCCATAGATGTTGAAACGTAGTCGCGTGT
Organism: bacterium; assembly: GCA_963618015.1. GTDB lineage: Bacteria > Bacillota > Clostridia > Oscillospirales > Oscillospiraceae > Apopatocola. The sequence goes on along the minus strand of CAVEQS010000061.1, from coordinate 3,566 downwards.
TGCTGTTTGCGGAACATTGTTCTCTTTCACGGTAAAGAAATAGTCATCATAGCGTCCGGCAATGAGGCCCGTATCCCGCGAGCCGTAAATGTTATTGTACGCGCCGTTGCTTCCGACCTTAACGCCAAAGATATCCTTGTTGTCGTTGGAGTTATCCATAACAACGGGGTCATAGGAAATGAGCAGGCATCCCGCAATCAGCTTGGTCTGTTTTTCATCGTCGATCACAACCGCCTTGCTGACGGCGTTGGAGCCTGCGGAATGTCCGCTGGCAATGATTCTCGTCCGGTCAACATAGGGCAGCGAAGAAACATAGTAACAGGCATCGTACAGGCCGTATGCGCCGTCTGCCGTCTCCGTGTTCGTCAGGTTTTCCGAGTTGCCATGGGAGTACATATCGATGGCCAAAACAACGTAGCCGCGTCTTGCGTATTCCGTTGTGAACATATCGGCGTTTTCTTTATTGTTATACCAGCCGTGGGCGTAAACCACCGTGGGAGCCGGGTTCTCCGGTGTTGCGGTTTTCGGAATATAAAGTTTTGCGCTCATAGTATGCCCGGAGATTGTTTCAATGGTAAGCGTTTTCACTTCCACTTTGCCAAAGTTTGTCTGAATCAAACTGGTCGCGATCATGCTGATCAGCATCATAACAATGCAGATTACCAGCAACCGTTTGGAGCGATCTCTAACTATGTTTTTCATTTCGTTCCCCTTTCTTTTTTCTGGATCAAGACTTCTCTCTGAGTTCCGGGATACAACCAATCCCGTCGGGCAATACAAGAATTTTCTCTTGAGTGTGAAGCAGTGCATCCGCCTTTTCGATGGCCGCTTCCAGATTTTCGGCCGTAATAAGTCCCATTTTTTCCACAAAGGATGCTTCCAGCGTACTGACCAGGATCACAGGGTGTTCCGCCATTACCTTGGCCATGATCTGGGACTGCCATTGATCCTGCTGCGTTTTCTCCATCGGTATCTGCCGGATATCAGACAGGATCTGCTTCGCACTTCGACCGGACGAAAATGTGCGGTAGAATTTTTCTCCCCCATGACCGTCCTCGCAGGCCGCGCACATAATGATCACGCCTCCACGTCTTGCTGCAACGTTCGCGGTGGAAATGGCTTTGACCGCCTGATAAATATTTTGATCCAGGGGATACCCTCCGTTGCTTGTGATCACGATCCCGGCGGGATTCTGCACCTCGATCCGGCTCAGTTTACTTACATAATCGACCCCCGCACGGTGCGCTTTCTCCATATCTCCGGCAAAAACCGCAACCGATTCATGCGCACCGTTGATCACAGCGTTTACAATAAAGCGAAGCCCGGCACGTCTGGCCCCTTCGACCATATCCCGGTGGACGGGATTTCTCTCCAGGCTTCCGCTGTGGGCATATTCGCTGTCGATCAGCGAGGCGCTATGGTTGGCAAATACGGTTTCTGTGGAGCAGACGCCCGGCAGGACGCTTTTTCTTCCGCCGGAAAAACCGGCAAAAAAGTGTGGTTCAATAAATCCTTCCGCAACAAGCAGATCCGCCTGAGCCGCCAGCGCATTGACACGCAGAGGCGCACCGGAGGGAAGGATCCCCAAATCGACCATCGGGCTTTTCTGGCAGTCGTGGATCTCAATACGCTCACATCGGCAGATCTCCAGCCCGAACTTCTGGATCAGTTCCTCATGGGTCGTTCCCCGATGGCAGCCGGTCGCGATCAGAATAATGATCTCCGCATCAGGATTTCCACACCGGATCTGCTGAAGCATTTGAGGCACGATCGCCTTACTCGGAACAGGCCGTGTATGGTCGCTTGCCAGCAAAACAACTTTCTGCTTTCCTTTTGCCAGCTCATACAGGGGCGGGCTGCCAATGGGCTTTTCCAGCGCCTGCGCTACCAGTGTATCCGCAGAAGCCTCGGATTCCTTTAAAGCGAGGTCATTTTGAGCAATTGCTATGATCCGCTCATCCGCGATTTCGGCAGCAATTTTACCATGCCCAAAGGGCAGCGCAACTCTCAAACGCATCTCCTCTTTCTTTTTCAACGCACGCATCGATGTCATGTGTCTGTTTCGGCCGTTAAAAAAACTATAGTATAAAATCCGCGCAAAAAACATGTTACCGAAGCCAAAAAGAATGGGCTAATTTAGTTACGCATACCATTCGAAAAAAGCGTGCGTCTTTTTTGTGTAGAATTCACAAATCGATTAAATCGCTGCTGTGGAAAGCAAATAAGGGTCTTGACGGCATGAAAAAGCCGCCGTTTCCGGCGGCATAGTAAAGTATTTACGCTTTGACGCTCCTTTGGCCTTAGCGAGTTCTTATTCGCTGTGCAATTCTTTATAGAATGTCATCGCCAGATAAAAAAAGCATGTGTCTCCCAGTTTTCTGGGGTTGTAGCCCGTGCGGTCTGTAATATAGTTCAGCTTATACTGCACGGTATTCTTATGCAGGTACAGTCTTTCCGCGGTTTGCCCAATGGAGCCGTTGCAGGCATAAAGCGTCTGAAGGAGATGTATCTCCTCCCGCAGCTTCTCCTCGGATGTTTCCCGAAACAGGCGCCGGAGAAACTCGCGCTTTGCTTCTTCGGAAACCTCGTTGGATACAATCTCCAGCAAAATATCATCATAAAATACCAGTCCGCAGCCGCTGACGGCCGCCTGAAGCGCTCTTCGGGCTCTGGCGTATGACTGCTTAAGCTGGCCGCCGGCAACACCACGGCTGTCAATACCCACAACCAGCCGCTGCCCGCACTCTTTCTCAACGGCCTGTCGGATTTGTTCTATCACGTTTTGAATCTGGCCGTCCGGCCGCTGAGTCAGTAAAACGACATAGCTGCCACCAGTGCTGCCGCTAAGATTTCTGGAATCCTCCTGTAGAACGCGGCGGACACAATCGGCTGCCCGGGCTGTCATTTTTTCGTCCATAAAGGAGCCCGGTACTCGCTCCAGAAGAGCCAGCCGTCTCGGGATATCCATCTGAATGCCAAGACGCTGTCCCTCCTTGGTCACGGCCTGGGTGATTTCCTCCGGATCCATTGTCATCCATTCCTGTAAGAAACGGTTACGGGCCTGCTGTTCATTATACTTTTGATCCTTCAGCGCGCTTTCCATCAGCAATATCTCGGTCATCCTTTTGACGACCTTTCCATACCGGATAACATCCTGCTCTTTCCCCGTAATGCCCACAACACCCACAGTCACGCCATCCAGCTCCAGCGTCAGATTAATGCCTGAGCGCGTACCGGCATACGTTTTGTCATCCGAAACAGACATTTCCTTCAACCCTTCCCGAAGCATCCGTACCGAAGCGCCATGATAATCACCAATGCGTTCGGGATCCGTACATGCGATGATATGCCCGGTTGTATCCATAAAGGTAAGGTCTTCTCCGATGATTTTCTTCATCTCCGTAACGATATTCATAGCTGTAGATTGGGTGATTTTCATGCTGAAATGACCTCCCATAAGGATCTCGGCGCAATTTTTTAATGAAAAAGCGAAGCGTGCCATTTTCTTGTACTGTACTTGTCAAGTAAAAGTAGACACTAAAAAGAGAATATCTAGAGGAAGCCCA
>CAVEQS010000060.1:0-6606 GCA_963618015.1 bacterium | reverse complement strand
ACTCTATTCAGCCGGAGCCTGCAAATAAATTTGCGCATAAATCTTGACAGGACCTCACGTGATGTACATCCATGGATTATTTTGCGCGTATATGCTATAATTCATTTAAAAAATACAAGTAGTCTTGCATAGATGCTCCAAAGGAGACGAACGGTATGGATATGTATTTTTCCGCCAAAACGCAGACGCTGGCGCAGTTCAAGGAAGTCTATGACAAGCGGCTTTTGAATGAGATGCCCAAGAACGGCTCACCCGTCATATTTTGCGCTATGGCGAATCAAATGCCACAAAACAGATATGATATCGTAAATTTTCTGATTGCTGAGGGAGCGGATTTGAACGGCACAAACGAGGAAGGCGAAACGCTGTTCCACGTTCTGTTTTCTCGCCCTAAGCACATTATGGAGCAGACAGTAGAACTGACGCAGATATTGATAGATGCCGGTGTAGATATCAATCAACTGGACGCAAAACACAGAGTGGCGGTTCAGCACCTTATCAGCCACCCGAAGCTCACCGATGAAGATTTTGCGCCGCTGTATGATGTCATATTCCAAAACTGCACACTCGAATTGAACATAAAAAATGACTGGGGTTATACCCCCATCGAGCTTGCACAGAAACTCCCATACCGTGCGGATTTACTCAAACGGATGACAGAATAATCATCGAAACGCCCTGCAGGATTTTGAATCTTGCAGGGCGTTTCTGGCGTGCCATTCAATTCTCCGAGTGAAGATCGTAGATCGTGATCGCTCCGGAAGTGAACGCGACGGGATAATTTTCCGTCAAATAATCGGTGATGACGCCGGAGAGAGCGCGTTCATGGTAGCCGATGTACACATAGTCCAGTCCTTCGCTCTCACGATTTGCCTCAAATACCTCCGCATTCGTGAGCATCTGCTCGGCAAGGTATTGCTTGCCTTGATAATTCAGGCCGTGGAAGTAGAGGTACGAGCTGCTGCCGCAGACGATGTTCCGGCCGGTAAGCGTCGCGACGGTGTTGTCGTGATTGTCCTTGGTGAGGAATAGCGCATCCGGCTCAGTGTTATCGATAATATATTCCGCCGCGGCGACTTCGTCGCGGGAGAACAGCTCATAACCATATTTCGGAATGCCGGAGGCTACTTCGCGCCCAAGCGTGAATACGGCAGCGTTGGAACTGATAAAGAGCGCGGAGGCAAGAAGTATGCCCTGTGCTGCCGGGCTGCGGAGCCGTCCAAGCCAATCGGCCAGCGCATCGGCGCACACGAAGCACCCGAACGCATAGGCAATATACAAGAGCTTATTGTTGTCGTATTCGTTCGGCTGGAATACAAGCAGCTCGCAGAGAACGAAAATGAATACAGCGCCGGAGAAGGCCGCACGCTGCTCTTTCGTTACGGCAAAGAGCGCAAACGGCGTCAGGACGAACACGAGCCCGACATTTTTGACCCAAAACCAGAGCCAGGGCTCCTTTCCGTTATTCACCCAGTCGATCACAACGCGGACAAAATGCTCGTTTCCACCGACGGAGGGGAAAGTCCAGAGAAAAAGCTGCGGCAGCGCCAGCAGCACGGCCGGCAGCCCGAACCGGAGCCAGCCGAAGAACCATTCACGGGAAAAGCGGTCACGAACAGCGGAATACACGAGCCAACACGCTGCCATAAGCCCAAGAGCAAAATAGGAATGCGTATGCACCATCGGGAGAAGCCCGCCGAGAATGCCCGCGGGAAGATATAGCCGCGTGTCCCCGCGGAAAACAGCCCGGAAGAGCAGATACAAAACGGCGAACAGCGCCGCCCAGCCAAAGAGCGTCGCCCGCTGCGGCAGCAGCATGTCCGCAATGACATTGACCCATCGCATGCCCTTTTCTGTGAGATTCGTGGGCGTTTTGTAAAACGCGGTGAAGAGGTCACGCAGAGAATACTCGCCGTTGAGGAAGTAGATCATGCCCAGCCCACCGTTGAGGAAGAACAGCAGAAAAGCAAGTACCGGCGCATATTTCTTCCGGCAAAACTCCCGGCTGAGAAACCATACGCCGCAGAATACCTGCGCAAAGACGAAGAACATCGGGAGCATGTACGCCCAGCGAAGCGGCGTTCCAAGCAGATAGAGACTGGAGGAAACGCTGTCGCAGAGGAACGGATAGCTCACCGGCGTGCCCGGAAGCAGGTTGTACTCCGGCGGGAACGTCTGCTGTTCGGCGATGGAGGTAATAAAGCTTAAATGCATTGCCATATCGCCGTAGGTGCATTGGCCGGTATAAAGAGCGCCGTTCACGTTTTGGAGCGTATGTGAGCATACGAGATAAACAGCAAGCACCATAAAGGGGATAAGCAGGAAGGGGAGGGGGCGGTCCATCGCGGCGTCCTCCGCGCAGGTGATGGTATTCCCGCGCCGCGCCAGCCAGAGCGCGTGCAGCGCAACGGCGAAAATCGCTGCTGCGACGTGCGCCGTGATGCCAAAGCCGCGCAGAAACGCAAACGGAATCGGCGCCCACATGGAGAGAAGAGTTCCGATTACGCTGCCTAGCCAGAGCCGGACAGCGGTTCTCTTTTCAGGAAATACGTAATACGAAACGGCGATCCCCGCGCTTTGCCACAGGAAAAACCATAAAATACCAAGCATGCTGTTGCCATCCTTTTTCTTGTGGATATAATCCTATTATACTGAATTACGTCCTGTTTGCAATAGTGAACGCCGTGTGTTAAAATGCAATCAAGCAATCAAAAACAGATAATACCAATTTAGTCCTTTCGGGAGGCTATTTCATGAAACGGTGCAAACCGATATATGTTGTTTTTTCTCTGCTGCTGATCTGCGCGATGCTGCAAGGCACCGCCGTTGCCGACGGCTCGCTTTTATCCAACGCGGACTTCTCCGCACCGGAGATCCCGGACGGTTGGGACACCGTGGCCTACGATGCGGAGCACTATTCCGTTTCTACGGAGGACGGGGCGCTGGTTATCACCTCCGCCGCGGAAAACGATGTGCGCGTATGCCAGATGGTCAAGGTCGAGCCGGATACGGTATACCGTCTTTCGGCGGAGATATCCGCGGAGGGCGTCCACAGCGGGCGCGGTGCGTGTCTTTCCGTCGATAACTACACGCTCGACGGTAGCTACGCCGTCAGCGCCGGGCGTACCGGCAGCTTTGACTGGACACGTGAAACGCTGATCATTCGCACCGGAGAAAACCAAAGCTACATCAATTTTGCTCTTCGGCTCGGTTCCTACAGTGAAACATCCGCCGGTACGGTGCGATTCCGCGCGGCGGAGCTTGTCCGGACAAACGACCCGGAAGAGATCGCCGCGGCCGTCGCGCTGGAGGAGCAGACGCAGCAGGCTGTGAAAACGGTCAGCGAATCGGAGGAAGCCCGCACGATCCGGCTTCGCTCGTATCTGCATCTCTTCATCGTCTGCGCAATCGTTCTCGCGTGTGTCCTTCTCTGGGGTTTTTACCGGAATCGGGAGAGATTCTATGCGCTTCCCACTGACCGGAAAACGGTGCAGCATTGCTTTCTGCTCCTCGTTTTGACTGGAGCGGCCGTTCGGCTGATCCTGTCCCTTCTGTTCGGCGGTCATGATTACGATATGACCTGCTGGCAGGCGTGGGGACGCGACATTCTCCAGAACGGCACGGCGCAGTTTTATACCGCGCCCGGTCATGAGTGGTATGATTATCCGCCGGGATACATGCTCGTTCTCGCTCTCGTCACATGGCTGCTGGATGTTTTCCACATCCCCGCCGGGTCGGGAGCCGCGGTGTTTGCCTACATGCTCCCGGCCTATGCCGCGGACGTTGGGATCGCAGCGCTCCTCATGCGTTTTGCCCGGAAACGCGGCTTTTCCGAAAGCGCATGCCTGTATATCGGCGGCTTAGCGGTATTCAATCCTGCCGCAGTCATTCTTTCCGGCGCGTGGGGGCAGATCGATTCGATCCTGACGCTCCTTCTGCTTTTGAGCTTTTCCGAGCTTATCGAGGGACGCCGCATCTCTGCCGGAGCAATCTATGGCCTGGCAATCATGACAAAGTGGCAGGCGCTCATCTATGGCCCCGTGCTGGCAGCGGAATATCTCCTTTCGATTCGAAAAAAAGAGGACGCTCTGCGTACCGCGGGCGGCGTTGCCGCGGCGCTCCTTGTGATTCTTGCCGTTTCGCTTCCGTTCCGGGGGAACCAAAGCTTTTTCTGGGTCGTTGAACGGTTTCTGAATTCCGCTGGTGGATATGACTACGCCAGCGTGGAGGCCTACAATTTTCTTGCCCTCTGCGGTGGAAACTGGAAATCTGCCGAGCTTGCGCTTATCCCCGGCATATCCTACAAGGCCTTCGGTACGGCGGCGATTGTGCTTGCCGTTATCCTATCCATCGCGATGCAGGTAGTTTCGCGCCGGAGGGAAGGCGGAGAGACGCTTTCTGCTCGCCCGGAGCGGCTGCTGATCCCTGCGGCCTTCTGCATGTTCATGATTTTTACCTTTGGGCACTACATGCATGAGCGGTATGTATTCCCCGTGATGGCGCTGCTGGTGTTCGCTTACCTTGCAACGCGGGATGGGCGTCTTTTCGTCTCGTCCATGCTTTTGAGCGTTGTCCTTGCCCTCAACGAGACGACGGCGATGTACGTTGTTTCCAACGCCGCTGCTGATGCTGTCCGAGGTTCGCTGCAGCATCAAATTGTGACCGGCGTGTGCGCACTTTTTGAAGTTTTGACGTTTCTTTATACTGCCTGGGTGTGTTTGGAACACGGTTTTCGGCAGACGGATCGGAGGTGACGGATCGTGCGGGAGATTTTCTCATCCAAAGAACGCAGTACACGGTTAGATCGCGGCGATAAGCGTCTGATGTGGGTGCTGACGCTCATTTATACGGTGTTCACGCTGCTGAATCTCGGCACGCTCTCGTTCCCGACAAGCGTATGGACGTCACGGGATGCGCCGGTGCGCATCGATCTTGGCGCGGAATACGACGTTGCCGAGATCTGGACAAACGGGAACATTGCTGAGGGCTCCGCGGTATTCACCGGCGATGACGGCTCTACGGCCGAGTACACGCAGAAATACGCGACCATGTTTACCTGGCGCACGCAGAGCGCTGCGATGCACACGCGGTATGTAACACTCGAATGCGTGACAGGGACGGTCTCTCTCAACGAAATTGCCTTCTTCGACGCCGCCGGCAACCGCCTTCCGGCGACACTCGCCTCCGGAACAACGGAGGGCGAGGCGCTTCTCGATGAGCAGGATACGGTACCGGACGAGCCAAGCTATCTGAACGGCATGTATTTTGACGAAATCTATCATGCCCGGACGGCGTATGAGTTCCTCCATACGATGAGTGTGTACGAATGGACGCACCCGCCGCTCGGCAAGATTCTCATCATGCTCGGCGTTATGATTTTTGGTATGAAGCCGTTCGGATGGCGCGTCATTCCGGCGCTCTTTGGTGCAGCGATGCTGCCGGTGTTCTTTACGCTGGCAAAGCGCCTGTTTCGCCGGAGAGACCTGGCATTCCTTGCTGCGGCGCTTCTTGCGCTGGACACGATGCACTATACACAGACGCGCATTGCTACGGTGGACGTTTTCATCCTTTTCTTTATCCTGCTCATGGCGTTGTTCATGACGGATTATATCCAGACCGATTACATGAAAGCGCCGCTCAAAAAGCTTTTTCTCCCGCTCGGCGCGTGCGGCGTGAGCTTCGGTCTCGGCGTGGCGTCCAAATGGACGGGACTGTATGCCGGCGCCGGACTTGCTGTGATGTTCTTCGCACACATGATCCGCATAGGCACTTCCTGCCGGAAGGACGTTTCCGCACGAAAGAAATTCTGGCGCAGGACATGGGCGACGGTCGGCTTCTGCTGCGTTTTCTTTCTTGCGATCCCGGCGCTCATCTATTATCTTTCCTATATCCCGTTTTTCCGGTATGAGGCGACAAAGCCGAACGGAGTCGGGAGCATTGCGCTCGTTTTGCAGCAGCAGGAGTCCATGTACCGGTACCACCACGATCTGACGGCAACGCATACCTGCCAGTCGGCATGGTATGAATGGCCGTTCACATCCCGCTCCGTGTGGTTTTACTTCCGCTCGCTCGGCGGAAATCGCGTTTCCAGCATCTCCTCGACCGGCAGTCCGGCGGTATGGTGGGTCTCCGCCATCGGCGCCATTCTGCTTGCGGTGGAGGCGGTGTTCCGCCGCACGAAGACGGAGTCTGCGCATTGGAAGCAGGCGGGGTATATCCTCCTTATCGCAATTGCGGCAAACTATCTGCCGTGGACGCTTGTGCCGCGCTGCACATTCCAATACCACTTCTTCACAACATTCCCGTTTGTCGTTCTATCCGCCATCCTCTTTTTGCAGCATCTGGAAGAGAGCGGAGAACTATCCGAAAAAATCAAGTGGATATGGCTCGGCATTGCTGCCGCGTACTTTGTGCTTATGTATCCGGCGGCCTCAGGACTTCCGATGCCGCGGCTCTATGCGCAGTTCCTGGAATATGCGCTTCCGTGCGGCCAGCTCTTTTTCGGTGCGGTTTAACCGATATAATAAAGTAAATGGCAGCTATCCCGTCGGGATATGTACTTGTCAAGTAAAAGTAGACACTAAAAAGAGAATATCTAGAGGAAGC
>CAVEQS010000059.1:0-9566 GCA_963618015.1 bacterium | reverse complement strand
AAAAAAGTAGACACCCCACACTTTTGTGAGTGTCTACTTTCATTTTACTGGTGCATCCTCAAAAAAGGATGCAGTCTTTTATACTGTCAAAGAAGCCTCACAAACGTGCTCTCGGAGCGCGTGCGCTGCCGCGAGCCGCTATCCACTCAAACAACCCCCTCAACGGAGTGGGGTTTGTTTGAAGCGTTTACGCATTCAGCCACTTTTTCTGTGCGCTCTTCCACCGCCAGTTGACGATCCCGGCCACCCACGTGCGCGGGAGCACGCCGCCGAGCGCGGAGAGCGTCCGGTTGAGCGCGCCGGGGATATAAACCGCCTTTCCGGCGAGCGCACGGTCGAGTGTCTTTCGCGCAACGACTTCGAGCGGATTTGTCGTCACCGCGCCCCAGAACCCCTGCGCACGGATGGCCGCGGCAGTCTTTTCCGTCGTCACCATTCCGGCGGGGCAGAGCGCGAGGACATTCACGCCCTCGCCGCGCAGCTCCTGCCGGAGTGCCGTGGCAAAGTCCAGCAGAAAGCGCTTTGAAGCAGCGTACGTTGCCTTGAGCGGCATCGGAAAGAGCGAGGCAAGGCTCGAAACGAACACCGCCGTGAACAGCTTCCCCTCGCGCCGCCGCCCAAGCACCGCGTGGGTGATCCGAAGCGTCCCCGCGTCGTTGAGACTAACGATCCTGCACACCGCCTCCCGCTCACGGGAGAGGAATGCGCCCTCGTAATCGAGCCCCGCGATGTTCAGCAGCATGTCAAACCGGAGCCCCTGCGCATCAAACGCCGCGAGCAGCTCATCCACGCTCTCCGGCTTCGTGAGGTCGCACGCCTTCACCGCGACCGTGACGCCGAAGCGCCGTTCAAGCCCGGTCTGCACGCGGCGGAGCGCCGCTTCGTCCATGTCCGTGAGAAAGAGATCGTACCCGCGCTTGCCGCACTCCACGGCCATCGCGCGCCCCAGCCCTCCGGCTGCCCCGGTAATGAGAACGTTCACGCTTTATCCTCCTCTCCGAAGGTGATGCCGCAGAGCCGGTTTCCGAGCGCGAAGAACCGCTCGGCGCTCGCTGCTGTAACGAACCGGCTCGGCGTTTTGGCCGTCTGCCCCCGGTAGTAAAGCCCCGCGGGCGGGGTCTCCTCCGTGCAGAGGTACACGAACGTTTCCGCCGGTACCTCCGGCGATACGCCGCCGCGCTTGCGGACTTTCCAGATAAGGTCGACGAGCCCGCCCGCGTCCTTATTGCCGATGTCGGTGTGCACAAGCCCCGGATCGACCGCGTAGCCCCGCACGCCCCAGCGCGCGAAATTGTCGTTCAGCCCCCGCGCGATCAGCAGATCGCAGAGCTTTGACTGCTTATACGCCGTCAAGGGGTTATACCGCCGCGAGAGCATCACGTCATCCCAATGGACGTCCATGCGCCGGTGGGATTCGCTGCTCGTGAAGATAACGCGCCCATTCGCTTTCCGCAGCTGCGGCAGCAGCCGGTGCGTCAGCAGAAATCCGGCCAGCACGTTGAGCGCAAACTGCTGCTCGTAGCCATCCTCGGTCGTCATGTAGCAGCCGCGGGCGCACCCGGCATTGTTGATGAGTGCGAACAGCTCCCCGCCGCAGCGCTGATCCATGTACGCCGCCAGCTCCGCTGCGAGGCGGTTCACCTCGCGCTGCCGCAGCAGGTCGGCAGTAAAGTACTTTGTTTCCACGCCGTTGGCGGCGGCGCGAACGGCGTTTTCCGCCGACGCGCACCGCTCGGTGTTGCGCCCGACGCCGAGCACGCGAAAGCCCTTCTGCGCGAGCTTTTTGGCCGTCTCCAGCCCGATGCCGGACGTTGCGCCGGTGATGACAACGGTTTTCATCTCTTAAGCCCCGATAGCGGACCAGCCCCAGACGTGTACCCCAGGCTTGAACCAGCCCCAGACGTGCCAGAACTCGATGCTGCCCGCGGCAAACGCCGAGACGACAAACCCGATCACAAACGCCACAACGAACACGATCAGCGCGGCGCGGGCGGCGCGGCGCATTCTCCGCGCGCAGGGCGCGGTAAACTGCGGCTGCATGGGAAGCGCCGGGAGCGTCGCTTTTCCTTCCGCATCGGCAACGGCGTTCGCCTGGAAACGGCAGAACGCGCGCACGCTCTGGCGGACAAACGCGGTGTACCACGCACAGCCGATGCCGGTGAGCACCGTGAGCGCGAGCGAGGCAACGCCGAGAAGGAGCGCAGAGCCATACGGCATTGCGGGGATTACGCCGTAGAGCGAAGTCTTCGTAATGAGGCTCACGCCGATCGCCGCAAAGCCGATCGCCGCGGCGGCGAGCACAAGCGCGAACGCCGCAAGGGCAATGAACCCAAGCACCGTTACGATATCCAAAAACACGAGTCCCGTCACGACGGCAGCTTTCTTGCCGCCTTTTCCCGCCGGAGCACTTTCTGCGGTAAACTGCGCGGCGAGCTTTGCCGGGTCGCCGAGCTTCGCGGCGATCTCCTCTTCGGAATAGCCGTCCGCCAGCTTAAAGGCAAAATGCTGTTCGTATTCCTCTTCAATGTCGGCCGCGTCGGCCACGCCGCGCGCCTTGAGCTCCTTCGCGAGCTTTTCCATAAATTCGTTCTTCGTCATTTCGATTCATCCTCCTCCAAAAGCTCCCGAACCGCGGCGGCAAAGGCAAGATATTCCGCGCGGTCGGCTTCATAGGTCTCGCGCCCCAGCTTCGTGAGCGTGTAATACTTTCGCGGCGGGCCGCCGCTTTCCTCCTGCAGGTATGTTGTGAGCATTCCGTCCGCCTTGAGCTTGCGGAGAATGGGGTACACCGTGCCGTCTGCAATATCGATGTGTCCGGCAAGGAACTCCGAGATCTCGTAGCCGTAGCAGTCGCGCTTTTTCAAAAGTGAGAGAACGCAAAGCTCCAGCACGCCTTTCTTATACTGCGTGTTCATGGAAGTCTCCTTTCGTTTCGGTCTTGACACTACTGTATTATATTCAGTAGTTCGATTTTGTCAATAGCAAATTAGAAAAAATTTTTAGATGCAAAATAGCCGCGGCAGATTGCTCTGCCGCGGCTGCTTTTATTCTGTCCGGTATATGGCGCTTATTTCCCGTAGCTCTTCCACTCTTCCAGAAATTCGCGGTACTCGTCCTCCGTCCAGTAAAACGTAAGGGCCTCCTCCGTAAAATCCTCCGGTTCCGCGCGCATAAAGCTTTTCCCGGTATCAAAGCCGAAGCGGTGCAGGACGGTTTCGGCAAACGCCCGGTAAAACATACCGATACCGGTGATAATGTTTCCATCCGTGACCACGCCTTTGTGGACAAAGTTTTCCTTTTCCACAAACGGGAAAAAGTCGGCCATCTGCATAAAAAACCCCGCCGTAAATCTCTTCCCTTCCAGCAGGCCCGCCTTGCAAAGCAGCAGCGGCGCCGAAGAAATGGCGGCAAACACGGTGTTCGTACCGATGCCCCGACGCAGAAAGGCGATCAGCGCCTCGTCATATAGTGCCGGTAACGGATCGATCGTGCCGGGCAGGATCACGCAGTCATAATCCGCGGGATCGGCCTGCGCCGCCGTTTTCGTCGGCAGCAGACGCAACCCTTCCTCGCTTCTATATTCTCTGTTTTCGCCGGCAATGTAATCAATACTCTCCCCGTACCACACGCTGAGAGCCGCCGTAAGGCAGGTGATCTCCTGCAAAGAGGCGTTCGGATACAGCAAAACAGCAAATCGGCTCATGGATTCTCTCCTTTCGGTATAAAATATCCCCGTCTTGCAGACGGGGATATTCGTTGAAACTATGTACTCAGGCGAGAGCGGCGGTGATGATGGCCATCTTGTAGACCTCGTCGGCGTTGCAGCCGCGGGAGAGGTCGTTGATCGGGGCGTTCAGGCCCTGCAGGATCGGGCCGTAAGCGGCGAAGCCGCCGAGACGCTGCGCGATCTTGTAGCCGATGTTGCCGGCCTCAATGCAGGGGAAAATAAAGGTGTTGGCGTAGCCCGCGACCTTGGAGCCGGGGAACTTGAGCTGGCCGACGGTGGGAGACACGGCGGCGTCAAACTGCATCTCGCCGTCGATGTCGATCTCGGGGGCCATTTCCTTGGCAACCTTGGTGGCCTCGTGGGAGAGCGCAACGGTAGCGCCCTTGCCAGAGCCGTTGGTGGAGAAGGAGAGCATGGCAACCTTCGGGTCGATGCCGAAGATTTTGGCGGTCTTCGCGGTCTCAATGGCGACCTCGGCGAGCTTCTGCGCGGCGGAAACGGTCACATTGCCTTCCTTGTCCACGCTGTCCTCATAGGAGATGTTGATGGCGCAGTCGCCCATAGCGAGGAGCTCGTCGTTGCGCTGGAGAATGAAGCAGGAGGAGACGAGATGCGCGCCGGGCTTGGTCTTGATGAGCTGGAGAGCCGGGCGAACGGTATCGGCGGTGGAGTAGGTAGCGCCGCCGAGCAGAGAGTCGGCCACGCCCATCTTCACGAGCATCGTGCCAAAGTAGTTGCCCTTCTTCAGCAGCTCGCGGCACTCCTCGGGCGTCATCTTGCCCTTGCGGAGAGCGACCATCGCATCGACCATCTCGTCCATCTTGTCGTAGGTCAGCGGGTCGATGATCTCCAGGCCTTCGATGTCGAAACCGCCCTTGGCGGCCGCGGCCTTGACCTCTTCCACGTTGCCGACGAGCACCGGGGTGAGGAAGCCGTCCTTCTTCAGGCGGGCAGCCGCCTCAAGAATGCGGGCATCGGGGCCCTCGGTGAACACGATGCGGCGGGGATTGGCTTTCAAAATGTCGATCAGTTTGTCAAACATGGGGAAAACCTCCGGAAAAATCAAATTTTTTAGCATAAATATACTATCACGATTTACGGAAAAGTCAACCTTTACAAACACGGAACTCTCTTGCTATAATACGGAAAGTAATCAATACGAAGGAGCGATTGCCCCCATGACCAGAGGGTTTTCGGAGAGGATGTCCGAGCTGCGGCGCAGGAAGGGCGCTTCGCAGCGCACAGCGGCGGCAGAGCTTGGCATATCGCAGGCGCTGCTATCGCACTACGAAAACGGCGCACGCGAGCCGGGACTGGATTTTGTCTGCCGCGCGTGCGAGTATTACGGCGTTTCGGCAGATTATCTGCTTGGCCGGACGGACGAGCCGGACGGCGGCGACGTGCAGCGGCTGCACGCGCTGGCGGAGGAGCTTCGTGCTCTCGCCGCGCGCGTAGAGGGCGCGCATTGATTCTTTTTTGAGGAGTACCCCTATGATCGACCAGAGCCATATCCGGAATTTTTCCATCATCGCGCACATTGACCACGGCAAATCCACGCTGTCCGACCGGCTCATCGAGCTGTGCGGCGCGGTGGAAAAGCGGGAAATGTCCGAACAGATCCTCGACAACATGGATCTCGAGCGCGAACGCGGCATCACCATCAAAGCGCGCGCCGTCGGCTTGACATACAAAGCGAAGGACGGCGAAACGTATACGCTCAATCTCATCGACACGCCGGGTCACGTGGACTTCAACTATGAGGTCTCCCGCTCGCTCGCCGCGTGTGAGGGCGCAGTGCTCGTCGTGGACGCCTCGCAGGGCGTGGAGGCGCAGACGCTCGCGAACACATATCTTGCGCTGGAGCACGATCTCGAAATTCTGCCCGTCATCAACAAGATCGATCTGCCCGCTGCCGACCCGGAGCGCACCAAAACCGAGATCGAGGACATCATCGGCATCCCGGCGATGGATGCGCCGGAGATCTCCGCCAAAAACGGCATCAACGTGGAGGCCGTGCCGGAGTACATTGTGCAGCACGTCCCCGCCCCGAAGGGCGATGCCGCCGCGCCGCTCAAAGCGCTCATTTTCGACAGCCAGTACGACGCCTACCGCGGCGTCATCGTGCTCATCCGCGTTGTGGACGGCGTGATCCGCCGCGACACCCCCATCCGCCTGATGGCGACGGGCGCGGAGTATAAAGTTCTCGAAGTTGGGCATCTGCGTCCGATGGGGCTCGACCCCTGCGACGAGCTCGCCGCCGGCGACGTTGGCTACTTCACCGCGAGCATCAAAAACGTGGAGGACACCCGCGTCGGTGACACCGTCACCGAGAGCGCGCGTCCCTGCGCCGAAGCGCTGCCCGGCTACCGCCCGGCGCGCAGCATGGTCTACTGCGGCATTTACACCGAGGACGGCTCCAAGTTCCCCGACCTGCGCGACGCGCTCGACAAGCTCAAGCTCAACGACGCCTCCCTCTCCTACGAGCCGGAGACGTCCATCGCGCTCGGCTACGGCTTCCGCTGCGGCTTCCTCGGCATGCTGCATATGGAGGTCATTCAGGAGCGTCTGGAGCGCGAGTTCAACCTCGATCTCGTCACAACGCTGCCCTCGGTCATTTACGAAGTCAAAAAGACCGACGGCACCACGGTGTTTGTCGACAACCCGCACAACTACCCTGACCCGGCATCCATCGCCGAAGCGCTCGAGCCGTTCGTCAAGGTGACGATCATCACGCCGAACGAGTTCGTCGGCAACATCATGCCGCTCTGCCAGGAGCGCCGCGGCGTTTACAAAAACATGCAGTATCTCGACCAGCGGCTCGTGGAAATGCATTACGAAATGCCGCTCAACGAGATCATCTACGATTTCTTCGACACGCTCAAAGCCAAAACGAAGGGCTACGCCTCGCTCGACTACGAGCTCTCGGAGTACGTTCCGTCCGATCTCGTGAAGGTGGATATGCTCTTAAACGGCGATCAGGTGGACGCGCTGAGCTTCATTGCCCACCGCGAAAAGGCCTATGGCCGCGCCCGGAAGCTGTGCGAAAAGCTGCGCGACAATATCCCACGCCAGCTCTTCGAAGTGCCCGTACAGGCGGCGATTGGCGGCAAGATCATCGCGCGCGAAACGGTGCGCGCCATGCGCAAGGACGTTCTCGCCAAGTGCTACGGCGGCGACATCACGCGAAAGAAGAAGCTGCTCGAAAAGCAGAAGGAAGGCAAAAAGAAAATGCGCCAGCTCGGCACGGTGCAGATCCCGACGGAGGCCTTCCTCGCGGTGCTCAAGCTGGACGAATAAGATTTTTCGGCACAAGCCGCCCGAACACGACCGTTCGGGCGGCTTCCCTATGCCAATGTTATTTTGCGTTGCTTGCGGCAACGGCTCTTTTGATCTTTAATGAAGCCACCGAAAGACAAGGAGGCCAAAGTATGTTAAACGAAAATATAAAAAATTTGCGCAGATCGAAGGGGTTTTCGCAGGAAGAGCTCGCGGCGAAACTGCACGTAGTGCGGCAGACCGTATCGAAATGGGAGAATGGTTTATCGGTTCCGGATGCGGCTGCGCTGATCTCGCTCGCCGCCGAGCTGGACACCTCGGTCGAGGTTCTCCTCGGCGAGACCGTACCGGAGCATGAGCCGGACGATATAACCGCACTCTCCGAAAAGCTCGCGGCGATCAATTTGCAATTGGCCGAGCAAAGCATGGCCAAACGGAAAGCCATCCGATGGGTGCTCGCTGCGGTGTGCGTGCTCATCGTCGCCGTGTTCATTGCCCTTGCGGCCATGAAAAGCCCGTATCTGGGCTGGGACTATGGTGACCCGGAGCTCGCCGCCGCGGGAACGCTCCTGCACGGATTTGAATTTGTCTTTGTCCGGCTTGCCCCGGCCGCGCTTCTCGCCGCCGTTATCGGGCTCGTTATCACAGGGCGAAAGAAAATGTGAGATAAAACCATCAACGGCGCAGCCCTTGCGGGCCGCGCCGTTGTGTTTTCCGGTTTATTTCACGATATAGCAGTAATGCTCCTTGCGGGGCTTGGCCTCCGGGTCGGGAGCGGCGGGGTGGCCGATCGCCACGGAGCCGACGCCGCGCCAGTCGCCCTCGACGCCCCAGCGCTTGAGCATCTCGCGGCCTTCGTTTGTCTCGAACATGAACTGCGGCCGGTTGATCCAGCAGGACGCGAGCCCGGCGGCATATGCGCCGTTGCAGAGGTTCGTGAGCACCGCCGCGCCGTCAAGATCGCCAAGCGGGAAGGTGCGCGGCACGAGCACAAGCAAAATGGTGGGCGCGCCGTAGTAAGGCTTGGCGTTCGGGGTGAACTTCGCGTTGAGCGCGTTGACCGCGGCAACCTCGTCGGGGTTCTGCACCGCGATGATGATCGGGCTCTGGCCGTTTTTGGCGGTCGGCGCGTTCATACCGGCGGCGAGCACCTTCCGGAGCTCCTCATCGGTGATCTGCTCCGGCGCAAAGGCGCGGTTCGAGCGGCGGGAAGTAAGTCCGCGCAGCATTTCCTCATTCATGGGTTTGCCCTCCTTGTATCGTTTTTGTTTTGAAAAATCAGCCCTGAACGGCCTTTTTCAGTTCCTCGGTGCGGTCGGTCTTCTCCCAGGCAACGCCGAGATCCTCGCGGCCCATGTGGCCGTAAGCAGCGAGGCGGCGATAAATCGGCTTACGGAGATCAAGGTCGCGGATGATGGCGGTCGGGCGCAGGTCAAAGACCTTCTTCACGGCCTTTTCGAGCGCTTCGTCGGACACCGTGCCGGTGCCGAACGTCGTAACGTTCACGCTCACGGGCTCCGCCACGCCGATGGCGTAGGCGAGCTGCACCTGGCAGCGATGGGCAAGACCGGCGGCGACAATGTTCTTCGCAACATAGCGCGCGGCATAAGCGGCGCTGCGGTCCACCTTCGTCGGGTCCTTGCCGGAGAAAGCGCCGCCGCCGTGGGGCGCGCTGCCGCCGTAGGTATCAACGATGATCTTGCGGCCGGTAAGGCCGCTGTCGCCCTGCGGTCCGCCGATGACGAAGCGGCCGGTAGGGTTGATGAAGAAGCGGATATCTCCCTTGTTGAGCTCGGCGGGGATCACCGGCAGCGCGACCTCGCGGATGAGGTCTTCGCGGATCTGCTCGAGCGAAATCTCCGGCGCGTGCTGGGAGGAGATAACGACCGTGTCGATGCGCACGGGGCGGTTGTCCTTGTCGTACTCGACGGTGACCTGGGTCTTGCCGTCCGGACGGAGGTAGTCGAGCGTACCGTTCTTGCGCACCTCGGTCAGGCGGCGCGCCATTTTGTGCGCCAGCGAGATGGGCAGCGGCATAAGCTCCGGCGTTTCGTCGCAGGCGTAGCCAAACATCATGCCCTGGTCGCCCGCGCCGTTGGTGAGATCGTCGCCCTCGCCGCCCTGCTTGCGTTCCAGCGACTCATTGACGCCCATCGCGATATCGGCGGACTGCTCGTGAATGGACGTGAGCACCGCGCAGGTCTCGCAGTCAAAGCCAAACTTCGCGCGGTCGTAGCCGATGTCGCGCACAACGTCGCGCACGATCTTCGGGATATCGACATAGCAGTTCGTGGTGATCTCGCCCATGACGAGAACAAGGCCGGTCGTGGCGGAGCATTCGCAGGCGACGTGGCCGTCGGGGTCCTTTTCGAGAATGGCGTCGAGTACCGCATCGGAGATCTGGTCGCAGATTTTGTCGGGATGGCCTTCGGTGACGCTTTCGGATGTGAAGAGATAGTTTGCCATGGTGTCCTCCTATTACAATATATTTACGGGATAAGGCACGGTAGCCAGCCGTGTCTTTTTCCACATTGTTGCCAAAGCTGTTAGAATGAGAGAGTCT
>CAVEQS010000058.1:0-9974 GCA_963618015.1 bacterium | reverse complement strand
GACTCTATTCAGCCGGAGCCTGCAAATAAATTTGCGCATAAATCTTGACAGGACCAGTTTCTCGCAGTTTTAGATCGCGTCCCGGTATTGCACTGCGGTGATCGCGCCGGTTTGCAGCGCCTCATCTAGCTCGTCGCGGTCAACAACCTCGATCGAACCATCGGCGGAAACGACGATATCGAGGTACATGTCCTCAAATGTCGGGTTTTCGGGATCGGCGAACCGGTTGCCGCCAGTAATATCAAAATAAATTTGTATGAGCCGGTCATATTCGTCGAACATCGCCGTCAGCCACCAGCGCGCACCGGGAACGGCGGCCTGAAACCACGAGTATCCGCTGTCGGCGATGAGAACGGCACGGCTATGATAATGCACCGTGAGCGGCCCGGTCACCCCGTCGATAGAAATGAGAGAAATACGCCCGGCATAACCGAAGATGTTGGCTTCCTCACGGGAGAGGTATCGCCGCTTTGTGATGCGCTTCCAGTCGGTGCGGCGCATATCGCGTTCTTTACTCATGCTGTTACCTCCCCATGTACTCGCCCTCGGCAACAACGATCGCCGGGCCGGTGAGATAAATGTCGCAGACGGCGTCCTCCTCCACGGAGAGCGATACCTGCAGTTCGCCGCCGGGGAAATCCAGCCGGAGCGTTTCGTTTCCGATCTCGCCGCGCAGCCGCATTGCAGCGGCGGTAGCTCCCGCGCCGGTGCCGCAGGAGAGCGTGAAGTCCTCCACGCCGCGCTCGTACGTGACCGCCTTTACATGATCGCGGCTGAGACGCTTTCGAAACGTCACATTTGCGCCCTTCGGGAAAGCGGTGTAGCTGCGGATGTATGCGCCGAGAGAGCGCAGCTCGTCTTCCGGCATTGTGTCCCACTCCGGCAGCTCCAGAACCGCGTGCGGGATGCCGGGATCGCCGAGCTCAAGATACGATACCGAGAGGAGCTGCCCGTCCCACGGAATGCCGATCTCGGCTTCCGCGGCGGTAGGATCGTTCAGGCGGACACAATAAAGATCCTCTTCGATCCGCTGCCCGACGACGATTCCAGCAGTCGTCTCGATGCGCTGAATATCGCCGGCGAGACCGCGGTCATAGCCGTAGCGCGCGATACACCGCGCACCGTTGCCGCACATTTCGCCGAGCGAGCCGTCGGAATTATAAAACCGCATAGCGTAGTCGCCGATGCCCTGCGCCGGAAGGACGATCATCAATCCGTCCGCGCCGATGGAAAGTCGGCGGCGACAGAGGGCAGCAGCGAGCGAGGCGTATTCGCTCTCGCGTAGCTCGCCAGAACGGTTGTCGAGAACGATAAAGTCGTTTCCGGCGCCCTGCATTTTCGTGAATTTCATAGGGAATACCTCTTTGTTTTCATTCGTCAAAGTCGTCCGATTGGAGCGTCTGGACAATGCGTCCGGTCGGTGTCGCACCGAAGAGCTTTCCGTAGGCGCGGGAGAAGGCAGAATAGCTGCGAAAGCCGCAGCGGAAGCAGGCGTCTGTGGCCGCTGTCCCGGAGGCGATAAGATCGCGCGCCGCCAAAAGCCGCTTGTCGGAGAGATAGTTGTGGATGGACGTACCGGTCTCCTCGCGGAAGCGGCGCATCATGTGGTATTTGCTGATATAAAACCGTGCGGCCAGATCGTCAATGGAAATGTCCTCGGCAAGATTGGCTTCCAGATAACGCAGAATATCCAATATCTTACCGTCCCGCGGCACGACCGGCTGCGGGAGTTCGGAGCCGGTTTTCTGCATAGCTCGCCCGATCTCCACGAGAAGCCGCAGCAGCGTACACCGCGAGAGGATAATGTTCTCGCCGCCGCTCGCAGCCATTTCGCTCTCCAACTGCTCGGCCAGTGAGCGCAGACGCCGCCGGACGTCCTCTGTCGGGCGGAGCACATGCCCCCGCTGCCCGGAGAACATGTCCTCCAGCGAGTAGTCCGGTACGGAACTATCCGCAAGCAGGGCGGGGGAGATGTAGAGGATCACGCGCTCATAGGAAATCCCCTCTTCAAATTCGGGCTTATGTACGCACCGGCTGCCAACGAGCACAACGTCGCCCGGGAGCAGAAGATAGCGCCGTCCCTCCACAATATAGCTGCCGCTGCCGGAGAGGAGAAGAACGATCTTGCAGAATTCGTGGTAGTGATAGTCTACTTTTGTTCCGCGGTCGTCCTTTAAGTGGAAGAGCCGGAAATCCTCCAGCAGGTATCCGCGTTTTTCATAATTCTCGTCCATACTGTTCTCCAAGAAAGCATCTTTTGCAGAGAGTATAGCATAGAATGCGTTTACATTGCAAGGCGTGCGCAGTAAAATAGAGCACGAAAACACTTGGTGGAGGTTATGTGCAATGAAAAAGTTTATGAAGAAATATGGTTTCATTACACTGATGCTGCTCGGCATCGTTGTTGGCTGCATTGTCGGTGCTGTCTGGCCGGGCGCAACGGCGCTTGAGCCGTTTGGAACGCTGTTCATCAATATGATGTTCTGCGTTGTTGTTCCGATGGTATTCTGCTCCATCGCCTCGGCGATTGCGAACATGAGCTCGGCGAAGCGCGCCGGGCGCATCATGGGCATCACGGTCGGCACATTCCTGACGACGGCTGCCATCTCCGCAATTTTGATGTACATTATCGTTCGCTTCATCCCCGTGTTCACCGCCGCGCCCAGCTATGAAGAATCCGGCGTCGGAACCGTGGATATCGGCACGCTCATCATCAACTTCTTTACGAAGCCCGACTTCACCGAGCTCTGGAGCCGCCGCGCCATTCTCCCGCTGATCGTTGCGGCGATCATCTTCGGCTTCGGTATCCAGATGTGCGGCGGCCGTGAGTCCCGTGTGGCGCTTCTGCTCAACGACCTTACCGAGATCCTCCTGAAGGTCATCAAGCTAATCTCCTACTACGCGCCCGTCGGCTTCTTCGGCTTCTTCGCTTCGCTCGTTGCGACGCACGGCTCGGACTTCGTTTCCAACTACGCCCGCGCCATTGGGATTTACTATGTTGTTTCTGTGATCTATCTGCTCATTTCCTCCCCGCTGTACGCCCGCTTCGGCGGCGGCAAGGGCGCGGCTAAGGTCATGTTCCAGCATCTCTTCCGTCCGGCTGCCACCGCGTTCGGCACCTGCTCTTCGGTCGCTACGATCCCGGTGAACATGGAAGTCTCGGAGGAGACCGGCATCTCCAAGGAAGTCTCCGATATCGTCATGCCGCTCGGCGCTACGATGCATATGGACGGCTCGTCCATGGGTGCCATCATCAAGGTCGCGTTCCTGTTTGGTATGTTCGGCAAGGACTTCGGTACGGGCGAGGCCATTCTTGCCATCGTTGTGGCGGTGTTCTCCTCGGTCGCCATGTCCGGCATCCCCGGCGGCGGCGGTACGGGCGAGCTGGTGCTCTGCTCGATGTTCTTCCCGGATCACCTTAGTGTGGCGTTCCCGATTGCGCTGGCCATCGGCGAGCTGATCGACCCGCCTGCGACGATGGTAAACGCCGCCGGCGACTATGTTGTGAGCTTCATTGTCTCCCGCTTCGTAGACGGCAAGGACTGGCTGCAGAAAAAGCTGCACGGCACGAAAGCCGACGCTGTCAGCGAATAAAACATACGGCATACAAAGGGGCCGCCTCAAAACCATTTGAGGCGGCCCCTTTTCCTGTCACAAAATAATTGAGACTTTGACCGATTACACCGTAAAAACAGTACGCCAAACCTGACACTCCGGTTGGGCGTGCTGTTTTCTCCTTTTATACGCTGCGCGGTGCCTGAAGCAGCAAAGAGGGCAAACGCGGGATATTTTCCTTATGCAGCGGGGAATGACGATGGTGTAGAAGGCTGCTATGTGTTGTTTGCTCCTTTTCCGTTGGCTCGTGGGGACACATAAACGTCCGCGCAGGAATATTCCCGGCAGGTATAGCCGTTTTGTTCCATATAGTACCAGAGCCAGCCGCTTCGGGTGTTTTCGTTGGGAGCGGGTGCCCCGGGATAATCACCAATGTCCTCCCGCAGCACCACCACAATAGCGGGGATAGAATCCGGGTGGATCTCGTAGTAATCCGGGAGCCTTGGACTGTCCAGTGGCGTGCGCCAGGCGGTCGGTGCGCCGCAGGGAAAGTCCGCGGCCAGATAGCCCCAGGGGAGAAGCTTCGTAAAGAAAATGGGATTCCCGGGACTGTACGCCCCTTCCAGATCCTCCAGCATGGCGAGGATTTCGCTGTACTGCTCCGCGTGGTCTTCTGTGGTGCGGATGCCCGCGGCGGGGCCGGAGGTCATGGTTTCCGTTAGAGTCTCCAGGGGGCCATCCCGGAAAACAGAAGAGATCCGGGACTCGAAGGTGATGCACAGCGCCGCGCAGGCCAGCACTGCGCCAAAGATGCGCAAGGGCAGCTCACCTTCCCCGGAAAGGCCGTCCAGCTGTAGCAGTACACCCATGGCGTACACCGGCAGACCTACTGTAAGGGCGATAGCCTTGGTGTTGGAGCTGAGACCCATGGCCACCGCCATGAAAATGCCCAGACCCCGCAGCAGCAGAGCGGGCCACCGGATTTCTTTGCGCACCCAGCAGAGCAGCAAGGCGGGCAGACAGAACAGGGCAAACTGGTAAAAGGCGAAGCCCGTTTCCTGCGGCCAATACTGCCATAGGGAGGTCGCTGCCCCGTAGGCAGCGATCAGCAGCCCCGGCAAAACGCCAAACCGCTTCGGCAGCAGCCTTGCGCCCAGCAGAAGCACCGCCCCAGCGAGGAGCGACAGCAGCGCCTCATGGAAATACAGCGCTTTTACACTCCGGATGGCGGCCAGCAGGTAGGTCAGCGGTCCGCCGGTATGCTCCGGGTCGTAAAGGATATATTTCAGATTGACGAGTACCGCCGGAATGTCCTTCGGTAGAAAGAAGATCAAAAACACTGCCGCCAGCAGGCAGATGCCAAAGGTATTCCACAGAGCGCCCTTGCGTGTCTTTCGAACGCACAGCCCGGCGACCAGCCCCGGGATGACGAACAAGGCAAAATACGGTACGCACAGCACCGCCCCGGCCAGACATACACCGGCAAGCAGAAAACAGGTTTTCTCCCGCAGCGATTTCTTATGCGGCGCCAATCGGTCTGACCCGCAAGAATCAGCGATCGCCGCATCCACAGAGGCGTCCGATAAGCAGGAACTCCCCCGAACCGTCAGGCAAATGAAGAGCAGACACAGAGTTAGAAACAGATTGTTGTAGCTGATGCCCCAGCTGTTTATCCGGGAATAGCTGAGACAAAACGCTGCACATAAAAAAGCAGTCAGTGGCTTATATTTGCGGCAAAGGGTAAAAAACAGGAACAACGACGCAGCCAGAGCGGCAGCGACGCAAACCTCTCTCGTGAAGAGGTAGATGCCCGTGGTGCCGAAAAGGGCTCTGTACAGACTGAAAATCGGGTAAAACAGCACGGAATAGAACTGTGTCGGGTGCCATTCGTCCAGAATGAGCTTCTGCCCATTCCAGAGCCTCTGGGCAAAGGTCAGGTAAAAGCTCTCGTCCGACCAGCAAAAACCATAAAGTGCCCGTACCGCCAGCACCGCCCCCATGACTGCCAGCGCCAAGGCATACCAAAGCCTGGGATCCCGCTTTCTCACGGCATGTCCTCCCTCCAATTTTGGGTGTTAAATTTTATCAGGAGTTCGCGGCGCGCATGGCACGGCCGCTCGTGCACATGGCCTCAGTATTAAGCGCGTCGCCGTCAAGAATCAGATGGCCGTTAATGAAGACCTTTTCTATGCCGAAGGAATGGCCGCGATCCTCTTCTCCGTTTTTGAGCTTTTCCTCGTTGAAAACAGTAAGATCGGCAAAATGGCCCTCGCGGATGTATCCGCGCTCGGGGATCGAGAACCGGTCAGCAACGCCGCCGGTCATTTTGCGGATCGTTCGCGGCATGGTATCGCCGGTGCCGTTGAGGGAGTATTTGAGAAATTTGGGGAAGCAGTCATAAATGGCGGGGTTCTGTACACCGTGCGGCTCGACCCAGGCGTCGGTCATGTAAAGGCAGACGTCATCGCGGGAGAGATCACTGACGATCTCCGGCGTGCTGTACGGCCCCATGTTGACCCGGCCTTTGAAATTGCTCATTTCGCAGAGATCAAGATAGGCGTCAATATCAGGTTTTCCCATTTCCTTCGCGATCTGCGCGACGGTTTTCCCTTCATACCGCTCATTGCCTTCACCGACGTAAGCGATCGTGATATCGTCCCAGCCGAAGCCGAGAAGCGCGATGCTCATTTTGGCGAGCAGGGAAAACCGGAGCTTGTTCGCCGGGCGGCGTTTTTCCTCGGCGCTGAGAGCCTGATACCATGTGGGCATGACAACGGTGATAACGGACACGCCGAGCAGCTCGCTGTATATGTCAAACTGCGCGTCGACACCATTTTCTCGCATCCGGTAGATGATCTCCTTGAGTTCGTCCTTGCAGCGGAACGAGCGGCGGCCAACAAAGATCGCATGGGAGTATTGAAGCTTCATATGTGTACCGCGGGTAATCTCCTCCAGCTCATCGAGCGCCCGGAGAAGGTGCGGCCGGCCAAGCAGGGGATAGGTCATGGAAACGGCGCTGCACGCACGCGGATGTACAGTCATCGGGAGATTGTACCGCTCGGCGAGACGCGCGACCTTTTTGAGCTCGTCGATGGAGACGTACAGTCCCGGTTCATACATCAGTCCGAGGGATACGCCGCAGGCGCCTTCCTTGAGGCTCTGCTCCATGGTGGCGAGCATCTGTTCCTCTTCGGCGGGGGTCAGGTCACGGCCGTCAAAGCCCGTGATACCGGCGCGCGCGGAGCAATGGCCGACGAGAACGGCGATGTTGCAGGGCGAGCGGCCATCCATGGCGTCGAGCAGCGCGCCTGCCGATGGGTATACACCGGTCTCCTCGCCGCGGTAGCCGAAAAGCCCGCCGCCGATCTTATCAAGATACGGTGTGTCCGGCGCAAAGCCCGTGGCGGAGAGGCCGCAGTTGCCGGTGATGAACGAGGTGATGCCCTGCCGGATGAACGGCTCAAAGAAAGGCTGGGGATCACGGCGGATGGCGAACCAGTCGTTGTGGGAATGGGCATCCATAAATCCGGAGGACACGGAAAGGCCGCGGAGTTCGATCACCTGTGCTCCCTCGCAGGCAAGCCCCTCGCCGATCCGCTCGATTCGGTCTCCGCGAATGAGAATGTCGCCGAGGAAAGCGTCAGAGCCTGTTCCGTCATAGATTTTGCCATTTTTCAAAAGGTAATCCATAAGCGCCTCCATTTTCCCAATCGGGTATTTTTTGTTTTACGTTCGTTTAAGTCCGTTGTCAGAACAGACGCATCTGCGCATCCCCGGTCTTGTCCGTGAATGTGTGCAGATAGGAAAAAATTTCCTCATTATCGTGCATCATGCCGTGCTGCTCGCAGAAAGCGTGATATATCCGCATGAGTTCGCCATTGCGCGGGCTGTTATTTTCGTAGCTGAGGCCAAAGGTGCGGACGTATTGTTCCTTCATACCCGGAAACAGCCGGTCAAGCTGCGCGAAGAAGTATTCGCGGTTTCCCTCGCGGAGCGTCACTCCCATACCGAAACAGATGACGCCTTTTACCTTCGCTTCGGCGCAGTAGCGAAGAATGCCGAGAATGTTCTCATCCGTATCGTTGATGAAGGGCAAAATGGGGGAGAGCCACACAACGGTGGGGATCCCGGCTTCGTGAAGCCTTTGGAGTGCGGTGAAGCGATCCGCACTCGTGCAGACGTTTGGCTCCAGCTTCCGGCAAAGCGCCTCATCGTATGTAGTGAGTGTCATCTGTACCACACATTTTGTCTGCTCGTTGATGGCTTTCAGCAGATCCATATCGTGCAGAACACGGTCAGATTTTGTTTGCAGCGTAAAGCCGAAGCCGTACCGCAGCGCGAGCGATAGCGCGCTGCGGACATAGCCGAGCTCTGATTCGAGCGGTATGTATGGATCGGTCATTGCGCCGGTGCCGAGCATACATTTGCTGCGCTTACGGCGAAGAGCGTCCTCCAAAAGAGTGAGGGCGTTTTCCTTGACCTCGATATCCTCGAAGGCATGATCCATATGATAGCATCGGCTTCTCGAATCGCAGTAAATACAGCCGTGCGTGCAGCCGCGGTAAAGATTCATGCCGTTTCCGGCGGAGAGGATCCCTTTGGCTTGAACGTAATGCATCCGTCTCAGGTGTTGTTCGCTAAGCGAAGGATCATATAATCGCAGGCGAAGTCATCTCCGTTGACCTTCAAAAATGCGGGGATCGTGCCGATTTTTTGAAATCCAAATTTCTCGTACAGTCGAATGGCGCGTTCATTATCCGAGCGAACTTCCAACTCCAACTGTTCGATTCCGTTGTTCCGGGAAAAAGCAACAAGCTTATCCATCAGCGCCGTGCCGACACCCCGGTACCACGCGCACTGCCGGACACTGATGCCGAGCGAAGCGCGGTGGCTCATGCGGCGCTTCTTCCGGCTGACGTTGGCGATACCGATAATCTTGCCTTCCACTTTCGCTGCGTACATCACGCCGTCGGGCGAATCGAGCAGGGAGCGGAGAAACGCCTCTTCCGCTTCCACGGTAATGGGCATTCCTTCTGCACCCATGTTGAGATTGTCCGTTTCGCCGCCGACAGCTTTCAGATATTCCAGTATCGCCGCAGCGTCCTCCGGTCGGGCATTTTCTATGATGAAATCGTTCATGGTCGTACTCCACTTTCAATTTGCATTCAATTATTTATATTTATAGCAGAATCCAGAGAAAAAAACCAGAGGGAAAACAAAAAACCGCCGCGTTTCGGAAAAGAAACGCGGCGGTCAGGTAGAGTTTGTCGTTATTTGGGCTTTCAGGAGATCTGCGCTACGATCTCTTCCATGGAGAGCTCATCAACGAAGCCCAGATTTTTAAGATTGCGTCCGGTACCAGCGTAATCCACACCGTTGATGGAGGAGGCAAGCTGGATGACGGCTCGCAGGGTGGGCATCGGTACGCCCAAACGATCGGCGCACGAGAGCGCCAGCGCGCCGCAGGCCCAGCAGTCCTCGGCTATGTAGCGGTGCGTCAGGCTGTCCGGGCCGGTCAGCGTGCGGAAAACATCGTATTCCGGATGATGTTTCCAGTCGCGCAGCTCTTCAAAGAACTCTGTTGCAGAATCCCGTTCATCCAGCCCAAACCGGGTGACAAGCGCCCGGCGCTCCTGCCGGATGGCCTCGGTGCAATGGATCGCAGCGTCGCTCAGACCGTGCTGGAACAGGATAAAGCTTTCGCCCAACTCCTCGATCTTCGCAGCGGAGAGGAGGGTGGTGCCAATGTGCAGCACAAAGTTATCCGAAAGCAGAGCGCCCTCAAACACATGGGCATCTGCCTTGAAATCCAGCACGCCCTTAGCAAAGGCAATGAAATCTGCTGTTTTCCGGGCGGGAAGCGCGGCCACACGCTTGGTGCGGATCGGCAATCCGACCGTTACTTCGGCCGGTGCGCTGATTCGGCAGGGGCAAAGATTGCCTTCCAATTCAGCGATCATGTTGGCCTCAGGGTCGATGCCATGCTCCGTCAGCACGCGGCGAACGGTAAAGGAGCCCAGATTGCCCGGAGAGAGCAGAATGTGCTGACCCGGAACAAGAAACGGCGCGATATTGCGGGCTACTTCCTCCTGACGGACGGCAGGAACGCAGAACATGATGAGCTCGGCGCCTTCCAAGGCCTTCTGGTGATCGGTTGTCACGGCGGCCGGCGTATAAAAGCCGTGGCCGGCACGGCCGCGCAGCAGGATGCCGCCAGCTTTTTCCACATCCTCAAGGATCGACGCAAAGCGTTCATCATCGCACAGCGTGACAGAAAAGCCCTTTGCCGTAAAGAAAGCGGCGGCTGCATAACCGGTAGAACCACCGCCGATGACGGTAATATTATGGATCATGGGATAACAACTCCTGTTACTATATATTTGCCCCTTGGTTTATGGCAGCCAGCCATAGGCATGGGA
>CAVEQS010000057.1:0-11047 GCA_963618015.1 bacterium | reverse complement strand
GACTCTATTCAGCCGGAGCCTGCAAATAAATTTGCGCATAAATCTTGACAGGACCTGTTCGGTACGCCCTTTGGCATAGAAATGCACCCCATTCCTTAGTACATGTATTTTACCATACTTGTCTAATAAATGGGGTGCAGTTCAACAATGTCTGCGGGGGAAACGCTGTTATTACATCAAACGTATGGATAAAAACCGGCGCCGGAGTTCATCACGCTCCGGCGCCGGTTTTTCAAAGAGAGGCATTATCGGAAGAACTGCTTTCCGATGCTTTTATCATAAACCATTTTGCCGCTGGACAGGCAAATAGTTTTTTGCCTGTTTTTTCGTGCCGGTTTTTGTGCGAAAAGACGGCGCCGAAAAAGCGAAAAACGCCGCAGCGACCGGAAAACCCGCGGTTTTCAGCCATTGCGGCGTTATAGCAGCTTTATCCCTCCGATTCGCCAACGGGCAGCCACGCTTCGTAATAGCGCAGCACCGCGCCATCAGACGCAGCGTTCACGATATCGCGCCCGCAAACCGTTCCCTCCGGCGTCAGGCGCTGCTGCGCGGCAAAATCGTAGAGCGGCCGGAGCGATTCGCGGCGGAGGAAGTCCATGCCCGGCGTTTCGATCACGGTATACAGGCAAAACCGGGCCGGTACGAAGAAGGCCCCCGGCAGTTCCGTGAAGCCAAGCTCCTCGGCAAAGGGCGACGGCATCGTCACATCCCAGTCTACGCAGTCCTCCTCTTCACCAATGGCGGGCAGCGAGAACGCGAAGGAAAACGCGCTGCCGCACTTCGAGTGCGCGGCGCGGCTCGCCTCCTCGAAGCAGATGTGCCCGTCGCGGCTGTACGGCACGTGCCAGCACGCCGGGCGCTCGAGATACATCACCCGCCCGCGGCAGACGCTGAGCCGGTCAAGCTGCTCGGAGAGGCGGTCGAGATTGAGCTGCGCGAGCCGGAGCGCGCGCTGCTTTTCCTCAATATCGGCGCGCTTTTCCTCCAGCAGCGCGCCGAGCCGCGGCGTGATCGCGCCGGAGAGCACCTGCTCCGTCTCCTGCAGGGAGAAGCCCTGCGCTTTATAGAGACTGCGCCGGACGAGATTGAGCACGTCATAGTACGAGTAGAGCCGCTGTTTCTGCGCGCCGCGCCGCGGGACAACCACGCCGATGCTGTCGTAGTACCGGATGGTCTGCGGCGTGAGACCGGTGAGTGCCGAAACGTCGTGCACCGTGTACTGCGGATAGGACATATCATATTCGCGGGAACTCATGATGACCCCTCCTTGCGGGAATGTTCGCCGTTACTGTGCGGCGGCTTCCGTTTTGGACGTGGTGTTCTGCAGCACGATGCCCGCGAGCACGAGCACAATGCCGACAACGCAGAGAATGCCGAACGGCTCGCGGAACACGAACACGCTCACGAGCGTTTCCACCACAGGCTCGCTGCTCGCGAGGATGGACACTGTGCCGCTCTTGCAGCCGTGCAGCGCCAGAGAGAAGAAGCGGTAGGCAAGGAAGCCGGTCGTGAGCGCCATTGCGATGCCCACAAGGAAGATCTTCCAGCCGGAGAAGAGCACCGCGAACGGACGGGAATAGCCCTCGCGGAAGAGCAGGAGATCCATAACGATGCCGAACACGGCGGCAAACACGCAGATCCAGAAGCTGACGGCCTTGCCGGTGTAGCCCCGCCCGAGGAGCGCGCGCGTCAGAATGTTGATGAGCGCAAACGCGATCGCGGAGCCGAGCCCGCAGATAAGGCCGAGGACCGTCACCGTGCCGCCAAAGCCGGACACACACGCGCACCCCGCGATGCAAAGGACGATCGCGAACACCGTGCGGCGGGAAATGACGTCCTTGAACACAAAATGCGCCAGGATCGTAACGAACACCGGTGAGAGATACATGAGGATGCACGCCGTGGAGATGGACATCATGTTGATGGCGTTATAGTAGCAGAACGAGAACATGCCCTGCCCGAGAATGCCGACAGCGGCAAAGAGCCAGAAGTCCTTCTTATGCATTTTGAGCTGGCGGATATCCCCCAGTGCGGTGCAGAAGAAGCAGAGTGCGGCCACGGAGCAGCGGATGGCAAGAATGCCCATCGTGCTCAGTCCTGCGCCGGTCAGCGTGCGGGTGAAGAGGCCGGTCAGGCCGAAAAATGCGCCGGACAGCACGGCGGCGACGGCGTAGCGATTCATAAAGTTTCCCCTCTCCTTATTTATATAATAACAGAATATGGCATGCAGTAGCTATAAGGCAAAATAAAAATCCGGCAAAAATTTTTGCCGGATTTTTGGCGTTTTGACGAAACGAAGGTCGAAAGCGAGCCAGACTACACGCCATTTTATCTATTGTGCTCTGCCAACGGGTTATAACAGCTGTAAGGCTCCCTCTCCGAGGGAGCTGCCGAGCCTGCGAGGCTGAGGGAGTTGACTCCTTCCGTCTCGCCTCCGGCGAGCCACCCCCGCCCCTCTCTCTGTCGCCTGCGGCGACATCTCTCCCCGCCGGGGAGAGTCTGCCCTCAAAGAGGGAGGCGACGCACAGAAAAGTGCGGGAGCAATGCTCCCGCACCTCTTACTCTTATTCGCTTACGTCCACGCCGCGCGCGCGCAATTGCTTGCGCAGGCGGGCGGCATCGCCGAAGAAGACGATGGCGTCCAGCCCGGCGCGCTGCGCGCCCTCGGCGTTCGCGGCCGAGTCGTCGATGAACACGCACTCGCTGCGGTCCAGGCCGAATTTTTCGAGCGCGCCTTCAAAGAACGCCGGATCGGGCTTGAGCAGATGCACGTCCGCGGAGCGGTAAATGCGCTCCTCCGGGAAGTGCTCCGCCGCCGCAAATCGCGGCCAGTATTCCCTGTGGCGCGGCCCCGCGTTCGTGAGGAGGTACAGCTCGTACCCCTTTTCGTAAAGCTCATCCGTGAGCGCCTTCATTCCCTCGACGGGCAGCTCCGGGCGGTCCCAGTGGCAGACCAGCTTTTCGATCGCACCGCGCAGGTGCTCGCCCGTGCGCGCCGTAACTCGCTCGATGATCTCCGCTTCGTTTACCGTGCCGCGGTCGAGTTCGATCCAGTCGATGCTGCCGTAGAGCTCGCGCAGCATGAGCTGCTGTTCGCTCTCCGAAAGGCCAACCTTCTGCACGTACTGCCGCGGCTCAAACCGGATGAGCACGTTGCCCATATCAAAAAGGACGTTCTTTATCATTGCGGGCTGGCCGCCTCCGCCGGCTGTTTCTTGTGGAATACGCCTTTTATCCGGTCGATGCGTTTCCGGCGGCGGTCACGCGCTTCGAGCCGTTCGCCGAGATCGCGCGCGCCCACACCGTATACAAGATACAGAATGAGCCCCGACACGAGCATGATGAACACCGTCGATGCGCACCGGCGGCCGGAGGCGTTGACGTTGTAGCCATACAGGCCTTCCTCGCGGCACATGCTCTGGATGACCATGGCATACGTCGTGCCGTAGGTGCTCGCGAACGTAGCCGACATATCGTACTCGGTAAAGAGGGCGTTGAAGTTCAGCGCGAACACCGCGAGCACGCTCGGCAGGATGATCGGGAGCTTTACTTTGAGGAACGTCCGCACCGGCCCGGAGCCGAGATTTCGCGCGGCGTCCTCGAGCTCCTCGTCAATGGCGTAGAACGCCGCCTTGATCATGCGCAGCGAGAACGGCAGCTTCACGACCGTGTAGGCGATGACGATCAATATCCGCACCCGGTCGGCATAGTACAGGTTCTGGCCGAACACATACCAGACATCGCCGCTATTAAAGAATGTGCGGTAGGAGTAGCAAATGAGGATCGTCGGCAGCAGCCACGGGAAGAGCAGCGCATATTCGAGGATCGTGCCGGTCTTTTTGTGCTTGAAGATGTAGTTGCAGGCGATAACGACGATCACGCACGCGAGCGCCGCGGCGATGACGGACATGACAAAGCTCGTCTGGATGCCGCCGAGCGTCGCCTCGTTCGAGAACACGCCGGAGATGGAGCCGACGCGGGTCTTGTAGGAGCCGCGGGACGTCAGATACTGATAGTCCTGCTTGCCGAAGTAGTTCACGAGCGTCCATTGCGTCAGATCGAGCTTGCGCATACGAACGGCGCTGTACGTCTGGAACGAGAAGATGACGATCATGACGACCGGCGTCATGTAGATGATGAAGAGAACGTAGGCGTAGATGTGTGCGAGAACGTTCGCGACGGGGTTCGTGATCTTCTGCTTCTGGAGCTTCGCCTTCGTTTTGGAAACGGAGAGGTAATGCCCCTTGCGCTCGTAAGACGAGAGGATGGTGAGCAAAAGGATCGTGAAGCACGCAAGGATGATCGAGAGCAGCGCCGCGCGCGCCTGCGGGAACGCCTCGTCCGCCACGGACGAACCGGCCAGACGGACGATCTCCGGGTTGATGGAGTCATAGCCGAGCAGCGTCGGCGCGCTCATGGCGCAAAGGCCGGTGATGAACGTCATGACCGTGAGCGAGAAGAGCGTCGGCAGAAGCGTCGGGAATACGACTTTCCAGAGCACCTTAAACGGTCTCGCGCCCATGTTGCGCGCGGCCTCGACGGTATTATAGTCGATGCTGCGGATGGCGTTGCGCAGAAAGAGCGCGTGGTTGCTCGTGCAGGCAAACGTCATCGTGAAGAGCACCGCGTTGAAGCCGGTGAACCAGTTGGTGTTGAAGTTTGGGATAATCTCCTTGAGCTGGGTGGTGAGGATGCCGTCACCGGCATACAGGAACATGTAGCCCGTGACGAGCGCAACGCCGGAGTAGATGAGCGTCGTCATATAGCCAAGGCGAAGGATCTTCGCACCCTTGATGTCGAAGTACTCGGTCAGCAGCACGATGGAGATGCCGACAACGTTGACCGTGACGACAAGGCACAGCGCCAGCTTGAGCGAGTTCCACACATACTGGGGCATCGACCCGGCGAGGAAGAAGCGGATGACCGCGAGGGGATCGGTCTCCCCGGCGGCATTCTTTACGGTGAAAATGCTGGTGAGCGTGTTCAGGCACGGCAGCAGCATGAACCCGAAGAAGAGATACGCGAAGAAAACGCCGCCGATGATCTGCAGCATTTTGATCGGCTGGAAAGGCTTCGGCCGCAGCGTCATTTCTCGGCCTCCTCCCCGTTGGGAGCGTAGCTCATGAGATCGTCCGCATGCACGGTGACGGTCACGGCATCGCCGGTATCGTGCAGATGCACACCGTCGTTGCGCTCGATGACCTTGAGCGTCTGGCTGCCGACGTTGATGTAATACTTTATGTACAGACCGTAATACTCTCTCGATTCCACGGTGCCGGAAAGCTCGACGGCGCCGGCGGCCGCATGCTGCGCGTCGTTCACATGGACGCGCTCGAGGCGGATGTAGTGGTGATGGGCCGGGTCAAGCTGCGCGCCGTTGGCGTTGAGCTTTGCCACAACGTCGTCCGAGAGACGGTTGATGTCGCCAATGAAGTTGCACACGAATTCCGTGGCGGAGTGGTTATAAATTTCGTTCGGCGTGCCGATCTGCTCGATCACGCCCTTGTTGAACACCGCGATGCGGTCGGAGAGCGTGAGCGCCTCCTCCTGATCGTGGGTGACGTAAATGCTCGTGATGCCGAAATCCTTCTGCATCTTTTTGAGCTCCAGACGGAGCTGAACGCGCAGCTTCGCGTCCAGGTTGGAAAGCGGCTCGTCCAGGCAGATGATGGCGGGCTCGGTGACGAGCGCGCGGGCGATGGCAACGCGCTGCTGCTGGCCGCCGGAGAGCTGCGACACGGCCTTCTTGAGCTGCTCGTCCGAAAGGTCGACCTTTTTGGCGATGGCGCGGACCTTTTCGTCCACCTCGGCCTTCTTCATTTTCTTAACGCGCAGGCCGAACGCGATGTTGTCGTACACGGTCATCGTCGGGAAGAGCGCGTAGCTCTGGAACACGATGCCGATGTTTCGATCCTCGATGGGAACGTGGGTGATGTCCCGGTCACGGACGAACACCTGTCCCTCGGCCGGCTCGATGAAGCCGGTAATGGTGCGGAGCGTTGTTGTTTTGCCGCAGCCGGACGGGCCAAGGAACGTGAAGAATTCGCCCTCCTTCACATGGACGTTGATGTCGTGCAGCGCGGTGAAGTCGCCGAATTTGACGACGATGTTATTGAGCCGGATCACAGTGGCATTCCTTCCTCTCTTTTGCCGGGACTTTGTGGGTGGGTGGCGGATGGTTTCGGAAAATATGAAGTATGGCGAGCCGCGGGGGCTCGCCATACAGCTTTTTGAACAGGCTCCCTTGTGTAAAGGGCAGACTCTCCCCGGCGGGGAGAGATGTCGCCGTAGGCGACAGAGTGGGGGGCGGGGCTGTCAGCCGTCAGGCTGACTGAGGGATTGTCGCTCCCGAAAGGCCGGAGAAATTACTCGGCCGCCTTCTGCGTCAGGGTCGCCCAGTCGAGATTATCCCAATCGGGCTCGGCAGGAGCGTTGCTGGCATCGGCCCAGTAGAAGCCGAGGTTGGTCATAATGTTCGTCCACTCGGAGCTGTGGGCAGCAACGTAAGCGGCGTAGGTCATGTCGGTGCCTTCCACGGTCGTGAGGGCGAAGTTCTTGATGAGGTAGATCTCGGGGACGTCGGAGCCGTAAACCAGCTCAACAGCACCCTGGCTAAGAACGCTAATTTAAATAGACACCCGTCAAAGGGGGTGCAACTACGGTTCAGAGGGGGTGCAGTACGCTGCCAGTGGGGGTGCATTTCTCGTTTAGGGGGGTGCATTTCTTCTGTGCCGTTGCACCCCCCTATATAGCAAGAAGCCCACAGGCGGTAACGCCTGCGGACTTTGTGCTTTTGGGGCTTATGCTTCAATCTCTGTGCCGCCTCGGAATTTGAATGCCATCCGCCCATCAGCGTGGACGGTTACTGTGTCAATGACGGTCAGCCAGAGCTTTTCGTCAAATTCGATGAGGGCATCAAGCTCCTGCACCTCAAACATAAATGCTCCAATGGCTTCTGCCTGGGCTTCCCGTGCCGCCTTTGTGGCGCGGAGCTGCTCAAGCTGAGCTTTTGCCTTTTCGTACCGCTCCACAAAGCCGTTGTACCGGGCGGCGTATTCCTCCTGATTCTGCGCCGTCTGCGAATTCTCCGCGACGCAGCGTTCGGTCAGTTCGGTCACTACCTCGATTTCCTCAAGCAGGCTCTTGATCTCCGCGTCAATGCCCGCGCAGTCCGTCAGCGAGGACTGCATCAGGCGGCAATCCTCAAGGATGCTGTCCTTGCCGCCGAGGATGGTATTAAAGGCATCAACGAACCGCGCCTTAACTGTTTTCTCATCCAGATGCGGCGTTTTGCATTTATGCTCGCCCTTGAATTTGCCGTTGCACTGCCAGATGACCCTGCGGTATTTTGAGGTGGAGTTCCAAACCTTGGGACCAAAGTAGGAGCCGCAATCGCCGCAGACAATGCGTGAGGAGAAAATGCTCTGCCCGCTGTACTGACGGCTGATGCGCTTACGCCGCTCAAACTCCGCCTGAACCCTGTCGAACTCCTCTGGCGTAATGATTGCCTCATGGCTGTGTTCCACATAATACTGTGGCACCTCGCCCTCGTTGACCTTTTTCTTTTTCGTGAGGAAATCGACCGTAAAGCATTTTTGCAGGAGCGCCGCGCCCTTGTACTTCTCATTTTTGAGGATGCTTTCCACCGTGCTGGCCTGCCAGCGCTGTTTTCCGGCCGGGGTGGGTATCCCGGCCGCTGTCAGTTCCTTTGCAATCTTACAAGGGGTCAGCCCCTCCATAAACCTGGTGTAAATTCTGTGGACAATGACTGCTTCTTCTGGTACAATTTCAGGGAAGCCGTCCTCGCCTTTACGATAGCCGAGGAACTGCTTGTAGGGCAAGCTGACCTTGCCGTCCGCAAACCGCTTCCGCTGTCCCCAAGTGACATTCTCCGAAATGGAGCGGCTTTCTTCCTGCGCAAGGCTCGACATGATGGTCAGCAGCAGTTCGCCCTTGCCGTCAAACGTGAAGATATTCTCCTTTTCAAAATAGACCTCGGTGCCGTTTTCTTTCAATTTACGGATGGTAACCAGGCTGTCGACCGTGTTTCTGGCAAAACGGCTGACCGACTTTGTGACGATGAGGTCGATTTTTCCAGCCAGCGCGTCGGAGATCATCTCCTTGAAGCCCTCCCGATGCCTGGTATTACAGCCGGAAATGCCCTCATCGGTGTAGACCTTAACAAATTCCCATTCCGGTTTTCCCTTGATGTATTGCGTGTAGTAATCCACCTGCGCCTCATAGCTGGTGAACTGCTCATCGCTGTCGGTCGAGACGCGGGCATACCCGGCAACACGCCGCTTCCGGGCTGCCGCCGATGGCAGATGCGTCAGCGGATTGATGGTTGCCGGGATCATGGTCACTTTAGGCATTGCGTTTGCTCCTCTCTAAGGTTTTCTGGCGTGCTTTTTCTTTCATCTCCGGCGTCCAGCTTTCCGCTCTGGAGCGGTCTTTCCAGTGCCGTGTACTTTCAGAACCGTCACGGAAGTGGAAAACCAGCCTGTTCCCGCCGCAGACCAGGATGCTCGAAAGCGACCGCCGAAGAACTTCTTCCGTGAAATCCGTCCGGCCAAGCACCTCTGCGGTGACGGTCCGCAGCGTATTTTCCGGTATCTGCTTGGACGCACAGGCGGCTTTGCCCATTGTGTTAAAGGTTCCGCAGACCCAGACGGGGCCTGTTCTGGTAATCTTTCTGCGGTAGTGCTTGCCGCAGTATTCGCACACCAGCAGGCCTG
This sequence comes from bacterium, assembly GCA_963618015.1. Lineage (GTDB taxonomy): Bacteria > Bacillota > Clostridia > Oscillospirales > Oscillospiraceae > Apopatocola. Next base: position 2,312 of record CAVEQS010000057.1, on the reverse strand, counting down.
TAAACGGGTAGCTTGTTTTTGACGCGGGATTCTTCAAAAACCGGGCCGCCCGGCGTGCTTTCTCCGCCTGTACCGCTTGAAAGACATTCATATCAATGATGGCGTTGTGGGTACCCTCCGCGTGGTATTTTGGAAATTCGCCCTTATTGACGCGGGTCTTCTTTGTGATGTGGTTTTCGCGGAAGGTCTTCTGTAAAAGCAAATTCCCCGTGTAGGTGTAGTTGCTGAGTATTTTTGAGATCACCGATTCTCTCCATTGCGTACCGAAACGCGGCGGGACGCCCTCCGCATTCAGCCGTTTGGCAATGGCAAGGTAGCCGCTGCCGGAAAGGTACGCGCCATAAATGCGGCGGACAAGTTCCGCTTCCTCCGGCACGATCTCGTACCGACCGTTTTTCAGGCGATACCCCAGCATGGTTCCGTTCCATGGGATCCCTTCCTCAAAGTTCCGCTTGATGCGCCACTTCTGATTCTCGCTGGCGGACAAGCTCTCTTCCTGCGCGTAGGACGCCAGAATGGTCATCATCAGCTCTCCGTCGGCGCTCATCGTGTGGATGTTCTGTTCCTCAAAGAAGACATCCACGCCCAGACTTTTCAGTTCTCGGACAGTTTGAAGCAGCGTTACCGTATTTCTGGCAAAGCGGGAGATGCTTTTCGTGATAACGAGGTCAATATTTCCTCGGCGGCATTCCTCGACCATACGCTGAAATCCGGCTCGTTCCCTTTTCGTGCCGGTCACCGCTTCATCGCTGAAAACACCGCAGTACAGCCACCCGCTGTGGTTCTGGATCAAATTGCTGTAATAGCTGACCTGGGCGGACAGTGAGTGCAGCATGGCGTCCTTCCCCGTGGAAACACGGGCATAGGCGCAAACGCGCAGAGCCTTCGGCCGCAGTGGAATAAGGGAATCTACCCGTTCCACAACTCTCTCCATATAGATCACCCCCTTTGGTGTGTGACATATTACCTCTGAAAGCACGATATATCCAGCGATTTCAGCGGAATATACTACACGAAGATATGCCGTATTTTCTGGCGATAATTGTATCGATTTTTGCGTACTCTTTGACTGAAATAATGCCCTTGGAACGCATACTCCGGGCAAGTGCCATTGCCGTCTGATAGGCAAACAGCCGCTTTTCGTAATCACTCATGGTCGGTTTCCTTTCTGCGGAACTGCGAATAACAGGCACGGGAGCAGAACTGTCGATGTGCGTTGCCGTAGCTTGAAAACTCCGTACCGCAGGCTTTACAGGCCAGCTTGTAATAAGCCCTTCGGTTCACCTTTTCCGGATGCGCATTCCACCACGCCATGCGGCAGGTATCGGAACAGAACAGCCTTTTTCGTTTATGCGGTGTCTGTTCAAGCGGTATCCCGCAATTCCGGCAAAGTGCGCCCGTCTCCGACACTGCCTCATCCTGCACGGGATGCCTGAAACAGAAGGACTTTACCGTATTCGTGGAGAGTCCTGTTTCGGCTGCAATCTTTTTATATCCGTAGCCTTTTCGCTGCAATTCGATGATGCGGCTTCGTTCCGTTTCTGTCATATCTGTGCCTCATTTCTGAGAAAAAGCATTTCTCGCTATACCCAGAGAAAATCAGCTTTTGTCAGGGTAAAACGGGCAAAAAAATAACGCCCTCCACGGAAAAGGATCCGCAGAGGGCGTGAGATGAGAATCAGTTTACTGATTTGGAATTTTCAGCTTCATGCCGCTGTAGATGACATTGCTCTTCAGCCCGTTCAGGCTGACGATCTCGGTGTAGCGGCTGCCGCTGCCGAGCAGCTTTTGCGCAATGCCCCACAGCGTGTCGCCATGCACGACCGTGTAAGTGGTATCCGCGCTGGCGGCGGGATAAACCTTTGTGCCGCTGGCGTCAAATACACTGTAGCCGGGATTGGCGTCCGCGCACTTCTTCGCGTTTCCCAGCACCTTGTACGCGCCCTTCTGGGACTTGCTGTCTGCCCAGGTCTTACGAACGCGGTAAAGCGTGGATTTTTGTGTAGACGGTGTTGTCGTGGTGCTGTCAGCGTTGCCGCCGAGAGCCGCCGTGACCTTGGATGCCAGATCGCCCATACGGGCATACATCCAGTTGCCGGGGCAGCTTTTGTTGGCAAACCAGCGGTGGACGGTCAGCACCATCTCATCGGATGCGGGCGTGTAATTGAGCGTCTTGGTCTTGTCCCCAAGCCAGAGCAGCTTGGTCTTGCCGTTGCGCTTGCAGATGTCGGTGCAAAGCTCCACGAGCCTGTTATACACCACATCCTTGAACGCATACGGCTCGGTGGTATCGCTGGCGCACTCGATGGTGA
>CAVEQS010000056.1:0-11091 GCA_963618015.1 bacterium | reverse complement strand
GAGTAGCCTCCACAGGAGCCGAAACTTCCTTGGAAACCTTCTTATCAGAGTCCAATGGCTTCATTGTCGGGAAGAGCAGCACGTCGCGGATGGCCGCGGAGTCGGTGAGCAGCATGACAAGGCGGTCAATGCCGTAGCCGATGCCGCCCGTGGGCGGCATGCCGATCTCGAGAGCGTTGAGGAAGTCCTCATCGGTGTGGTTCGCCTCGGCGTCACCGGCAGCGGCGAGCGCATCCTGCGCGGCAAAGCGCGCGCGCTGGTCGATCGGGTCGTTCAGCTCCGAGTAGGCGTTGCACATCTCGCGGCCATAGATAAAAAGCTCGAAGCGCTCCACCTTCGTCGGGTCGGTGGGCTTCTTCTTTGTGAGCGGGCTGATCTCCACCGGGTGATCCATGATGAACACTGGCTGGATGAGGTTTTCTTCACAGTACGTTTCAAAGAAGAGATTGATGATATCGCCGCGAGCATGGCGATCCTCAAAGGCGATGTTGTGCGCCTTGGCCAGAGCCTTCGCCTCTTCCTCTGTCTTGATGGTGTCGAAATCAACGCCGGAATACTTCTTGATGGCGTCGGTCATCGTCAAGCGCTCAAACGGCTTGCCGAGGTCGATCTCTGTGCCTTGATAGGTGATCGTCGTGCTGCCGCAGACGACCTTGGCAAGATGGCGGAACATGTCCTCCGTAAGATCCATCATGCCGTTATAGTCGGTATACGCCTGATAGAGCTCCATGAGCGTGAATTCCGGGTTGTGGCGCGTATCAACGCCCTCGTTGCGGAACACGCGGCCAATCTCGTAGACCTTTTCCAGTCCGCCGACGATCAGGCGCTTGAGATAGAGCTCGAGCGAAATGCGAAGCTTCACGTCCTCGTCGAGCGCGTTGTAGTGCGTCTCAAACGGGCGCGCCGCAGCACCGCCGGCGTTCGGGACGAGCATGGGGGTCTCGACCTCCATGAACCCGCGGTCATCGAGGAAGCGGCGGATCTCGCGCAGGATCTGCGAGCGCTTGACGAACGTATCGCGCACCTCGGGATTGACGATCAGGTCGAGATACCGCTGACGGTAACGCACGTCGGTATCCTGCAGACCATGGAACTTCTCCGGCAGAGGCTTGAGAGACTTGGTGAGCAGCGTGAGCTCTTTGGCGTGGACGGTGATCTCGCCGGTCTTTGTGCGGAACACAAAGCCCTTGACGCCGATAATATCGCCGATGTCCATTTTCTTGAAATCGGCATATGCTTCCTCACCGAGATCGTCGCGGGCAACATAGCACTGAATGACGCCCTGCTTATCCTGGATCTTGCAGAAGGACGCCTTGCCCATGATGCGTTTGACCATCATGCGCCCGGCCACGGACACCTCTTTACCGACCAGCTCGTCACCGGCGGCAAGGATTTCCGCGCTGTGGTGGGTAACATCGTAGCGGGTGATCGCAAAAGGATCCCGCCCTGCGTCCTGCAGGTTCGTCAGCTTTTCGCGGCGGATGCGGAGCAGCTCGCTGAGCGAGACCTCCGGCGCACCGGTCCTTGTTTCCTCTGCCATAGTAATCTCCTATATCTTTATTTTGCGCTCAGTTTTCAAAATTAAGGATCTCGTAGTGAATGACGCCGCCAGGAGCTTCAAACTCGATCTTATCGCCCTTCTTTTTCCCCATCAGGCTGCGGCCAAGGGGGGATTCATCGGAAATGCGGCCAAGGATGGGATTGGCTTCCTGGCTGCCGACGATCTCATACGTTTCCTCGTCCTCCTCGCCCACTTCGCGGACGGTCACGCGGCTGCCCATGGTGATGGCGGTGCCAACCGGAACATTTTCGAGAATGACGGCGTTTTCGATCAGGTTCTTAATCTCGGCGATCTTGGAGTAGAGCTTGCCCTGCTCGGTTTTCGCTTCATCGTATTCGCTGTTTTCCGACAAATCGCCGAAAGAGCGTGCCTCCTTGATCTGCTCGGAAACCTCTTTCTCCCGAACGGTCTGAAGGTATTCCAGCTCCTTTTTCAGTTCTTCCAGGCGCTCCTGGCTCATTCTGAAACGGCTTTCAACGGACATAGTTTAAACTTCCTTTCGATACATACATGCTCGCAAATCCCGCACAGAGTAACTCCGTGCGGGAATTTGTCCTGCTATTATACGAAATAGCGCGTCTCATGTCAAGACGATTTTCCGGTTCCTTTTTTGTAGATTTCGGCTGATTTTGGGATTTCCCGGTGTTAATGCACGGCATCCTTCGCTGCTTCAAGCTGGACGTCCATATCGCTGTCCTCGATCTGGTAGGAGGCGATGTCCGGCGTAACGCCGCCGAGATCGGCCATGCTCTTTTTATCCGGCGTCAGATACTCAAACTTGGAGAGGCGAACCGCGCTGCCGTCGGACAGCTCCACGATCACCTGGCTCTGTGCATTGCCGGGCGTTCTCCGTCCGACGATCGTAACGCCCGCCTGCTGCATGATGCAGGCAAACATTTCTGCCGCACAGGTGGTGTTTTCATTGACCAGAACGACCATCGGCATGTTGAGATACGAACTGCCGGATGAATACGTTGTCTCCTTCCCGTCGCGGTCACGAAGAAGGAACAGATCACCCTTCGGCAGGAAGTAATCGAGCGAGTCCGCCATTTCTGCCGGTTTGCCGCTCGTATTGTCGCGCACGTCAATGATCAGCGTCGTCGCGCCGGAGTCCTGCAAAGCTGCCACCGCCGATTTCACGCTGGCAGCGGCGCTGTCGTCAAAGTTGCGGATGCGAAGGTAGCCGACCGTAGAACTGCGGTTTTCCTTGTTGGAATCGCCGTCCAGAATGTAGTAAACAACCGGCTCGGCATAAATGAGTTCGCACTTCATCCGCGCTTCCGCCTTGCCGCCCTGCGTGTTGAGAAGATGGAGCGTGAAATACTTTTCCGCTTCGTTCTCTTTCGCATCGTAAGTGCGCAGCAAGTCGTCCAGCTGCTCGGGCGTATAGGTGGATACGTCGATATCGTCTACACTCGCGATCATGTTGCCGACCTTAACATGCGCCTGATCCGCCGGGGAGCCGGGCGTTACGGAAAGGACGGTCAGATAGCCATAATTCTCGTTGTACTGTGTGGTAACGCCGATGCCGACATACTGGTTCGTCAGCGTAAGCTTATATTCCTCATACTCCGAAGCGGGAAGATAATAGCTCGCCGGATCGCCCAGCGAGGCGACCATAGCGCTCGCGGAGGCATCCTCCAGCGAGGACGTGTCCTTCGGCTGATAGAACGTCGTCTCAATGACATGAATGATCTCCATGTATTTATCGGAGGACGCGCCGCTATCGGCGAGGATCAGGCATGCGGCCGCGGTAACAACGATGCAGATCACACACGCAAGCAGCGACCAGACGATTTTCGGTACGCGTTTCATAGGCTAATACCTCGGATGTTTTTTCTTTCAGCGCGGCGGTCAGGCCGTCGGGTCGTACGTAACGGCGCTCTCGTCGTAATACTGCATGGGATCGACCTGCTGCCCATTTTTGATGACCGCATAGTCCAGGTGGCTGCCGGTGGCGATGCCGCTCTCGCCGACATAGCCGATAATCTGTCCCTGCTTGACGTACTCACCCGGCTGCACAATAAAGTTTGTCATGTGCGAATAGCGCGTGGCCGTTTCCCCGTCGTGCTCAATGCTGACATAGTAGCCGAGGCCGTCGTTGTACGTGGCGTTCGCTACCTGCCCGTCCGCCGCAGCGTAGATCGGGTCGCCAGACTTTGCGCCGATATCCAGCGCCTTATGGTTCGTCGAGGCGCCCGCTGTAGGAGCGGAACGCTCGCCGTAGCGCGACGTGATGTATGTGCTGTCCACCGGCCAGATGAAGCTGCCGTTGTACGCGCCGGAGGCGTTGGCGTTATTTTCATACGTTCCACCGGTGCCGGACGACGCCGCACCGGAGGATGTCGTGCCGGTGGAGGAAGTATTTCCGCTGCCGGACGAGCCGCCATACCACGTTCTCTGCGCTGTCTGCTGCGCGGCGTATTCCTGCATGGCCTTCAAAAGGTCCTGCATCGCCTCGGCCTCGGCCTGCGCAATGGCGTCGTATTCCGCCTGCGCGTCAAAGGAAAGCTCGTCGAGATTGGCGATCAGATCGCACGCCGCGTCCACCTGGGCGCTCAGCTGCTCGCGGCGGGCGGTAAGCTCCTCGTTTACGGCGTCCTGCTCCGCTTTGGCGGTTTCGTACTCGCGCTTGATGGTCTCCACGTCCTCGCGGCTCTTTTGCAGAGACTTTTCGAGTTCGCGGTCATAGTGCATAATGTCGTTTATGTCCGCGGCACGAGCGAGAATCTCGGGAACGCTGTTTGCTTCAAAAATGAAGGTAAGATACGAATAGCTGCCGTTTTCCTCCATGGAGCGGATGCGCTCGCGCAGAAGCTCCGTCTGTTCGGTCTCGGCGGCGGTCGCTGCGGCAAGCTCTTCTTCCTTGCTGTCGATCAGTTTCTGATAGACGGCGATCTGCTCTTCGATGAGCGCGATCGTCTCGCGGTTGAGCGAGATCTGCTTATCGAGCGCGGCCTTGCGGAACACGATCAGCGTCTGGTTATCGGAGAGATCCTGAACGACCTGCTCCTGCTCCATGAGCTGCTCCTCCAGCAGCGCCCGTTTTTCGGCGAGCCGCTCAAGATCGGTCTCGTCCACGGCGTTTGCCGGGAGGGCAGTGATCACGAGCGAGAGCACCATGATGGCTGCCAACACAACGCAGATCACGGAAAAAACAGTTTTTTGCAATTTGTTACGTTTCATAGGCTCCTTATGCCCCGCAGGGGGTAATCAGCAGTTCCAATACGTAAGCCCGGAGAAGTATGCCGCCGGGTCGGTCTGCGCGCCGTTGATACGGATCTCAAAATGGCAGTGCGGGCCGGTGGACACGCCGGTAGAGCCGACCGCGCCGACATACTGTCCGGCGGTGACATACTGCCCATAGCTCACGCCGATGGAGCTCATATGCGCATACACCGTGACGATGCCGTTGCCATGGTCGACCATAACGCAGTTGCCATAGCCGCCGTTCGCGCCGGCGTAGATCACGTCGCCCGCACCGGCCGATACGATAGATGCGCCCATGCCCGCGCCAATGTCGAGACCGCCGTGATACGTGCTCGCGCCGGTGGTCGGCGCAACACGGTAGCCGAAGCGGGATGTGATGAGCGTGCAGCTCGGCACCGGCCATTGAAGATCGGAAAGATTTACTGCCGAACCGCCGCCAGAGCTTCCTCCGCCGGAATTACCACCGGAGCCCCCGCCAGAATTGCCTCCGCTGTTGCCGCCGGTATTGTTGTTCTGATTGCGTTTCGCCTCTTCCTCGGCGCGCTTGCGGATCGCTTCCTGCAGCGTCTCCTCCGCTTCCGCTTCCGCCTCGGCAATGGCGTCATATTCCGCCTGCGCATCGTCGGAAAGCGTTTCGATGTCGGCGATCATGGTGTATGCCGCCTCGACCTGCGCGTCCAGCTCCGACTGCTTGGTGTCCAGTTCCTTCTGAAGAAGCTCCTGCTCGTGGCGGGCTTCCTCGTAGCTCTTTTTGATGGACTCGACATCCTCGCGCGCCGCCATATACTCTTCTTCCAGAGTTTTGTCGTAGTGCATGATGTCGTTGACGTCGCCAATGCGGGAGAGCAGCTCGGTCACGCTGGAGGAATCAAAGATAAAGCTCGCATAGGAATAGCTGCTGTTTTCCTCCATCGCGCGGATACGGGAGCGGAGAAGCTCCGTCTGCGTCGTTTCCTTTTCCAGTGCCTTATCAAGTTCCGCCTGTTTTTCGGCGATAATCTCATCATAGATCTTGACCTGCTCGCCGATGAGCTCGATCATCTGGCGGTTGATCTCGATCTTGTTGTCCAGCGCAAGCTTGCGGGTGATGAAGCGCGCCTTCTGGCTCGTGAGATCGTTGATAACGTCCTGCTGCTCCTGCGCCTGCTGCTCGAGAGCGTCCAGCTTTTTCTGGAGATCGTCGATCTCCGACTGGGATACCGCGTGCGCCGGCAACGAAGCGGTAAGCGCCGCGGCTGCGAGAAGCGCGCAGAAAACGGAACGAAGAGTTTTTTTCGTATTTTTCATAGTAAGTACGTAGGTCCGGGAAGGGTCAAACCTTCAGATAGTTGCGGATCGCCATGGCGCCGCCGAACGCACCGACAAGTATGCCGATGGCAAGGAACACGATCAGCAGCGGCGTCATCAGCAGCGAGAACGGCATGACCTGAATAAGGCTCGCCGCAATGGAAACAGAGATCTTCTGCGCGATGAAGTCATACACCGCCCATTGCAGCAGGAAAGCAATTCCTGCGCCCAGAAGGCCGAGAATCAGACCTTCCACGACAAACGGCGTACGGATAAAGCCGTTGCTCGCGCCGACCATTTTCATGACCGCTATCTCGTCGCGCCGCGTAAACGTTGCAAGCTTAATAGTATTGGACATCATGAAAACGGAGACGACAAGAAGAATAACGATCAAAATCGCCGTGATGACGCTCACAACATTTCGCACCGCAATGAAACCCTCGGCAATCGTGACCGGAGCATTAACTTCTGCCACACCGTTGACCGCATCAATGGCCGATGCAGTTTCACGCATGAGCGTGATGTCATTCAGCCGGATCACGTAGCGGTTGCGGAACACGGTCGCGTCCAGATTTTCAAACACGCTGCTGTCGCCATAAGTATTTTTGTAATTTTCCATGGCTTCTTCGCGGGAGATAAACTGCACGTCCCGAATGTTAGGGATGCTGCGGATCGCGCCTTCGATGGAGCGCGCATCGCTGTCAGAGAGAGACTCGTCCACAAAGGCGAGGATCTGGCTGTCCTCCTCCATGTCACCGATGAGATTATCGACGTTCACCGCCACAAGGCCGAAGCTGCCCATGATGATGAGACAGGCGGCGATGACCGTGACGGAAGCGAACGAGCGGAAGCCGTGCGAGAACACACCGCGCAGACCTTCCCGGAAGAGATATGTAATTCTGTTAAGACTCATAGCCGTAATACCCATCCATTCCGTCGCTGATAAGGCAGCCGTCGCTCAGCGACACAACGCGCTTGGAAAAGGCGTTGACAAGCTCCTTTTCGTGCGTAACGATCAGCACTGTTGTCCCCAGCTCGTTGATCTTCTGGAAAAGCAGCATGATCTCCAGACTTCTGGCGGGGTCGAGATTGCCGGTAGGCTCGTCGGCAATGATCATGTCCGGGGAGTTTACAAGTGCACGGGCGATCGCCACGCGCTGCTGCTCACCGCCGGAGAGCTCCCGGGGGTAGCGATCCTCGCGGCCCGAGAGATCGACCAGATCCAGCACATACGGCACGCGCTTTTTGATCTCGCGGTTGGAAGCGCCGATCACGCGCATCGCGAAAGCGACGTTTTCATAGACCGTCATGTCCTTGATGAGCCGGTAGTCCTGGAAGATAACGCCGAGCGAACGGCGGAGCTTCGGCAGATTCCGCCGCTTCATTGTGCGAAGATCAAAGCCGTTGACCTCGATCTGGCCGCCGGTGGCGCGGATCTCGCCGGTCAGCAGCTTGATGATCGTGGTTTTCCCCGAGCCGGACGGGCCGACAAGGAACACGAACTCGCCGTCCTGAATGGTGAGATCAATGTCCCGCAGCGTTTCCGCACGGCTACCGGGGTATTTCATTTTGACATCCTTGAGAAGTACCATAAATCATTCTCCGCGTCAGAGCCGGGAATCAGTATTCCCCGTTCTGAGAGTTCAGGTATTTTTTGACCATGAGCGCCACCTTGAAGATGATCGCATGGTCGAACTCACGCAAATCAAGTCCCGTCAGCTTCTTGATCTTCTCCAGACGGTACACCAGCGTGTTGCGGTGGACAAACAGCTTACGGGAGGTTTCCGACACGTTCAGGTTGTTCTCGAAGAACTTGTTGATCGTGTACAGCGTTTCCTGATCGAGCGCCTCGATCGGGTTTTTCTTGAACACTTCGCTCAGGAACATTTCGCAGAGCGTCGTGGGAAGCTGATAGATCAGACGTCCGATGCCGAGGTTATCGTAGTGGATGACGGACTTCTCCGTATCGAACACCTTGCCGACCTCGATGGCGACCTGCGCTTCCTTGTACTTATCCGCAAGAACACGGAGATGCTTCGCCGTGGTACCGATGCCGATCACGCACTTGAGATTGAGATCGTCGTGCAGCTTCTTCTCGATCTCCTCGGCGATATCATAAACTTCCTTGTTGCTGTCCGCAGGGCCGGTCAGTTCCTTGATGAGGACGAGGTCGGTCTCGTTGATGCTGAGAACGAAGTCCTTCTGCCGGTCGGGGAACATGTTGGAGATAGCTTCGAGCGCCGCCATGTCGGTGCGCTCCGTCTGCCGGATGAGGAGGACCGCGCGGGGCACATCCGTGGCAAAGTGCAGCTCTTTCGCGCGAACGTAAATGTCTCCCGGCAGGATGTTATCGGAGATGATGTTCTTGACGAAGATCGTCTTGTTGTGCTTCTCCTCGTAATTGACCTTTGCCTCCTGGAAAGCGACCGAGGCAAGGATGCACACGCAGCGCGCCGTAGCGTCGTGGCCGTCGACAAAGACGGCGTAGTCCAGCCGCGTGCTGAGCCCGCCGACGGGCTTATACGTGCGGAAATTGGACGTGAAGATCTGATCCGGATAATCGCCGAAGCCGGTATGGAAATCATCGAGCTTCGTGCCGATCATGGAAAGCTCGCTGCACGCGACAACGACTCCCTGATCGTCTACAACGCCGATGCACCGGTCGGTGGCATCCTTCATCTGAATGATGATGCTCTGGAAAATCCTGCTGGACATAACGTCTGCCTCCCCCATCTTTCTATACGAAAATGCGCATCAAAAAACTAACGGCATTTTTAGGTATTTTTCATAATAAAGCATTTCTGTGCAAAATTCAATAGCTAAATCTTTACAACTTGTAAATTTTTTTTACACTTAATCAAATCAAAGCAGATTCATAAAAATCCGCCGGATGGTTTTGTATGATATAACGACATTTTCGCGCAAAAACCGAAAAAAGCGCGTTCGTCATTTCGACAGGATGCCCGGCTGTATTTTTTCAATTTCTTCCGGCGACAGGCGGCGGTACTCTCCTTCCGCGAGTGAGCCATCCAGCCACAGTCCGCCGATCCGCAGCCGCTTGAGCTGCAGGACCGGCATCTGCCGCGAGCCGAGCATACGTTTTACCTGGTGGTACTTTCCCTCAAACACTTCGACCTGCACACGCCCGCCGCCGAGATCGATGAGTTCCGCCGGAAGACACTTTGTGCCGTCGCGCAGCTCGATCCCCTCGCGGAAGACAGCGAAGTCCGCCTCGCACGGCGTCCCATCCACCACGGCCTCATAGAGCTTACTCACATGGCTTTTCGGCGAAATGACCTTGTGGGCGAAGGTGCCATCGTCTGTCAGCAGAAGAAGGCCTGTCGTATCCTTGTCCAGTCGACCGACCGGGAAAAGGCCGCGCCGCTTCCAGTCCTCCGGCATGGCATCGATAACCGTGGGTTTTCGCGGATCGCGTGTGGCTGTCAGCACGCCGGGCTGCTTATTGAGCATGATGTAGATATGTCCCGGGCCGTCGATCGGCTCACCGTCCACAGTGAGAGTAACCGCTTCCGGGTCAAATTTTGCCGCCGGGTCGGCGCACGGTATCCCGTTTACGGCGGCGCGCCCGCGGCGGATGATCTCCCGCGCCTGACTGCGCGAGCAGAGCCCGGTATCGGTGAGGATCTTGTCGAGACGGACGAGCGGCATATTTGTTTCCTTCCTTCCATACATTGGATTGGGGGTGATAAACGATGCGAAAAATCTCACCGGCGCGCCGGAACGCCGCCGTAAAGGTGATTTTGTTCGGAGTGATCGCCGTGGCGGTAATACTCCTCGCCGGAGCGCTCGGGCGGCGCAGCGCTGATAATGCGATCCGCGCCGGAACGAATGAGGAACGGATCGCTTATTTGCTGTCGCTCGGCTGGGAAGTTGATCCATCGCCGATCCTTGAACAGGAGATCACGCTGCCGAAGGACTTTCCGGATGTTCTGACACAGTATAATGAGCTGCAGCGCCAGCAGGGGTTTGATTTGACGGAATACGCCGGGAAAAAGCTGACACTTTATACCTATCGGATCACGAACCATCCCGATGCAGAGGAAGCGGACGCCTCGCTCTATGTTTACCGCTCCGAACTGGTCGGCGGCGACGTACATTCCACATCGTTCACGGGGTTCATGACGGCGCTGCGATGAACGCAGGATGTAGAAAATGGCTGACAGCAAAGCTGCCAGCCATTTTTGTTTGCGAAGTAACGAATTACTCGTTGATGCCGATAACAACACCGGAGCCGACGGTACGGCCGCCCTCGCGGATAGCGAAGCGGAGGCCGTTCTCGATGGCGATCGGGGTGATCAGTTCGACGTCCATGTCGACGTTGTCGCCGGGCATGCACATCTCAACGCCTTCGGGCAGGGAGATGACGCCGGTAACGTCGGTGGTACGGAAGTAGAACTGGGGACGGTAGTTGTTGAAGAACGGGGTGTGACGGCCGCCCTCATCCTTGGAGAGGACGTACACCTGGCCCTTGAACTTGCGGAGGGGCTTGATGGACTTCGGGGCAGCGAGAACCTGGCCGCGCTCGACTTCCTTCTTGGTGATGCCGCGGAGCAGGCAGCCGACGTTGTCGCCAGCCTCGGCGTACTCCAGGGTCTTGTGGAACATCTCGGTGCCGGTGACGACGGATTCCTTGATCTCGTCCTCGAGACCAACGATCTCGACCTTGTCGCCGACCTTGACGGTACCACGCTCGACACGGCCCGTAACGACGGTGCCACGGCCGGTGATGGTGAACACGTCCTCGATGGGCATCAGGAAGGGCAGGTCAGCCTTACGGTCGGGGGTCTTGATCCAGGTGTCAACAGCTTCCATGAGCTCCCAGATGCAGGCGTACTCAGGGGCGTTGGGATCGGTGGACTCGGAGGCCAGAGCGTTCAGAGCGGAGCCCTTGATGATCGGGGTGTCGTCGCCGGGGAACTCGTACTTGTCGAGCAGCTCGCGGACTTCCATCTCGACGAGCTCGAGCAGTTCGGGGTCGTCAACCTGGTCGCACTTGTTCAGGAAAACGAGAA
>CAVEQS010000055.1:0-13833 GCA_963618015.1 bacterium | reverse complement strand
GGGTGGAGTTTTGCCTCCACCCTTGTGCTTCTTTAAACTTCTATTTGACGCTTACGGTTTTGCCGCCTCCCTTTGCACAAGGGAGGCTCATAAACGAAGAAGATCCCTGGCAGGTATAACCCGCCAGGGATCTTTTTGCTTTGAATTATGCCTCAGAGCACGTTGTAGTACACAAAGCACTCCTTCTCTGCCTGCTTGTTGTTGTACACGAAATCGTAGGTGTACGGGCAGAGGTTGGTGACGCTCAGGATGTTGAGATCCTCGTTGAAGGTGAGCTGCGTATAGTAGCCCGCCTTGGCCGCGGCCTCAATGTCCGAGTTGATGGCGATCACGCGGCGCTCGCCGTAGAAGAACTCGTAGTGGCTCGAATAGCCGCCGCTGCTGCTGAGCACCAGGCGCACGTTCTCGCACGGCTCAACGATGTACTTCTCCAAATCGAGAGCGCTCTCGGCGATCTTCTCGTCCTTCGTCATGTCCTCGAGGAGGTAGGTGTTCACGAGCAGGATGCCGGAGGCTTCCTTGTCGGAATCGAACTTCTCGCGCGCCCACTTGTAGCCCTCTTCGGTCATGGCATCCGCGCCGAGACCGACGAGGATCACGTCCCGCTCGCCGATGACGAGGCGGCGGGCAAAGCCCTTGCCATCCTCAAAGAGGTCTTCGTCCTCGAAGTCCTCGCGCAGCGGCTGATCCATGAAGATGCTGCCGGAGGCGGCTTCCTTGTCGGCGGTGTTGACGAGAACGTCCACGTCCTCCTTATCGTAGATGGGCTGCATCGCGTTATTGAACACATCCCACTGCTCCTGCGAGGCGGCGTCCGCTACAACGTTGCCGCTGTGGAGCACGAGAGAGACGTTCGTGCGGTCGATGTAGTGCGTCATCGCGGAGAAGAGGGTGTTCGGCTCGCTGCCGGTGAGGAGCTGGTCGGTATCGAACAGCCAGGCAACGGTGTAGCGCACCGTGTAGATCCGCAGGCCGCCGTCATACACGACGAATTTCACGTTGGTGAAGTTGCCGTTTGCCGCGGAGAAGTCCGCTTCCTTCAGACCCATTTCATACTCGCCCGGGCGCGCCTTGGTAACGGAGGCCTCGCCGGTGAAGCGGATGTCGGCCTCGGTGAAGAACGGCACCGACGCTTCCATGGTATAGCCGCTCACGGTGTGGTTCTTGCCGTCATAGCGGAACGCATCGCGGTTGCCGACGATGGTGACGATGACCTCGCCCTCGTACGGCGTGATCTCCAGCGTGCCGGGGATGTAGGTGAGCTTGTAGTTGCGCGTCACATCGCGGCCGCTGGCATCGACGATGATGGCATCGTGCAGGTCGATCTTATCCGTATAGACGCCCACGTTTCTCGCGGTGAAGCTGCTCTCCACGCTGCGGACGCTGTGGCCCGGCGCGAGATTGGTCGCGGTGTGGCCGACGTAGCCGTGGTACTTGCCGTCAAACACCACGGTGCTGTCCTTCGCGGTAAGCGTTACCGGGCTCTCCGGGTTCTCGCCGCGGCGCGTGATAACGAGCTCGCCGTCCACGATCACGAACTCAACGTTCGCGAAGTTCTTGTTGGTGTTTTCAAAGTCGCCCGCCTTGATGCCGACCGGGTACGTGCCCGCGTCGGTGCCCTTCGCCGTCCAGGCGGCGGTCTCGGTCTCCTTGACGCTCTCGGTCACATCGTAGAGCGTGTGATCCGACGTCTTGGAGGTATAGCCCTTCACGGAGTGCGGCTGGCCGTCGTACTCGACGGTGTCCTTGGCCTCGACAATCGTGACGGTGACCTTATCGGTGATTGGGGTGATCTTGAGCCAGCCGTCGTTCACGATGACGGTGATGTTGCTGTAGTTCTGGGAGGTGGCCTTAAAGTCGCTCTCCTTCAGACCCATGGTGTAGGTACCGGCGTCCGTGCCGCTGGCCTCCGCCTTGAGATCGTCTCTCGGCGTGACCGTGATGGGCAGGCCGTTCACGTCCACCGTGTAGCCGGTGACGGTGTGCTCGGCGCCGTCGTAGACAACGGTGTCGGTGCTGCCGGTGATGGTGACGATCGCTTCCTCGGTGACGGGATCGATCTTCAGCACGCCGTCCACGATCACGAACTCAACATTCGTGAAGTTCGGGTTGGTGTTTGCAAAGTCCTTCGCCTCGATGCCGACCGGGTATTCGCCCGCATCGGTGCCCTTCGCCGTCCAGGCGGCGGTCTCGGTCTCCTTGACGCTTGTGGTCACATCGTAGAGATCGTTATTCGCCGTCATGGAGGCATAGCCCTTGACGGTGTGTTCCTTGCCGTCGTAGGTGACGGTATCGCCGTTCTCGGTGACGGTGACGGTGACCTTCTTGCTGATCGGGTCGATCTTGAGCACACCGTCCACGATCTCGAACACAACGTTAGTGAAGTTCCTGTTGGTGTTTGCGAAGTCTTTCGCCTCGATGCCGACCGGGTATTCGCCCGCGTCGGTGCCCTTCGCCGTCCATGCATCGGTCTCGGTCCCCTTGACGCTCTCGGCCACGTCGTAGAGCTTGTTGTCGGACGTCATGGACTTGTAGCCATTGACGGAGTGCTCTTCGCCGTCATAGGTGACGGCATCGCCGTTTTCGGTGACGGTGACGGTGACCTTATCGCTGACCGGATCGATCTTGAGCTCGCCGTCCACGATCACGAACTCAACGTTCGTGAAGTTGGTGTTGATGTTCTCAAAATCTTTCGCCTCGATGCCGACCGGGTACGTGCCCGCGTCGGTGCCCTTCGCCGTCCAGGCGGTGGTCTCGGTCTCCTTGACGCTCTTGGTCACGTCGTAGAGGGTATTGTCCGCCGTCTTGGACTCGTAGCCCTTGATGGAGTGCTCGGTACCGTCGTAGGTCGCGGTGCCGGATTTCTCGACGATCGTGACGGTGACCTTATCGGTGATCGGGTCGATCTTGAGCCAGCCGTCCACAACGATGACTTCGATATTGTTGTAGTTGCCGGAGGTGACGATGAAGTCGTCCTCCGTCAGACCCATCAGGTAGGTGCCGGCATCGACGCCCGTCACTCTCGCCTTGCCGGTCAGCTCAACGATGATCGTTTCGTCGGCCACGTCGGTGGTGTAGCCCTCGGCAACGTGCTCGTTGCCGTCATAGGTGAAGGTAGCGGTGTTGCCCGTGATGGTTACGGTGATCTTATCGGTGATCGGGGTGATCTCCAGCTTGCCGTTGTTCGCTGCGGTGATGATGTAGCGTCCGGTCGTATCCACCATGCTGACGGTGCCGTCTGCGAAGTTCGCGGGGTACTCGCCCACATTGGTGCCCTTCGCGCCGACGGTGATGGCAGAGAGGCCGGCCTCGATCTTCGTGCCGTCGATCTCGTTCTCACCGGCAACGGCGAAGCCGCTCACGGTCTTCTCGGTGCCGTCGTAGACATGGGTGGCGCTGTTCGCCGTCAGCTCGAGGTTCTTATAGTAGAAGAACTCGATCACATTCCGGCTCTCGTCCGCGCTCATGGTGAGCTTCTTCTCCGCCGCGCTTACGGGCGTGTAGCCCTCGACGGTCTCGGGCGCTTCGGTGATCTCGGCGCCGACCTTCGCAGAGTCGGTCTTGCTCTCGGTCACTTTAACGAACGTGCCGTCTTCGTTCTCGTAGTTGTACCAGTAGTAGTTGACTACGTACTCGTAGGTGTCGTTCAGCTCGTCGGGATCGCCGACAACGTCCTTGCTCCAATCGCCGAACTTGATGTTCGCAACGTTGGTCCGGATACCGTCGGTCTCCTCAACGGCCTTCTCCACGTCCTCGGCCGTCACAATATGCTTCGCGTTCACGAGCACCGTGCCGCCCGCCGGGATGGAGGCGATCGTCGCAGTGTGGCCGTCCTCGCTCACCGTGTAGCCCGTGTCGGGCTGGATTTCGGCCATGGTGTCGGTCACGATGACGTTTTTGGCCTCGTCCTTCGTCACGTTCTTCACGGTGATGGTGTAGGTGATCTCGTCGCCGACGGTGTAGTTGGTCTGGGTAGACGTGGTCTCCTTCTTGGGATCGAGCGGATCCTCGCCCGTGATGGTCAGGGTGCTGTCTTCCTTCTCGATCGCATAGTTTGCCGTCACATCGCCCTTGGTGTTGGTGATCGTCGCACCGGCGATCTGCGCGACCGCCGCGTAAACGCCGATCAGCGTCTGCTGATACTCGCCGTCGTACAGCACAGTCACGTTCAGGGTGTCGCCCGTGAGCAGGCCTCGGTCGCCGTTCGGCGCTTCGATGGTGCAGCGGACAACGCTATCTGCCGGGTGCGCCGCGGGGCTCGCGTAGTTGTAGGCGTATTCCAGCTCTCTGGCGGTAACCTTCACGGGGCGCTTATTGATGACCAGCTCGCCGTCGTTCACGACAAATCTGACGTTCGTGAAGTTCGGGCTGGCGTTCGTGAAGTCCGCTTCCTTCAGACCCATCGCGTAGGTGTTCGCGTTGGTGCCCGCCACCGTATCGGTGCCGCCGAAGGTGAAGTACGCTTCCTTATAGAGCTCGTTGCTGATGCTCACATCGTAGCCGGTGACGGAATGCTCCGTGCCGTCATACGTCACGGTGGACTTGTGACCTGTGATCGTCACGACCACTTCGTCCTCCACCGCCGTGATGGTCAGCTTGCCCGGCGTCTCGGTAATAGCGTAGTTCTCCGTCACGTCCGTGTCGGCGGCATCAAAGATCTTCACGGTGCCGCTGAACGCGCCGGTGTACTCGCCCTTCTCGGTGCCCTTGGCAATGTAGGTCAGGTTCTCATAGGTGTGGCCATCCAGCAGGCCGGTCGCCGTGATGCCGGTGATGCTCTGCTCGGTGCCGTTATAGACCTTCGAATCGCTCTCGCCGGTGAAGGTCACGGCATACTGCGCGTTGGTGATGGTGAGCGTGCCGGGCGTCTTGGTCACGGCATAGTTCTTCGTAACGTCGTTGCCCTGGGCGTCCTTGATTACCACCTTGCCGGTGAACTTGCCGTCATAGCTGCCGACATTCTGGCCTTCCGCCTTGTAGGCCAGGCTCTCGTAGGTGTGGTTTTCCACAAGGCCGCTCGCCGTGATGCCGGTGATGCTCTGCATGCTGCCGTTGTAGGGGAGGGTCTTGCTCTCGCCCGTGAAGGTCACGGGGCGCGGCTTGACGGTCAGCTTGCCGATCACGGTCTCGCCGAAGGTGTAGTTATTGGTCACATCCTTCTCTGCGCCGTCCACCGTGCGGACGATGCGGTAGCCGTCGATGGCGTTATCGCAGGAGCCCACGTCGGTCTGCTGGCTGCCGGAAGAGTATGTTACCTCGAGCGTATCGCCCGGCATCAGCGTGCCGGTGTAGGTGTGCTGATGATCCACCAGCGCCGTGCCGTCGTAGACCGTCTCTTTGGTCGGCGTGGTGATGGTGATGGGATCGCTCTTGCGCGCGGTGATGGAGAGCTTGCCCTCGTTCTTGATGATGGTGTAGTTGCTCTCCTTGAAGCTCGTGCCGGGGGTGAAGGTGATGGTGTTGGTGACCTCGCCCTCATCCACGTAGGTCACGCTGCCGGTGGCCTTGATGTCGGTCGCTTCGCCGGTGACGAAGCCGTCCCCGCCGGTGACGTTCGGGCGGGTGAGCGGCGTGCCGTCGTATTCCTTTTCCGCCGTTTCGGACGTCAGGGTCACGGTGCGCCGGTCAATGGTGAGCTTGCCGTCGGTCACAACGAACCTGACATTATTGAAGTTTTTGTTGATATTCTCGAAGCTTCCGGACGTGAGACCCATGGGGTACTCGTCCGCGTCAGTGCCTTCCGCGTGATCCGAACCGGCTTTCACAAGGCGGAAATCTTCCGCCTTATACAGGCTGTTCGAAATGCCCTCGATCTCATAGCCGTCGACGCTGTGCTTTTCGCCGTCATAGGTGGCCGTCGCGGTGCCGCCGGCGATGGTGACGATGACTTCCTCGGCGGACGCCGTGATGGTCAGCGCGCCGTCCACGATCACGAACTCGACATTCGTGAAATTCGGGTTGGTGTTTTCAAAGTCGCCCGCTTTGATGCCGACCGGGTATTCGCCCACATAGGTGCCCTTCGCCGTCCAGTCCGCCGTCTCGGTCTCCTTGACGCTGGTGGTCACGTCGTAGAGGTTATTGTCCACCGTCTTGGACTTGTAGCCCTTGATGGAGTGCTCGGTACCGTCGTAGGTCGCGCTGCCGGAGTTCTCGACGATCGTGACGGTGACCTCATCGGTGACCGGATTGATCGTGAGCGCGCCGTCCACGATCACGAATTCGACGTTCGTGAAGTTCGGGTTAATGTTCTTGAAGTCGCCTGCTTTGATGCCGACCGGGTATTCGCCCACATAGGTGCCCTTCGCCGTCCAGTCCGCCGTCTCGGTCTCCTTGACGCTGGTGGTCACGTCGTAGAGGTTATTGTCCACCGTCTTGGACTTGTAGCCCTTGATGGAGTGCTCGGTACCGTCGTAGGTCGCGCTGCCGGAGTTCTCGACGATCGTGACGGTGACCTCATCGGTGACCGGATTGATCGTGAGCGCGCCGTCCACGATCACGAATTCGACGTTCGTGAAGTTCGGGTTAATGTTCTTGAAGTCGCCTGCTTTGATGCCGACCGGGTATTCGCCCACATAGGTGCCCTTCGCCGTCCAGTCCGCCGTCTCGGTCGCCTTGACACTGGTGGCCACGTCGTAGAGATCGTTATTCGCCGTCATGGACGCGTAGCCCTTCACGGTGTGTTCCTCGCCGTCATAGGTGACGGTATCGCCGTTCTCGGTGACGGTGACGGTGACCTTCCCGGTGACCGGGTCGATCTTGAGCTCGCCGTCCACGATCACGAACTCAACGTTCGTGAAATTCTTATTGATGTTCTCAAAGTCGCCCGCCTCGATGCCGACCGGGTACGTGCCCACATCGATGCCCTTCGCCGTCCAGGCGGCGGTCTCGGTCTCCTTGACACTCTTTGTCACATCGTAGAGATCGTTATTTGCCGTCATGGAGGCGTAGCCCTTCACGGAGTGCTCGGTGCCGTCGTAGGTGGCGGTGCCGGAGTTCTCTTTGACAGTGACGGTGACCTTCTCGGTGACCGGCGTGATTTCCAGATAGCCGTCGTCCACTTCGATGAGGATCGACGCATAGTTCGGAGAGGTGGCCGTAAAGTCTTCCGCCTTCAGGTTCATGTCGTACTTGCCGACATCCGTGCCGGAGACGCTCGCCTGGCCGACGAGCGTTACGGTGGCGTTGGCCGGGTTGCTCGTGATCTCGTAGCCCGTGACGGTCTGCACCGTGCCGTTATACACCTTGGTGCCGGTGTTGCCCTGGATCTTTACGACCGCCTGGCTCGCCGGGGTGATGACCAGAGCGCCGTGCTCGATCACGAATTCAACGTTCGTAAAGTTCGGGTTGGTGTTCTCGAAGTCGCCGGGCTCGATGCCGATATTGTACGTGCCGACATAGGTGCCCTTCGCCGTCCAGGCGTCGGTGCTCGTCTCGGTGACGCTCGTCTTGACATCGTAGAGATCGTTATTCGCCGTCATGGACTCGTAGCCCGTGACTGTGTGCTCCTGACCGTTATAGGTGACGGTATCGGAGTTCTCTTTGATCGTAACGATGACCTTATCGGTGACCGGGGTGATCGTCAGCTTACCGTCCTCGATCACGAACTCAACGTTCGTGAAGTTCGGGTTGGTGTTCTTGAAGTCACCCGCGGCGATGCCGACATCGTATGTACCAACGGTGGTGCCCTTCGCCGTCCAAGCTTCGGTCGGCGTTTCGGTGACGCTCGTCTTGACATCGTAGAGCGTGTTGTCCGCCGTCATGGACTCGTAGCCGTAGACGGTGTGTTCCTCGCCGTCATAGGTGACAGTGTCGGAGTTCTCTTTGACCGTAACGGTGACCTTGGCGGTGACCGCGTTGATCGTCAGCTTGCCGGGTTCATACGCTACGGTGTAGTACTCGGGCAGGCTGCCGTTGTTGTACGCCACGGTGCCCTTGTCAATGACGTTGGGCTGGCTGCCGGCGTCGGTGATGGTGCTCTCCGCCGTCATCTTGAGGGAGAAGTTCTCTGCCGTATCGTCGTTGACAAGGCCGGTGACGGTAAACTTCGGCTGCGTGAGCGGATCGCCGTCGTAGGTCTTGCTCGCGTCCATCGCTTTGAGCGTCAGGGGGACGGTGTAATAAACGATGATCGTGTTGATCTGCTCGCTGTTCGGGTCGGGAACGAGAACGATGCTGTTGCTGGCAGGATCATAGCTGTCGAACTTGGCATTTTCAAAGCCGGGGAGGAATCCGCTCGTTACCGGCTTCGCCGATGCTGTCTTGCCGATCGTTCCTACGCCGAACTGGGTGGCCGCGACCGATACGGTCGTTCCCTTGAGGTAGTGGAAGACGTGATAGTAGACGGTGTTGAGCTTGAAGTACAGCTTCAGCACCGTGGAGCCGTCGCCGGCGAGCGTCGCCGATTCGACGTTGGCCGCGGATCCATCATAGACATACTTGCCGTTCTCCTTATCCGCCTTATCCCCGGCGGTGACGGAGACGGTGGTGTCGGTCGTGCCGGTGCGGGTCTTGTCCGTGGCGTTGGGCGTCTCGGGATACGTTTTGCCGTCGTCCAACTGATAATAGAACTCGACGATGTATTTGGTATTCGTGTTGGCTTCCCACACGGCGTAGAGAATGTTGGGTGCCTCCTTGTCCACGCGGGCCATGCCTTCGAGATCGAACGACGTGCCGCTGCCGTCATCGGCGGTGTTCCAGCCGGTGAGCGTATAGCCGGGGCGGGAGAAAATCGCACCCGCGAGCGTCACCTTGCCGTTGTTCATGATGCTGTTCTCGGTACGGTCATCCCCGAGGCCGCCGTTCGGCTTATAGGTCAGGGAAACGCTCTGTTCCTTATCACCCCAAACGGCATAGAGCGTAATATCACCGGTGATCGAGATCTTGTCGTTGGCCTGATAATCGACCGTCGTACCGTTCTCGGTTTTCGACCAGCCGAGGAACACCTTGTCCGCGGCGGGTGCAGTGAAGTTGAGATCACCGATGCCCAGCGCACTGGCCTCTGCACTGACAGCATACGTCTTGCCGTCCGTCTTTTCCTCCGTGCCGTTTTTATAGGTCACGGTGCACATGCTCGTATTGTAGAAATACGGATAGAGCTTGATATTCTCGTAAATCTCGGTTTCGAAGTTGAACGGGGTGTTGGTCTTGGGGTCGGTCGTCCAGCCGGCAAATACCCAGTTGCCGCTGTCATCCGGGTATGTCAGATCGGTTTCCAGCGAAGCAAGGTCGCTGCGGCTGATTTTTCCGCCGCGGGGAACCGTAATTGTTTTGCCGCTCTCGTTTCCGTCTACGTCAAGAAAGGCTTCGCCTGTAAACACGGGTGCTTTCCATATGGCATAGACAGTGATGTTCTTTGCCGGCATGGTTTCACCTGCAAAGTTGTGCTTCTGCTGACCCGCGGGGTCATCGTACCACCCCTGAAATTCATAACCAGCTATGGGTGCCGGAGGCGTGGTCTGGTCTGCAGCGGAGGAGATGTCCGCCTGATACTTGAAGCTCTTAGTGGCATACTCGCTGCCGTTGTTTATGTACACCACATTGTAGCTGTTGCGGGTATAGTAGAATTTGGCGTTGTTGTAGTTGTAAGATCCCCAACCATAACTATTTGCGGAAAACTCTTTATACGTGAATCCGGTTATAGGATACTTATCTTCATCGGAAACTGTGTAACCGGTGCCGGGAGAAGTGTCCTTATGGTGGAGCTTATAGGTCACACCGTTATACGTCGTTCCACTTTCGTCGGGCAAAACTTCGACATAGTAATAGGCCGTTTCGGAGCCGCTGGCCGTTTTCGGGCCATAGAATGTGGCGCCGTTCAGCGGCATAGTATCGATATTAACCTGATACGTGTTGCCTCCGTCCGATACAGACCACGTGTTACTGTTGTTATAGGTGGGCCATTTGTCGCTGATGGAGGCACCGTATTTGGCCGTAATGCGCAGGGAAGTGTACTCCTTGGAATTGCTGTTTCGGCCAGAATAGCTGTAGAACTTTACGTCATATACATTGCGTTTGTAGTATACGTTGACGACGGTAGAGCCGTCACCTTTGATGGTTTCTTGTTTGATCGTCTGAGCGGTGAAGCCGGTGTAGCTCTTGGCCGCAGCGTTTGTTGTTCCGTCGGTGGTGCCGGTCTTGGTTTCAGACGTTACGTAGGAGTAACCATCATCGTTGGCATTCTCCTGCCAGTGGATGACGGTATACGCCGTCTTTGTATCGGGAGTCCAATTCGCGGTGAGCGTGACATTGTCCGTCAGCTGGAAGCCGAAGCTGAACGGCGTGCTGCCGTTATACCAGCCGTTGAACGTGTAGCCGGCCTTCGTCATCGTCACGTTTGGCCGAGCCGTAACTGTGTTCGCATTGTAGAACGCCGGTGCGACATAGGTACCGCCATTGGAATTGAAGGTGATCCAGTGGCCTTCCTCGACCTTGGCGTACACGGTGACGTCCTTGTCTTTCAGCGTGACGGTATCCGCGCGTTCCGTGCGGGCGGTGTCAAAATACCAGCCGGTAATGGCCTGTGTCGGTTTCTCAAGAGCGTAGGACACGTCGCCGGTATCGACCTTGCCGCCGCTTACACTTTCTATAGTGCGGACAATACGGCCGTTCTCATCGGCAAAGAATACGTACAGCACTTCCGCAAACTTTGCGTAGACCTTGACAGTCTCCGTCGCGGTGATTCCGTCCACCGCGCCGAATGTCACGGCTCTGCCGTTTTCATCGACCCAGCCGGTAAAATGATAGCCGTCCTTTTCGGGCGCGGCAGGGCTGAGCAGTGCCTCGCCGTTTTTGACGATCTGCTCGGCAACCTTATTGTTATCTACATAGAACTCGTAGGTGCGGTACTTGTCCGTGTCGGGACGGATCGCCATGAGAGCGATTCCGGATTCCCCGTCGGCGGGATCTTCGCCCTCGGCGGAGTCTTCGCCCTTGGCGGAGTCTTCGCCCTTGGCGGAGTCTTCGCTCTTGGCGGAGTCTTCGCTCTTGGCGGAGTCTTCGCCCTTGGCGGAGTCTTCGCCCTTGGCGGGGTCTTCACCCTCGGCGGAGTCTTCGCCCTTGGCGGAGTCTTCGCCCTTGGCGGAGTCTTCGCCCTTGGCGGGCTCGTCCTTGGCGGGCTCGTCCTTGGCCGTCGGCTCGCTCTTGGCGGGCGCTTCGGTCGGGGCGGGCTCGTTCTCCTTTTCAGAAAGAAGCGTTTCCGCTGCCGGTGCAGTATCGTCGTTTCCAACGGCGAGTGCATTCACCGGGAGCAGGGAAAGCATCATGCATACTGCCATCAGCAGGGCGATCAGATTCCTCTTTTTCATACGGTCCTCCTGTTTAACTTGCTTCTCCCTTGTTGTCGGACGACTTCGGGAGACGGTATACGGGTTTTTGCTGTGCTGGAACAGAGTTTTTCTTTACATTGGCGTGGTTATCCAACTATGGTTTTATCATTCTACACCATCCCGGGGAATTTTTCCACAGGTTTACGTAATTTTTATTATTTGTAACCATGCTTTAACGATTGGCGAAAATGTGTACGGGTAGTGATTGCTTACCGCTTTTATTGGCCCCATCTGACGAGGGGGCTGGCAGCCGTCAGGCTGACTGGGGGAGAGAAAACCAACGTTTTCCGCGCAGAATGTTTCTCTCCCTCCGGCTTTTGCCTGCGGCAAAACCCACCTCCCTCGTCAGAGGGAGGCAAGGGAGACGGGAGAAACGACAATCCCTCCGGCTTTTGCCTGCGGCAAAATCCACCTCCCTTTACACAAGGGAGGCTTTGGGGATGCGCGTTGGCTCCCTCGCCGAGGGAGCTGCCGAGCCTGCGAGGCTTAGGGAGTTACTCCTTCCGTCTCGCCTTCGGCGATCCACCTTCCTCGTCAGAGGGAGGCTTTTCAACGAAACGCCCCTCTCGTTTCCGAGAGGGGCATACTTCCCTATACTATTATATTATATGCGCCGCGCGGTTATTCCTCTTTTTTCCGCTCGCGCGTTTTGATGCGCTCGTGCGGCGTGGGGCCCCAGCCGTCGAGCGGCAGGCGCTGCATGGCGCCGAACACCTTGCTGCGCAGATCCGGGTACTGCACCGAGAGCGTCGTGAGAAGATCCTTGATCTCCTGCCGTTTGGACGTGTGGTCCATCGGGCAGGTGCTCTTCACGACCGGCAGCTCGAGCTGGCGGGCGAGATTGGCACTGCGCTGCTCGCCGATGTACAGCAGCGGGCGGATCTGCGTCACGTCCGCGCGGGACATGTATGTCACCGGCTTGAAGCAGTTGAGCCGCCCTTCGAACACAAGCGACATCATGAACGTCTCCACGGCGTCGTCGAAATGATGCCCGAGCGCTAATTTGTTGCAGCCGTGCTCCTTCATCGTGGTGTTCAGCGCGCCGCGGCGCATTTTGGAGCAGAGCGAGCACGGATTCTCCTCCTGCCGCGCATCGAACACGATCTCGCGGATATCGGTCGGGACGCGGGTGTACGGCACGCCGAGCTCCTCGCACATCCGTTCCACGCCGGAAAAGTCCATGCCGGGGAAGCCCGTGTCGATCGTGATGCCCTCCAGCTCAAACTTTGCCGGGTAATACCGCCGCAGATACGCGAGCGAGGCGAGCAGCACGAGCGAGTCCTTGCCACCGGAAATGCCCACGGCGATGCGGTCGCCCGGGACGATCATGCCGTAATCGTCCACACACCGGCGCACAACGCCGGTAAATGCATTGAGAGAATCCATATTTCGCACCTCAAAAATTAAAAATCGAAACGGAGAAAAACGGAGCATTTGCGAGCAAAACGGAGGATTTGCGAGCTTGCATTGCCGTAAATAAAAATTTCGGAAAACGGGGGTTGACACCGAAAGAGCGCTGTGCTATAAAAATAGAGCGCGTCTTGAGGGTATATTGTACCCGCCGCGCCTTGAAAAAGCAAGAAAAAACAATGATATTGGAGGCACATCAATGTCCACTACGATGGTCAGAAAAGAGGACGTCGTCCGCAAGTGGTACGTTCTCGATGCGGCCGGCAAGCCCCTGGGCAAGACCGCCGCTCTCGCCGCCGACCTGCTGCGCGGCAAGCGCAAGGTCGACTACACGCCGCACGTTGACTGTGGTGATTTCGTCATCATCATCAACGCGAAGGACGCTGTTCTCACCGGCAACAAGCTCACCCAGAAGTACTACCGCACCCACTCCGGTTACGCCGGCGGTCTCAAGGAGACCCGTTACGATCGCCTGATGGCGACCCGCCCCACGCTCGCCATGACGCTCGCCGTTCGCGGCATGCTGGCGAAGAACCCCACCCAGAAATGGCAGCTCCGTCGTCTGAAGGTTTTTGCCGGCAATGAGCACAAGCACGCCGCGCAGAAGCCCGAAGTCTGGACGGTTGAATAAGGAAAGGAGGAAATTTTAGAATGGCTACCTATCAGAGCAAGCGTCCCTACGCTTACGGCACCGGCCGTCGGAAATCCTCCACCGCCCGTGTCCACCTCATCCCCAACGGCACCGGCAGCATCACCATCAACGGCCGCACGCTGGACGAGTACTTCGGTCTCGAGACCCTGAAGCTCATCGTCCGTCAGCCTCTCGCCGCCACCGAGACGACCGAGAAGTTTGACGTGGAAGCCACCGTCGCCGGCGGCGGCATGACCGGCCAGGCCGGCGCGATCCGTCATGGCATCGCCCGCGCCCTGCTGAAGGTCGACGAGAACTACCGCGGCACCCTCAAGGCCGCTGGTTATCTCACCCGCGATCCGCGCATGAAAGAGCGTAAGAAGTACGGCCTCAAAGCCGCTCGTCGCGCACCGCAGTTCAGCAAGCGCTGATCAATCGTTTTTTCACAACTCAAAAGCTCAAAAACCC
>CAVEQS010000054.1:0-15034 GCA_963618015.1 bacterium | reverse complement strand
TCTTTTTCTATCCATAAGTGGAACTCTTTGTGTCCACCGGCATAGCCGGTGGTTTACTTTCTTATGAAAAAACAGAACAGCGTGACTTCTGCCACGCTGTTCTCTCTTAAAATGTGAAACCTGTCTTATGAGGTGCTACCCGTACGGGCAGCTTTTTGCATTTTTAGCCTTATCCGTGATATTGTGTTCCAGATGTTTATCCAGATAGTCGGAAGCCTGGTTGAGAATGGAGAGCAGAGCCATATCGGCAGCATACGCGTCCCGGCGGGAGATCGCCGCGGTGAGCATCTGAAATTTTGGCATGCTGATTGCCAGTTCCTCCCGGCTTTTATAATGCTCCCGGATCAGATTGCGGATCATCTTTTCGAAGCTCTGGAACACCATGGAATACGCCGCATTCCGCGAAATTTCCGTCAGACATTTGTGATAGAGATACACCGCTTCCGGCGCTTCCTCGTCGTCAGCAGCATAAATGGCGTCGGTATGCGCCTGCAAAAGCGCCAACGATTCCGGCGTAAGGTTGGCGCAGGCGAGCCGGGTGCATTCCCGTTCGATCAAAATACGGAGATCCATGAGATCCTTAAAGAGAGACCTGTCGAGCAGCGCAGAATCGTAGCTCATGATCGCGGCGAGCGTTTCCGGAGTTGCCGATTTCACATACTCCGCGACAAACGCGCCTTTACGCGGCACGATCCGCAGAAATCCCATACGGGCAAGATCGAGCATTCCCTGATTCACCGAGCCGCGGCTAAGCCCAAGCTCAGCGGCAAGCTCGCGCTCCGGCGGAATACGGTCACCGGGCTTGAGTTCGCCGGACAGAATGCGGCGCTTCATGATCTCAATAAAGTACGCTTTGCGGTTCGTTTCATTCGTGGAGGACATGGGTTTTCCCCTTTATCAATCGGATTCGGATAAGATTATATACACCTTTTTCAATAAAATCAAGTTTGGTCATAAAAATAAGACCACAAAAAAAGAGACAAAGCGGTTATGCCGCTTTGTCTCTTTTTTCTTAAAGAATCAAGCTCAATAAAACTCGCCGGGGACTTCCAGAACGATGTCCGAAAGCGCAAACGTGGAGCAGGGGTGAATGTATCCGTTCACGATATCGCTGTGGCGGCGTCCCTCGTTCTCCGCGGGGCAGTATACCTCACCGGAAATAAGCTTGCTGCGGCACCAGCCGCATTCGCCGCTGCGGCAGCGGGACGGCGCTTTGATGCCGGCGCGTTCGATCGCAACAAGAATGGGCTCATCGGCTCTCACATCAATTATGTACTCGGCGGCTCCCTGGTGAACGGTACCGTGGAATACTTTACCGGCGCAGTCGACGGGATAGCCGGGCTGCGCGGCAACATTCTTCGTAACACCGAGCATTTCGCGGCGTACGAGACGGCGCGGCAGACCAAGCTTTTCGACCTCCGGCACAACGAAGCGATACATCGCCTCCGGGCCGCAGAGGAATATGGAATACTCCCCTTCCGGCGCGTATTTCCGGATCAGTTCCGCGGTAATAAAGCCGCGCTCAAATCCTTCCGCCTCCTCATCCGAGAGGACATGAATGACCTTGACCTTCGGGCAGACCGCGGCGATCTCGTTGAATTCTTCGGCAAAGAGAATGGTCTCTCTCGTCCGGCTGCCGAAAAGGATCGTAAGCGAAAAATCCTCAACCCCGTCGCGGATGGCGCGCGCCATGGAGAGGAACGGCGTGATACCGCTGCCGCCAGCCAGAGCCAGAACGTTTTTCGCGTCGCGCAGCTCGTCGTAGTAGAAATGTCCCTCCGGTGCGGAGGCGGTAACGGCATCGCCGACTTTCAGCGTTGACAGGATACGGTCAGCGGCAAAGCCGCCGGGATTGGCGCGGACAGTAATAGCAATATGACCTTCCAGAGCCTCCTTTGGGCCGGAGCTTATGGAGTACGGGCGGGAAACCTTGCTGCCGTCCAAATCAAGTTTGAGGGAAAGATACTGTCCGGCGCGGAAATACGGAAGAGCGCCGCCGTCTGCTTTTTTGAATATGAATGTCTTTGCACCGGCAGCGCCGTGATCGACGATGGTGTCCACAACGAGCGAAAGATAATCCGGGTGCAGCGCCTTGGCATTGCGGTTGATGGCATAGTCCGCTACGATCTCGTTTGCCGGAGCATTCTGAATGACCTTTTCGCGGGTCTTTGCCATATTCTTGAACTTGAGCATATCAAAGGGGCCGATCAGGCCAACTTTCACGTTAAGCGCCATTATTTCGTTCCTCCTTCTGCAAGATCCTTGAGCGCAAGCTTGGCGATGAGCTGGCCGCAGATGTAGGCTGCGCTGTAGCCGTCGCCGCGCGGGCCGTCTGCACCGATGGGACGAAGCCCCTTGACCGGATAATCCACGGAGAGCATCATCATACGCGCCATCATGCCGTCCCAATCGGTCGTTTCGTGGCCGTAGACCGAGCCTTCCGGCGTGCCAAGATAACGAGCGAACGTCCACGGAGAAGCCACAGCAACTTCCTCAATGTGACCCGAAAGATCGATGCCCGCCTTCTCTTTCAGACTGGCAAGGAATTTTTTCGCCACAGCATTTTTGAAGGATACATACTCCTCCGGCTTCAGATCGTTCCAGTCGACCGGCGAACCGAATGTTGTGAACGAGCAGATGCACGTCCCCTCCGGCGAAGCTTTGGGATTCGCAATATTATAGCAGAGGAAGATGGAATAATCGTTCGTCTTCATGCCGTTCATGATGTTCTTATACTCTGCGGCGGAGTCCGCAGTGCCGGGCAGGAAGATGGAATAGTCTTTAATGCAAAGCTCTTCGGCCGTTTTATCCAGGCAGAAATAAGCCGTCATCATGCGTGCGCCGTATTTCTGGCCGCGAGCCGTCGAGAGCTTTTTCTGTCGCTCAGGGATCAGCTCCTTCGGGATCATCTTGCCGTACAGGATATCGGCATTGATGTTGGCCAGAGCGTAGTCGCAGTCGATGGTGCCGAGATTTGTCTGCACGCCGCAGCAGCGATCACCCTCGAAGAGGAACTTCTCTGCGCGGCAGTTGTACCATACGTCGCCGCCCAACTCGCGGAAACGCTCGACCATCGCGTTGCTGATCTCGTGGCTCGTATACGTGGGGATGTACGCACTGCGGGAAACATACTTATGTACCATCGCGGCATAGTGAATGAATGCCAGATGCTCCATATCCACACCGAGGTACGACCAGTACGTTGCGAGGATATCCTGTGCGCGCAGCGGCAGCTTCAGCGCGTCAAACACCTTTTTCGTGGGATATGCGCCAGTACGGAGCATGTTGGGATACTTTTCTTTCAGGACATTGGAATCTGCGTGACCGGAGGACGCCGTGATATACGCAATACCGTCGAGCACTTCCTGGAACAGGTCAAACAGCTTCGTCATCTGCGGGCGGCTGCCGGGAACATACTCCTCCATCTTGTCAATGAACGGTTCGATACCGGAAGGCATCGTCACGTCCATGGGCGAGCCATCGGAATACTTGCTGATGATGCGGAAGCAATCGTCCACCCGGCGCCATTCCACCCTTACGCCGTACTGATCCATGATCGTCCGTACATCGCCGGGGTTCTCCACGGGACCAAGATCGCAGATCTCGTGCAGCGACGGTTCGATCTCAAACCGGCCGCGGCGGAAGGAGGTCGCGCAGCCGCCGGGAAGGTTGTGCTGCTCGATGAGCAGTGTCTTTTTGCCAGCCAGCGCAGACTGGAGCGCCGAAGATAGGCCGGCATTGCCCGCACCGACGACTACAATGTCATATTTTGCGTTCGCCATATGTTACCCCTCTCTCAAACATTATAGTGGTATAGCTACAGTACAAAGTATATATTATTCTATTCATAATAGCAAGCAAATTCTGTTGATTATCTTTTTAAAAGTGAAAAAGTGCACAAAAACCCCTGCAGTTTTTATAACCACAGGGATTTTTTAATTCTATGTATCAATCTCCAAGATCGCTCATGGCGGAAAGGCGCTTTTCCTCCATTTTGATCTCCCAATGAATCAGAATGCTCATCGCCGCATGAAGGAAGATGATCGCGCCGAGCACAAGAAGCTCGCTCCATTCGCGCACGATCACCGTGCGCAGCACCTCGCCGCCAAGCTTGAAGCACAGCGCAAGTGCGATCCCCTGTGCCATGGAAAGACGCGCGTGCGGCTGCTTTTTACAAAGCCGGACAACGCTTTTCACGCCGGAAACAAGGAGAATAACGGCTCCTGTTCCCTCCAGCAAAATGATCCCGAATTGCACAAAATATTTTAGTACACTTTCCGCCCAATGAAGTAACTCCACTCTCTTTTCACCTTTCTGCTTTACAAAATAACGCTCTCCGGCGGATTGTGCGGACGCACCGCCGGAGAGAACATATATTAAGCATACAGGGAAATAAAGATTTCGTCAAGAAGTTGTTAAGATTTTTTCTTCTTTTTTCGAACAATCATGAAAAGTACCGCAGCGATCACAACAGCGCCGCCCGCTATGCCGCCGATGAGCCAGTCATTTTGCGGCGTCTCTTCGGAAAGAAAGACGATCGACGCGCCGTTGTCGAGCTCAAAAACAATATAGCTTCCATCGCGGCTATAGGAGAGCGGCGAAAGAGCGCCGTCCGAGAGTGTATACAGGCTTCCCGCGGACGTGGTAAGCATGCGCACCGTGACCGGCTGGGAATAGTCCGAAACACGCACGGTGTATGCCGCGGTAACCGATCCCGCATCAATGCCGAGCGCGTCGGCGTCCGGCGTAAAGGGCGCTGCGAGAAGCGTCTGGCCGTTGCGGAAAACGCCTTCGGCGAGGAACAGCGGTTCGTCCTCTCCGGTCGAGATCGTCGTTACAGGGCGGATGAACTCGCCCTCGACCGTTCGGCTGTAGTATATGGCCTCGTCCGGGTCAAAATCATTCCACTGCCAGTACATTCCGTCCTCGTCCGGGACAGTGGGGAGCGAGGAGATCGTTCCGCCAAACGGCACATCGACCGTCTCCACCGTCTCACCGTCCTTCACGAACGTTACGCCGATGCTACGGAAATAATCCGGCGTGTCCGGAAGCGCTGCGAACTCCTCATAGTCCATGTAATCGGACTGGCCGGTGAAGCTGAAGCCATCCACGCCGCCAACGGCAGAGTCTGAATAAAGATTCTCCGCGATCGTTCCGTCGGCGTAGCCCGCGACCGATCCGCAGAGCTCCGCCTTATCCTCAAAGTGCGGCATGGCAAGGCAGGAGGAAATGTCCTTGCCGAAACCGGCGATTCCGCCCAGATACCGTTTGCCAGAGAGATTCACACGTGCGCGGCTGTCCCGGATGGAGGCCGAACTGTGGCCAACGATGCCGCCGGCATACTCCTCCGCCGTGCTTACCTCGCCGACCGCATCGCACGAGACCACAAGACCGTATTCCATGCGCCCGGCAATACCCCCGGCGCAGGATTTCGAGGCAGCGACGGCGGCGCGGTTTTCGCAGCCGGAAATGCGCGCGAAAATTTCGTACTTTCCGCTGCCGATCAGCGTAGAGGATATGTTGAGCCTGTCTTCCCGGTCAAAGGAGATGTCCAGCGAAACGTTCCCGGCAATGCCGCCGGCATTCGTATCCGCGCTGACCGACGCCGTATTCGTGCTTTGCGCGATCAGGCAGAGCGCCTCGTCGTCTTCGTCAACATCGGAGACATCCTCCACCCGAACGGAAGCGCTGCTCAGACTGTACATCATATTCATGATGGACGCCGAAACGTTCATGAGCTGGGATATCACGCTCTGCATGTCTGTGATCACAGTGTCGGCTGCAATTACGTCCGTCATCTGGCCGAACAGGGTCACGATCTGCTGGAGATTGTTGGAAAGATCGTTCATCGCGCCTTCATCCGGCTTCAGCCAGCCGCCGGATGTATCGCCGTCGCCGGTATCTCCCCCATCACCGCTCCCGTCGCCGGGATCCGGCCACGGAACGTCCGGGTACATGCCGCCGATGACATCGCTGCAATTGCCGAGCAGACGCAGTATCTCCTGCATGAGCGCACCGGCGTCGGCCTGCGAACCGCCGAAATCCTCGAGCATGGTTTTAAGCAGGCTTTCCAGCCGGTAGAGCTGCGACTGCACATCGGCAAGCCCCGTCCCGGTGACGTTCCAGACCGTATATGGTTCGACCTGCCCGGCGATGCCGCCGACGTCCTTGCGGGCAGTGATCTCCCCGGCATTCGTACATCCGAGAATACGGCCGCTCTGCCGCCCGGCGACGCCGCCGACGTTGTAGCCGGTGTGCGGGTAGCCTACATCGCCGTAATTGTCGCAGTATTTGATAACGGAGGTGTTCAGCCCCACAATACCGCCAAGATCGGTGATATCAACAATCGTTTCCTCCTGCAGCGTCAGAGAAGAAATATCAAAGGTTTTTTTCTGATCGGACGGTTCAACCGCAATATACTCGGTGTTGACGCTCATGCGGTTTTCGCATCCGTCCAAAACACCGCGGTTCTCCCCCGCGATGCCGCCCGCGCGGTGATACGCCGCAATGGAGCCGGAGGTTTCGCACTCGCTCACAAGAGCGCCCTCGGCGTTCAGCCCAACAATGCCGCCCGCAGCCGCCTGCGCGCGGATGTCGCCGTCAAAACGGCAGTTTTCGATCGTCCCGTAGTTCACGCCGGCGATGCCGCCGATGTTTTCGCCGTTCCCGGATGCGCGGAGCGTACCGGAGACCGTGAGATCCTTCACAACGCCGGTTTTCAGAACCATACGGAAAAGGCCCTGGGTCGAGGCGTCCCCGGCAAGGGAAATGCCGAGAATGCTGTGGCCGCGGCCGTCAAACGTTCCGGCCAGAAGCGGGATCGGGGTAAAGTCATGGCCGGAGAGACTGATATCGCGCGTAAGAACGATCGTTTTTCCTTCCGACCATGCGTCCGATGTGCACTGCACGGCAAGCTCCAAAAGATCATCCGCGGAGGTGATTTTGATCGTCTCGGTTGATTCCGGCTCTGCGGCAAGCGCCGTACCGGAGACGGAGAGCAACAGCAGCACGCTTAGCAGCGCAGCGATCCAACGTTTCATTTCACGGCTCCTTCCGTCTTTTTTCGAAATGTCGTCACTTCGATGAGCCTGTCGAGCAGCACGATGAGCTGCGGCAGAACGGTCAATACAAGAATGACCGAAATGAGTGCGCCCCGGCCAACGGCAAGGCCGATGTGGCCAATGTACACATCTGTCACGCGGTAAGCGATCAGAATGCCCGCAACGGTCATGATCGTGCCGGAGGTCATAACCGTCGGGAAGCTCTCGTTGACCGCCATCGCCATCGCCTCCCGCGGCGGATGTACCTTTTTCAGATCGAGGTACCGGCTCATGATCACAATGGCGTAGTCGATCGTCGCGCCCATCTGAATGGCAGAGACGATCATGTTCGTAACGAACGAGGCACGCGTATGCGTCAGATATGGGAACGTAAAGTTGATCCAGATGCTGCCCTGAATGACAAATACGAGGATTGCCGCACCCGCCACGGACTTGAATGTAAAGATAAGAATAATGAATACGAACGCAATAGTGAGAAGATTTATGAGCAGCGAGTCGCCGTTGAAGGTGTCTGCCAGTTCCTTGGCGCTCGTCACGTCGCCGATAACGAGGCACTCTCCTTCGCCGTAGTATCCGTCGGCCAGCGAGCGCAGAGCGTTAACAAGCGCGACACTCTCGTCACCCTCAATGGGCACATCCGCTGTAATGACCATACGATCCCAGTTTTCGCCGCGGAGCTGCGCTTCGCCGCGCTCCAGCTCTCCGCGGAGACTGTCAAGCGTTTCCTGTGAGTCGGCGTCCAGCGTCACAATACCCTGATCTATCTTTTCAAACAGGAACAGGAACATATCGATGAGCGGCACGGAATACGTCTCAGCATTGCCGAAGATCGGCTGGTACTGCCCGTTTTCCACGCCATAGGCGGCATAGAGCATTTCCGCCTCTTCAAAATCGATGTTCAGCAGCATGGAGAGCATCCGGGGCGTGTAAGAATCCGTCAGCACCTTTCCGTCTTCAATTTCAATATTGGCAAGTCCGGTAACGGTTTTCACGTTGTCGAGCTCCGCGGCCTCGCGGAGAAACTGCTTTTCGGCTTCGTAGTTACCGCTCGGCACAAGCACGGCGATCGTCGTATCGTTCGCGAATGTACTGGTGATCTTTCGCGCCGCCGCGCGGCTCTCTGAATATTTCAGCTCGTCGATCCCCGCGTCGTTGAATGCATACTCCGTCCGGCTGGAGCACCATATCGCGATCGGAACGATGATAACAAACAGCGCAACAAAGCCGACGCGTGTTTTCATGAGGAACCGTCCCCAGCCGGTAATGTCCGGTACAAGAGACTTGTGCGCGGTTTTGCGCAGCGGGCGGAAGAAAGAGGCGATCAGCCCCGGCATCAGAAGAAACACCGTGATGAGGCTGCACAGTATGCCCTTGGAGAGCACAAGGCCGAGGTCGTAGCCGAGCCGGAACTGCATGAGCATCAGCGCAACGAGGCCGGAGATCGTCGTGAGACTCGACGAGGAAATTTCAATGATGGATTTGGAAAGCGCTTCGATCAGCGCCTCGCGCTCCGTTGGGAAGCGGTCGATCTCATCTTGATAGCGGTGAGAAAAAATGATCGCATAGTCGATCGCGAGAGCGAGCTGCAATATGACGGCGATGGAGTTGGTAATCGAGGATATTTCGCCCAGCCAGAAGTTCGTGCCCATATTGAGAAGCGCGGCAACCGAGAAGACAATAAGGAAAATAACGACCTCAAAATAGCTGCGCGACGTAAAAAGCAGCACCGCCATAATGACGACCGCAGCCAGCGCCACAACGCCCACCATCTGCTGGGCGATCTCACCAAGAAGATCCGCGCCGATCTCCGAGGAGGTGTATGTATCAAAGCCCGCTGTGAGAGCACGGATCTCGTTCATCGCTGCGACGACATTTTCATCGTCGCTATCGCCGTCAAAGGAGATCGTGAGAAGCGCCGCCGAGTCCACGAAATGCGCCGGAGAATTATCAAACGTCACGCCAGTCACATGCTCGAGCTCTTCGATCTTCTCCGCGGCAGCACTCGCGCGCTCGTACGTCGTGTTCGCCAGCATAACATTGGCGCTTGCGTATGTCGTGAACTCGTTCTCCATGATCGTAAGTCCGCGGCGCGTATCGGTATCTGGCGGAAGGAACGAGGTTATATCGTTATTCACCCGCACGCGGCTGATGGAAAGTGCACAATATATGCAGGCAGCCAGAAACGCGATCATAATAAACACGCGCTTATCCACGATCTGCTGCGATATTTTTTTCAGAATGTTATTCTCCAAGAGATATCCCCCAGGCTCGGTTATAGTCCTTTTCAGATTATCCGACTTTGCGAAAAAAAGCAATATTTTCTGATGATACTATACAAAATAATTATAAGGAAATTATGAGAAAAGTCTTAAATTTTTTGAGAAGGCGGCGGGACAGAATTTGGCACAAGCAAAGATGGAAAGCCTCCGCGTGAAAGTTCACGCGGAGGTCTTTTATGGTGCGCTTATTTAATGCTTTTCGGCAAATCCTTACCGGATCATCTCTTCAAACTCATCCTCCGTTATAACGGGAATGCCGAGTGTACGCGCCTTGTCAAGCTTGCTGCCGGCGGCCTCGCCCGCGAGGACGTAGGCTGTCTTTTTGGAAACCGAGGACGACGCCTTGCCGCCGAAGGACTCAATAATCGCGCTCGCCTCGTCTCGTGTATATTTGGTGAGCGCTCCGGTGAGGACGAACGTTTTTCCGAGGAAGCGGTTATCACGGCGCTCCTCACGGCTGAGCATATTGACGCCCGCCTCCCGGAGCAGGCGGAGCTGATGCTGCGTCTGCGGGTTCTGCGCCCAGGCGACAACGCTCTCGGCAGTGATGGGGCCGATGTCGTCCACAGCAGTCAGCTCGAGCGGCGTAGCACTCTCGATGGCTTCCATGGAGCCGAAGGTACGGGCGAGGACCTTGGCGGCCTTCTGCCCCACCTGCCGGATGCCAAACGCGCACAGGAGGCGTGAGAGATCCTGCTGCTTGCTCTTTTCGATCTCGTCCATGAGATTTTCCGCGGATTTCTTTCCCATGCGCTCGAGTGTCGCAACGGTCTGCGCATCGAGCCGGTAGAGATCCGCCGGGGTTTTTACCATACCGCTGTTCACGAGCGCCTCGGCGAGCGAGAAGCCGAGACCTTCGATATCCATCGCCTCGCGGGAGGCAAAATGGACAAGATTGCGCAGCCGCTGCGCCGGGCACTCCACGCCCGTGCAGCGCACCGCCGCGCCATCCGGGTCACGCTCGACCGGCGAGCCGCACTCCGGGCAGGTATCCGGCAGATGGAACGGCACGGTTCCCTCCGGCCGCTTTGTAAGATCGACACGGAGGACTTCCGGGATGATCTCCCCCGCCTTGCGCACAATGACCGTATCGCCGATGCGCACATCGAGCTTATCAATAAAATCCTGATTGTGAAGCGTTGCCGCCGTGACGGTCGTACCGGCAAGGCGTACCGGCTCAACGATCGCTTTCGGTGTCAAAACGCCGGTACGGCCGACCTGCACGACAATATCGCGCACGACAGACGGCTTTTCCTCCGGCGGATATTTATATGCCACCGCCCAGCGCGGCGCCTTGGCGGTGCTGCCGAGAATTTCACGCTGTGCCAAATCGTTGATCTTGATGACCGCGCCGTCGATATCAAAGGGGTAGCTCTCGCGGGTATCGCCGATGCGGCGAACTTCCTCGCAGCACGCCTCCACGGTGCGGAACACCTTATGCGGCACGGTGTAAAAGCCGAGCTTTTCCAGCATATCGAGCGATTCCGCGTGCGTTTTCGGCTGCTCGCCGGAGGTGAGCTGAACATTGAAAACGATGATGTCGAGCTGGCGCTCCTTCGTCACCTTCGGGTCAAGCTGCCGCATCGATCCTGCCGCGGCGTTACGCGGGTTGGCAAGGAGCGTTTCCCCCTCGATCTCCCGGCGGCGGTTGTTCTCGAGAAACACCTCGCGCGCCATATACACCTCGCCGCGGACGATCAGCCGCTCCGGCGCATTTTCGAGTTTGAGCGGAATGTTCCGCAGGACACGGAGATTTTCCGTCACATCCTCGCCGGTGACGCCGTCACCGCGCGTCGCCCCCTGATAGAACACGCCGTTGCGGTACTCGAGCGCCATGGAAAGCCCGTCGATCTTCGGCTCGACTGTATAGACCGGCTCACCGCCGAGAGCTTCGTTGGTCTTGCGGATGAAGTCGGTCAGCTCCTCATACGAGAAAACGTCGCTGAGTGATTCGAGCGGTACCTCGTGGTGCACGGGCGAGAATTTCTCCGAACGGTGGCCGCCGACGTGCTGCGTCGGCGAGTCCGGCGTAATGGTCTCCGGGTGCTCCGCTTCCAGATCCTCCAGACGGCGCATCATCGCGTCATACTCAAAATCCGAAATGGTGGGGGCATCCTTGTCGTAATAGGCTATGCTGTGGCGGCGCAGCTCGGCACGAAGCTCGGCGATCTCCTGTAAATAGTCCATTATGTCTCTCCCGTATAAAAATAAGTCTGCGGAACACGTCCAACGATGATCGTTTCGGCAACCAGCACCTCCGTGACGATCTGCGTGGAGCGAATCTCCCACGGCAGCAGGACGTCCGCATCGACACATACCTCCAAAAGGAGCTGATGCTTTGTCTGGTTAATACCGGCATCGGTCAGCACATTGCGGAAATCCACCCGTGAGGACGTGAGCATCGTAATTTTGACCGGCACCGTAGGGCCGCGTCCAAGAAAAAAACTGATGCCCAGCAGATTCCCGAAGGGGATTGAAAGATCCAGATCGCCCCGGTCGGACGCCTCCACAATGGCGTTAAGAAGCTCAGCGGATAGGATGTTCACCCGCGCCGTATCCGTTACGATGGCGCTGATCTGTCCATCACTGTCCTTTTCAAACGACACGAATTTCCCGCCGTCCGGCCCAAGAAGCCGCATTTCATTCTCCACAATGTTGCTCACGGTCTGCGTGATGAGATCGGATGCATTGGACACCGCCATCGCGCCGGTAAGTGTTCGGAAATAGCGCACGGCGGGGATCAGAAACGCGATCAGCGCGCCGATAAGTGCGAGCAGCAGCAAGGCCGTTGTTTGCTGCGGCGTGATCTTTCGAAGATGCGGCATACGGGTCACCCCCCATGCCGAAAAGTATATGCGTCAGGCGAGCATTTCAGTCAGCGCGCTCAGCACGCCGAGCTTGCCGGACTCATATGTGAGTCCGCCCTGCAAAAAGCCGAGATACGGCTCGCGTACGGGTCCATCGCACGAGAGCTCCAGCGACGCCCCCTGGATGAATGTCCCCGCCGCCATAACGACCGGGCTTTCATATCCCGGCATCGGTGCGGGGACAGGCAGCGCAAAGCTGTCGACCGGCGAACCCTTCTGAATGCCCTGGCAGAATTTCACAAGGTTGTCTGCCGTTTTCAGGCGGATTGTCTGGATAATATCCGAGCGTTTTTCGTCGGAGGCCGGGAAGCTCTCAAAGCCGAGTTCTTCCAGCATTCCGGCAGCGAACGCCATCGTTTTGAGCGCCTGCGACACGGTGTGCGGCGCGAAGAAAAAGCCCTGAAAGAGTGTCCGGTTCACGCCGAGGGATGCGCCGCACTCGCTGCCGATGCCCGGCACCGTCAGCCGCTCTGCCGCCTGCTCCACGAGATCGGCGCGTCCGGCAATATATCCGCCCATGGGGGCGAGACCTCCGCCGGGGTTTTTGATGAGTGAACCGGCGATGAGATCGGCGCCTAGTGCCGTCGGCTCACACTCCTCGGTAAATTCACCATAGCAATTATCCACGATGACCGCTGTGTCCGGGCAGCCTTCCTTTACCGCGCGGACGATCTCTCCGATCTCCGAAACGGCCAGCGCGCGCCGGGGAGCATACCCGCGGCTCCGCTGCACGAACGCTGCCGCGGGGCGAAGCTCCGATACGCGCCGCGTGATCCCGGCATAGTCCGGCCCGCCGTCGGCGGCGAGCTCAAGCTGCTCATACCGGATGCCGAGCGACGCAAGCGAGCCGCGGCCGGAGCCGGTGATAGCGGTGTGGAGTGTATCGTACGGCGCTCCCGTAACGGCGAGGAGCGTGTCGCCCGGCTGGAGCGCGCCATAAAGAGCGCAGGCGATAGCGTGCGTACCGTTTACAAAGGTAGTGCGCACGAGCGCCGCTTCCGCGCCGAATACCTCGGCATAGACCTTCTCCAACGTTTCGCGCCCCAGATCGTCATAGCCGTATCCAGTCGTCCCGGCAAAGCACGGCTCGGAGACGCGGTGCGCGCGGAAAGCATCCAGCACGCGCTTCGTATTCTTCTCCGCCGTGCGCTCAAAGCCGCGGAATACGGGCTGGAGGCGTTCCTCCACCTGTTCGGCCAGCGTATAAAGCTCTTCGTAGTTCATGATCGTATATCCTTTTACTTCAGTTCGTTTACAATGGTGCGGAACAGCTCACCGCGCTCCACAAAGTTTTTGAAATGGTCGAACGACGCGCACGCCGGGGAAAGCAGCACAAGATCCCCCTCCTCCGCGCTCGCGGCGGCAGCAAGTACTGCCTCACGGAAGTCGTCGATCCTGCAGATCGGAAGCTTCTCCGGATCATACAGCGGCGACTTTGTCACGGCATCGTAAATTTTCTCCGCCGTGAAGCCGGTGAGGAACAGCGCCTTTACATGGCAGCAGATTTCATCGCCAAGCGTATCAAATGGGATATGCTTATCATAGCCGCCCGCGATGAGTATGGGCTTCTGCCGCAGGGCGTGCAGCCCCGCAATGGTGCGCGTGGGGCTTGAAGCAATGGAGTCGTTGCAGTAGGTAACGCCCCGGAGCGTCCGGATCATCTCCAACCGATGAGCAACGCCGCGGAAGCTCTCCGCCACAGCTCGGCAGGTGTCGTCTGATACGATACCGTCCGTGGCGGAAAATGCCGCCATATAGTTCTCTACATTATGTAAACCCGGAAGCAGAATGCTCTCGACATCCATGAGTCTCGACTTTTCCCCGCCGTGGGCGCGATAGATAACCCCATCGCGAAGGAACACGCCATTTTCCGGCGAGCTCTGGCGACTGAAGAAGCGCACCTTCCCCGGACAATCCTCCGCAAACGCGCGGGTGATGGCATTGTCGGCGTTGAGCACCGTGATACCAGCACTGCCCTGCAAAAGGAAGATCTGTTTTTTTGCCGTCTGGTAGTCTTCGTAGCTCGGATGAACATCCAGATGGTTCGGCGAAACGTTGGTGACGACCGCGATATCCGGTTTGCAGTTCATGCTGTGGAGCTGGAAGGAGCTGAGCTCCAGCACCGCCCAGTCCTCCGCTGTCATCTCCGGCGCTTTGTCGAGCAGCGGCGTGCCGATGTTGCCGCCGAGAAATACGCGGTATCCCTGCGCTTTTAAAAGCTCGGAGATGATGGTGGTCGTCGTCGTTTTCCCGTCCGAGCCGGTCACGGCAATGATACGGCACGGGCAGACGGCGAAGAACGCCTCCATCTCGGACGTAAGGAGCGCTCCGCGCGCCTTGGCCGCAGCAAGCTCCGGCGTAAACGGGTGCAGGCCGGGCGTGCGGAAGATCACGTCCTCGGTAATACCGGCAAGGTAATCCTCCCCCAGCACAAGGCGGCAGCCAGCCGCTTCGAGTGCCGCGGCCTCGTCCTCGCCAAGCGCCTCGCGCGTGCGTTTATCGCGTACCGTGACGGTATAGCCTGCGTCGAGCAGCAGCCGCAGCAGCGGCCGGTTGCTCACGCCGAGACCAACGACGGCAATGCTCTTCCCGTGGAGCGATTGTATATAAGAATCCAGCGTCATAATTGCCTCCTGAAAGTTCTTCTTTAACTTAGTTATTATATTCGTTTTCCGGAAAAAATTCAACTCCTATCGG
The DNA here is from genome assembly GCA_963618015.1 of bacterium. GTDB lineage: Bacteria > Bacillota > Clostridia > Oscillospirales > Oscillospiraceae > Apopatocola. Next base: position 130 of record CAVEQS010000054.1, on the reverse strand, counting down.
CGTTGACAAGCGCCTGCGAAGCGGGTAAAATACCTGTGCGAGAAAGCCAAGCAGCCGCGGGCACAAGGTGAAAGCCTGTGCGTGAGGAAAGTCCGGGCTCCACAGGGCAAGGATAACGGGTAACGCCCGC
>CAVEQS010000053.1:0-15204 GCA_963618015.1 bacterium | reverse complement strand
AAAAAAGTAGACACCCACACTTTTGTGAGTGTCTACTTTCATTTTACTGGTGCACACACTTTTGTGAGTGTCTACTTTCATTTTACTGGTGCACTCTGTCGAAACAGAGAATGCTTTTTTCTTATCATAGTTCGCGGTACATCGCGGCGGCGTCGTCTTTCTTGACCGTTTCCTGCACGGAGAGAACTTCCGCCCGCAGCGTTTTCGCGCCGAAGCGGATCTCGATCACGTCGCCCACCTTCACATCGGTGGAGGGCTTGGCAACGCGCCCGCCGACGGACACATGCCCGCCGTCGCACGCCTCCTGCGCCACGGTGCGGCGCTTGATGAGCCGCGAGACCTTCAGCCACTTGTCGAGCCGCATATCAGAAATATTTCTTCAGACCGTCGCCCGCGCCGGAGGGATCGGCGGTGATGGTGATGGTGAAGTTGATGTTCTCGCGCGCGCCGAACTCGGCAAGCGTGTCGAGGAACTTCTCCAGCGCCTCGTTGGAGCGGTCGTCGAGGATCTTGTTGAGATCGTCGATGAAGAAATGGGTGATGTCATAGTTGCCGGCGTGCAGGCCGCACAGGAAGCCGAGCAGCATCGTGTTGCCGCGGACGCCGTAATCGTCGGTGCGGATCAGCCGCGCCTGATAGGGAATATCATAGGTCAGATGCCGGCTCTTTTCGATGCAGACAACATTGCCCTGCTCCTTTTCAATGGCTTCGCTGACGAGAGAGATCAGGGTCTTGGTCTTGCCGGAGCCGGACAGACCCATGATAAGTTTAACCATAGGAAATCACCTCATTTGTAATTTTAAAGAAAGATGCGAATGCTTCTTTTTGAGTATTCTACCATCTTCCGCCGCCCGTTGCAAGGCGCTTTTCGATTGTTCACCGAATGTTCTTCATTTGAGCGCGGCAAGACCGCGGAACATGAGCTTTTTATAGGCCTCCACGCCCGGCTGATCGAAGGGGTTCACGCCCTCCATGTAGCCGGAAATACCGCAGGCGAGCTCAAAGAAGCAGACGAGCTCGGCAAAGCCGGTCTCCGCCATGTCCGTTACCTCGATGGCGAGATTGGGAACGCCGCCTTCGATGTGCGCGGTCTTCACTGCCGCGCGGGCAATGGCGGCGATCTCGTTGAAGTCGTGTCCGGCGAGATAGTTCAGGCCGTCGCCGTCGTGCGCATCGGCGGGAACGGTGTACCCGCCGGGGAGCGAGGCAAAGCTTACGACCGTCTCCATCAGATGACGCGGGCCCTCCTGAATGTACTGCCCCATGGAGTGCAGATCGGCGTTATATTCTACGCTTGCCGGATAAATGCCGAGACCGTTCTTGCCCTCGGATTCGCCGTACAGCTGCTTCCACCACTCTGCCATCATGCGGAAGCGCGGCTCGTAGCACGCGAGAATTTCCACGGCCTTGCCGCTCTTATAGAGCGCCTGACGCGCGGCGGCGTACTGCCAGCAGGGGTTATTCTCGCTGCGCTCGTCGAGAGCGGCGAACGTCTCCCCGGCGACGGTGAGGATCTTTTCAATGTCAATCCCCGCGGCGCAGAGCGGCAGCAGACCGACGGCGGAGAGCACGCTGTAGCGCCCGCCGACATCGTCGGGCACGACAAAGCTCTCCCACCCGGCGGCGTCCGCCTCGCTTTTGAGAGCGCCGCGGTGCGCGTCGGTCGTGGCGAAGATGCGAGAGTTGGCCTCTTCCTCGCCGTATTTCTTGATGAGCAGATCGCGGAACACACGGAAGCCGAGCGCCGGCTCGAGCGTCGTGCCGGATTTCGAAACGACGTTCACGCAGAAATCGCGGTTTCCGAGCTTTTCGATCGTGTCATGAAGCGTCACGGCGGAAAGGCCGTTTCCGGCAAAGAGCAGCTCCGCGCCGCCCTCGCGCCGGCCGATCAGCTCATAGGCTGCTCTCGCGCCGAGATACGATCCGCCGATACCGACGACGACGAGCGCGTCGCCCTTTTCGCGGATCGTTTTCCCCGCGGCAAGAATGCGCGGCAGTTCCGTTTCGCGGATGCGGCGCGGCAGCTCCGTCCAGCCGAGGAAATCGGAGCCCGCGCCCGTCTTTTCGCTGAGCGTGCGGTGCGCCGCCTCCGCGGCGGTATAATCCGGTTTGTGTTCGCCGAAAAACGGCGCGGCGCCGGTGAGATCAACATGAATCATTGGTATACCTCCCTGCGGTTAATTTCTCTCTTTGGCGACATTGTACACTCTCCGGCGCTTACTTGCAAGATGAACTATTCCACATTTGTTCGTCCGCAGAGCGCCGCGGCGAGCCGCACCCACAGCTCCCCGACGCCGACGCGCTCCACACTCTCCGCCGCGCAGATCGGGACGCTCGCGACCGTCTCGCCGCCGGCAACGTACCGAAGCGTTCCGAGCATCTGCCCGGCGGCGACGGGCGCATCGACCTTCTCCGGCAGCTCATATACGGCGGCGAGCTCCTTCTGCCGCGCCTTTTCAATGAGCACCGTCCCGGCGCTCTCGCACACCGCGCGCACGGACTCCGCCTTGCCGAGCGAGACCGGCACATCGGGCGCGCCGGTCTCCGGCATGACGAGCGCATAGTTGGCAAAGGCGTAGTCTAAAAGCGTTCTTGCCGCGTCAAAGCGGAGCTGGCTCGTTTCGCCGTGGAGGATGACCGCAATGTACTCCACGCCGCCGCGCTCGGCGGAGGCGGCGAGACAATACATCGCCGTGGACGTGAAGCCCGTTTTGAGCCCCGTGCAGCCATTATAATGCCGCACGAGCTTATTCGTGTTCGTAAGGCCGAACTCGCCGGAGCGGATCGTGTCCTGCCAGATCGTCGTGTACTGCCGGACGAACTCGTGCTGTAATAGCTCGCGCGACATGACCGCGATGTCGTAGGCGCAGGTGTAGTGCTCCGCGTCCTCAAAAAGGCCGGTGCAGTTCGTGAAGTGCGTGTCAGTGAGCCCCAGCTCCTCCGCGCGGCGGTTCATGCGCGCAACGAACGCCTCCTCCGAGCCGCAGAGCGCCTCTGCGAGCGCCACGGCGCAGTCGTTTGCCGAGACGACCGCCACGCACTTGGTCATCTCCGCCACGGTCATTACCTCGCCCTCCTCGAGCCAGATCTGGCTGCCGCCCATCGAGGCTGCGCGGCGGCTCGCCGTTACGGGATCGTCCGGCGAGATCGCGCCGCTCTCTACCGCCTCCGCCACGAGCAGCAGCGTCATCACCTTCGTCACGCTAGCTGGGGAGAGATGCCGGTGGGATTCCTTCTCATAGAGTACCGTGCCGGTCTGCCGCTCCATCAGCACCGCCGCCGTGCAGGAAAGCGAGAAGCTCTCCTCCGGCAGCGGCTCTACGGCGAGAGCCGGTATCGTGAGGTAAAGAGCGGCCAGAGCCGCGCAAATGAACCTGCGCATGGACGCGCCTCCCTTCTCCTCCCATCCTATTATGAATAGACTTTGAATATTCATTTTTGTCCCGCGCCGGGAAATAACAGGAAATAAAAGAGTTTTGAACATTTCCCACAGAGTTTTCCACAGTGAATACTGCCTGTCCGTCCGCCAGATATTCACATTATGGGTTACATAACGTTACTTTTTGTTAATTTTATGCACAATTATAAAATAACTGCCCAAAGCGTCGATTAACAAGGGCACGCACGTCGGACAGCCAATCTTTTCGGTGCTTTTTGCTCTTTTCTCCTTGGCGGGCGCCAGCCCGCCTGCGTCCAAAAGAACAAAAATCCCTCGAAAATCCAAGGCTGTCCGATGCGAAGCAGTTCTGCCGGAGCAGAAATGCTCGCAGACAAGGAAAAGTCCGCAGAGAATACTTTGTGTATTCTCAAGGGCTTTGACGCAGTATAAGGGCATTTCCGCCCGGCAGAACCGCGTGTGCCCTTGTCAATCGACGCAAGCGCTCACGCTTCGGGCAGCAGGGGGAAGGGCTCCTTGCAGCCGTTCTTGTGTTCTTTCCGGCTATGTGATACCATGGCCGGGTAAAGCATTTTTTGCAGAGGAGAGAGCCGATATGGAGATCCGTCAGTTTTTTCTGAAGGGAGATATAAAAGGCGCTATCGCCTATATGCGCGAGCATGAGGAGTTTAAAGATATTCTTCCGGTGTATGCTGCGATTTTTGAAGACTGTGAGTACCGCACATACGAAATACCGGACAGGCTCAACGACATCCTGCGTCTGTATCAGATATATTTCCGGGATACCTTTTATTGCGGCCTGCCGGAGGCGGAGGCCGCAGACCGGCTGCGGACGGGGCTGAAAGAACTTCTGGATATGCCGGATGCGGACGAAGCACATCTGGCGGAGCGGCTTCAGTCGGTGTTTGAAGAGAACGGTTATCATGCCCTTTTCGGGAAAACGCAGGGATATTACGGCCCCTATATCTGGCGGGATACGGTCCCGACCGTTTACCGCGTCGAGCTGCCGGGCGGAGCGGCGGAATATACCGTCAACATTCTCAAGGGCTTTGTATTCCGAAGCTGGATGGACTATCTGACCTTCGGCCGGTACGGCACAGGCGGCTGGGCCTCGCCCGACGGGACGATCAACTGCATCGAGCAGGCGTATGATTTTGCAAGCGAGCGGTTTCTTGTTTCTCTTTTGAAGCACGAGGCACAGCATGCCGCAGATATGCAAAAGTTCCCGGAAATCACCCCCGCGGAGCTCGAATACCGGGCAAAGCTTGTGGAGCTCCATTACTCCGGCGATTTGGGATTGCTGCAAAAGTTCTTGTCGGAAGCGGATGAAAGCAAAGCCAATGACAGTCACGCGGTCGCCTCTGCACGCCTCAAACGCGAGTTTGCAAACACGGACTCAACGGATATCTCCCGTATCCAGGCGCGGGCGCTGGAACTTCTTCGTGCACATACGAAGGAAATGGAAGAAAAATATCAAACCGTATCCAACGGCTGATCGCGGCAGGCTGCGGAGAGGGAATCCCCGCGGGAAAACGGTCAGACCGTGGTCTGCATGATGTGCATCTCGCCCGGCGCGGTGCCGAGAGCTTCATAGCGCGTATCGGTGATCGTGAACCCGGCGCGCTCGTAGCAGCGGACGGCGCGGGTATTGAACGTGCGCACGCTGAGCTGCACCGTCGTGCGGCCGCGCGTTTCGAGAATCTTTGCGAGCGCGAGCGCCATGAGCATGCGCCCATGCCCCTGCCCGCAGAGCTCCGGCTTCATGCCGACGCCGAGCTCCGCGTGGCCGGGACGATCCATGATGTGGAAAAAGCCGAGAAGCTCCCCGGCGCATTTCACGCCAAAATAGGCGTTTTCGCGCTTTGCCGCGTCGGTGATGGACCAGCCGCGCGCGGCGCATTCGTCCCAGGACGGAAAATTATAAACGGCGTACTCCCCGCCGTAGTGCCAGCCCACGGCCTCGCGGGCCTCGGCATCGGTGAGCGCCCCCACAGCGTAAAGGCTGTACAGAAGAGAAAACTCCTCGCAGAGAATGAGAGAGTCCCTGGTGAAGACCGCGCCGCAGCTTTCGTATTCCGTGCGGAAAAGATCGTCATGGACCTGCCGCCAGCAGGCGAGCGACCGGTCGCCCTCGCCCTCCCTATATGCCTGCCCGGCGTCCACGCTGCAAAACGGCAGAACGCGTATACGCTCGGTGCGTATCACACATACGGCGGTTTCCCGGCTGTCGAGAATGACGCTCAGATCGCCGGGCTGCGGCATCGGCTCCGAAGGGTCGAGCGCGTAGAGCTCGTAGCCGGAGGCGGTCGCGGTCTTGACGCCCAGAGCGACCAGCGCGGCGAGCCGGTCCGGCGCGCCGCCGAACGTCCACGCCTGATAGGGCGTCGCTGCGTCCGTACCCGATGCGCGGCAGAAGGCCGCCCACAATTCCTTTTCGGTCATACGCTATCCTCCTTAAAAGGCGCCGCACCGCCGGGCTTGACGCTTCGGCGGTACGTGAGTAGAATAAAAAATTGGGATCAGAGCGCTGCGTACAGCTCCCGCTGCGCGGCGGCGAGCGCTTCGCAGAAGGCGGCGCACTCCGTCTCGGTCGTAAAGCGCGAGAACGAAACGCGCAGCGCCCCGTCGATCACCTTGTCCGGCGCGCCGATGGCTTCGAGCACGTGGCTGCGCTTGCCGCGCTTGCACGCGCTGCTCTTGGAAACGTAAATGCCCTTCGCTTCGAGATAGTTCATCAAGACCTCGCTCCGGTAGCCGGGCAGGGAGAGCGAGAGAATGTGCGCGCTGCCGCCGCCGAGGAATACAATGCCGGGTACGGTGTCGGTGAGCGTCTGCACGCACTTTGCGCGCAGCGCCTCCATCCGCGCGTTTGCCGCCGGCATTTCGGCCTTCGCGATGCGCACCGCCTCGCCGAAGGCGGCGATCTGCGGCATCGGCTCGGTGCCGGAGCGCATTCCTTCCTCCTGCCCGCCGCCGAGAATATGCGCCGGGAGCTTCAGCCCCTGCCGGACGTACAGCGCGCCGATGCCCTTGGGGGCGTGGACTTTGTGGCCGCTCACGGATATCATGTCCGCGCCAAGCGTTTTGGCGGAAAACGGCTCTTTCATGAAGCCCTGCACCGCGTCGGTGTGAAGAAGCGCTCTGGACTTCGCCGCGCGAAGCATTCGGGCGATGCCTGCAATGTCTGTTACAGCGCCGGTTTCGTTATTCACCATCATGAGCGTCACGAGCGCCGTATCCTCGCGAAGCGCCTCGCGCACCGCGTCCACGCCGATCGCACCGGTGCTGTCGGGGGAGAGGAGCGTTATCTCATAGCCCTCGCGCGCGAGCTTTTCGAGAGGCTTTCGCACGGCGTCGTGCTCCACGGCGGAGGAGATGATGTGTTTTCCGACACGCCGCTGGAGGTACGCGCCCTCCAGAATGGCCCAGTTATCGCTCTCCGTGCCGCCGGAGGTGAAGTACACTTCCTTTGCCGTGCACCCAAGTGCTGCGGCGACCTTTTTTCGGGAATCATCGAGCACGGCGCGCGCTTCGCGACCCAGACGGTGTGTCGAGCCGGGGTTGCCGTAAATTTCCGTCATTACCTTATACGCTGCGTCCGCCGCCTCCGGGCATACGCGGGTCGTGGCGGCGTTATCAAGATAAATTTCCATATCCATACATCCTTTGAGGAGCATCTTTCTATGAAGTACATTATAGCCACTCTCGGCTGCAAGGTCAACCAGTACGAATCCGAGGCGATGGAGCAGCTGCTCCAGAGCCACGGCCACACGCCGTGCGCCAAAGGCGAGAGCGCGGATGCCGTGATCGTCAACACCTGCGCCGTCACGGCGGAGGGCGCGCGCAAGGCGCGCCAGACTGTGCGCCGTCTCCAGCGCGAAAACCCCAACGCGCTCACGGCACTCTGCGGCTGCTGGAGCCAGGTGGACGCCGCCGAGGCTGCCGCGCTCGGCGCGGACGTCCTCTTCGGCACGGGCGACCGACAGGGCTTTGTCCGCGCTGTGGAGACCGCGGCGGCGGAGCGTGGGGCAGGGGGGAGCGTAACAAAGCTCGACGATCCCTTCCGGCGCGCCGGCTTTGAGGAGCTGCCCGCCGGGGCCTACGCCGGGCATGCGCGCGCGTATCTCAAGATCCAGGACGGGTGCGACAATTTCTGCACCTACTGCATCATTCCCTACGCCCGCGGGCGCGTGCTCTCCCTGCCGGAGGATCGGTGCGCGGCCGAGGCCGCGGCGCTCGCCGCGCAGGGCTATAAAGAGATCGTCGTCACCGGCATTGAGATCGCCTCGTGGGGCAAAGATCTCAAAAACGGCAAAACGCTCATCGATGCGCTGGAGGCCGTTGCCGCGGGCGCGCCGGAGGCACGCATCCACCTCGGTTCGCTCGAGCCGACGGTCGTGACAGACGAATTCGTTGCGCGCCTTGCAAAGCTCAATGTCTGCCCGCACTTCCACCTCTCCATGCAGTCCGGGTGCGACGCGACGCTCGCGCGCATGCGCCGGAAGTATACGACGGCGGAGTTCTTTGCCGTCACGGAGCGGCTGCGCGCGGCGTTCCCGGATTGCGCGATCACGACCGATCTCATTACCGGCTTTCCCGGCGAGACGGAGGAGGAGCTTTCGCAGACGCTCGCCTTCATTGAAAAATGCGCCTTTGCACAGATGCACGTGTTCCCGTATTCGATCCGACCCGGTACGAAGGCGGCGGATATGCCCGGTCAGGTTGCAAAGAGCGAAAAGGCCGCGCGCGCCGCAAGAGCCGCACGCATTGCGGAGCGGATGCAAAGGGAATATCTCACGTCCTGCGTCGGCAAAACGCTCGAAGTCATTTTTGAAACGGAGTCCGGCGGCGAAAGCCGCGGCCACGCCGAGAACTATACGGAGGTCGCCGTGCCGGGCGATGTGCCGCACGGCGTTGTGAGAAAAGTGAAAATCACCGGCGTGCGCGGCGAAATGCTTGTTGGTACCGCGCTTTGACAGACTAATGCATTAGATGTATAATATGCTAGATTACTATAACCCCGCGAACCGGGGGAAATCGGAAAGGAAGTCCTGCCATGAACCGCGAGGACGTATTTAATTTCTCCGCCGGGCCGTCCGTTTTGCCGACGGAGGTACTGGAAACGGCGGCGTCCGAACTGCTGAACTACCGCGGCAGCGGCCTCTCCGTGATGGAGATGAGCCACCGCAGCCGGGAATTTATGGATATATTCGCCGCAACGAAAGCCAAGCTCAAGAAAGCGCTCTCCGTGCCGGATACGCACGAGATCTTATTCTTGCAGGGCGGCGCGTCGCTCCAGTTTTCAATGATCCCGCTCAATCTGACCGCCGAGGGCGACACGGTCGATTATGCCGTGACCGGCAACTTTGCATCCATCGCCGCGAAGGAGGCGGGGAAGTACTGCCGTGTAAACATCGCGGCCTCGAGCGAGGCCACGGGCTTTGACCGCATCCCGGCGCAGGAAGAGGTCATGCTCTCGCCGGAGGCGAAGTATTTTTATTACTGCGCCAACAATACGATTTTCGGTACGGCGTGGAAGTATGTGCCGGAGACCGGCGATGTGCCGCTCGTGTGCGATATGTCCTCGGAAATTCTCTCGCACCCGGTGGAAGTGTCGAAATACGGCATTGTCTATGCCGGTGCGCAGAAGAACATGGCGCCCGCGGGGCTGACGGTCGTGATCATCGACCGCGCTCTCGCCGGACACGAGCGCGCCATCACGCCGCTCATGATGAGCTACCAGCGCATGATCGATAAGGATTCCATGTACAATACGCCCCCGTGCTACAATATCTATCTGCTCGGTCTCGTGCTCGACTGGCTCGAGAAGCAGGGCGGCGTTGCGGGCATGGAAAAGCGCAAGAGTGCCAAGGCGAAGCTCCTCTATGACTATCTGGACGAGAGCGCGCTCTTTTATGGCTGCGCCGAGCGCGCCAGCCGCAGCGACATGAACGTAACGTTCCGCACGGGCAACGCCGATACGGACGCCGAGTTTGTGAAATTCTCGCTCGAGCGGGGGCTTCGCAATCTCAAGGGGCACCGCGTCGCGGGCGGGATGCGCGCGTCGCTCTATAACGCCATGCCGGAGGAGGGCGTCCTCCGTCTGGTGGAGACTATGAAGGAATTTGAGGCAAAGCACCATGTTTAATATAAAAACCATGAACGCCATTGCGGAGAAGGGGCTCGACGAGTTGAAAGCGGAAAACTGCGCCGTGAGTCCCGAGATGGGCGCACCTGAAGCGCTCCTCATCCGCTCGGCCAAGCTGCACGATGCGGTATTCAATCCCGAACTTCTCTGCATCGGCCGCGCCGGGATCGGCGTGGACAACATCCCCGTGGCGCGCTGCACCGCCGAGGGCATTGCAGTTTTCAACACGCCCGGCGCGAACGCCGATTCGGTCAAGGAACTGCTGCTGTGCGCGCTCACGATGGCCTCGCGCGATATTGTCGGCGCGGTCGAGTGGGTGAAATCCCTCGCCCCGGAGGGCGATAAGATCCCTGCGCTCGTGGAGAAGGGAAAAAACGCCTTCGCCGGGCCGGAGGTATCCGGCAAGCGCCTCGGCGTCATCGGCCTCGGCGCGATCGGCTCGCGCGTAGCAAACGCCGCGCTCAAGCTCGATATGGAGGTGAGCGGGTATGATCCCTATCTCTCTGTCGATTCCGCGTGGAACCTTTCGAGCAAGGTAGAGCACGTTACGGACCTGAACGTCCTCTTCCGCACGTGCGACTATCTCACGATGCACATCCACTCCACGCCGGAGACGTTCCACTATCTGAACGCCGAGACATTTGCGAAAATGAAGCCCGGCATGCGCATTTTGAACTTTGCCCGCGGCGAGCTCGTGGACGATGACGCGCTCCTCGCTGCCATCGAGAGCGGGAAGGTCGCGCGCTATGTGACGGACTTCCCGAACGCGAAGCTCGTCGGGCAGAAAAACGTTGTCTGCTTCCCGCATCTCGGTGCCACAACGCCGGAGGCGGAGGAAAAGTGCGCGGTCATGGCCGCGCGGGAGATCGTGGACTATCTCCGCAACGGCAACATCCGCAACAGCGTCAATCTCCCGAATGCAACGCTCGACCGCCTCGGAAAGAGCCGGTTGTGCCTCATCCACCGCAACCAGCCGGGCATGCTCAACCGCTTTTTGGAGATCATTGCCGCGGGCAACGTCAACGTGGAGCACATGCTCAACAAGGCGCGCGGCGAGATCGCCTACACGATCTTCGATACGACCGAACACCTGGACGAAACGGCGGCGGAGGAGATGCGCGCCATCCCCGGCGTTACCCGCGTCCGTCTGCTGGGCTAAAAAGCGAGCACAGACTGCCGGAGAAGCCTCGCAGAGTTTGCGCCCGCAGGCGCAAATAAAATTCAATATATTTTCTCCGGCGACATGTGCGTCGGAGAAAATTCCTTTCGGCTCGCAAACGTGCGAGCGCAGCGAGTGCGATGCAGCGAGCCGCAGCCTTTTCAAACGAGAGCCCAACGCAGTGGGTCTCGTTTGAAAGCGTGTCAAAAAACTTTTTGACACGCTTAATCGCCTGCCTTTGTAACACGAAGGCGGGCGTTCTTTACGTAAAATTAAAGGAGTCTTTATTGAAAAAGACCGAAAAAATGGTATACTAACAAATACTGTGTTTTTTGAAAGGATACCGCTGCTTTGAAGCTGTTCCGAAGAAAAAAAGAAGAGGAAGCCATCCGGCAGGAGATCGCCGTGAAGGAGGCCGCGCCCTTCGAGGGACTCACCGAGGCCGAGGCCGCGGCGCGCGCCGCTGCGGGATGGGCAAACCTCCCCGTTGAGCCGCCCACACGCACCACGGGGCAGATTGTGCGGGAGAATCTTCTCACGTACTTCAACCTTGTCTTTCTCGTGCTCGCGCTGTGTCTCATGGCGGTGAAGGCCTCGATTCTGAACCTTTCGTTCATCATCGTCGTCATTATTAACGCCGTTATCGGCATCGTGCAGGAGCTGCGCAGCAAAAAGGCGCTCGACGCGCTGAATATCCTCACCGCGCCGCAATGCGCCGTCGTGCGCGAGGGGCGTGAAAAGCGCGTGGACGTGTCCGCGCTCGTGCGCGATGATATCGTTCTCTTTTCCTCCGGCGAGCAGGTCTGTGCCGACGCCGTTGTGGTAGACGGTACGTGCCTCGTGAACGAAGCGCTCGTCACCGGCGAGGCGGACGAGATCCGCAAGGCGCCGGGCGATACGCTGCTCTCGGGCAGCTTTCTTGTCTCCGGCATGTGCCGCGCGCGGCTCACCGCCGTGGGCGCGGATTCGTTCGTCAGCCGTCTGACGCTCGACGCGAAAGCGCAGAAAAAGCGTCAGGCCAAGGGTATGATGAAAGCGCTGAGCGATCTCGTCAAATGGATCGGCATCGGCATCATCCCGATGGGCGTGCTGCTCGTTGTGAAGGAAGTCCATTGGCTGGGGCGGAGCATCCCCGCGGGCGTCACGTCCACGGTCGGCGCGCTCGTCGGCATGATCCCGGAGGGCGTATATCTGCTCACGAGCCTCGCGCTCGTGGCGGGCGTGCTGCGTCTGGCGCAGAAAAAGACGATGTGCCGCGAGATGGACTGCATCGAAACGCTCGCGCGTGTCGATACGCTCTGTGTGGACAAGACCGGCACGGTGACCGAAAATAAAATGATCGTGGACGACATTGTCCCGCTCTGCCCCGACCGGTTCATTGCCGAGGACATCCACATGATCATGGCCGATTACTGCGCCGCGATGAGCGGCGATAACGACACCATGGCCGCCATGCGCAAGTTCTTCACCGGCGAGGTGAACCAGCGCGCGATTGCGGCACTTCCGTTCACGAGCGCAAAGAAATACGGCGGCGTTTCGTTCCATGAGGACGAAACGTACCTTCTCGGTGCGCCGGAGGTCATCCTCGGCGGCGATTTTGCCGCTTATAAGGAAAAAATCGATTACTACAGCGCGAAGGGCTGCCGCGTGCTGCTCCTCGCACTCTACGACGGGCAGCTCACGGACGAGACGCTCACCGCCGAGCGCCTGCCCATTTCACTCATTCTGCTCTCCAACAAGATCCGCGCCGAGGCGCCGGAAACGTTCGCGTGGTTCGCGCGCGAGGGCGTTTCGGTGCGCGTGATCTCCGGCGACAATCCGCTCACCGTTTCCGAGGTCGCCCGCCGCGCGGGCATCCCGGACGCGGACAGGGCGGTGGACGCCCGGACGCTCGAAACCGACGAGCAGGTGGAAAAGGCGGCGCGTGAGTGCGTTGTCTTTGGCCGCGTGACGCCGGAGATGAAGCGCCGGCTCGTCCTTGCACTCAAAAAGCAGGGACACACCGTGGCCATGTCCGGCGACGGCGTGAACGACGTCCTCGCGCTCAAGGAGGCCGACTGCTCCATCGCTGTGGCCTCGGGAAGCGACGTTGCCTGTCAGGTATCGCAGATCGTCCTGACCGACTCGAATTTCGCCTCGCTCCCGGACGTCGTTGCCGAGGGGCGGCGCGTCATCAATAACATTGAGCGCTCGGCCTCGCTCTACTTTGTGAAAAACATGTTTTCCATCGCGATGGCCGTCATCAGCCTGATCTTCACTCTGCCGTATCCGCTCAGCCCCGCGCAGCTCGGCCTTGTGAACTGCATGACGATCGGCGTTCCGGCCTTCATCCTCGCCATGGAGCCGAACCGCTCGCTCGTGCAGGGGAAATTCCTCAAGAATGTCGTGCGGCGCGCGCTTCCGGCGGCGCTTACGGACATTCTGCTTGTCGGCGGCGTGATGCTCTTCTATCTGGCCGCCGATCTCCCGGATACCGCCATGAGCACGATCTGCGCCGGGGTGATGGGCGTTGTGGGGCTCATGATGGTGCACCAGACGGCAAAGCCCTATAATAAGCTGCGCCTTGCCATGATCTGCGTGCTCGCGCTCGGCTTTGCGGGGAGCTTTCTGTTCCTCAAAGCGCTTTTCAATCTCGTGACGCTCGATTTCCTCAGCGTGCTCGTGCTGGCGGTATTTGCGCTGCTCGCCTGGCCGGTGATGAATGTGATGTATAAACTGAGAGATAAGCTTACCACGCTCGCCGAGCGGCGGAAGAAAATGAAAGCGGAGGTTTAAGCCGCCCGGAGAAAGGCGGTGCCATGCCATGAAAGACATTTTACTCACGTTTCTTGTAGCAATGGTCCCGGTCGTGGAGCTGCGCGGTGCGATCCCGTTCGGCGTCGTGCGCGGGCTCAGCATCTGGACGGCGATCATTGCCTCGGTGCTCGGCAACCTTGTGCCGGTGCCGTTCATCATCCTTTTCATCCGCAAGATCTTTGCTTGGATGCGTGCGCATATGCCGAAGCTCGACGGGCTCGTCACGCGCATGGAGCAGAAGGCGGAGAAAAACCGCGCCACCGTGGAAAAATATGCGTTCTGGGGTCTTGCGATCCTTGTGGCCATCCCGCTGCCCGGCACGGGTGCGTGGACGGGCGCGCTCGTCGCGGCCATGATGGAGATGCGGCTCAAGCGCGCGTTCCCGGCCATCGCCATCGGTGTTGTGATCGCGGGCGTGATCGTCTCGGTCATCACCTACGGCGCGCAGGCTATTTTCTTGTTTTAAGGGGTACATAATGAATCAGAAGGAACTCAACGAGCTTCGCCGCCGGTTCCGGCCGGAACGGAGCGGCATCGCCCACGTGTACGGCTGTTTCGTGAATGGCAGCCGCGAGGTCGTCGCCGAGACGGACGTGTCGCTCGGCATGTCCGGCAAGGAAGAGCAGGAGATGTATTTAACGCTGCTGCGCAAAACACTCTCCGGCTCGCTCGGACGCAATCTTATCGATGTGGCGTTTGAAACAAAGCAGGTCGCCGGAAGCGACGAGCACCGGCTGCTGCAGGCGCTGCGCGAGAGCGCCTGTGCCGATGAGGGCGCGCGGCACGAGCTCTATTCGCGCGTTATCTCCTCGCTCGATATGCAGGGCGAGAACTACCTCATCCTCCTCGCGGGCGACGCCTACGATGTGCCGCACCGCGGCGCGGACGGCGAGACGGACGAGCTGAGCGACGAGGTGTTCCGCTTCTTTGTCTGCACCATCTGCCCCGTGAAGGATGCAACGGCGGCGCTGCGGTATTTCTCGGAGGAACGCGCCTTTCACGGCACCTCCACCGGCCAGACGGTCGCCGCGCCGGCGCTCGGCTTTCTGTTCCCGGCGTTCGATGACCGCCGCGCGAACATCTACGATGCGCTCTATTATAGCCGCGATACCGCGGAGATCCATCCGGAGCTGATCGACGGGCTTTTCCGCGTCGCGCCGCCGATGTCCGCCGCCGAGCAGAAGGAGACGTTCTCCGAAACGCTCGCCGCGGCGCTCGATACCGACTGCCGGTTCGATGTTGTGCAGGCCGTGCACGAGAATCTTCGCAGCCGCATTGAGGAGCACAAGGAATCGAAAGACCCGGACGCGCTGGAGATCACGGCGCGCGATGTGGTGAGCGTGCTTCGCACGAGCGGCGTGCCGCTCGAAAAGACGGAGAAATTCGAGCGCGAATGCGAAAAACGCTATGGCGCGCACGCCGTGCTCGATCCGAACAACATCGTCGAGAGCAAGAAGCTGGAGATCGTGACGCCGGAGGTGAAGATCACGCTGCCAGGCGAGTTCAGCTATCTTGTGGAGACGCGCGAGATCGACGGGCGGAAATACATCCTCATCCCCGCTGACGGCGGCGTGGAGGTAAACGGCATCGGCGTTAATCTCTCCGAGACAAAAAAAGAATAACAGAAAAGTCCCGGCTTCTCACGATTGTGAAGTGACCCCAAAAAGTTAGACAAATAAATTAAGCGCAAATTGTTCAAGCCAC
>CAVEQS010000052.1:0-15924 GCA_963618015.1 bacterium | reverse complement strand
GACTCTATTCAGCCGGAGCCTGCAAATAAATTTGCGCATAAATCTTGACAGGACCCAATATAGCATCCCAATGCCGGTTGCGCCACCAACTATCGCGCAACTTTTCTTATTGACAGCTGCCCCGCCCGAAAATCGATTCGGGCGGGGCGGCTCAATGTGTTAAAGGGGACACCAGAAGTGCCATAACGAGGGGCAATTATCATTGGCTCCCTCTGACGAGGGAGCTGTCAGCAAAGCTGACTGAGGGAGAGAAAAACCAGATGATTTCTCTCCCTCCGTCAAAACCTCCGGTTTTGCCACCTCCATCGTCAGAGGGAGGCATTACAGCAGTTCAGGCGTTGATGGGGATGGCGTCGAGCAGCGCGTCGATGTCGGCGTCGGTCGTCGCCCAGCTCGTGCAGAAGCGCACTACGCTCATGCCGTCGGGGAGAGACTGGATGTGGCTGCACGAAAACTCGGGAGCAAGCCGCTCAATGAGCGTGTCCGGCAGGATGGGGAACTGCTGGCTGGAGGGGGACTCGATCAGGAACGTCCAGCCGCGGGCGCGGAAACCGTCACGCAGGCGCAGCGCGAGACGCACCTCTTCCGCGCCGATGCGGTCGTAGAGCCCGTCTTTGAATGCTGCGTAAAACTGCACGCCGAGAAGACGACCCTTGGCCAGCATACCGCCGTTCTGCTTGATGAAGTAACGGAAATCCTTGGCAAGCTCCGGCGCGGAGAACACCGCCGCTTCGCCAAAGAGAAGACCCATTTTCGTGCCGCCGATCGTGAACACATCGCACATGTGCGCCATGTCCGCGAGCGTATAGTCGCACACCGGGCTGTGGAGCGCCGCGCCGAGACGCGCTCCGTCAATAAAGAGCGGGAGATGGCGCGCCTTGCACGCGGCGTAGAGCGCTTCCAGCTCATTGCGGGTATATACGGTACCGTATTCCGAGGGGTTCGAGATATACACCATGCCCGGCTGCACCGTGTGCTCAAAGCTCGCGTCCGCGTAGTGTGCGCGGCAAAGCTCCTCGACCTGCTCGGCGGTGATCTTGCCGTCTTTGTGCGGCACAGTCAGCACCTTGTGGCCAGAGTTTTCGATCGCGCCGGTCTCGTGCACGGCAATGTGGCCGGTGTCCGCCGCGACAACGCCCTGATGCGGGCGCAGAATCGAGGCGATCACCGTGCGGTTGACCTGTGTGCCGCCGACGAGGAACTGCATCTCGCCCTCCGGCAGCTCGCAGCGCTCGCGCAGCAGGGCGCGGGCGGCCTCGCAATGGGGGTCCTCTCCGTAGCCGGGGGTCTGCTCGCCGTTCGTTTCGATCAGCGCCCGGAGGATATCAGGATGCGCGCCTTCCAGATAATCGCTTTCAAACCGTTTCATCATATTCCATCCTCAGCAAAAATCGTTCTTTGTTTTCTGCGGTTCCCCGCACATATAGAGTACTCCCGCTGAGCGAATACGTCAACTCCGATTCTGTGCCGCGCGGCAATTCTTTCCGGTATTCGATCCATACGCTGCGCAGCGCATGTGTGCGCGCAAATTCCTCCGGCACCAGATCCTGTCCCCAACGGAGGTAGAGACAGTTGTTGAGATGGCCGTTGCCGTCGGTCTCGGCGTCGGTCACACGGCGGCGGGTGTGCTCCGGCAGCTCGCCGGGGAAGGGGATGGGCTTGAAGGCCGCGGGCAGCTCGCCCTCGACCGTTGTGCGCGAAACGACCGCCCAGGCGTGATCTTTGGTGAGCGCGCGGCTTTCGATATCCATGATGACCCAGATCGAAACGGCGTAAAGAAGCGCCCCGCCGTCCTCACCGACGATCCGGTAATGCCGCCAGAACAGCCCGTGCGACTGCCGGCCGACCCAGGTATCGAGAAACACGCGCTTTCCCACGGTGGGCAGCCGGGAGACGCGCATCTCCGTGCGCGCAAGTGCCCAAAAGCAGCCCTTCGTCACGGCAATATCCTGCCCGACGCCGAGCGAGGCGTGGTGCACCGCGGCGATTTCCTGAAACCGGTGGGCGAGCGCGTCAGGACGGATGCGGCCGAAGCTGTCCGCTTCCTCGGGTGTGAATGCGATCTCCTCGCGGTAAACGCCTTCCGGCAGAGCTTGTGCGCACATGATGAAACCTCCATGATATATGAAGCTTGTGTCGTTGCATCTTGTGTATTATATTAGCAGAGCTGGATAACGAAATCAATATACGTTTTTGGCAAAAGTGTAAGGTGAAACAAAACTGTCAGATTGGATATTGATTTTTGACGATAATGCCGTAAAATAGAGAATACAATATAAAATAGGAGAAAAAGAGAGATGACGCTGGACAAACTGCGCGTAGGACAATCGGGAATCATCCGAAGCGTCGGAGGCGAGGGGGCTCTCCGGCTCCGGCTTCTCGATATGGGAGTCATTCCCAAAACGCACGTCACCGTAACGCGCATCGCGCCGATGGGGGATCCGGTGGAAGTGTTTCTGCGCGGATATACGCTCTCGCTGCGGCTGGAGGACGCTGCCAAGGTGGAGGTGGAGCTCGCATGAGATTCGCTCTTGCCGGGAACCAGAACTGCGGCAAAACGACGCTCTTCAACCAACTCACCGGAAGCAATCAGCACGTCGGCAATTTTCCCGGCGTCACGGTGGACAGCAAAAGCGGCACCATCCGCAACACGAAGGGCGACGAGGTTGTCGATCTGCCGGGTATCTATTCGCTGCGGCCCTATTCTGCCGAGGAGATCGTAACGCGCGATTTCATTCTCGATGGCCGACCCGACGGCATCATCAACATCGTGGATGCCACGAACATTGAACGCAATCTTTATCTCACGCTGCAAATGATCGAAATGCAGGTGCCAATGGTTCTTGCCCTGAACATGATGGACGAGGTGCGCGCCAACGGCGGCACGGTCGACACCGTGAAGCTCTCGGAGCTGCTCGGTATCCCGGTTGTGCCGATCAGCGCAGCGAAGGGCGAGGGCATTGCCGATCTGACGGAGCTCGCCTGCCGCACGGCCTCGGCCGGCCGCAAGCCGGAGGTATACGACTTCTGTCCGCCGGGGCCGGTGCACCGCTGCATCCATGCCGTGACCCATGTGGTGGAGGACCATGCCGAGCGCGCCCGGATGAGCGCCCGCTGGGCGGCCATGAACGTGATCGAGGGGAACGGCGACATTGTCGCGCGTCTCGCGCTCGACGAAAACGAATTGGAGCTGTGCGAGCACAGCATCGTGGAGATGGAGCGGGAGACGGGACTTGACCGCAACGCCGCCATCGCCGACATGCGGTATTCGTTCATCGAGTCGGTCTGCGCCGAAACGGTGAAAAAGCCGGAGGAAAGCCGCGAGAGGAAGCGCTCGCGCGCCATCGATAACGTTCTCACGCACCGCATATTTGCTCTGCCGATCTTCATCGGCATCATGCTGCTGGTGTTTTATCTCACGTTCGAGGTGTTCGGTGCGGTTCTTTCCGATCTGCTCGCCGCGGGGATCGACGCGCTGGCGGGACTGGTGGACACGGCGCTCACGGCCTACGGCATCAACCCGGTCGTACACTCGCTCGTGATCGACGGGCTGTTCGGCGGCGTTGGCAACGTTGTGGAATTTTTGCCGGTCATCGTGGTGCTGTTCTTCTTTCTCTCCATGCTGGAGGACACCGGATATATGGCGCGCGTCGCTTTCGTGATGGACAAGCTCCTGCGCCGCATCGGTCTTTCCGGCAAGAGCATTGTGCCGATGCTCATCGGCTTCGGCTGCACCGTTCCGGCGGTTATGGCAACGCGGACGCTCACGAGCGAGCGCGACCGCCGCATGACCGTGCTGCTCACGCCGTTCATGAGCTGCAGCGCCAAAATTCCCATCTATTCCGTGTTCGTCGCGGCGTTTTTCCCGAAGTATAAGGCGCTCGCCATGGGCGGGCTGTATTTCTTCGGCATTCTCGTTGGAGTACTTGTGGCGCTGGTATTCGGGAAAACGCTTTTCCGCGGCAACCCCATCCCGTTTGTGATGGAGCTGCCGAACTACCGCATGCCCTCCGTGCGCACAACGCTCCAGCTCATGTGGGACAAGGCGAAGGACTTTCTCCACCGGGCCTTTACGGTCATCTTTTTGGCGAGTCTTGTGATCTGGTTTTTGCAGACGTTTGATACGCGCATCAACCCCGTTTCGGACAATTCGCAGAGCCTCCTCGCCGCGCTTGGCGGGCTTCTCGCGCCGCTCTTCGCGCCGCTCGGCTTTGCCGACTGGCGCGTGTGCACCTCGCTCATCGCGGGGTTCATGGCAAAGGAAGCCGTGGTCAGCACGCTCGGCGTGCTCACCGGCGGCGCGGCGCTATCCACGCTCTTCTCCGTGCGCAGCGCAACGGCGTTTCTTGTGTTCACGCTGTTGTATACGCCCTGTGTGGCGGCGGTTGCGGCGATCCGGCGCGAGCTTGGCTCGGCCTGGAAAACGCTCGGCGTCGTGCTGTTCCAGTGCCTTCTTGCCTGGGTGCTTGGCGCGGCGGTCTATCAGATCGCGCTGCTTATTTGATCGATAGGAAAGACATCCTATGTCCATAGCGGATATTGTTATTTTGCTCGGCGTTGCCGCGTGGGCGGTGATCGCCGTAAAGCGCGGCTGGAAAAACCGGAAGCGCGGCTGCGGCGGAGACTGCGGCCGCTGTTCCGGCGGCTGCGATAAGGAGAACAGACCATGAAGAGATATCTTGTGCCGCTTCTCGCGGCATGCCTGCTGCTGACGGTGGGCTGCGCCAAAGCGCCGGACACAGCGGAGCCCTCCGCCGACCCGACCGCGGCGGCGAGCGCCGCGCCGGAGACAACGGAAACGCCGACACCGTCGCCGGAGCCGACGGCAGAACCGACCCCAGCGCCGCGCTTTGCTGCGGGGGAAGAGACCGCGTATGTCCTCTGTGAGGGGAAAAGCGATGGGGCAAAGGCGCTCAGTATCTGGCTTCGATCTTCGGGGCTGGACGCGGCGGAAGGCTTCGTCCCCGATGGGCTCGATACGCCGATGTATACGCTCCCGGCGGCGGAACGCGCATCGGACGAAATTCCGGCGGCAACGGACGAGACGCGCCATGTGCGCGTCGCGGCGGATACGGAGCTTTTGGAAAGCGGCATTCTTGCCGTATGGCTTCCGGCGTTTGAATCCGCGACCGGCTACATTGCCGAGGTCTACGCCGGGGACGCCTCCGTCCTTGCTGCCGAGGCCGCCGCGGGTGAGGCTGACGTACTGCTCATGAAGAAGGCCGATGCGTCCGCTCTCGGCGCCATGACGCACTACGGCGCGCGTTACGATCTTGTTTCCACGATCTATTCGGTCATTTGAAAGGAGACACCATGAAACGATTTTTCCGTCATTTTGCTTTTGCCGCGTTCGGCGTAAGCATCCTCTGTCTGGCGCTCGGCGTAGCCATGCTGATATGGACGGCGACCGCCATGAAATGGATCAGCTACGGCTTCGGCGCGGTGATGATCCTCTCGGGCATATTGCAGATCGCCTCGTACCTTACCGGTGAGCGCGTTGGCCTGCTGCGAAAGCTGCTGCTCATCTCCGGCATCATTGCCGCGGTGGCGGGCGTCTGGATCTTGCTCACGCAGAGTCTTACGGAACAGATCATGCGCCTCACGGTCATCGTGATGGGCGTCGTGCTGCTCTACCACGGCTTCATGGACTGCAAGCACGGGCTGGATATTAAAAGCTGCGGTACCGGCGGCTGGACGGCGGCGCTTGTGCTGGGCGTGTGCATCTGCGCGGCGGGCGTGCTGCTGCTTGTGAATCCCTTTGAAAAGAACGATACACTCCTGTTCGCCGCAGCGCTCGGCTTCCTGCTGGACGGCATTTCCGGCCTCTTTACCACCGTGGCGGTGGCGCACGGAAAGTCGCACGCCGAATTCCTCGCCGGGCAGGCGCCCGTGATCGAACTCGACCCGGCCGAAGCGGCGGAGACGCTGCCGGACGGCAAAACCGAGCCTCTTCCCGAAACCGAAGCAGCCCCGGCGGAGAACGAAACGGCGGAGAAAGCTGCCGCCGAAGCGCAGACTCCGGCGGAGAAAGAATGATAAATAACGAAAAAACGTATGGCCGCGGCCATACGTTTTTTCGTTTATGATCGTTAATCGTGTTTCCACCTTTTGAGCTGCGGCACAACGGCTTCCATGTGCGCGCGGACCTGTTCCGCGGGCCACGCCTCCGTCGCCATATGCTCCACGCAGAAATTGATGAGCTGTTCGGCGCTCTCGTATTTGAACTCACCGCCGGAGTAGCACCATTTGCAGTATTCCTCGTTGAATGAGCCGTCCGGCTCATGGCTCGTTATGGCGTCCTCGAGCGGCATGCCGCAGCATTGGCAGATGTTCTGGCGCGGCGAGCCGAGAAGCGTGTTGATGGAGACGTCAAACAGCGCTGACAATCGCTTGAGCGTTTCCGTGTTGGGGAGCGTCTCGCCGTTCTCCCAGCGGGACACCGCCTGCCGGGTAACGAAAAGCTTTTCGGCGAGCTCCTCCTGCGACAGGTTTTCTCGGTTCCGAAGCTGCAAAATCACATCTTTTGTTTCCATATTCTGATCACCTCGTAAGGAAATTATACCCGAAGCCGCTGCCACCGGCAAGCAACGCGCTGTTGCCTCTGCCTATTTTATATTTCCTGTGTTTTGAGCCACGCGAGAAATTCTTCCATGTACCGCTCGTGCGGGAGGATGACATCGAGCCGGATGCCGGGGTGCTCGCGGGCATACTCTTCGAGATATGCTTTCAGATTGGCCCTCGTTTTCATGAAATCCTCCACAATGTACTCGCGGCTCATGCCGGATTTATGGAGCAGGATCGCCGAAACAACGCCCGTCCGGTCCTTTCCGGCAGCGCAGAAGTAGAGAACGTTGGTTTTCGCGTTCCATATCGTGTCGATCGTGCGGCGCAGCGCGTCATCCACCATGGCGATATAGAGCCGAGACACATCGTCCGCCGTTGCGGGAACGGCGTTTCCCACCGTGACGGGCAGGCAGAGATACGTAAACCGCGCGTCGTCTGCGAGTGGGCAAGGCCGTTCCGCGCGCTCTGCTGCGGTGCGAAGGTCGACGATCGTGGTGATGCCGTGCTCGACCAGCGCGTCTTTTTCCGCCGCGGATACCTGCGCGGGGACATCGCTCCGAACAAAGCGGAGGCTGTTTTTCAGTATTGGGCGGGTGTTGAGCGTGTGTTCAAAAAGCCGTTCCATACTGTTCCTCCCGGTCATAGCAGGTGTTCCGGTCTGCCTCCGTGATGGGGCGGATCACCCGGCAGGGGTTTCCTACGGCGACGGAGTTATCCGGGATATCCTTCACGACGACGCTCCCGCCGCCGATCACCACATTGCTGCCGATCGTGACGCCGGGCATTACCTGCACGCCGCCGCCGATCCACACATTGTCGCCTACGGTGATGGGGTAGGCGTATTCAAGCCCCTTGTTGCGGCGCTCGGCGTCGATGGGGTGTCCTGCCGTATAAAAGCCACAGTTCGGTGCGATAAACACGTTATCCCCAAACCGGACTTTGGCGGCGTCGAGAATGACGAGATTGTGGTTGGAATAAAAATTCTCGCCGAGCTCGATGTTGTAGCCATAATCGCACCAGAACGGCGCGGTGACGGTAAAGTGCTCGCCGGTCTTACCGAGAAGCTGCCGCAGAATATCCTGCTGCCCCTGTCTATCGGACGGGGAGAGAAGGTTGAGCCGGTGGCACAGCTCCTTGGCGGCGCCGCGCTCTTTGGCGAGAGCTTCGTCATAGTTCGCGTCGTATAGCAAATGCCGGAGCATTTTTTCCTTTTCGGTCATGTCATTTGCCTCCGCTTTTGTGTGGTGGACGTACATCCGGGACGGCTTGTCCTCGCCGTCGCACTGCACCGGGCAGAGGTATTCCCAGCCGTAGCGCTCGTAAAAACCGGTGTGATCGGTGACAAGGTACGCGGTCGGTATGCCCTTTGCGGCAAGATCGTCTGTGGCCATGTTTAGAAGCCGCCCGGCGATGCCGCGGCCGCGGTAATTCGGCTCGGTGTATACGGCGCAGACGTTCGGCGTGAGGTCTTTTCGGTTATGAAAGTCGTTGGCGATGACGCCGAGCCCGCCGACGATCTTCCCGCCGTCCAGACAGAGATACCAGCCGTATTCCGTCTCGCCCGTGAGATAGGCTGTCATGCATTCGAGATAGGCGGCCTCCGGTACATGCCACTTTTCGTGAAACCATGCGGCGGCGCGCTCCCGTAGCGCCGGACGGGCGCGCAGCGTGATATATTCGTAATTCATAGCTGCTCCTTATTTTATCGAAATGCGCAGCGTGCACCGCGCCGGGATATCGAACGCGGCAAAGTACGCCTGCTCCATCGGGATCCATTCGGTGAAAAAGCGCTTTGCCTTCTCCGGCGTGTTGCGGTGCGAAATGCGCTCGCGCTGCAATTCCGGCGAGATATCGAGAAAAACGGAAAGATCGTAGTACGGCGCGAGCTCCGGATGCATGGAGTATGCGCCCTCGGTGACGACAAGCTTCCCCGGCACGATTTCCACGGCGTTTTGCAGCTGCATGGTAGCACAGTCAAATCGCCGGTAAAAGATTTTTTCGCCGCGCCTCAGCGGCAGAAGCACCTCTTCGAGAAACCGCTCGCGGTCAACGTTCCCGCCGGGCTCGGCAAAGCGCGAGGCGGTGCGCTGTTCCGGGCGGAGAAAAAAGTCGTCCATGTGGAACACGGTGCAGCCGTACCGCTCGGCAAGGATCTGGCCGAGCGTCGTTTTGCCGCTCGCGCTGCCGCCCTCAATGGCGAGACGCACCGGCAGCTCTCCGGCAAGCCGCCGGTCGAGCTCCGCGAACAGCGGCTCAAAAATATCGGTTCGGTTTGGATTCATATCAGCCCTCCCTGGGCAATTCGCCCGGCGTCTGCCGCCGGTATTTTGTAGGCTTCGCACTCAGCGCGGGAGTGAAACACGGTGAGTGCTATGTCCTTGTGCTTTTCCAGCAGCGCGTAGATGTTGGGAAGCCGGGTCTCGGAAAAATGTGTGATAAACTCACGAAATTCCGGGTCAAACTCCGTTTCGATCCACGGCATGTCCTCGCGTTTCGTGCCGATGCGTGCCTCCACGCCCGCGATACAGTCTTCCACCGGCAGGTCAAAAAGAAAAACGGTGTCGCATTCCGCCAGCCGCCGCTCCAGCGTCCGGCTGAAGTTCCCGTCGAGGATCCAGCGGCCTTTTTTGAGAATTTCGGCAAGCGCTGCGTCAAACTCCTCGGCGGAAACGGTCGTTCTGTCCGGCCTGTGCCAGAGCAGATCGAGCGGATAGAGCGGGATACCGGCCGCGTCGCGCAGCCGCCGGGCAAACGTGCTCTTCCCGGAACCGGGGCAGCCGATCACGAGGACTTTCTTCATCCGCGCTTGTCTTCCACGCCGATGATCTCGCCGACGAATACGAGGTGCGGCTGCCAGCCTCCCTGAAAGTCCGGGAAGGAACGCGCGCCGGCGGCATAGTATTCACGGATCTCCGGCGAGAGATCCTCCGCGGCAAAGGAGTGCTGATAGAGCTTTTTGCAAAGAAACGTCAGCTCCGCCTCGGCATAGGTAACGCTCTCGCCAATGGAAACCGGGGTCAGGCCGGAGGCAGCGGCCTTGTCGCCGTCGCGCCCGGAGTGTGAGCCCATGTAGGCGAGAGCATCCCGATACGCTTCGGGGAAAAAGCTCACGGTAAAGGTGTCGCTCTTCGTGAGAAGTTCACTGGTATACCGCGCAGGATGGACGTATACCGTCACCGTGCTCCGGCGCCATATCGTGCCGAGACTGCCCCAGCCGACTGTGCAGCTGTTGAAGCTCTCGACCGAGCCCGCCGTGACGAGCGCCCATTGCTTTTCAAACATCTCAAAAACCTTATAGTCAGCTTCTTTAAATTCGTTCATTGCGATCCTCCTCACAGCTTTCCAGCGTATACCAGTGTATATATAATAGCAGATTTTGGCTGCGAAGTATACAAAAATCCGGTTCGGATGCTCCGAACCGGATTCTTTTATGCCGTCACTTCCGCAGCGACAATATCCCGGCGCAGGGAGAGAGACGGTCAAACGTCATGGCGGGAAACGCCTCTTTCAGCTCGTCATAGACAAAATAAATTTCATCATTATCCCACCGCCCACCAGCCTGCGCCCGGCACGCTTCAAGCTCTGCGCGCGTTTCAAAGGCAACGTCTCCAATGTAGATCGCGCCGCCCTCGCACAGCAGCGGAAGAAGCTCCCGGAGGAACGTGACCTTCCGCGCGTCGGTCAGATGGTGCAGGGAATAGGTGGCGATGATCGCGTCATACCGGCGCTGTGCCAGCGCACTGGCGAGCCCCTGCGTAAAATCGCCGCAATAAAGCTTGGCCTCCGGCATTTTCTCCTGCGCGAGCGCGATCATCTTATCGGAGAAGTCCTGCCCGTACATATGGCAGCCGCGGTCATAGAGCATTGCGGTCAGTACGCCCGTGCCGAAGCCGATATCGAGCACGTCTCCCGTCCCGCGCGAGAGCACGCGGCGGCAGATTTCGCTGAGTATTTCGTTGTATCCGGCGAACGGATAGCTTCCGTCCGCGTCGGAGCGGGCGGTGCTGCGGTCGTACCCGTCCGCCCATGCATTGAATCCTTCCTTGTTCAGCATGGAATAAAAGAATCTCCTTTTAGAAAAGTGTTTTTCCGGCCTCAAACGCCTGCCCGGCAACACCGTTCACCTTGAGATAGCGATTCGTCGAGTGCTCAAACGCGAGCGGGACGAATTTGTCCATATCGATCGTACCGTCGGAGGCAAGAACGCTCTCGCTCACGCTGATGTTCACAAGCTTCCCGAGTACGTTGCCTTCTTCCGTCACGCGCACAAACTCGCACTCCCACGTGACCGGCAGCTCCTCGAAAACGGGCGCATTCACAAACTCGGAGCGGGCAGCTGTCCAGCCGGCTTTGGCAATTTTATCCGGCGTATCATTGCCGGAGACGAGCCCAACGTAGTCGCTCGCAGCCATGTTGGCAGCGTCGGCAAAGCTGACGGTGAACGCCTTTGTTTTCTGGATGTTCTGGAACGTTTTCCGGCCGTGGCCGATGCAGAATTCGACCATGCTCGAGGTGTACAGCCCGCCGTAGGCCGCGTTCATCGCGTCCGGCACGCCGTTCTCGTCGTAGGTACCGATGATGAGCACCGGCAGGGGGTAAAACCAAGGCTTCTTTCCAATATTCTGACGCATGACGATCGTCTCCTTTACTTTGAAATTACGGTTTGAAAATAGCAGATTTCCACAGAAAAGTCCATAAGAAAATCCGGTTTGGGATTCCCAAACCGGATTTTGTATGCCTTATGTAAGAACTCAGGCGTTCTTGTTCTTGATGTACTCGTCGATGGCGGTAGCGGCGGTCTTGCCGGCGCCCATGGCGAGAATAACGGTAGCAGCGCCCGTGACGGCGTCACCGCCGGCGAACACGCCCTCGTGGGTGGTCTTGCCCTTCTCGTCGGCGATCAGGCAGCCGTGCTTGTCCGCTTCCAGACCGGGGGTGGTCATGCGGAGCAGCGGGTTGGGGCTGGTGCCGAGAGCGTCGATCATGGCGTCCACTTCGAGCACGAAGTTGGAGCCTTCGACGGGCATCGGACGGCGGCGGCCCTTCTCGTCGGGCTCGCCGAGCTCCATCTTGATGCACTCGATGCCGGTCACGTAGCCCTTCTCGTCGCCAATGACGCGCACCGGGTTGGTGAGCAGCTTGAACTCGACCTCTTCCTCCTGGGCGTGGTGGACCTCTTCCTTACGGGCGGGGACCTCTTCCATGCCGCGGCGGTAGACAACATAGACGTGCTCCGCGCCGAGACGCTTCGCGCAGCGGGCGGCGTCCATGGCGACGTTGCCGGCGCCGACGACGGCGACGCACTTGTGGTGCTTGATCGGCGTGTCGTAATCTTCGCGGTAAGCCTTCATGAGGTTGATACGGGTCAGGAACTCGTTGGCGGAGTAAACGCCGAGCAGGTTCTCACCCGGGATGCCGAGGAAGCGGGGCAGACCGGCGCCGGAGCCGAGGAACACGGCCTCGAAGCCTTCCTCGGTGAGCAGCTCGTCGATGGAGATCGCGCGGCCGATAACGGCGTCGGTCACGATCTTAACGCCCATCTCCTCGAGCGCGGCGACTTCGCGCGCCACGATCGCCTTGGGCAGACGGAACTCGGGAATGCCGTACACCAGCACGCCGCCGGCCTTGTGGAACAGCTCGTACACGGTGACTTCGTAGCCCATGCGGGCGAGGTCGCCCGCGCAGGTCAGACCGGCAGGGCCGGAACCGACGACGGCGACACGGTGGCCGTTGGAAACGGGCTTCTCGACCTTCGCATTGGGGTCGGCGTGGGCGGCATGCCAGTCGGCGACGAAGCGCTCGAGACGGCCGATGCCGACGCTCTCGCCCTTGATGCCGCGGACGCACTTGCCCTCGCACTGATGCTCCTGCGGGCAGACGCGGCCGCAGACGGCGGGCAGGCTGTTGGTGGAGGTGATGATCTTGTAGGCTTCTTCAAACTCGCCCTCGGCGACCTTGGCAATGAACTCCGGGATGCGGACGTTCACCGGGCAGCCGTTGACGCAGGGATGCTGACGGCAGTTGAGGCAGCGCTTGGCCTCGTCGATGGCGATCTCCTCGGTGTAGCCGAGAGCGACCTCGTCAAAGTTCTTGTTGCGTACCAGAGGCTCCTGCTCCGGAATGGGGTTCTTGGTCATACTCATATTAGCCATGTCTTACACCTCCGGTGATGCGGCAGATATGTTCCTTCGCGGCGGTCTCTTCGCCGGCGTAGAAGGAGTTGCGGGCGATCAGCTCGTCCCAGTCGACCTGGTGGCCGTCAAACTCGGGGCCGTCCACGCAGGCGAACTTGGTCTCGCCGCCAACGGTCAGACGGCAGCCGCCGCACATGCCGGAGGCGTCGATCATAATCGGGCAGAGAGAGCAGATGGTCTTAATGCCGTAGGGCTTGGTGGTGAGGGCGGTGAACTTCATCATCTTCAGAGGCCCGATGATGAACACTTCGTCATACTCGCGGCCGGACTTGATGAGCTCTTCCAGCTTGGCGTTGCCGAAGCACTTCTCGCCGTAGCTGCCGTCGTCGGTGCAGATGTAGAGGTTGGTGGAGTGGGCGCGCATCTCGTCCTCAAGGATCACGATGTCCTTGGAACGGAAACCGGCGACCATGTCGACCTCGATGCCGGCTTCATAGAAGCCCTTGCACACGGGGTAGCCGATGGCGCAGCCGACGCCGCCGCCAACGACGCAGACACGCTTCTGTCCGCCGATCTGGGTGGGCTTGCCCATGGGGCCGACAAAGTCGGCAAGGCAGTCGCCCGGCTCCATGAGCTCGAGCATGCGGGTCGTCTGACCGACGGGCTGCACCATGATGGTGACGGTGCCCGCTTCGCGGTCGTAATCCGCGATCGTCAGAGGAACGCGCTCGCCGTGCTCGTCCAGACGCAGGACGATGAACTGACCGGGCAGGCACTTCTTGGCGACCAGCGGGGCCTTGATGACATACTCAAGGACCGTGCCGGCCTCATTCAGGGGCCGCTTGCTTACGATAGGAAACATAGCTTCTTTCCTTTCTTCCATTGGTTTGCTTTTCCATACTGCCGGCGGGGATGGGGAAATCTCCGCCTTTTGGTCACATAAAGAGATTATACCATAATATCTGCCGGATGGAACATTTTTTTTCAATATCCATTTCTGGAAAGTCTTAACCTTTTTCTATACTTTTCGTGAAAATCGCCGGAAGGGGCTGTGTTTTTTACGAGGACGCAGCTAAAGGAACGGCGTTTTTCCCAGATGCAAAAAAAGCTTGCATTGCGCGGCGCGGTTTGCTATAATTTGCGTTGCGCCTTGTATCTCCGTATATTTCGGCCTCAGGGCAGCTCATCATGAGGTGAACGACATGAAAGAAGGAATCCATCCCAATTACCAGCGCACGACCATCCGCTGCGCCTGCGGCGAGGTCATCGAGACCGGCTCCACCAAGAAGGACATCACCGTCGAGATCTGCTCGAAGTGCCACCCCTTCTACACCGGCAAGCAGAAGCTGGTCGACACCAGCGGCCGCGTGGATAAGTTCAACAAGAAGTACGGCCTCAAGTAATTTTTGGGAAAAAGACGGGATGCGCCTTCGGGCGGCGTCCCGTCTTTTTCGTATACGGGAGGAAAAAACTATGGCATCGCGTATCCTTCATCTCGCCGCGGCAAAGCTCCTTCTGGACGAGATTTCCGTTTCGGACGAAAAGCGCTTTCGTCTCGGCGCGATATTGCCGGACGCCGGAGCGCGCGTGAGCGCCCATTTCCGCACCGAGATCGACGGCGGACGAAGGACCATTATGGCGCTCGGCGATTTCCGGGCGCGCTTCGCGGAGAAAATGGACGATCCGCTCTATCTCGGGTACTATCTTCACCTTGTGCAGGACATTGTGTTCCGCAAGGTGTTCTATCTCGACCACGGCTGGAAAACGGACTCGCTGGAAAAGATCGAACGGCTCTATGCCGACTACCGCATTCTGAACACCTGGGCGATCGAAAAGTATGCTCTGCGGGACGATCTCACCGTACCGGAAAACTTTTCTGCCGAGCCGCTCGCCGCGGTTTCCGATTTCAAGCTGCCGGAATTTCTCGCCGAGCTGCATGCCGACTTCACAACGCCGCCCCCGCCGGGCGATTGCGTATATTTCACCAAAGCCATTGCAGAGGAATTTCTGGAAGCCGCCGTGCCGCTCTGCCTGCGAGAGATGGCGGCGCTGCGCGAAGGGAAGACCGCCGTGGACGAGTATGTCTGGGCATGGGCGTCGTATCAGGAGATTTTGAAATAGGCACCGAACCATTCTCTGCACGGGTACGTCTCATATCCTGCGGAGCGGAAAACCCGGCCGCAGGAGGTTATACAATGAATAAGAAGATGAAATGGATCGGTGCGCTCGTGCTGGCGCTCTGCCTGCTGTTGACGGCCTGCGGCGCGCCGGCCTCTGACCCGGCGCCTACCGCGACGCCCGAACCGACGGCCACCGCCGTGCCCACAGAGGAGCCGGCCGCAACAGCGGAACCCACGGAAGAACCGGCCGCAGAGCCTGCGGCGGAGCCGGTTTCGCAGCCCACGGACGAGCCGGCCGGCATCGTGAACATGGCGGAAGAGGGAAAAACGCTCTATGCCGCGCAGCTTGACCGCTATGCTGCGGCGCTCTCCGAGCAGTGGCCGGAGGCGCGGTATTTTGAAAACGGCATGAGCGAGATCGCCGGGTACTATTACGAGGGCGACAGTCGCGCGAACGTCGGCGTATTTTTCCCCGACCTTGATAATGATGGCTCGCCGGAGATGGTGATCGGCGCGATCCTGGGCGCGGACACCGACCCCGTGGTGCTGGAAATCTGGACGGTCAAGGACGGCGCGCCGCACATGCTCGTGCAGAGCCATGCGAGAGACCGGTACTTTGTGGAATATCTCGCGGACGAAAATGCCTGGCTCATCGCGAACGAGGGCTCGAACGGCGCGGCGAGCAGCGTGTGGCTTTACTATGCACTCCAGAACGGCGAGCTTGCTCTTATGCAGGGCGTGACGAGCGAGTCCGGCGCGTGGTACATGACGTACGATACGGACTATGACGTTTCCAATGACACACCGTCCGACGAGGCGACCTGCCAGGCCATCGTCGATTCCCACACGAGCCACTATACGGCGCTCGACTATATTCCGTATACGGAGCTCTAATAAAACCGCAGAAAGAACAAATCCCCCGCGCAGCCGCCGATGCGTGAAGTGACCCCAAAAAGTTAGACAAATAAATTAAGCGCAAATTGTTCAAGCGACCGAAAGGGCTTGTTGTCTGTGAATAGCAGGCGGCAAGCCCTTTAGCTTTGCCTTAATTCTGCGGTTGTTGTAGTAATCCAGATATTCCGTGAGTTCTTGCTTGAAGTGCTCCA
>CAVEQS010000051.1:0-16062 GCA_963618015.1 bacterium | reverse complement strand
TTTTTTCCCTTACCAGCTTCTTACAGGGAAAAACGGCCGCTTTTGATCTGAAATTTCTTCATCCGCCTCTATAGAGTCTTGCCGTGTCGAAAAAGAGCGCCTATCGTATGTGTTTGGTGATATTTCGTGTCGATTCATGACAAAAGCTTCGGATCGGATGATACTGCGCGCAACGGCAAAACTCCGGAGTATGTGTTTCTCGCCGCGTTTTTGCAGCTGCAGGTCGCACAGGAGTATCTTACGCTTTTAAAGGCGCTTCACGGCCCCTGTGCCGCCGCTGTCCGGCGGAATCTTTCCGCAGCGCTCGCGGCTTTGTACGGCAGTGCCGGATGCTGCGGAAGCCCCGGCTGTATGGAAGCGCTTCGGGCACAGTGCCGGAGGCTTCCGGCCTTTTCCGGCAGGGAAAACATACAGACTCTGACACAGATCGACGGGCTATGCCGCCGTTATGCGTCTCTTTTCCCGGACACAGGCTCTTCCGCTGTCTCGCTATCTGATACGGAGCGGTTCCTCGCGGACACCGAGAGCGCACTCCGGAAGATAGCAGACCGTCTTTTTACCGCAGCGGGCACACGGACCAACTTTATGGAGCAATACGAGCTCTTGTGAAAAAGCCGCTGATTGCCTCGCTGATCTTCGCTTCACTACGTAAAAAATCCCGTGGAATCCTTATTCCGCGGGATTTTTATTTTCTCCGTCAGTGCCAGCCGTTACAAATTTCTCCCGCGGGAAGCGGTAGTGCAGGAAGCCGTTCTCCTGCCGGCCGAACACAAAGCCGACCTTTTCGAGCACGTGCCGGCTGCGCGTGTTCTTTTCTATGACCCGCGCGGTCACCGCATGGAGCCGGAGCCCCTCGAAGGCGTAGGCAAGCAGCAGCCGCTCCGCGCGCGTGCCGATGCCGCGGTTTTTCACGGCGTCTTTCTGCAGATGGACGGAGAGCTCTCCTTCCATTTTCTCCCAGTCGATGTGCTTGATGCCGATCTCACCGACCGGGCGGCCATCGAGCAGGATGAGAAAATGCCGCCGGTTGTCCGCGCTGTAGCGCTCGAACCGTTTTTGCGTCTCTTCCGGCGAATAGCGGTACTCCGAAAAGAGACTCATATCCGCGAATGTGGCCGGGTCGCGCTGAAAGCCGCGATCCAGCTCATCCATTCCCTCCAGCGTGATCTTTTGCAGCTCAATGTTCATGCTCTGTGCTCCCTTCCGGCGCGAATGCCAGCCCCCACGCGAGCCACAAAAGCGGCGCGCTTACCACGAGGCCGAGCGCGAAAAACGCCTGGATCCAGTACGCCGTGACGCCCCAGAGCCACGCGGCGTCCGCCCCGCCGCGCCGGGGGCGGAAAAATGTGAGCCCCATCATGCCAAGATAGAGCGCAAGCCCCGGCCAGCCGAGATTCACCGCGTAACCGAGATATTCGTTGTGCGCGTTCGTAACGTATGTCCGGAGCGTCCGCCCGGTCTCCGGCACGAAGCGCGTAAATTCGATGTGCAGCCGCGCGGCCGCCGTGCCCGGCCCGCCGCCGAATATGGGGCGCTGGGCAGTGAGCGCGCAGACCTCACGCCAGATCTCCACGCGGTGGGAGCCGAACGAGGCGTCCGCCTCGCCGTGGAGCAGGCGCGACGCTTCAAAAAGCGTCCCGCTCTGTCCCGGATAGAAGTAGACCGCCAGCAGCACGGCCAGCACCAAGACCCCCTCCGTCGCCAAAACGTACTTCCGCCGCCGTCCCTGCGCAAGCTTCGGCAGCATCAGCGCACACGAGCCAATCAGCGCCACCCACGCGGATGAGCATTCGCTCCGGTACAGAACATAGAGTGCCATCGCCGCCGGAAGCAGCAGAAGGAGATCGTACCCGCGCCTTTTGACCGCCGTGTACGTGAGCACCGGCACCGCGAGCGAGAGCACGGAGCCGAGGAGCAGCGTATTCCCCACCGTACCGAGATACAGGCCGGAATAGAGCGTTCCTGCGTCGGCAAAGCGCCAGC
Organism: bacterium; assembly: GCA_963618015.1. Lineage (GTDB taxonomy): Bacteria > Bacillota > Clostridia > Oscillospirales > Oscillospiraceae > Apopatocola. The sequence continues at coordinate 14,079 of CAVEQS010000051.1, read as the reverse complement.
CGTTCGGATACAGGCCGAGTGGGTTTCCGCCTGCGAGCTGCCAGAACGCCACGACGCAGCATAAAAGCACGCTCGCGCCGAGCACGCGGGCATAAAGCACGCGCCGCCGTCCCCAGCGCGCGGTTCCGAGCGCCGTGAGCGCATAGAGAAGCTGCGTAAGAAGGCCGTCGTACCGCCCCGCGCCGAGAAATGTTTTCTCCCGCCACGGGCTGACCGCCGCGGAAACAAGATTCCAGACGAGGAACGCGCAGGTAAGATAGAAAAAGCCTCCCGGCTTTTTCGCGAAGAGGCGCGCGCCGGAGCAGAGGCACACCGCGATGCCGAGCGCCCAGAGTGCCGTTGCACCCGTATAAAGCCAGAACTTTGCCGCCGTGAGGTTCGCGTAGCCATGAAAGCCTGTGAAGAGCGGAAAGAGCGCAAGAAGGCAGAGTATGTACTTGTCCGTGAGCCATTTGCAGCGTTGTTCGGCTTTGTTCACACGTTCCACCCTTCCGGGGAAAACCCCTTCGTCTTTTGCCTTCGGCAAAATCCACCTCCCCCTGTCAGGGGAGGCAAGTAAGTTTTTGGATAACCAAGCCTGGCTCCCCTAACAGGGGTGCCGGCAGCCGTCAGGCTGACTGAGGGGTTTATAGCTTTCCCCAGCCTGTAGGGAAAATATTCGCCGGACTTGCGTCCGGCGGATACTTTTTATTCGTTTTCCATGGAGGCCTGGATCTGCTCCTCGCGGTACTGGCGGGTGTAAAGGCCGTAGTACACGCCCTTTTTCGCCATGAGCTCGGCGTGGCTGCCACGCTCGACAATCTTGCCGGCGTTCACGACGAGGATGACATCCGCGCGGCGGATCGTGGAGAGCCGGTGCGCGATCACAAACGACGTGCGCCCGTCCATAACCTTTTCAATGGCGTCCTGAATGAGCCGCTCCGTGACCGTGTCGACGGAGGACGTCGCCTCATCGAGCACGAAGATGCGCGGGTCGGCGAGCAGCGCGCGGGCGAAGGACAAAAGCTGCTTCTCGCCGGTCGAAAGGCTGTTGCCGCCCTCGCCGACGTCGCTGTTGTAGCCGTCCGGCAGTCTTTCAATGATCCCGTCGGCAGAGACGGCCCTGACCGCCGCTTCGATCTCCTCCATGGTCGCATCCTCGCGGCCGTAGCGGAGGTTTTCCAGCACCGTTCCGGAGAAGAGGTGCGGCGTCTGAAGCACGTAGCCGATGTTCGAGTGGAGCCAGAGCTGGCTGCGCTCCCGGGCATCGCGCCCGTCGATGAGCACCTGCCCCTCCGTCGGCTCATAAAACCGGCAGACGAGATTCACAAGCGTGGACTTGCCCGCGCCGGTCTCGCCGACGATGGCAACGTTCGTCCCCTGCGGCACCTTCAGGTTGAAATGCTCGAGGATGTTCTCGTCGCCATCAGGATAGCGGAACGTTACGTCCCGGAACTCGATATCGCCGTGGAGCTCTTCCCAGTTCTCCTTTTTCGGGCTGAACGTGTCGCCGTACTTTTCCATAACCTCCGGCGTGTCCTGCACATCGGACTTCGTCTCCATGAGCGTGGTGAAGCGCTCGACGTTGACCTGTACGTTCACAAGGCTGGAGAGCGCCTGCACGAGCCATTGGATGGGCTCCATCATACCCTGCGCGTAGTTCATGAACACGGTGAGCGTGCCGATGAGCACCACGCCCTCGCGCGTGACGATGCCGCCGCGCCAGAGGACGAGCGCAAGCGCGAGCGAGGCCGCGAGCGTCGTTGTGGAAATGAAGATCGCGCGGAAATGCATCGCGCGGACGCTGACCTTTTTCATATCGGCGGTCAACTCGTCGAACTCCTTCTCCATCTTGTCCTCAACGACGAGCGTTTTCGTCGTCGTGGCGCCGGTGATGCCCTCATTGAAAGCGCCGGTGATGCGGGAGTTCTTCTCGCGCACCTGGCGGTGGAAGAATACGAGCTTCTTCTGGAAATACATGGACGAGATCGCCACGATCGGCACGATGACGAGCACGCACAGCGCCAATTTCCAGTTGAGAATCAGCATCATGACAATGGCGCAGAGAAGATACGCCGAGTGCCACACGCCCTCCGCCATGCTCCAGGCGAGCGTGCTCGCGATACGGTCGGTATCGGACATGACGCGCGCGTGGACATAGCCGACGCTGTTCTGGTTGAAGTACGAGAACGAGAGCGTTTGCAGATGGTTGAAGCTCTCGCGCTTGAGATCGCGGCCGACGGACAGCTCCAGCTTGCATGCGCCGAAGGCGGAGATGTAGTTGGAGGCCGTCTGCGTGAGGATGATGACGACATACGCCGCGATGAACCAGCCGAGCCCCGCGAGGGTAGAATTGGCTATGTAGTTATCGATGGCGTACTGCTGGAAAAGCGGGATGACCGCGTCCATGGCGCTGCCGTAGAACGCCATGAGGATCATCCAGAAAATGAGCTTGCCGTACGGCTTCATATACGGGACGAGGCGGGGGATGCCGAACCATTTTGCGCCCTGGGTCTTTTTCTGTTCGTTCATGCTCCTTCCTCCTCTCCGATGGCCATCTGCATGTCGTAGATCTTGCGGAAAATGCCCGGCTGGGCGAGCAGCTCGCGCGGCGAGCCGAGCTGGCTCACGCGGCCCTTTTCGAGCACGAGGACGTTGTCGCAGTCGAGCAGCGTCGTGATGCGGTGGGAGATGATGATCGTCGTCGCGCCGCCGAGATCACGGTCGAGCGCAGAGCGGATCTTCTCGTCCGTCTCGGTATCGACGGCGGAGAGCGAGTCGTCAAAAACGATGACCGGCGTCTTTTTCGTCAGCATGCGGGCGATGGCCACGCGCTGCTTCTGTCCGCCGGAGAGCGACACGCCGCGCTCACCGACCATGGTATCGTACCCCTGCGAGAAGCGGGTGATGTCGCCGTCTACGCAGGCGGTGACGGCGGCGGCGCGGATCTCCGCGTCGCTCGCGCCGCAGATGCCGATGTTCTCCTGCACCGAGCGGGAGAAGAGGAACGGCTCCTGCAGCACAACGCCGACGTTTTCGCGCACATAGCGCGCCGGCATATCGGCAATATCCACACCGCCGACGGTGATCTTGCCCTCCGTGGGCGCATACAGGCGGCAGAGAAGCAGAAGCAGGCTGCTCTTGCCGGAGCCGGTGCCGCCGAGAATGCCGAAGCTCTTTCCGGCGGGCACGGTGAAGCTCACGTTTTCGAGCACGTCCGGGCCGTTTTCGCCGTAGTGGAAACTGACGTTTTCAAAGGAGATATCCTTGTCCATCGGCGCTTCGGCGGCGTTGGGCGCGTCCTGCTCGACCTCGGCTTCGAGAACTTCGCCGAGGCGGTCGATGGAGACGCCGGCCTTGCTCATTTCGGAGATGATGCGCCCCAGACGGCGCACGGGGCCGATGAGCATCGTGTTATAGAGCGAGAACGACACGAACTCGCCCGCCGTCAGATTCCCGTTCACGCACGAGACCGTGCCGAGCACGACCACGAGCAGGATCTGGAGGCAGCTCGTAAAATCGCCCACCGCCCAGAAGTCGGAGAGCGTCCGGCAAAGCCCGATCCAGCAGGCGGTGTATTTGTTGTTCTGCTCCTCGAAGCGGTCGCGCTCGAACTTTTCGCGCCCAAACGCGCGCACGACGCGCACACCCGTGAGGTTTTCCTGCGCGATCGTGGAGAGAACGCCCTCGTTCTCGTCGCACTCGGTGAACCGGGCGCGGATCTTGTTGTGGAAGAGCACCGAATAGAGCACGATGATCGGCGCGATGACCCACGCGACGATGGAGAGCTTTGCGTTCATCGCCGTCATGAGCGAGAGCGCGAGGATGATGCGCACGATGATCTGGAAAACGGAGATGAACTGTTCCTGGAAGAACATTTTGATGCGCTCCACGTCGCTCGTGCAGCGCTGAATGATGTCGCCGGTCGGATTTTCGGCGTGCCACTTCCATGGCAGGCATTCGATGTGGTGAAAGAGCTTGTCGCGCGCAGTCTTGACGAGCGTTTCGCCCGCCCGGGCGTTGAACATGTTCGCGCCATAGCGCAGCAGCGCCGCGGTGAGACCCGCAATCGCGAGAATGAGTGCGATGAACCACATATTCGCGCGCAGATACTCCACGCCGCCGAGCGACGCCACCCACCGGAGCGCCCATGCGGGCAGATCCATGGGCTTGGAGTCAATGACCGAGTCCACCGTCACGCGGATGACCTGCGGCGCGATCATTTCAACCACCGTGAGCAGCAGTCCCAGAAGGATACACACGGCGAAGTACTTCCCGCTGCCCTCGAGCAGCGTGCCGAGCACGCGCATCGTGCGAGCGGACTTCTTTTTCTGTTCCAATTTTTTTACCTCTCTAAAGATTCGCTGAGTGGAAAAAGACAGAGTGGAATGGAGTAAAACGGACATTTGCTCATTATAGCATACATTTATATTATTACAATTCATTTTTCAAGAAAAAGTCAGGCAACAGCAAAAATACCCCCTTGACGAATGTGTTATAATACTTTATTGGAAAAACAGGCTGCTTCCAGCAGAAAGAGGTTATATGTATGACAAAAGTTGATGTATTTTCCGGCTTCCTCGGCGCGGGCAAGACCACGCTCATCAAAAAGCTCATTTCCGAGGCCTACGCGGGTGAAAAGCTCGTGCTCATCGAAAACGAGTTCGGCGAGATCGGCGTAGACGGCGGCTTCATGCAGGACGCCGGCATCGAGGTAACGGAGATGAACTCCGGCTGCATCTGCTGCAGCCTGACGGGCGACTTCCGCGCCGCGCTGCACGAGGTCTGCGAGCGCTATGCCCCTGACCGCATCCTCATCGAGCCCTCGGGCGTCGGCAAGCTCTCCGACATCGTGACCGCCGTGGAGCAGGCGTCGGACGGCGAACTCGAGATCAATGCGCTCTGCACCGTCGTGGACGCGGGCAAATGCAAAATGTATATGCGCAATTTCGGCGAGTTCTTCAATAACCAGGTGGAATCCGCCGGGTGCATCATTCTCTCCCGCACCGCGGGCATGAAGGAGGAAAAGCTCGCCGAGTGCGTCGCGCTGCTGCGCGAAAAGAACGCGGGCGCCGTCATCATCACGACGCCGTGGGACGAGCTCTCCGGCGCGCAGATCCTCGACGCGATGGAAAAGCGCGACACGCTCACCGCCGCGCTCGAGAGCATTGAGCGCGAGCACGAGGAGGATGAGGACGAGCACGAGCATCACCATCATCACGACCATGACGAGCACGAAGAGCACGAAGAGCACGAGCACCATCATCACTTCGATGAGAACGGCAACTGCTCCTGCGGCTGCCACCATGACGACGATGACGATGATGACGATCATGACCACGAGCATCATCACCATGACCATGACCATGACGAGCATGACCACGAACATGAGCATCATCACGATCACGGCGAGGAATGCGGCTGCGGTCACGACCACGAGCACCACCATCACGACCACGACGAGCACGAGCACGACCATGACCACGATCATGAGTGCGGCTGCGGCCATCATCACCACCATCACCACGGCCACGACGCGGACGAGGTTTTCACATCCTGGGGCATGGAGACGGCGAAGAAGTTCACCGAGGACGGCCTGCGCGCCGCGCTCACCGCGCTCGAGGACGAGGCCAAATACGGCGTCGTGCTGCGCGCGAAGGGCATTGTCGCCGCGACCGAGGGCGAGTGGATCCACTTTGACTATACGCCGGGCGAGATCAACATCCGCCGCGGCAGCGCCGGCGTGACGGGGCGGCTGTGCGTCATCGGCCACGAGCTGCACGAGGACGCCGTCGCCGAGCTCTTCCGCTGAAAGGGAGAATAAGCCATGGCAAAACAAGTCCCCGTATATCTCTTCACCGGCTTTCTGGAGTCCGGCAAGACGAAGTTCGCCCAGCAGACGCTCGAGGACGCGACATTCAATAACGGCGACCGCATCCTCCTGCTCGTGTGCGAGGAGGGCGTGGAGGAATACGATCCCTCGACGTTCGCCGCGCCCACCGTGTTCACCGAGACGATCGAGAGCGAGAGCGATCTCACGACCGAAAATCTCGCGGCGCTTTTGAAAAAGCACCGCTGCTCCTACGTCATGGTGGAGTACAACGGCATGTGGACGCTCGACACGCTCTATACGAACATGCCGAAGGAGTGGATCGTGGCGCAGGAATTTCTATTCATCGACGCGCGCACGTTCCTCAACTACAATAACAACATGCGCCAGCTCATGGTGGACAAGCTGCAGAGCTGCGAGCTTGCGGTGCTCAACCGCTTCCCCGAGGGCGACGAGGATCTCAAAATGCAGGCGCACAAGATCATCCGCGCCATCAACCGCCGGTGCGACATTGCCTTTGAAACGCCGGATGGCAAAATCAGCTACGACGACATTGAGCTTCCCCTCCCCTACGATCTCAACGCCCCTGTCTGCGAGATCGGCGACGCGGACTACGCGCTCTTCCTGCAGGACATCATGGATCAGCCGGAGAAGTATCGGAACAAGACCGTCTCGCTCAAAGGCAAGGCGATCACGAAATCCCGCAGTCTAAAGAAGGGGTACTTCTACTTTGGACGCGACGTGATGACCTGCTGCGCAAACGATATCCGCTTCATCCCGCTCGCGGCGGAGACCGCAGATACGAGCGAGCTCAAAAACCTCGCCTGGTACAAGCTCACCGCGCGCATCGACATCCGCACCCTGCCGGACGTGTACGAGGGTCCCGGCCCGGTGCTGCACATGGTGTCCATCGAGCCATGCGAGGTGCCGGAGCAGGAAGTTGCGACCTTCTACTGAAGGCAAACGGACTCTGCGGTATATAAAACAAATACTCCCGGCGGACGAATTGTCCGCCGGGAGTGTTTTTATTGAATGATATTTCGGTAAACATACGCGGCGAGGGTATAGAGGTTCGTTTCGCGCATGCTGCGGGCAAAGCTGTGAAGCCCCCGAACGAGGCGGACAGCGGCGGTCTCGTGCGCGATATACACGCTGTCCGTGAGCGTTCCCGTTTCGTCCGTCACCGTGACGGTGCAGCTTTTGCCGCGCGGGCATGTCACATAGAGCGCGCCGTCCCGGACCGCCGCCGCGCAGCCCTCGCCCTCACACGTCACGGCATAGTCAACGAAACTGTCCGATGCATTCAGCGCATAGAGCGAGAGCACCGCTTCCGTCTCGCCGTGGGAGAGGCGGTGATCGTAAACGAAATTTCCGTCCGCGTCCGTGAGCTTTACCATGCTCGGCAGCGCGTCGTGCGTTCCGGCATAGGCCTCGATCTCCGTGAGCCCCGCCCGAGCGCCCTCCGTTTCCAGAAGCCGGACGGTGAAGCCTTCGCAGTTCGGCTCGTCCACTGTTACCACGGTACCGGCGGGGTCGATCTCCCCCACCGCGTACCGGTTCCCGTCCGGAAATACGATCTCGGCGGCGAGGACGTTATCATCCGGCGAAGGATTATCGTACAGGCGAATTTCCGTCACGTCCGCTGTGGGGAATGTGAATTCCGCCTCGCGCACGGTATCGCCGCTCTCCGGCGCCCACACGGCGCCATACGGCGGCTCGCCCGCCGTGAGATCCGCCGAGTGGAGCAGGCGGAAATCGTTGAGCTCCGCGCCGCTGCCAGAGGAGACGCGCACCGCCGCACCATACAGGATAGAGCCGGTACAGCGCTGCCAGAATACCTTGTCACTGTTGATGATGCGCGGCGCGAAGCGCCAGAGCGACTGGCTCTTATATTCGAGCGCCGAGACGAAGCTCCGGCAGCCGGCGAGCGAGCGGGAAAGGCCGTCCGCCGCCACCGGCAGGCGCACGCGATCCTCCCAGAGATACACGCCGTTTTCCATCCGCCCGCCGCCGGGGTCCACGGTCGAGAGCAGATCGACGCTCTCGTAAAAATCCGCCGGGGCATTGAATGCCGTCGAGTAGGCAAAGCCCTTGAGGACAAGCGGCTTATAGTCTGGCTCCGCGGCGAGAATTTCGCCGAGCGCCTCGTCAAAGAACAGCGACACGGCGCGGTGGTCGATGTGCTCGTCATAGTCGGTACAGAACAGGATGTCGGCGCGGAGCTCTTCGATCACGCCGCGGAGATCGCCGAGCAGATTATCGCGCGTATACGGCGTCCCCTCGCGGTAGGCCTCGTGGTTCGGCGCGGCGCAGGTCTCTGTCCGCCCGCTCCCCGACGGCGTGACGGCGTCCGGCGCGGCATTATAAATATGTGTCCCGCCGGCCGGGACATTGTCACCGTAACCGAGGAAAATGACGTTTTCCTCCGGGATGCCGAAGAGCGCGAGCGCGCGGATCGCTTCATATACCCGCGTTTCGGCGCTCGCCGAGCCGTCACCGGCCGAGACGAACACCACATATACCTCGCTCCCCGCACCGGTGAACTCCTCGAACACACCGCTCAGGAGATTGAGATCGTCGTCCGCGTGCGGCACGACGGCGAGCACGCGCTTTTCGGAAAAGATCGCTTTCGTCTCCGTCTCCGGCGCTTCATACGCCGCCTTCGGGATCGCGGCGCGCCACGCGGCAAAGAGTGCGATCGCCGAAAGCAGAGCCGCGAGCGCGGCAGAAAAGAAGACAATGCGCCGCGCCCGGCGCGAAAAGCCGCGCCAGAGCGAGAGCGCCGCGGCAGCGGCGAGGAATATCCCCCAGAACGCCGCGCGGGGCAGCGGGTGCTTTGCCGCGGCAAGCAGAACATCCGCGAGCACCGCGATCTCCGCGGCGAGAAAGGCGCTCTGCACGATCCGGCAGAGGACTTCTCCGCGCACCGGTTTTTTCTCCAAGCTCATCCCCCCCTGCCGCATTATGCCCGGTTTTCCGCCGCAGCACGCGCATACCATGCCGCGATCGCCGCCGGAGCCTCCTCGCGGTTTTCTATCGTAAGAGGAAAGAGCTCCACGTCCTTCTGTGCGCGCACCTCGTCCAGGAAGTCGTTGTGCTCCGGCTTGATGACGCCGAGCACCGGTGTGCCGGAGTTTACCGCCGCAAGCACCGCGGCGCGAAAGGCGTGCGCTTCCAGCTCCATGCGTCCGAGCTCATCCATGAGGAGGATATCGCACGCGCGCTTCGCGAGCAGCTCACAGCCTCTTCCATCGAAGTTTTCCGGGTGCTTTTCGTAAACGCCGCCACGCCGCCCGGCGAGGGCGTCCGGCGTGAGATCGTCCGCCGTCCACACGGGCGGAACAATGAACACATCGAACCCGGCATCCGTCGGGATGCTCACGGTGAGAAAGCCGCCGGCGGATATCGCAGAATTTGCACATAAAAAGCGGCGGATCGCCGTGCTTTTGCCGGTCTGCACCGCGCCGGTCAGAAAAAACGCACTCATAATTCTTCTCCATTTTGCCCATTTTGTTCCCTTTGAGTATAGAAAGGTGCACGCTTTCTGTCAAGCGCGGCGCGGTGTGTTTTTTCGCCGTATTTGCCAATTGCAATCCGGGCTCATACATGATATTGTATCGTTCGGCGAAAGGAGGGCAAGATATGGTTATTCACGGTCTGCAAAAGCTGACGCTGCTCGACTATCCCGGCCATACCGCCTGCACGGTGTTCACCGCGCATTGCCCATGGCGCTGCCCCTTCTGCCACAACGCCTCGCTCGTGCTCGAGCCCGAGAGCCAGCCGGTGATCCCGGAAGAGGAGTTTTTCTCGTTCCTCTCCCACCGGAAAGGTCTGCTCGACGGCGTCGCCGTCACCGGCGGCGAGCCGACCATGCAGCGCGATCTGCCGGAGTTTCTGCGGAAAATCAAGTCTCTCGGCTTTGCCGTAAAGCTTGATACGAACGGCACGAACCCCGCCATGCTCCGCGCAATCCTCGAGGAAAAACTCGCCGACTATGTCGCGATGGACATCAAGGCCGGGCGGGAGAACTATTCCGCCGTCACCGGCACGCTGCGCCCCGGATTGGCTTCCGTGGAGGAATGCGCCCGGATGCTCATGGACGGCGATACCGATTTTGAATTTCGCACCACGGTTGTGCGCGGTCTGCATTCGGCGGAGGATTTTGCCGATATCGCCGCGTGGCTGCCGGGGGAGGAAAAGTACTTTCTTCAGGCGTTCAAGGATTCCGGCGACGTGATTTCCGGCGGCTGCGCCGCCTTCACGCGCGAAGAAATGGAAGCCTTCCGGGAGATTTTGCTGCCCGCCATTCCGAACGCCGAAATTCGGGGCATGGACTGAAAAATCCTCCCCCATATGTGCCGCCGCCCCGCCTTTTTCGGGGCGGCGGCACTATATTTTGTGGCAAAGGAACAAATAGTTAAAAATTAAATACTATATGTAGTCTTTTTGTATTTGACATGCGTGTGGGACGATGCTATGATAATGGAGCGTGCCGGACGGGAAACGCGGCGCGCCTTATTATGAGAAAAAATGAAAAAATATAGAGATATTATGGAGGCAAACTATGTACCGGGTTGTAAAGCGCGACGGAAGGATCGTCGACTTTGAGATCGGCAAGATCGCCAACGCCATGAAAAAGGCGTTTGATGCGACCGAAACCAACTATAACCAGAGTGTCATTGACTTTCTGGCCGTGATGGTCACGGCGGATTTCCAGCCGAAGATCACCGATGAGCTCATCCACATCGAGGACATTCAGGACAGCGTGGAAAGCGTTCTCTCCCGCGGCGGCTACGAAAACGTTGCCAAGGCGTACATTCTCTACCGCAAGCAGCACGAGAATCTCCGCGCCGTGAGCGACACGGTGCTCGACTATAAGAAGACCGTCGACAACTATCTCAAGATCAACGACTGGCGCGTGAAGGAAAACTCCACCGTCACCTACTCCGTCGGCGGCCTCATCCTCTCGAACTCCGGCGCGATCACCGCCAACTACTGGCTGAGTGAGGTCTACGACGAGGAGATCGCCAACGCCCACCGCAACGGCGATATTCACCTGCACGATCTGAGCATGCTCACCGGCTACTGCGCCGGATGGAGCCTCAAGCAGCTCATCCAGCAGGGTCTCGGCATTCCCGGCAAGATCAACTCCACCCCGGCGAGCCATCTGAGCACGCTGTGCAACCAGATGGTCAACTTCCTTGGCATCATGCAGAACGAGTGGGCGGGCGCGCAGGCGTTCTCCTCGTTCGACACGTATCTCGCGCCGTTCGTGCGTGTGGACGGTCTCAATCAGAAGGAAGTCAAGCAGTGCATCCAGTCGTTCATCTTCGGCGTGAACACGCCGTCCCGCTGGGGCACGCAGGCGCCGTTCTCCAACATCACGCTCGACTGGACCGTTCCGGCCGACCTGCGCGATCTGCCCGCGATCGTCGGCGGCAAGGAGCAGGACTTCACCTACGGCGACTGCCAGAAGGAAATGGACATGGTGAACAAGGCGTTCATCGAGATCATGACCGAGGGCGACGCCAACGGCCGCGGCTTCCAGTACCCGATCCCGACCTACTCCATCACCAAGGACTTTGACTGGAGCGAGACCGAGAACAACCGCCTCCTCTTCGAGATGACCGCCAAGTACGGCACGCCGTACTTCTCCAACTACATCAACTCCGACATGGAGCCGAGCGACGTGCGCTCGATGTGCTGCCGTCTGCGTCTGGATCTGCGCGAGCTGCGCAAGAAATCCGGCGGCTTCTTCGGCTCCGGCGAGAGCACCGGCTCGGTCGGCGTCGTGACGATCAACATGCCGCGCATCGCCTACCTCTCCAAGACCGAGGAGGAGTTCTACCAGCGGCTCGACCGCATGATGGACATTGCCGCCCGCTCGCTCAAAACCAAGCGCACCGTTATCACCAAGCTTCTCGATGCCGGGCTCTACCCCTACACGAAGTACTATCTCGGCACCTTTGAGAACCACTTCTCCACGATCGGTCTCGTCGGCATGAACGAGGCGTGCCTCAACGCCCGCTGGCTGCACAAGGATCTCACGAATCCCGAGGCGCAGGAGTTCACCAAGGCCGTGCTCAACCATATGCGCGAGCGCCTGAGCGATTATCAGGAAAAGTACGGCGATCTCTACAACCTCGAAGCCACCCCGGCGGAGAGCACGTCCTACCGTCTCGCCAAGCATGACCGCGCGCGCTACCCCGAGATCATCACCGCCAACATGGACGGCACGCCGTACTACACCAACAGCTCCCACCTGCCCGTGGGCTACACGGAGGACATCTTCTCCGCGCTGGACATTCAGGACGATCTCCAGACGCTGTACACCTCCGGCACGGTGTTCCACGCTTTCCTCGGCGAAAAGCTGCCTGACTGGCGCGCCGCCGCGGATCTCGTGCGCAAGATCGCCGAGAACTACAAGCTGCCGTATTACACCATGAGCCCGACATACTCCGTCTGCCACGACCACGGCTACATCACCGGCGAACACTTCACCTGCCCCAAGTGCGGCAAGGACACTGAGGTCTGGAGCCGCATCACCGGCTATTACCGCCCTGTGCAGAACTGGAACGACGGCAAGGTGCAGGAGTTCAAGGACCGCAAGGAGTATAACGTCGGCCACAGCCACTTCACCGGCGGCATCCACCGCCACGAGGCCTGCTGCTGCGGTGACGGCACCGTTGCCCACGGCATGCAGCCCGAAGAGGTCGGCACCGTTTCCGCGGTGCACACCGCGCAGCTCTTCACCCGCACGACCTGCCCGAACTGCCGCGTGGCGGAGAAGATGCTCGACAAGGCCGGCTTTGCCTATGAGAACCTGACCGCTGAGGAGCACCCGGAGCTCTGCCGCGAATACGGCATCAAGGGTGCGCCGACGCTGGTGCTTTCCGACGGCGTCCACTTTGAGAAATACTACGGCGTGGCTGAGATCAAGAAGCTCCTCGCCGAAACCGCGCAGAAGGCGGAATAAGCTGTCATTTCTCGCGCAGAATAAAAACGAAGCCCGCCTCGGCGGGCTTCGTTTGCGATAGGTGACGGCCTTGGCTCCCTCCTTGAGGGAGCTGCCGAGCTTGCGAGGCTGAGGGAGTTACTCCTTCCGTCTCGGCGCTCCGCGCCGAGCCACCTCCCTCAAAGAGGGAGGCAAATCAATATACAAAAACCGGCTTGGCTCCCCTCGTCAGGGGAGCTGTCGCGGCGCAAAGCGCCGGGACTGAGGGGTTTTCCCCTCGGAAAGAGAGCAGCAAATGTATGATATCATCATTGCCGGAGGCGGCCCGGCGGGAATGACCGCCGCCATTTACGCCCGCCGGAGCGGGAAAAGCGTTCTTCTTCTTGAACGCGAGGGCTACGGCGGCCAGATCGCCTACGCCCCGCGCGTGGAGAATTATCCCGGCGTTGCCTCTGCCGGCGGCGCGGAGCTCGCCGAGCAGATGCTCGAGCAGATGCTCGCGCTCGACGCCGAAACCGACGTCGGCGAGGTCATGTCCGTGGAGCGCGCCGGGGAGAATTTCGTAGTGCGCACCGAGGACGGCGTATACGAAAGCCGCGCCGTGATCCTCGCCACGGGTGCAAAGCACCGCCATCTCGGCCTGCCGGGCGAGGAGGAGCTTCTCGGCCATGGCATCTCCTACTGCGCGGTGTGCGACGGCGGATTTTATAAAAACGGCGTCACCGCCGTTGTCGGCGGCGGGGACAGCGCGCTGCAGGAGGCGCTGCTGCTCTCCGACATCTGCAAGACCGTATATCTCATCCACCGGCGCGACAGCTTCCGCGGCGATGCGGAAAAGCAGGCACGGCTCTTCGCGCGGGAGAACGTCAAAGTCCTCACGCCCGCAGAGATCGCCGGTTTTCTCACCGAAGACGGCGCGCTTCACGCGCTGCGGCTGCGTAACACCGCGACCGGCGAGGAAACGGAGCTTTCCGTGGACTGTCTCTTTGTCTCCGTCGGCCAGCAGCCGGAGCTGGAGCGCTTTGCTTCGCTCGTGCCGCTCACCGACCGCGGCTACGCCGCCGTGCCGGAAACCGGCGAGGCGCCCGTCCGCGGCGTTTTCGTTGCCGGAGACTGCCGCAGCAAGCGCGTCCGCCAGCTCACCACCGCCGTTTCGGACGGCGCGAACGCCGCGCTTGCGGCGTGCCGCTATCTCGACGGCGAGGAATAAATCCCATAAATTGGGTGACATAATTTTATAGCATGGTCGGCGCAGAGATTTGCACCAGTAAAATGAAAGTAGACACTCACAAAAGTGTGGGGTGTCTACTTTTTT
>CAVEQS010000050.1:0-18097 GCA_963618015.1 bacterium | reverse complement strand
AGCTCGAGCAGTTCGGGGTCGTCAACCTGGTCGCACTTGTTCAGGAAAACGAGAATGTAGGGAACGTTAACCTGACGGGCGAGCAGCAGGTGCTCACGGGTCTGAGCCATCGGGCCGTCGGAGGCGGCGATGACGAGGATACCGCCGTCCATCTGAGCGGCGCCGGTGATCATGTTCTTGATATAGTCGGCGTGGCCCGGGCAGTCGACGTGGGCGTAGTGACGGCCCTGGATCTGCACACCGGCGGTGGCGCCGTGAGAGCCAACGCGGTCAAACGTCTGATACTCAACGTGAGCGGTGTTGATGGTGATGCCACGCTCGCGCTCTTCGGGCGCCTTGTCGATGGAGGCGTAGTCAACGAAGTCAGCGGCGTTGGGGTCCGCCATAGCGAGAACCTTGGTGATGGCGGCGGTCAGGGTGGTCTTACCATGGTCGATGTGGCCGATGGTACCGATATTCACATGGGGCTTGCTGCGGTTGAACATTTGCTTAGCCATGGAAACATCCTCCTAATAGCAAAAATTTAAATTTTGGTTTGGATTTATTCTACAGGAACTTTGCTTATTTTGCAACACCTAAAATCAGGCTTTGTTGCCGCGCTTGCCGATGATGCTCTCCTGGAGGCTCTTCGGAAGCTCGACATAGGTGTGCGGCTCCATGCTGTAGTTGGCACGGCCCTGCGTTTTGGAGCGCAGATCGGTCGAATAGCCAAACATGGAAGCGAGCGGCACCTCTGCCGTAACGATCGCGGCGCCGTTGCGGATATCCGTTCCGGCCACCTGACCGCGGCGGGCATTGAGATCGCCGATAACGTCGCCCATATACTGGTCGGGCGTCGTGACGACTACCTTCATGATGGGCTCGAGCAGCGTGGGACCGGCTTTCTGCGCAGCTTCCTTGAAAGCCATGCTGCCGCAGATCTTAAACGCCATTTCGCTCGAGTCGACCTCATGGTAGCTGCCGTCGAGAAGGGTGACCTTCACGTCGACAACCGGATAACCGGCGAGCACGCCGGACGCCATGGCGCCCTGAATGCCCTGGTCGACGCTGGGGATGAACTCCTTCGGGATGGCGCCGCCGGTGACGGCGTTGATGAACTCATAACCCTTGCCCGGGTTCGGCTCGATCTGGATCTTGGCCTGGGCGAACTGGCCTTTGCCGCCGGACTGACGTGCGTAACGCATGTCGACCGTAGCAGTACCGCGGATGGTTTCCTTGTAAGAAACCTGCGGCTTACCAACGTTCGCCTCAACCTTGAACTCGCGGAGCAGACGATCCACGATGATCTCCAGATGGAGCTCGCCCATGCCGGCGATGATGGTCTGTCCCGTCTCCTCGTCCGTATAGGTCTTGAAGGTGGGGTCTTCCTCGCTCAGCTTGGAGAGCGCGATCGCCATCTTTTCCTGACCGGCTTTGGTCTTGGGCTCGATGGCAACGCGGATAACGGGCTCGGGGAATTCCATCGATTCGAGAACGACCGGGTGCTTGTCATCGCAGAGAGTATCGCCCGTGCGGGTGTTTTTCAAACCCACGACGGCAGCGATCTCACCGGCATAGACAGCATCGATGTCCTCGCGATGGTTCGCGTGCATGTGCAGCAGACGGCCGAGACGCTCGCGCTGACCGCGGACGGTGTTCACAGCGGTCTCGCCGGCCTTGATGGAGCCGGAGTAGACACGCATGAACGCCAGACGTCCAACGAAGGGGTCGGTCATTACCTTGAAGACAAGACCGGCAAAGGGGCCGTTCACGTCCGCCGGGAGAGTGACCTCTTCCTCCGTCTTGGGGTTCACGCCGACAACGGGCGGAACATCCAGCGGAGAGGGCAGGAAGTCGACAACGGCGTCGAGCAGCTTCTGCACGCCTTTGTTTTTGTACGACGTGCCGCAGAGCACCGGAACCATGCTGCCGCTGACGGTCGCCTTGCGGATGACCGTGCGCAGACGGTCGGCGGGGATCTCCTCGCCTTCCAGATACATCTCTGCGATTTCATCGTCAAAGAGGGATACGGCATCGATAAGCTTTTCCCGGTACTCGGCGGCAAGATCCGCCATGTCCTCGGGAATGGGCTCCACACGCATATCCTTACCCAGATCGTCATAGAAAACAACGGAGTCCATGTCAATGAGATCGATGATCCCACGGAAATCCGATTCCTTACCGATGGGCAACTGGATAGGCACGGCATTCGCCTTCAGGCGGTCATAGATCATGTCCATGACGTTGTAGAAGTCGGCGCCGGTGATGTCCATTTTATTGACGTAGATCATGCGCGGAACATTGTAATGGTCCGCCTGACGCCACACCGTTTCCGTCTGGGGCTCGACACCGCCCTTGGCGCAGAGGACGGTCACGCAGCCGTCCAGCACGCGCAGGCAGCGCTCAACCTCGGCGGTGAAGTCCACGTGACCCGGCGTATCGATGATGTTGATGCGCGTATCCTTCCAGAAGCAGGTGGTAGCAGCGCTGGTGATGGTGATACCGCGCTCCTGCTCCTGCACCATCCAGTCCATCGTGGCGCTGCCTTCATGGGTCTCGCCCATTTTGTAATTGACGCCGGTGTAGAAGAGAATACGCTCGGTAGTCGTCGTCTTACCTGCATCAATGTGCGCCATGATGCCGATGTTTCTGGTTTTTTCAAGTGAATATGATCTGGGCATAAATCTCTACCTTTGCTGAAATTACCAACGATAGTGGGCGAAGGCCTTGTTGGACTCGGCCATCTTGTGCGTATCCTCGCGCTTCTTGACGGAGGCGCCGGTGTTGTTGACGGCGTCCATGATCTCGTTGGCGAGACGCTCCTTCATGGTCTTTTCGCTGCGCTTGCGGGAATAGCCGACCAGCCAGCGGAGACCGAGGGTCTGACGACGCTCCGGACGAACCTCGATAGGCACCTGGTAGGTGGCGCCGCCGACACGGCGGGCCTTGACTTCCAGAGCCGGCATGATGTTGTTGAGAGCCTCGGTAAACACCTCAAGCGGATTGCGATCCAGCTTCTTCTGGATCAGGTCAAAGGCGTCGTAAACCACCTTCTGGGCCACGCCTTTTTTGCCGTCCAGCATAACACCGTTGATGAGCTTGGTCACCAGAACGCTGTTGTATACGGGATCCGGCAAGATTTCTCTTTTGGGAACGTTACCTCTTCTGGGCACTTTGCTTCCCTCCTTCATTATGAAATGATCTCAAAGGTACTCGACGGCAGCGCTCTGCCGCCGCTGTGTCCAAAAGGTTATCATATAAATAAAATATATCAATAACCAACAGGACACTGTTGGGGGTGCAGCTTACTTCTTACCCGCCTTGGGTCTCTTCGCGCCGTACTTGGAGCGGGACTGGCAGCGGCCGGACACGCCCTGGGAATCGAGAGTGCCGCGGATGATGTGGTAACGGACACCGGGCAGGTCTTTGACACGGCCGCCGCGAATCATAACGACGGAGTGCTCCTGCAGGTTGTGGCCGACACCAGGAATGTAGGCCGTCACTTCGTAGCCGTTGGTGAGACGGACACGGGCGATCTTACGCAGAGCGGAGTTCGGCTTCTTAGGAGTCGAAGTACGCACAGCGGTGCAGACGCCGCGCTTCTGGGGAGAAGACTGGTTGGTCTCGCGGTTCTTCAGAGTGTTCAGGCCTTTCTGCATGGCAGGAGAGGTGGACTTGTAGGTCACCTGCTCTCTTCCCTTACGGACAAGCTGGTTAAATGTGGGCATGATTTTCCTCCTTTCCTCAAAAAAATTCTCTTGTGCGGGCACCAGCCCACACGATTTCTGATTCTAACAGAATGCACAAGAATAGTCAAGAAAATTCTGTAATTTTTCCGAGCAAAAATTTCTCATACTGCCGGAGGAAGGCGGAAAAATTCCGGGGTGACGGATCACCCCGGAATTTAATTCGGCTTAAAGCGCGTTCGTGAGCTTCTTGAGCTCGGAAAGGTCAACGTAGTCAGCCTCATCCTCGATGGACTCGTCCGTCTTCATTTCAAAGTTGCGGTACATGTCCAGACCGGAACCGGCCGGGATGAGCTTACCGATGATGACGTTTTCCTTCAGGCCGATCAGGTGGTCAACCTTGCCCTTGATGGCGGCCTCGGTGAGAACCTTGGTCGTCTCCTGGAAGGACGCGGCGGACATCCAGCTGTCGGTGGCAAGAGACGCCTTCGTGATACCAAGCAGGATCGGCGTGCTGGTAGCGAGAGAGAGCCCCTCTTCCCCGGCGGCGATACGAGCCTTGATCGCGTTGTTGGCATCCTTGAGCTCATTGACGTCCACGGTGGAGCCGGAGAGCAGGTCGGTGCTGCCGGCGTCCTCGATGCGCACCTTGCGCATCATCTGGCGGACGATAACTTCGATGTGCTTGTTGTTGATGTCAACGCCCTGCTGACGGTACACCTTCTGGACTTCCTGCACCAGATAGTTGCGGACGCCCGGACGGCCGAACTCGTCGTCGTTCACGCCGCGAATACGGAGCACATCGTGCGGGCTGAGCGCGCCGCGGGTCAGTTCCTGCCCCTGATCGATGTGGTCGCCGTTCTGCACGATGATGCCGGCGCCCAGAGGAACCTGGTACACGCGGGTCTCGCCCTGCTCGGCGTTGGTGACGGTGAGCGCCATCATGTTCTTGCGGGCTTCCTCGATCGTGAGTGTGCCGCTGATCTCGCTGAGAACAGCCATCTTCTTCGGCTTACGCGCCTCGAAAAGCTCTTCGACTCGCGGAAGACCCTGCGTGATGTCGTCACCGGCGATACCGCCGCTGTGGAACGTACGCATGGTGAGCTGCGTGCCGGGCTCGCCGATGGACTGCGCGGCGATGACGCCGACGGCCTCGCCGGAGTTGACCGGCTTGCCGGTGGCAAGGTTCATGCCGTAGCAGCGGGCGCAAACGCCGCAGCGGGACTCGCAGGAGAGCACGCTGCGAACCTCCACGCTCGTGATGCCATGGGCGGCGAGGAATTTCGCGTCGCCAGACATGAGCAGATGATCGGTATCGAACAGCACTTCGCCGGTCTTGGGATCGACGATGGGCTTGGCCGGGAAACGGCCGTGGATGTTCTCGCCGAAAGAGTGGATATATTCGTCGTACTTCGGATCCTCGGGATCGAGAGTGAACACGGCGTAGCCGCGGCTGTCGATCGCGGTAGCGGGGACGCCTTCGGTCGTGCCGCAGTCCGGCTCACGGATGATGACATCCTGGCTGACGTCGACCATTCGACGAGTCAGATAACCGGAGTCAGCGGTACGAAGCGCCGTATCGGCCATGCCCTTTCGGGCGCCGCGGGTAGAGATGAAGTATTCGAGAACGCTCAGGCCTTCGCGGAAGTTCGCCTTGATGGGGATCTCGATGGTCTTACCGGCGGTGTTCGCCATCAGGCCGCGCATACCGGCGAGCTGACGGATCTGGTTGGCGCTGCCTCGCGCACCGGACGTCGCCATGATGTTGATGGGGTTGAACTCGTCAAGGTTATCCATCAGGGCCTTGGCGACTTCGCCGGTCGTCTTTTCCCACTCGGCGACGACCATACGATAACGTTCGTCGTTGGTGATAAGACCGCGCTTGTACTGCTTTTCGATCGCGAGGACCTTCTTCTCGGTCTCGGCGATCTTCGCCTTCTTCGCCTCGGGGACGACCATGTCCGCGATGGAAATGGTCATGCCGCTGCGGGTGGAGTACTTGTAGCCCTGCGCCTTGATGCTGTCGAGCACTTCGGCGGAAATGGTGAAGCCGTGCTTCTGGATGCAGCGGTCGATGATATCGCCAAGCTTTTTCTTGTCAACGCGGAAGCCGATCTCGTAATCGAACGCATGCTCGGGATCGGTACGATCCACAAAGCCGAGATCCTGCGGAATGGGCTCGTTGAAGATGATGCGGCCGACGGTCGTTTCGACGGTCTTGTGTGTCTCCACGCCGTCGATCGTCTTGGTCACGCGGACTTTGACGGGGCTGTGGAGCGTAACTTCCCCGGCCTGATACGCCATAAGCGCTTCCTCCGGGCTGCAGAACGCCATACCGGTTCCCTTTTCCTCACGCACATAGGTGAGGTAGTAGGAGCCGAGGACCATGTCCTGCGTCGGGATGGAGTGCGGGTGGCCGTCCTGCGGACGCAGGAGGTTGTTGACCGAGAGCATGAGGATACGGGCTTCCGCCTGCGCCTCGGCGCTCAGAGGAACGTGGATAGCCATCTGGTCGCCGTCAAAGTCGGCGTTGTACGCGGTACAGGCCAGCGGGTGCAGCTTGAGAGCGCGGCCCTCGACGAGCACCGGCTCGAACGCCTGGATGCCCAGACGGTGCAGCGTCGGCGCGCGGTTGAGCAGCACCGGGTGCTCCTTGATAACGACGTCGAGCGCGTCCCAGACCTCGGTGCGCTGCTTGTCGACCATCTTCTTGGCGGACTTGATGTTGTTGGCAACGCCGTCCTCGACGAGCTTCTTCATCACGAACGGGCGGAACAGCTCGATGGCCATTTCCTTCGGCACGCCGCACTGGTACATCTTGAGTTCCGGGCCGACGACGATAACGCTTCGGCCGGAGTAGTCAACACGCTTGCCGAGCAGGTTCTGGCGGAAGCGGCCCTGCTTGCCCTTGAGCATATCGCTCAGAGACTTGAGCGCGCGGGAGTTCGCACCGGTGACGGCGCGGCCGCGGCGGCCGTTATCGATAAGGGAGTCCACCGCCTCCTGCAGCATGCGCTTTTCGTTGCGCACGATGATGTCGGGCGCGCTGAGCTGGATGAGGCGCTTGAGACGGTTGTTGCGGTTGATGACGCGGCGGTAGAGATCGTTCAGGTCGCTCGTGGCGAAGCGGCCGCCGTCGAGCTGGACCATTGGGCGGATCTCCGGCGGGATGACCGGGAGAATGTCAATGATCATCCAGGACGGCTTGTTGCCGGACTGGCGGAATGCCTCAACGACTTCGAGACGCTTGACGATCTTCGCCTTCTTCTGGCCGGACGCGGATTTCAGCTCTTCGCGGAGGTCGTGGGAGAGCTGCTCGCAGTCGATCTCCTCGAGCAGCTTCTTGATGGCCTCGGCGCCCATGCCCGCCTGGAAATCGTCCTCATACTTCTCGCGCATGTCGCGGTATTCCTTCTCGGAGAGAAGATCACAGCGCTTGAGCGGCGTGGAGCCGGGATCAGTGACGATATAGGAGGCAAAGTAGAGCACTTTCTCCAGCGTGTGCGGCGTCATGTCGAGCAGCAGGCCCATGCGGGACGGAATGCCCTTGAAATACCAGATGTGGCTCACGGGCGCGGCCAGCTCAATGTGGCCCATACGCTCGCGGCGCACCTTGCTCTTGGTAATCTCGACGCCGCAGCGGTCGCAGATTTTGCCCTTATAGCGGATCTTCTTATACTTTCCGCAGTGGCATTCCCAGTCCTTCGTGGGCCCGAAAATACGCTCGCAGAAAAGGCCGTCGCGCTCGGGCTTGAGCGTGCGGTAGTTGATGGTCTCCGGCTTCTTCACTTCGCCGTGGGACCAGGAAAGGATCATTTCGGGAGAAGCAATGCCAATCTGAATGGCGTCAAACGGGGTGTAGCTCATTATTCTCTCTCCTCCACTTCATCCGAATCATCGTCGCCGAAAGACTCTTCGTTCTCCGGCTCATCGCCGAACACCGACTGGCTGCGGTCGATGCTGAAGCCGGCGTCGCTGAAGTCCTCCTCGCTCGCGCGGTAATCGTCGCGCATGCCGGGGATGTAATCGTCCTCGTCGTCCTCTTTGAGCTCGATCTCCTGTCCGTCCTTGTCGAGGACCTTGATGTCCAGACACAGGGACTGGAGCTCCTTGACCAGAACCTTGAACGATTCCGGCACGCCGGGCTGCGGGATGTTGTGACCCTTGACAATGCTCTCGTACGTGCGGACACGGCCGGTAACGTCGTCGGACTTGACAGTCAGAATTTCCTGCAGAGTGTGCGCCGCGCCGTAGGCCTCGAGCGCCCAGACTTCCATTTCGCCGAAGCGCTGGCCGCCGAACTGCGCCTTGCCGCCGAGCGGCTGCTGCGTGACGAGGCTGTACGGGCCGGTGGAACGGGCGTGGATCTTATCGTCTACGAGGTGGTGCAGCTTGAGGAAGTATACCCAGCCGACGGTGACGTCGTTATCGAACTTGTCGCCGGTGCGGCCGTCATACAGAACGCTCTTGCCGTCCTCGCGGAGTCCGGCCTCGCGGAGCGTTTCGCGAATGGTAGTCTCGTTCGCGCCGTTGAAGATCGGCGTGGCGACCTTCCAGCCGAGCGCCTGTGCCGCATAGCCCAGGTGGACTTCCAGAACCTGTCCGATGTTCATACGGGACGGGACGCCCAGAGGGTTCAGAACGATGTCGAGCGGGGTGCCGTCCGGCAGATACGGCATATCCTCGCGCGGCAGGATGCGGGAAACGACGCCCTTGTTGCCGTGGCGGCCGGCCATCTTATCGCCAACGGAGATCTTACGCTTCTGCGCAATATACACGCGGACGACCTGATTGACGCCGGGGGACATTTCGTCGCCGTTTTCGCGGGTGAACACTTTGACATCAACGATGATGCCGCTCTCGCCGTGCGGGACCTTCAGCGAGGTATCGCGCACTTCGCGCGCCTTCTCGCCGAAGATGGCGCGGAGCAGACGCTCCTCGGCAGTGAGGTCGGTCTCGCCCTTGGGCGTGACCTTGCCGACGAGAATATCGCCGCTGCGCACCTCGGCGCCGACACAGATGATGCCGCGCTCGTCGAGGTATTTGAGAGCGTCGTCGCCGACGCCGGGGATATCGCGGGTGATCTCCTCGGGTCCGAGCTTGGTGTCGCGGGCGTCGCACTCATACTCCTCCACATGGATGGAGGTGTAAACGTCGTCCATGACAAGGCGCTCGTTGAGGAGAACGGCGTCCTCGTAGTTGTAGCCTTCCCACGTGGTGAAGCCTACGAGAACGTTCTTGCCGAGGCTGATCTCGCCCTGCGAGGTGGAGGGGCCGTCGGCGATAACGTCACCCTGCTTCACGCGCTCACCGACCTTGACGATCGGGCGCTGGTTGAAGCATGTGCCCTGGTTGCTGCGGGCAAACTTGATGAGCTTGTAATCCTTGCTCTCGCCGCTGTCGTAGCGGACGGAGATGCTGTCCGCGCTCACGCGCGTAACGATGCCGTCTCCCTCGGCGAGGACAACAACGCCGGAGTCGACCGCGCAGCGGTGCTCGATGCCGGTGGCAACGATGGGCTGCTGCGTCGTCATCAGAGGAACGGCCTGACGCTGCATGTTCGCGCCCATCAGAGCACGGTTCGCGTCGTCGTTCTCGAGGAACGGGATCATCGCGGTAGCGATGGAGATCATCATGCGCGGGGACACGTCCATGAAGTCGACCTTCTCGCGGTCGACATCGATGATCTCGTCGCGGTGGCGGCAGGTGACACGCTTGTTGATGAGTCTTCCCTGCTCGTCGAGCGGTTCGGTCGCCATGGCCATGACGTACTGATCTTCGACATCGGCGGTCATGTAGACAACTTCCTTGGTGACAACGCCGGTCTCCTTGTCGATGCGGCGATACGGCGTAATAAGGAAGCCGTACTCGTCCACGCGGGCGTAGGAGGACAGGTAGTTGATAAGGCCGATGTTCGGACCTTCGGGCGTCTCGATCGGGCAGAGGCGCGCGTAGTGGCTGTAGTGAACGTCTCGCACGTCGAAGTTGGCGCGCTCACGGCTCAGGCCGCCGGGGCCGAGTGCGGAGATACGGCGCTTGTGCGTGAGCTCGGCCAGCGGGTTCGTCTGATCCATGAACTGGCTCAGCGGGCTGGAACCGAAGAACTCCTTGATCGCCGCCGTGACGGGACGGATGTTGATAAGGCTCTGGGGCGTGACAATGTCGAGATCCTGCAGCGTCATGCGCTCGCGGATCACGCGCTCCATGCGGGAGAAGCCGATGCGGAACTGGTTCTGCAGCAGTTCGCCGACGCTGCGGACGCGGCGGTTGCCGAGATGGTCAATGTCGTCCGGCTCACCGATGCCGTGCGCCAGGCAGCAGAGATAGTTCGCCGCGGAGAAGATATCGTCGCAGATGACATGCTTCGGCATGAGGAGATCCACGTTCTCTCGGAGCACTTCCTTGAGCTCCTCGCCCTCGTACTGCTCCATGTACTGGCGCAGGAGGATGAAACGGACGCGCTCGCGCAGGCCGAGCTCTTCCTTGATGATGCGGCGGTTTTCCGCATCGTCGTCCGAGAAGTGGACAAAGTTTGCCGCGTCGACCATGCCGTTGGAGAAGACGCGGACGGTCTCGTTCTCGCCGACAACAAGACGAACGGCGTTGACGCCCTTCGCTTCCAGCTCACGGACACGCTCGCGGGTGAGCGTCTCGCCGGCGTCGGCAAGGATCTCGCCGGTCATCGGGTCGGCAACGGGCTCAGCAAGGGCGTAGCCCGCCACACGCGGGTAGAGCGAGAGCTTCTTGTTGAACTTATAACGGCCGACGTTGGAAATATCGTACCGGCGGTGATCGAAGAAGAGGTTTTCGAGCAGGGTCTCGCTGCTCTCCACCGTCGGGGGATCGCCGGGACGGAGCTTCTTGTAGATCTCCAGCAGGCAGTCGTCGCGGGAGATGCAGGTGTCGCGCTCGAGCGTGGTGACGATGCGCTTATCGTCGCCGAAAATCTCGCGGAGCGCGTCGCCGGTGACGGCGCCGCCGACGGGATTGTCGAGACAGCTGAGCCAGGTGTGCGGCTTGTCCGCCTTATAAGCGCCGAGAGCCTTGAGCAGGAGCGTGGCGGGCAGCTTGCGGTTCTTGTCAATGCGGACATAGAACACGTCGTTCAGGTCGGTCTCGTACTCCAGCCAAGCGCCGTGGTACGGGATGATGGTCGTGCCGTACACGGAGCTGTTGGTCTTGTCCGTTTTCTTGTCGAAGTAGATACCGGGGGAACGGACGATCTGGGAGACGATAACGCGCTCGGCGCCGTTGATGATAAACGTGCCGCTCGCGGTCATGAGCGGGAAATCGCCCATGAAGATCTCCTGTTCCTTGATCTCCTCGGTCTCGCGGTTGCGCAGACGCACGCTGACCTTCAGCGGGGCGGCGTATGTGGCGTCACGCGCCTTGCACTCCTCCTCCGTATACTTCGGGGGCTCGTTCATGGAATAATCCACGAAGGAGAGCTCCAGATTGCCGGAGTAGTCCGTAATGGCAGCTACGCCCTTGAAGACCTCCCGCAGGCCCTCGTCCAGAAACCACTTATAGGAATTCTTCTGGATCTCGAGCAGGTGCGGCATGTCCTGAATTTCTTCCGCGCGGGCGAAGCTCTTTCTGATTGTTCTTCCGTACTGTACATCCTTAGGCATCGGCGAATCTCCCTTTTTCCGCCGGAGGAGCTTATCTCCGGCGCAGAATACCCGTTCCGGGGGGAATATGGTTTGCTGTGCCGCTTTCGTGAAACGCCCGGATGCGTTGCGAAAACATCGGCATTCGGGTTGATTTTTCACGGAGCGGCTGATATACTAACAATAGTAAAAGGGGCTGTATGCGGCTACCCATAGCAACATATAGCAATTTATTATACCAAGCCGTCCTTGTAGTGTCAAGGGCGATTTTTTTATAATTTCTGTGTTGCCGCGAGCCGCCGTTTGCCGTAAAATACACAGAAACAACGCATTTCCGGAGCTGTCAATGGAACGATTTCTGATTTTGCTCGCCCTCGCGGGGCTGAGCTACCTTCTGCTGTATACCGAGGGGCTTGTAAAGAACTCCCGAACGCGCTTTGCCGTGCTCGGCGTTCTGCTCGCCGCGTTCGGCGTGCGGTTTTTCCTTTTCGGCATCGCGCCGAACGACACGGCAAGCGCCGTGGAAAACGCTATCGCCTGGTATCGCGACGCCGGAGGCTTCTGGGGCATCCGCTCTTCCGCACTTCCCTACTCGATTCCGGTGCAGTACTTTCTGGCGTTTTTTTCTCTCGCACCGGGCGGCGGGCTTACCTTATTTAAATATCTCTGCGTCTTTGCCGAGGTGACGATGGCCTGGGCGGCGCAGCGGTGTGTGCAATGCGTCACGGTACGCGCGCAGCCGCGGCTCTTTGCCTTCCTCATCGTACTTCTACTCCCCTCCGGCATCTTTCAGGGGGTCTGCTCCGCCGCCGGCGACAGTCTCTGGTGGGTGTTCATCGCGCTCGCGGCCTCCTGCGCTATGCGCGGGGAGTGGCGCTGGTGCGCGGGGATGCTCGCGCTTGCCGTAGCGTTCCATCCCTCGGCACTCTGGATCGTGCCGGTGTTCTGGGTGTTCACCGCCGTGCGGCGCAACACATGGTTTTCGCTGCTGCATCTCGTCGGCTGGTATGTTGCCGTCATGATCCCGGCGCTGCTGCTCGGCCGCCCCGGAGGCGATTGCCTGCCGTTTTATCCGGCGCTCGGAACGCTCACCGCGCGGCCGCTCTTCGGCGGTGCGCCGGGCATATACTCGCTTACGCAATATTCCTTCATCGCCCCGACCGGCATTGCGCTTTACGTTGTTTTCGCGCTGCTGCTTGTATGGCGCATGAGCCGGAAAAGCCTCGCCGCCGACCGGCGGCGGCAGCTCACGGCGCTCTCGCTCGCCTCGCTCTGCGCCGTGGCGCTCCTGCCGTGGATGAGTGCTGACAGCCTTTACGGCGCGGAGGTGCTCCTCGTTGCGCTCTGCTGTTTGGAGCCAAAGGTCATCCCGGCGGCGGTGTGCGTGAGCTTTGCCTCGGCACTCGCGCTACTGAAGGATATTTACGGCAGCGCCGTATTTCTCCCGCTCGGCTGGGCAAGTCTCGCCCTCCTCGCCGCCATGGTCATTCTCACACTATATCTTCTGCTGAAAAAGAAAGCCGTCCGACGCACGGCATAAAATGAGCCCGCAGGAGTTTCGACTCCCGCGGGCTTTCCTTATATCCGGTTTTAAAATCAATCCTTCTGCCGGTAGCTGCCGAAGAACTTTTCGAGACGCCGGGAGGCATCGTTCAGAGAGACGAGGTCGGGCAGGTAAACGATGCGGAAGTGATCCGGCTCGCCCCAGTTGAAGCCCGTTCCGGCGGTGACGAGGATCTTCTGCTCTCGCAGCAGGTCAAGCGCCATCAGCTCGTCGCTGTGGATGTTGAACTTCTTCGTATCCACCTTCGGGAAGATGTAGAACGCCGCTCTCGGCTTGGCTGCGCTCAGTCCAGGAATGGAGTTGAGCGTTTTCCAGATGAGCTCGCGCTGCTCGTACAGCCGTCCGCCGGGGCAGAGATATTCGTCCACCGACTGATAGCCGCCGAGAGAAGTCTGGATGATGCTCTGCGCCGGAACGTTGGAACAAAGGCGCATTTTGGCAAGAAGATTCAGTCCTTCGATATAGCCCTTAGCGTGGGACTTATCGCCGGCAAGGCACACCCAGCCGACGCGGAAGCCCGCAACGCGGTGGGACTTGGAGAGGCCATTGAAGCAGAGCGTCAGAAGATCGGGCGCGAGCGAGGCGAGCGCGATATGCTCGTCCTCCCCCTGCATAACGAGGCGGTCGTAAATCTCGTCGGCAAAGAGGATAAGATCGTTCTCGCGGGCAACCTGCACGATCTGCTCGAGAACTTCCTTCGGATAGAGAGCACCGGTCGGGTTGTTCGGGTTGATGACAACAATGCCCTTCGTCTTGGGCGTGACCTTGGAGCGGAGGTCGTTGATATCGGGATACCAGTCCTGCTGCTCATCGCAGAGATAATGCACCGCCTTGCCGCCAGCAAGCGTGATGGACGCCGTCCAGAGCGGGTAATCCGGCGCGGGGACAAGTATCTCGTCGCCGTCATCCAGCAGCCCCTGCATGGTGAGCGTAATGAGCTCGCTCACGCCATTGCCGGTGAAGATGTCGTTGATGCCGACATTGGGGATACCCTTGACCTGGCAGTACTGCATGATCGCCTTGCGGGCGGAGAAAAGGCCGCGGGAATCCGAATAGCCCTCGCAGTTGCGCAGGTTGTAGATCATATCGAGAATGACCTCGTCCGGGGCACAAAAGCCGAAGGGCGCAGGGTTGCCGATGTTGAGCTTCAATATATTCGCACCGCGCGCTTCCATGCGCATGGCCTCATCCATTACGGGACCGCGGATGTCGTAGCAGACGTTGTCGAGCTTTTTGGACTGCTCGTAATTTCTCTTTTCCATGGTGTTTCTCCTTTTTGCAAAAATGAAAACGCCCTGAGCCAAACGGCTCAGGGCGGAAAATACTCCGTGTTACCACCTGAATTCGGACAAGACGTCCGCACTCTGCCCGGTACTGCATACCGGCTCTCAATATAACGGCGAGACTCCGTCCGGGCATTTTCTCCCGGCCGCTCAGGGATGGCTTCCGAACGGAACGCATCAAGGCTTGCACCAACCGCCTCTTCTCTGCATGCGAACGATGTTCGTACTCTTTCCCGTCAAAGCGTTTTCTTATGGATTGAGTGGAGTCTACCACCGTTTCCGCCGAATGTCAAGCGTCCGGAGAAAAAACTATGCAAAGCGCCCGGTCTTTCAGCTTCCTTTCAGATTCGCATTGTAGTATAATGCGAACAACAAAAGAGGTGTATACCATGAAAATACTGATCGTTGAGGATGAAAAGCTGCTGGCCGACTCGCTCAAAACGCTTCTGGAAAGCAAGGGCTTTGATGTAGAGACCGTGTATGACGGCATTTCCGGCGCGGAGTACGCCGAGCTCGGCGTATACGATCTGCTGATACTGGATGTGATGATGCCCGGCATGGACGGATACGCCGTTGCCCGCTCCGTCCGTGCGAGGCGGTGCGGCGTGCCGATTTTGATGCTCACGGCGCGCTCGAGTCTGGAAGACCGCGTGGAAGGACTCAATGCTGGGGCGGATTACTATCTCACGAAACCCTTCGATACGCGCGAACTGCTCGCGTGCATCAACGCGCTGCTGCGGCGGCAGGGAGCGCAGGTGGACGCGCTCTCGTTCGGCAACACGTCGCTCGATCTTGCCTCCAGCACACTTTGCTGCGGCGAAAAGTCTGTGCGGCTCTCGGCGCGGGAGTTTGACGTGATGCGTCTGCTGCTCCAGTCCGGCGGCAGCAATCTCTCCAAGGAAGCGCTGCTCTCTCGCGTGTGGGGCTTTGATTCCAACGCTGTGGAAAACAGCGTGGAGGTCTATGTCGGCTTTCTGCGCAAGAAGTTGGCAAGCATCGGGTCGGACGTTCGCATCGAATCCGTCCGGCGGCTCGGCTATCATCTGGAGGTGGCTTCCTCATGCTGAAAAAGCTTCGGCTGCGGTTTGTCGGCATCAATATGGCGATCGTGCTCGTGATCCTCTGCACGATCTTCGGCGTGCTGCTGCACACAACGCACGCAAATCTTGAGCGGGAAACCGTGGATATGATCACCGCTGTGGCCGCCGATCCCTTGCAGCTCAATTGGCCGGACACATCCTCGCGTCTTCCCTACTTTACGGTACGCATCTCGCCCTACGGCAGCGTGCGCGTGAGCGGGACAAGCTATCTTGATCTCTCCGATGAGCAGGTGCTCTCCGGCATCGTTACGGAAGCGCTGCGCTCCGGCGACGAACAGGGACTGCTGCGCGATTATTCTCTCCGCTATCTGCGCACGGCGTGGCGCGGGAACGAGTATATCGTCTTTGCCGACATATC
The DNA here is from genome assembly GCA_963618015.1 of bacterium. Lineage (GTDB taxonomy): Bacteria > Bacillota > Clostridia > Oscillospirales > Oscillospiraceae > Apopatocola. The sequence goes on along the minus strand of CAVEQS010000050.1, from coordinate 2,517 downwards.
CAGCGCGAACGCCACGATGCAGAATCTCTGGCGAAGCTGTATCTTCATCGGTCTTTGCGCCGCGGCGGTGTTTCTCGCCGTCAGCTTTCTTCTGGCGCGCTGGGCGGTGAAGCCGGTGGAAAAGGCATGGACGCAGCAGAAGCAATTTGTGTCCGACGCCTCCCATGAGCTGAAAACGCCGCTCACCGTGATCCTCACGAACGCGGAAATGCTCAAAGATCCCTCATACTCCGAACCGGAGCGGCAGCGTTTTGCCGAGAGCATCCTCACCATGTCGCACCAGATGCGCGGACTGGTGGAGAGCCTTTTAGAGCTCGCAAGAGTGGATAACGGCGCAGTAAAGAAGGTTTTTGCCCCGCTCGATCTGAGCGCGCTCACACAGGACGCCGTGCTGCCATTTGAAGCGCTGTTCTTTGAGAAGGGCCTGACCCTGGAAACCGACATTGAACCCAGCATTACGGTGCGCGGCAGCGCGCAGCATCTCCGCCAGAGCGTGGAGATATTGCTCGACAACGCCGTCAAATATTCCGCGCCCGGTTCTGTCCGGGTGGAACTGAAAAAGGCCGGTCATGAGAAATGCGCTCTGAGCGTCGAAACCCCCGGCGAGCCGCTCTCGCCGGAGGAATGCAGGAACGTTTTCAAGCGCTTTTACCGCGCCGACCGCGCCCGCGCCATGGATCACAGCTACGGTCTCGGCCTTTCAATCGCCGAGAGCATTGTGACCGAACACAGCGGCAAGATCCGCTGCGAGGGCAAAGAGGGCGGGAACGTATTTACCATCACACTCCCGACCGCGAAAGGAGACCAAAAATGAGCTTTGATATTTCCGCGCTGTCCAGCCGGTTCGCCGTCCGGCGGCTGAATGAATCCGACGCACCCGCCATGCTTGCGTTATCGGACAAAAATACGGTCTATTACCGTTACCACGCCCCCGCGCCGTCACTGGAAGATATGCGCGAAGGGCTGACGGCGCTTCCACCGGGCAAAACCATGGCAGACAAATACTACGTCGGCTTCTTCGATGGCAAAATGCTCGCCGCGGTTTTGGATCTCGTGCTGGACTATCCGGAGACCGGCAGCGCATTTATCGGCCTTTTCATGCTTGATACTATGTATCAGGGTAAAGGTGCCGGCAGCTCGCTCTTTTCCGGCATTGCCGGCGCGCTCGCGCGCGGCGGATATAAAAAGCTGCGGCTCGCTATAGACAAAGGGAATCCGCAAAGCGAGGCGTTCTGGACGAAGAACGGCTTTACCAAAACCGGCGAGGAGTACCCCAACGATTTTTCCGCCTATCAACCGATGGAGCGGCTGCTGCAAAAAGGAGAGAAAAACATGCCTGTTACATTCCGCAAAGCAACGGCGGCGGACATCGACGCCGTGACGGCTATTTATGACGCTATCATCCGCGAGGAAGAGGCCGGGCACGCCACAACCGGCTGGAAGCGCGGCATCTACCCCGTGCGTGCCACGGCGGAGGCCGCGATCGCGCGCGATGATCTTTTTGTGGCGGAGTTGGATGGGAAAGTTGCTGCGTCCGCCGTTCTCAACCAGATGCAGGTTGACGTATACGTCGGTGCGCCGTGGGAGTTTGATGCACCGGACGAAGAGATTTTCGTTATGCACACGCTTGTGGTCGATCCCGCCGCTGGAGGCCATGGGCTTGGCCGCGCATTTGAGGCGTTTTATGAGCAGGAGGCCGCGCGGCAGGGCTGCCGGTACCTTCGCATCGATACGAACGTGCGCAACACCCGCGCGCGGGCGCTCTACCACTCGCTTGGATATAAAGAGATCGGCATTGTCCCCTGCTCGTTCAACGGTCTGAGTGACATTGATCTTGTGCTGCTCGAAAAAGCTCTGTGAGGAAGATAAAACCATGACGTTTCAAAAGGCTGTCACTCCTGATTTTTCGCGTATCCGCGATTTTTACTGGAGGCTGATCGACGCGATGAATCAAGCAACCATCGGCTGGAAAAAAGGCATTTACCCAACAGACGAGTTCCTGCATAAAAGTCTTGCGCGCGGCGAGCTCTACACGCTCTCGGACGGCGACATGCTTTGCGGCTGCGTCATCGTCAACAGCGAGAGCAACGATGGATACACCGTCGTGCCGTGGACGCAGGAACTCACGCCGGAGGAAGTGCTCATTCCGCACGCGCTTGCCGTTGACCCTGCGATACAGGGGCGCGGCTGCGGCAAGGCGCTCGTGCGCGGGATGATCGAGCTCGCCCGCAGCACGGGAAAGAAGGCTGTCCGGCTGGACATTCTCTCCGGCAACGACGCCGCCGAGCGGCTATATACCCGCGCTGGGTTCCAGTTTGTGCAGGCAAAGCCGATGTTCTACGAGGATACCGGCTGGACGGAATACAAAATGTTTGAACTGAATCTCTAAACGATAAATTACCGGCGGACGGGAAATCTTCCCGTGCACCAGTAAAATGAAAGTAGACACTCACAAAAGTGTGGGGTGTCTACTTTTTTGGTATAGTATAAGGGAAAGGAAGTGAGAACATGGGCAAA
>CAVEQS010000049.1:0-18458 GCA_963618015.1 bacterium | reverse complement strand
AATGTGACTCGAACACACGACCTGCTGATTACGAATCAGCTGCTCTACCGACTGAGCTATGCCAGCAACTTCTGCCGATTTCTTGGCAGCTTGTGTATTTTATCACGTCGCGCTGCCGTTGTCAACAGAAATTGCCGGTATTTTGCGCCCGGTCTGCGGCTTTTTCGCTTACTCGGCGGCCTTGACGCTCACCATCGCGTCAAAGTCGAGCCCGAGCTCACCGCCGACGGTGCGAAGCTCGGAGAGCGTGGAGTCGTTGACGGGGATGCCGTTTTTGAGCTTTTCGTTGCGGGAGTCGACCTCCATCTCGCCGGAGGTGTAAATGCGGGCACGGCCCTCGGCCTTGGCGCTGTCGCGCAGCTCCTGAAGGAGCGTGGAAAGGCTCTCGCGCATCGCCGCCTTGTCGCCGAACATGCCGTAATCGAGCGCGAAGAAGCTCTGCGACGTGTCGCCGAGACCGTTCTTGCTCACGTGGTTGGACGTGGCGCCGCCCGCGATGATGGAGGAGAGAATTTCCACGATCAGCGCGAGGCCGTAGCCCTTGTGAGAGCCGGTCGCGGGACTGGAGCCGCCGAGCGGGAGAATGCCGCCGCCGGCCTTGGAATTGATGTTGTCGATAACGCGCTTGGCATCCGTGGTGTCCTGGCCGTTTTCGTCGACCGCCCAGCCGAGCGGCATGGGCTTGCCCTGCTTGGCATAGACCTCCAGCTTGCCGCGCGGCACGACCGTGGTGGCCACATCATACAGCATGGGGATGGGATCGGCGGGCATCGCGAAGGCGATGGGGTTTGTGCCGAGCATGACCTCGCGGCCGAACGTTGGCACGCAGATGGCCTGTGTATTCGTAAAGCACATGCCGAGCATATCCTCGCGCTCGGCCATCATGGCGTAGTATCCGCCGACGCCGAAGTGGTTGGAGTTGCGCACGACCGCCGCGCCGAAACCGTACTGCTTCGCCTTGGCAATGGCGCGCTCCATCGCGTCCACGGCGGCGATCTGCCCCATGGCGCTGTGCGCATCGAGCACAACGGAGAGCGGCGTTTCGTGCACGACCTCCGGCACGGCGTCCGGGCGGATCACACCGCTTTTCACGCCGCGGTGGTAGCGGATCAGGCGCTGCACGCCGTGGGATTCCAGCCCCTGCAGATCGGCGGTGAGCAGGATGTCGGCAATGTCGCGGCTCTGCTTTTCGTTGAATCCGTATTTGCCCATGACGGCCTCGCAGTAGGCGCGAAGCTCCTTTTCCGGCAGACGATAGTATGCCATTTGTCTCTTTCCTTTCTCTTTATCAGATTATCAAACTGGATCAAAATGCGTTTGACCGATTATACCATACGAAAGCAAAGAAAGAAAAGCCCTTTTCTCCGGCGTGGCTTCCATATTCCGGCCACAGGGTAAAACGGAAAAACCCATTGGAAAATCCGCGGTTTGGACGTATAATCAAGGCGAAAGCATCAGAGGGAGAGGGACGGCGAATGGATAAATACGAGGCATTGAAGCATTATTTCGGCCACAGCCGGTTTCGGCAGGGGCAGGAAGAGCTTATTGACGCCGTTATGTCCGGCCGGGACGCGCTGGGTATCATGCCGACCGGCGGGGGGAAATCGATGTGCTACCAGATCCCCGCACTGCTCCTGCCCGGGATCACGCTTGTGATCTCGCCGCTGATCTCGCTGATGAAGGATCAGGTGGCAGCGCTCAAAAACGCCGGGATCAGCGCCGCTTACATCAACAGCTCTCTCACCGCCGAGCAGCTTCGTCTGGTATACCGCCGCGCGCGGGAGGGAGAGTATAAGCTGCTGTATGTTGCCCCGGAGCGGCTGGACACGGACGGCTTTTCCTCGCTTATGCAGACGGTGACGGTCTCGCTCGTGGCGGTGGACGAGGCGCACTGCATTTCCCAGTGGGGGCAGGACTTTCGCCCAAGCTACCGGAGCATTCCGGAGTTTGTCGCGTCGCTGCCGCAGCGCCCGCCGCTCACGGCGCTCACCGCCACAGCTACGGCGGAGGTGCAGCAGGACATTGTCCGGCTGCTGGAACTGCGCGACCCGGTCCGCTGCGTCACGGGGTTTGACCGGCCCAATCTCTTCTTTGACGTACAGCACCCGAAGAATAAAATGACCGCGCTGCTCGCCCTGCTCCAAACGCGCCGGGACAAGACGGGCATCGTATACTGCGCCACGCGCGCGTCTGCCGAGCGCGTCTGCGAAACGCTTTGCAGCCGGGGCATTGCTGCGGCGTGCTACCACGCCGGGATGGAGGACGGCGACCGGCGGGCCCGCCAGGACGATTTTCAGTTCGACCGGAAAAACGTGATCGTCGCGACGAACGCCTTCGGCATGGGCATCGATAAGTCCAACGTGAATTTTGTCATCCACTACAACATGCCCAAAAGTCTGGAAGCATACTATCAGGAGGCGGGACGTGCCGGACGCGACGGCGAGGCGGCGGACTGCATCCTGCTCTATTCCGCGGGGGACGTGGAGACGGCAAAATTTCTGATCCAGAACAGCGGCGGCGAAGAACTCCCGGACGAGGAGAGGGACTCGCTGCGCCGCCGCGACTATGAGCGGCTGAAGATCATGACCGGCTACTGCAAAACAACACGGTGCCTGCGCGGCTATATTCTCGATTATTTCGGACAGCCGCACGGCGAGACGTGCGGCAACTGCGGCAACTGCCGGAGAACCTATCAGCTGGAGGACATTACGATCCCGGCGCAGATGATCCTCTCGTGCGTTGTGCGCGTGCGGGAGGCGCTTGGGTATTATGTCGGAAAAACGCTGATCGTCCAGACGCTGCGCGGCAGCCGGGATCAGCGGGTATTGCAGCTCGGGCTGGATAAGCTCTCCACCTACGGCCTGATGCAGCGCCTCTCTGCGGAAAAGGTGCTCGCCATGACAGACCATCTGGAAGCAGAGGGGTACCTGCGCACGAACGCGCGGCACTTCACGCTGGAGCCGGCCGCGGCAGCCAATGCAGTGCTGTTCGGCGGCGAGAAGGTGTCCATGCCGGTGCGCGTGGAGCCTGCGGCAATGGGCACCGAGAAAAAGCGCCGCCGGAAGGATGCGCTTGCGATTTCCCCGACCGGTGCGGACGACCTTTTCTCGGCACTCAAGGCCGAGCGGACACGCCTGGCTGCGGCAGAAGGCGTGCCGGCCTATGTTGTTTTCTCCAACGCGACGCTCGCAGACATGGCGGCGAAAGCCCCGCGCACGATGGAGGACTTCCTGGATGTTTCCGGCGTCGGCGAGGTGAAAGCAGTGCGCTACGGCGAAGCGTTCCTGAAAGTCATTGCCGCCTGGGAGCACGAAAAATGACCGGGGAGGCACGTTGCTTTTCCGGTGAGGTGTGTGGTATATTTGAAAAAGCCTCCCTCTGACGAGGGAGGTGGCGCGGCGCACAGCGCCGTGACGGAGGGAGAGACGTTCTGCGCGGAAGTTTGCGGCTTTTCTCTCCCTCAGTCAGCCTGACGGCTGACAGCTCCCTCGTCAGAGGGAGCCTTTTTAAACATACATAACCAACCGTATGGTTGGAAAACCTGAGTTAAATGCAACCGTTTGGTAGCATCAACTCGGGTGATTGTATGTATTTTCCGCGTCTGTATGAGCTTCGGGAAGATCACGATCTGACACAAAAGAAGATTGCCGAATATCTGACCATGCACCCGGAGGTCTACCGCCGGTATGAAGCCGGTATCCGGGAGATCCCGGTTTGGGCGGTGATCCGGCTCGCGGAGCTCTATCATGTCTCCACGGACTATCTGCTTGGCCTGACGGACGAAAAGAACGGCCATGCGTAAGGCGGCTCTGCTCTGCGGAGCGCTGTCTCTTGCCGTTTTTGCATCCTTTTATCTTCTGCCGGAGAGCGTTCTGCTCCCGGCGGCGGGTGTCTGCGCGCTTCTTTCTCTACTCACGCTGTTTCTCCCTCACGGAAAGAGCCGCACCCGCGCGCATCTTGCGCTTCTCGGCGCGGCCATCGGGCTTATTGCCTTTTCCGTGCAGGAGCATTTTCTCGCCGCACCCTCGGATGCGCTCGCCGGCGAAAAGCGCGTGATCTCCGTGCGCGTGACGGATTATCCGGACATTTACGACACGAGCGAATATCTGACGGTGCGCATCACCGACCCGGAGCTTCCGAATGTAAAGTGCCGCATCGCCTCCTATGATACGGAAAATTTCTCTTCGCTCACGCCGGGGGACGAGCTATCCATCCCGGTAAAGCTGCTCCCGGCGCGCGAGCGCAACGGGCAGAGCGTGGATACGTATGCCGCGCAGGGGATCTTCCTTCGCGCGACGGCGACCGGCGCGCCGGAGGTCACCGGGCGCTGGAGCTTTTCGTTCGTTTATGCGCCGAAAGCGCTCTGCCGCGCCATCGGTGAGGTGTGTAAAAGCGTGTTCCCGCCGGATGTGCAGCCGTTTCTTACGGCACTCCTCACCGGCGACAAGACCGATCTTTACGACGACGGCGCGCATTACTACGCTCTCGCCGATGCGGGACTTGCGCATGTCGTGGCGGTGTCCGGCATGCACATCGCCTTTCTCATGGGCTTTCTCTATCTGCTGATCGGGCGGCGGCCATGGGCTGTTGCGGTGAGTCTTCCGGTGCTGCTGCTCTTTGCGGCGATGACGGGCTTCACGCCGTCGGTGACGCGCGCGGCGGTCATGCAGCTTTTCCTTCTCTCCGCCCCGCTCTTTGACCAGGAGAGCGACGGGGTAACATCGCTTTTAACGGCGCTTGCGCTCCTTCTGCTGTTCAACCCCTCCGCCTGCGCGAGCGTCAGCCTGCAGCTGAGCTTTTCCTCCGTAGCGGGTATCTGGCTTTTGTCCGGGCGGATGTACCGCGCTCTTTGCCGGAAAATCGACGAGGCGCGGATCGGCAAAAACCGCCCCGTCCGGCGGCTGCTCCTGTTTGCTGCGGGCTCGGTATCGAGCAGCATCGGCGCCATGGCGCTCTCCGTGCCGCTCACGGCGGTGCATTTCGGCTCGGTGTCGGTCGTGGCACCGGTCTCGAACATCCTTTGCCTCTGGATCGTCTCGGCGGTCTACATCGGCGGGTACATCATCGTGCTGCTCGGCGCGATTTTTCCGGGCGCGGCGGCGTTGGCCGGAGGCGTCCTTGCGTGGGGCGTGCGGTATATCTATGCGGTGTCCGGCTTCCTGTCGCGTCTTCCATGCGCAAACGTTTATGTGCGAAATCGGCTATTTCTCGGCTGGCTTGCGCTCGTTTACGTGCTCTTCCTCGCCGCGTGGCTGCGCTCGCGGAAAACCGGGCGCTTCCGTGCTCTCGCGCCGGTGGGGCTTTCGCTCGCGCTGCTCCTTGCCGCTGCCGGGATCACGCGCCTTGGCTGGAACGATACGCTCCGTCTCACGGCGCTCGATGTCGGGCAGGGCGAATGCATCGTTCTCACGAGCGGCGAACACGCCGCGGTGGTCGACTGCGGCGGAAGCTGGGTCACGCACGACGCGGGGAAAAGCGCTGTGCAGTTTCTCGGCGGCGAGTGCCGGAGGAGCATCGACGCGCTCATTCTCACGCATCTCCACACCGACCACGCCAACGGGGCGGCGCAGCTCTTATCCCGCGTGCGCGTCGGTACGCTCTATCTGCCGCGCGAAACGGAGGAAACGTCTCTGCTCGCGGAAATTCTCTCTGCCGCAGAGCGGCAGGGGACGAGGGTGGAATATGTGACCGAGGACATGACGCTGCCGCTCGGCACATCTTTGCTCACCGTATGGCCGCCGCTGCTGCCGGAGTCGGAGGACGCCAACGAAAACGGCCTCATCCTTGAGGCCGCGCAGGGCGATTTTGAAGCGTTCATCCTCGGCGATGCGCCCTCCAAGGCGGAAAAGGCGCTTGTGGCGTCTTCGCCGATGCCGGACGCGGAGGTGCTGTTCGTGGCGCACCACGGCTCGAACACCTCTACCTGTAAGGAGCTTCTGGAAGCGATCACGCCGGAAACGGCGGTCATTTCCGTTGGATATAATACCTATGGCCATCCGACGCAGAAGGTTCTCGACCGGCTGGCAAAATACGATATCACCGTGCTGCGCACGGATACCGACGGCGAGATCACGCTTGCCGCCGGGGAGGAGTAAATGCTATGGCAAAGCCGTCTTTCGGCAAAAAGGAAGCGCCGCTCGACTATGGCGCACTCGTAAAAAATCTTCGTGACAAGGGCCCGGAAAAGCTCTATCTTCTCTGGGGCGAAGAGGACTATCTTCTCACGGACTTCGTTTCGCGCCTGCGCGCCGCCTGCGTTGGCACGGAGGAGGACGAATTCAACGCAAAGCGCATTGACTCTCCCGCGCCCGCGGCGAACGATATCGCCGAAGCGCTCGACGCCATGCCGTTTTTTGGAGACCGGACTTTTGTGGAGCTGCGGGGCTTTGATGTGAACAAATGCCGCGATGAGCGCACCACAGCGCTCTTTGCGGATATCCCGGACTGGTGCACCGTTGTTATCACGCTGCCGACGGGCGTGGACCCGGATGGGCGGCTCGCGTTCATAAAGCAGCTCAAGGCAGCCGGCAAGGCCGTGAACTTCACGGCGCAGACCGGCGCGCCGCTCAATAACTGGATCGTCCGTCGCTTTGAGGCGGGCGGCAAGCGCATCGACCGCGACGCCGTAGACCGGCTCGTGTTCCTCTCCGGCGATCTCATGAACCGGCTCATCCCGGAGATCGCGAAGATCTGCGGCTATGTTCCCGGCGAGCGCGTTACGGCGCAGGACGTCGAAAAGCTCGCCCACCACATCCCGGAGGCGGACGCCTTCCAGATGACCGAGGAGATCGCCCGCCGGAACTACGACGGCGCGGCGGCCAAGCTCGCAGAGCTTCTCGCCGGAGACGCTGAGCCCATCGAGATCATGGGCGTGATCGGCTGGCAGGTGCGGCAGCTCTATGCCGCGAAGATCGCCGAAAAGAGCGGCCGGGGAACGCCGTTCCTCATGGAAGTGCTTGGCACCTCGAGCGAGTACCGCGCACGAAAGCTTGCCGAAACGGCGGCCAAATTCTCCCTTTCGGCGCTCACAAACGGCGTGCGCCTGTGCGCCGAATATGCGATGAAGCCGCGCGAGAGCGGCGCGATCACCGACGCTGAGGCGGTCAAGGAGTTTCTGATTCGCTTTGCGATGGAGGCGCGCCGTGCTTAAAATCAAGGAGGCCATCGTCGTCGAGGGACGGTACGACAAAATCACGCTCGAACCGCTCGTCGATACCGCGATCTTCACGACCGATGGATTCGGTATCTTCAAAAATAAAGAAAAGCTCGCGCTGCTCCGGCGCGTGGCCGAGCAGCGCGGGCTCATCGTTCTCACGGACGCGGACGGTGCGGGGCTCGTCATCCGAAACCGCCTGCGCGGCGCGATAAGCGCACAGTATCTCAAGCACGCCTACATCCCGGACGTGGCGGGCAAGGAGCGGCGCAAGAGCGCTCCATCGCGCGCCGGTACGCTCGGCGTGGAGGGCATGAAGCCGGAAATTTTGGAAGAGGCTCTGCGCCGCGCCGGGGCAGAGTGCGATACGGAGACGAACGAGAAAGTTACCAAGGCCGATCTCGCAGCTCTCGGCCTCTCCGGCGGCGCGGACAGCGCCGCGCGGCGGAAGGCCCTGCAGAAAAAGCTCGCGCTGCCGGAAAATCTCTCGGCCAACGCGCTGCTCGATGCGGTGAACTCGCTCTATACGCGCGAGGAGTTTCTATCGGCGGCGCAGACTTTCGAGCACGAAGGCCGCAGCGTTGCCGAGGAGGAGAAAACCGCCGGAGGCGGTCTCGAGCTCGGCGGCGAGCCGGTAGAGGGCGTAGGTGCGCGGCGTGAGCGCGCCGATATGTAAAAGGATCATCACCGAGCAGAAGAGCATCGCGCAGCTCACGCAGAGCGTCCCGCGCACCATGCCGAAGGCTTCCTCGCTGAGCGGGGAGAAAAGATATTTCATAAAAATCACCGCTTCCATTGTACCTGTGCAGCCTATTATGCCGCAACGGACAATATATGGAAGCGGTGGTTTTGCTTTCCTGCATTTTTGTAACCGTATCTTGTCTTGTGGCGGTGTGCGGCGTATGATATAATATGTTGAAAAATGTTTCTTTCAGGGGGTAACACCGTATGAAATGCCCGTTCTGCGGCTATGCGGAAAGCAAGGTCATCGACTCCCGCCCGGCGGACGAGGGCGCGTCCATCCGGCGGAGAAGAGAATGCCTCGCCTGCCAGCGCCGGTTTACAACGTATGAGGTCATGGAGCGCCTGCCGCTCGTCGTCGTCAAGCGCGACGGCAGCCGCCAGACGTTTGATAAAAATAAGCTCATCAACAGCATGCTCAAAGCGTGCGAGAAGCGCTCCGTCGCCCTCGGTGATCTCGAACGCATCGCCAACGAGATCGAGCAGGAGCTGCAAAACCGGCTCGAGCGCGAATGCCCGACGAGCGAGATCGGCGAGATGGTCATGAAGCGCCTCAAATCGCTCGACGAGGTCGCCTACGTCCGCTTCGCCTCGGTCTACCGCCAGTTTAAAGATATCAACACCTTCATGGAAGAACTGACGCATCTTCTGGAGGATAAAGCTTAAAATACGCTCTTGAAGCTCACGTGCTCCATGGAGTCGATGCTGTGCAGATGCGCTTCGAGACATTCAATGGCGCTCTCGGCGGCGTCGGCGTCCCCGGTGAGGATGGTTTCGAGCGCGGCGTAAAAGGCGTCCGTGGTGGAATCCACCTCCGAATGGCGGATCATGATGTGCGTATAGCTCTCTGAGGCGTACCAGAGCTCGATGGCCTCGCGGAGCTTCTCCTCCGCGGTGCCGTAATCTTCCGTGCGGCAAAATTCCAGCGCTTCTTCCGCAAGCGCCGTGAGATTGCCGGTGAGAGCATCAATGTGCGCAATGTTCCACGCCGCCGCGCCGAAGAGCAGCGCGAGCAGCATGGCGGCCGCAATGGCTTTTTTCATGGGCGTTTCTCCCGTTTGGCAAAATAAACGTTCCCGGCCTTGTCGCAGGTGAGAAGAAACACCTGCTCCGGGCTTTTCACGCCCTGCCGGCGGCACTCCGCGCGCAGCCAATCCTCGGTTTTGCCGCATTTGCGCAGGTTTTCGCGCAGCACCGTTCCGTCGCTGATGAGAATGTAGGGGTAGCCCGTCTCCGGCTCGGCGCAATGGAGCTGCCCAGCGGTAACGGGGCGCTCTGCGGGCGTGAGGATAACGTTGAGCGTGCCGTCCGTTTCAAGGATCGCGTATTCCACTGTGGACAGATCGGTGACGCTCTGGGCACGCAGCTCTTCGGTCAGCTCGTCCACAGAGAAGCGGCAGCGGTGCATTTCCTTCTGGTTGATCTTGCCTTTCTCGATGAGAAAGCACGGCTTGCCGAAAAGCGCCGTGCGCAGCTTCTGGCTGCGGAGTGTGGCGCCGGAGAGAATGAGCTCCAGACAAAAGAGCGTCAAAATGGAGACGAGGCCGTTCATGAGCGGGATGCCGATATCCTGCAGGGGGAGCGAGGCCAGGTCTGCCACCAGCACGGAGACGACGAGCTCGGAGAGCTCCAACTCGCCAAGCTGCCGCTTTCCCAGAATGCGCATACACAAAAGCAGCACCGTGAAAATGATGACGGTGCGAAACATTACAATAGCCATAGAAATATTTTGACCCAAGGAGAGTAAATTATGAGCGAAGAAAAAAAGATCGGCGGGCGCGCCTTCGGTGAGACGCTGAACGTTGAAAAATTCATCGAAGAGCAGATCGCGCTCATCCGTGAGCAGGTCGGCGACGGCAAGGTGCTTCTGGCGCTTTCCGGCGGCGTGGACAGCTCCGTTGTGGCGGCGCTGCTGCTCAAAGCCATCGGAGACCAGCTCTACTGCGTACATGTGAACCATGGTCTCATGCGCAAGGGCGAGAGCGAGCAGGTCATTAAGGTGTTCCGCGAGGAGCTGGGCGCAAATCTCACTTACGTGGACGCGACCGACCGTTTCCTCGATAAGCTCGCGGGCGTTTCGGAGCCCGAGCGCAAGCGCAAAATCATCGGCGAGGAGTTTATCCATGTCTTTGAGGAAGAGGCCGCGAAGCTTCAGGGCATCCACTTCCTCGGCCAGGGCACGATCTACCCCGACATCGTTGAAAGCGACAAGGGCGTCAAGGCGCACCACAACGTCGGCGGCCTGCCCGAAAAGCTCGGCTTTGAGCTCGTCGAGCCGGTGAAGTATCTCTTCAAAGACGAAGTCCGCCAGGTCGGCGAGGCGCTCGGCCTGCCGCACAGCATGGTGTGGCGTCAGCCGTTCCCCGGCCCCGGCCTCGGTGTCCGGTGCATCGGCGCAATCACCCGCGACCGTCTTGCCGCTGTGCGCGAGTCCGACGCCATCCTCCGCGAGGAGTTTGCGAAGTCCGGCATGGACGCAAAGGTCTGGCAGTATTTCACGATCGTCCCCGACATCCGCACCACCGGCGTTGTGGACGGCAAGCGCACCGAGCTCTGGCCGGTCATCATCCGCGCCGTGAACACCACCGACGCCATGACCGCGAGCGTTCCCCGTCTCGACTGGGAACTGCTCGAGACCGTTACGCGCCGCGTGCAGGCCGAGGTCCCCGGCGTCAGCCGCGTCCTCTACGACCTCAGCCCCAAGCCCCCCGCGACCATCGAATGGGAATAACGAAAGCACCGAAAGCCCGCATGATGCGGGCTTTCGGCGTATTGCGAAGTCTTTGAATTGAGAGATGAATCATAATTCTGGGGGGGAAAAAATATGCTGCCGACAAGGGAAGAAGCGATGGAGCTGCTCCGGGATGGCCTTGCGTGCAATCCGGGGCCGTGGGGGAGGCATTGCCTGACGGCGGCGCATTGTGCGGAGAAAATTGCCGCCGCGTGCGGGGATATGGATCTGGAGAAAGCGTACATATTGGGGCTGCTGCACGATATCGGGAGAAAATTCGGCGTGCGGCATCTGGGGCACGTTTCCGACGGATTCACCTATATGAAATCGCTGGGGTACGATGAGGCGGCAAAGGTCTGCCTGACGCATTCCTTCCATAACCGCACGTTGGACGACTATATCGGGAAATTTGACGTTTCGGAGCAGGAACTGGCGCTTATCCAGACGGAACTGGACAAAACAACATACGATGAATACGACCGGCTGATCCAGCTGTGCGACGCTCTTTCCGGAGCGGAAGGCGTGCTGGATATCGAGGAGAGAATGAGCGACGTCCGAAAAAGATACGGGTCTTATCCGCCGGAAAAGTGGGCTTCCAACATGCGCCTGATGCATCACTTTGAAGAGAAGGCGCACCGAAACATTTATCTTGTGTGCGAGAAGGACTCGTTTGTGCCGGGGAAGATGTAACGGCACCATTCCAAAAGCCACCGCTGCCGGACTTTTTTGAAGTCCGGCAGCGGTGGTTTTTTGATCATACCAATTTACGAAACCGGGGCGTTCCCGGTAGATTTCCTCGTCAGAAACAAGGCCAAAGCTGCGCCCATAAGACCGCCGGTCAGCTTGGTGAGAAGCAGCGGGAGGATCATACTCCTTTCAACGGCCATGGTAAAGCCGAGATGCGCGGCCAGCGCGGAAGCGCCGCAGACGAGAAATGCAGCGTTCATGATCTTGCCCCGGTCCTCCATTTCCCGGATCATGCTGATGGCCGGGGTGGCGCTGACGAAGCCGATCAGCAGAGCGGCAAAACTGCTATCATCCATATGCAGCTTCCTGCCCAAGGCGCGAAGCGGCCGGGAGAGGCCGCGCCGGAGAAGCTCCGCCGCGGGAAGACTGCCCAGCATGACGATGGCGATGGACGCGACCACCTGCATCGCCTCCTCCAACGGCATCAGCGCCGGCAGCAGCGTTATATTGCCGATGTACTGCACCGCGCCGAGCGTCAGCCCAATCAGAGAGAGCGCCCGGATGAGCCGGGCGAAGCCGCCGAACAGCTTCAACGTTTTTTGCGGGGCGAAACGAAGGCCGAGCACCAACGCTGCGGAGAGCAGCAAAACCGGGATGCTTTCCGCCAGAAGGGGAAGAAACTTCATTCCGCTGGCAAGTCCGCCCAATATCTGCGCCGCGGGCATGGGGACGAGACCAATCAAAATCCCCTGGGAAAAGGCTTTCGTATCCTTCGGCTCCAGAAGCCCCATCCCCATCGGAATGGTGAACGCCAGCGTACATCCCAGCGTGGCGGAAACCAGAATGCCCGCGTAAAGACCGACCGCCGGATCGGAGGAGAGGCCGACCGCCGCCTGATAGCCGCCCATATCAATGGGGATAAAACCGCCCAGCATGCCAGCGTCGAGACCGAACGCCCCCCAAAGCGGAGAGAGTGTCAGGGAAATTCCCCGGACGATGAGCGGGGAAAGGCAGAGAATGCCTGCCATGGAGAGCGCCGTAGGACCCAGCAGATGGAAGCCCTCCTCAAACCGCTCGCCCAATCCCAGCCGGTTGCCGAAAAGACAGTCTAAACCGCCGATGAGCGCTCCGGCGGTCAGAAGCCAAAGCAATATCCGCTCCATTGGTCAGCCGCGGCGCATCTCCGCTTCGATATCGGCGATGGTGCGCGGAATACCGGCCGACAGGTTTTCGCAGCCGTCCTCCGTTACGAGGCAGTTATCCTCCAGCCGGAAGCCGATGCCCCATTCCTCATGATATACGCCGATATCCACGCAGAAAACCATGTTGGGTGCGATGACGGCCGGACGCTCCACCACGTCGTGCACATCGTAACCGATGTGATGCGCGCCGCCGTGCCACATGAGCTGCCCAATTTCGTCGGTGCTTTTCAGAACACCCGCCTCCACCAGACGCTCCGCATTGTAGCGGCGGATCGTGGCGTCTACCTCTTCCATGGGCATGCCGGGGCGGATGAGCGAAAACATATAGTCCGAGGTGGCCAGTACGCATTCATACAAGAGCCGCTGACGATCCGTAAACCGCCCATTGCACGGCCAGCCGCGGGACACGTCGGTGATCATGTTGTCGTACTGCGCGCCGACGTCGTTGAGGATCATGTCGCCGTCCTGCGCCTGCCCGGTGTAGCTGTAATAATGGATGCAGAAGTTGTTCCGTCCGGCGGAAATGATGGAAGGAAATCCGGGGCCGTCCGGCCCGAACTGCGCGAGCGCGTAATCAAAATCCGCTTTGTACTGGTATTCATACTTTCCGGGACGGGAGGAGTGCATCATGGAGAGAATGCCGGCCTTGGTGATCTTCTCCGCTTGGCGCAGCGCCTCAATTTCGCAGGGCTGCTTTATGAGCCGCAGCCGGCGGATCGGCACGTTGGCGTTTTCTATGCGCAGGAAGGGATACTCCCGCTGGATCGTATTCCGCCAGCCGTGCGCCGGACGGTCAATGTCGGCGGGGGAGACGCGGTACAGATCGAGATACACAGCACCGTAGTTCCCGCTGTTCGCCAGCGCGGCAAAGTCTGTTTCCAGCGCGGCGGTGAAGCGCACGTCTTTAACGCCGGAAATGCTCTCCGCTTCCTGCGGCTTAACGCGTGTGCCTGTCCAGCGCTCGGCAAGAGTATCCGGCGGCAGCAGGTACAGCCGCTCGGCGACGCTCCCCTCCGTGTCCTTTTGTGCGAGCAGCACGGCCTGCTTGCACTTTAAGCCTGTGAAGTAAACAAAGCTCCGGTCTGCGAAGAAAGGGTAGTATTCATCGTTCGTTTTCCGGATCTCTTCGCCGGAAAAAAGCATCAAAAGCGAACCCGGCGGCAGCATGGCATAGAGCCGTTCCCGGTTTCCCTGATAATAGGCAGCGTTCATGGTTTTTCCTCCTTGTTCAGCCGCTCCAATTCTCGGCTTCGTATTATTATAAAGATTTGACGGGAGAATGAAAAGAAGTAAAATGCACGGGAACAAAAGAAATTACAGCGCCGCTTTGGTACCCCATTGACAAATTGCCCCCAGACGCTTACAATGCCGCCTATCCATAGAAACCGAGGGATGCCACCGTGGAACAAACCGAAATTTTCGGAACGGAAAAAATCAGCAGAATTCTGTTCCGGCTCGCGCCGCCAGTCATGCTGGCGCAGCTCATTCAGGCGCTTTATAACATCGTTGACAGCCTTTTTGTTGGCCGGTATTCGGACTCCGGGCTGACGGCGCTTTCTATCATATATCCGATGCAGCTTTTGATGATCGCTCTCGCCGTCGGAACCGGCGTGGGGATCAACACGGTCATGGCGGCAAAGCTCGGCACGGGCGAGCGGGAAAAGGCGGACGAGTACGCCGGGGTCGGCACGCCGCTTGCTCTTGCACTCTGGCTCCTCTTCGCCGCGGTCAGTTGGGCAATCATGCCGGCCTACGCGCGAATGTCCACCTCCTCTGAGGCCGTGATCCGCGATGTGACCGTGTATGGCCGGATCGTCTGCGTATGCAGCTTCGGGCTCTTTTTGGAGAGCATCTGGACAAAGGTGCTGCAATCGACCGGCGACATGAAAACGCCGATGATCGCCCAAATCCTCGGCGCGGTCACGAACATCGTTCTCGATCCGTTTTTGATCTTTGGCCTCCTCGGCCTGCCGGAAATGGGCATCGCGGGCGCGGCCATTGCGACCGTCGCGGGACAGATCGTGGCGGCACTCGTCGTGAGGAAAAAGGGCTTTCGCCGCTCGCCCGCGGCGAAGGTGTACCCGCACCATGTGGCAAAAATTTTCCGTCTCGGCATCCCGAACATTCTGATGCAGTCGGCGTATACCTTTTATATCTTCGGCCTCAACCTGATCCTCGCAAGCTTCTGCGACGAGGCGGTCACCGCCCTCGGCCTCTATTATAAATGGCAGACGTTCTTCTTCATCCCGCTCGGCGCAATGCAGACGTGCATCGTTCCGGTCATCAGCTATAACTACGCTGCGCGAAACATTGACCGCTGCAAAAAAACGCTCTCGGCGTCCGTCCTCTTCGGCATGGCGCTCATGGCGGTCGGGACGCTGTGCTTTGTATCGTTCCCCGCCCGGCTGCTGCGGACATTCACGTCGGATGCGCTGGTGATATCGATCGGCACGGTCGGCTTTCGCATTGTCGGGCTCAGCTTTCTGCCGATGGTCACGTCGCTCATCTTCCCGGTGTTCTTCCAGGCGGTGGGCTCCAGCTTGAAAAGCTCTGCGCTGACCGTGGTGCGGACGGTCGTGCTGTTTGTCCCGCTGGGTTATCTCTTCTCCCGCTTTGGGCTGAACTGGTTTTGGCTGACGTACCCCGTCACGGAGCTCCTGACGAGCGCCGTGGGATTCCTGTTCTACCGGAAGTTCCTCCAAAAGGACTATGTCAGCGAGGCAAAGCCGGTGCGCGCGCCCGACGGAGACACCGCGGCGCTCAAGCCCTCCAAGCCGGGCTTCATCATCACGATCGCCCGCGAGCACGGCTCCTCCGGCAAGCAGATCGGCAAGGTGGTCGCGGAAAAGCTCGGCATCCCATTCTACTACAAGGAGATGGTCGCGCTGGCCGCGCACGAGAGCGGGCTTGACCGCGAGTTTATCTCCGACATCCACAAAAACGCGCCCGACGCCATGCGCGAGCTGTATCTCAGCTCGCAGGTAGTCCAGTGCGCCATCGTAGCGCAGGATCGGATCATCCGTAAAATTGCCGATAACGGCTCGTGCGTGATCGTGGGTCGGGCTGCGGACTATGTGCTGCGCGAGCAGAAAAACGTGATCCGTGTTTTCGTCCACGCGCCGCTTGAATACCGCATCGGGCGGGTGATGGAGGTATACGGCGATACGCTCGCCGAGGCCGAGCGCAACATCCGCCGCTCCGATAAGGCCAGAGCCTCGTATTACCGCCACATCTCCGGCAAACGCTGGGGCGACGCAAGAAACTATGAGCTGAGTGTCGATTCCTCCGTCGGCGTGGAAAAGGCGGCGGAAGCGATCCTCGCGTATGTCTCCGCCGCGGCGGCCGCCAAACAATAAACCATCCCCGCAAAAACGGAGCTGTCTGACGAAAAATCAGACAGCTCCGTTTTCATATGGCTCACTTACTTTGTCAAGTATCCGTTGGTGTCGGCTTCCAGCTTTTTCCACACCGGGTATTCGGCGCCGTGTTCATCGAAGAACTTCTTGAGATCGCGGTTGAGCGCGCTCATTTCATCAATGGCGTTCATGGCGTGGTCGGAGACGCAGATCTTGCCGAGACTCGATGCGCACATGAGCTTGAAAAAGCGCAGACAGGTCTTGTAGTACGCCTCGCCTTCAAATTCCTTGTCCGCCTTCGGCAGAATTTCATGCCCGGCGTTTCGGATAGCGCGGTAGCCCTCAATGTTGGCGTCGATCATACGGTGCAGGTACGCCGTGTTGCCCTTGAGTTTTTTGAGATCGCCGTCCGTTTTGTAGCAGGCGAAGGCCGCCGGAAGCACAAACGCCGCGTGGCAGAGAAGATAATCTCCCATGTTCGGCTCATAGGCGACCTTGTATTTCGTGCCGTCGAAAATCTGCGCGATCAGCGCCTCGTTGGAAGCTGCACCTGCCAACTGGCCGATGGTGATCTTTTTAAGGTCGACGGACGCCACATAATCGCGCTCGCGGTGTCCTGCCGAGGACGCGAAGGCGAAGAGAACGTTCTTCTCGGGAAGCGCCGCAGCGAGCGCTTCGGCGCTCACGTCGTTGCCCACAAAGACAATATTCTTTGTCCCGTTTGCCCGCAGCGCATCGAGGATCGAATCGAGCTGCGTATAGCGCAGAACAACGAAGATCACGTCGTACCGATCGTCCGGCTTCAGCTCTGTCGCGACCGGGATGCGGCTGACCGACATGCGGGGCGAGAACTTGTCCTTGATCCGCAGACCGTTCTTTTGTATCTCCTCCGCCCAGGCGCCTCGTGCGAGCAGCGTTGTGTCTTTCCCGGCGCGGAAGAAATTTCTTGCGAGATTGCATCCGAGCACACCTGCGCCATATACCAGAATTTTCATTGCCAAGACTCCTATCCCTAAAAATTTTTTCTGTTTACTGTTCCCGCCGCGCGATTTTCCGGTACTCGATCGGGAGAATGCCGGTGCTCTTTTTGAAGAGTTCTGCAAAGCGGCTGGAGGTGGTGTAGCCGATCATCTGGGCGATCTGCCCCATGGTGAAATCGGTGTTGATGAGAAGATGCTCCGCCTGACTCATGCGGCGGCCTTGAATATACTGCGTGACGCTGCACCCAAACTGCCGCTTGAAGCAGCTTTTGAACTTGCTCTCGCTCATGCAGGCGATGCCCGCGAGACGTCCGAGCGAAATGTCAAAGGCGTAGTGGTCGGCAATGTAGCTGACGACGTTTTGCAGGCTCTCCGCGTCCGCCGCAGAGAGCGGCTTTTCCTGCCGCTCGCCCTGCCGCTTCCAGGCGTCCACCACGAGAGCGATCGCCTCGGTGACCTTGGCCTCGTAAAAGAGCGCGGCCGCCGCGCCATCGCCGCGGTAGTTTTCCACCTCGAACAGCAGCTTGGACATAGCGGGAAAGTCCGTTGCCGCATCCACGCTCTGAAACGCGGCGGGGAGATCGTAATAGATGTCCGGGTACTGCTTTTTCAGAAAGTCCTCGTAGTACATCGGCAATATCTCAATGCCGACGGCGTGAATGGGGATGCGCCGGTGGATGAGCGCGCGGTAGCGCGGCTTTCCGCCAACAATGGTCTGGATATCCCCGGCGGACAGCCGCCGATAGGGGTTCAGCTCCTCACCGGAGATGGAGTCGTACCGCTGGATGCTGATGCACTCCGGGATGGACATGTCCAGACAGCAGTCCTCGTGGAAAAAGAAATCGTGGATCTTGATATCGAAAAGATCCTGCTTTGCGTAAAGCCAGTAATAGCCGCCGCCTACCGCGGGCGCGATCTCCCAGCAGCGCCCCGCCGGGCCAAATTTATCCGGGCAGGGGACGGGGAGAAAGCTGTTGCTCTCCAAAAGAGGGCGGTAGTAGTCGGCCAGTATGTCGCGTTTCATAGTCCTCCTTGCAATGAACAGACAATTCTTTGCAACGATTCGGCAAAAACCTTTGCCCCGTATTGAGAAAATCGCTGCGTCATGGTAGTTTTCTTCTTGGTTAGCGGACTCTAACTGAAGTATAGCGCCGGACGGCGCAAAAGTCAAACCGTCAATGCACAGCAAAGGAGATTTTTATTATGCAGACGATCAACCAAAAGGGACTGACCGTAAAGGATCTGGTAACGGTCGGCATTTTCACCGCGCTTTTTCTCGTGTTCGCTCTCTTGGGCGGCATTTTCTTCGCACCGAATCCGGTGCTGACGTTTTATATGCCCGTGGGCAGCGCGCTGCTGTGCGCCCCGGTATATCTGCTGATGCTCGCAAAAGTGCCCAAGCGCTGGGCAGTCACCATCCTCGGTGCGATCCTCTGCATCGTCTGGTTCGTGACCGGCATGCATTGGGCCATGGCGCTGGGATATCTTGTTATGGGCATCGTCGCCGACCTCGTCGCCGGTACGGGCGGATATAAGAGTAAAAAGATCAACTCCCTGTTACTATATATTTGCCCCTTGGTTTATGGCAGCCAGCCATAGGCATGGGAC
>CAVEQS010000048.1:0-19144 GCA_963618015.1 bacterium | reverse complement strand
TCCTATGCCCTTATAGGGCTTGTGCAAGCCACCGGCTACGCCGGTGGTCTTGACTCGTCAGCGCCCGGGAAACGCCGGGTTCATATAGTACACATTGTTCTGGTTGAGCTTTTCTGTCACAAGCCCCAGCGCCTCGCCGAAGCGCTGGAAGTGGACGACTTCCCGCTCGCGCAGGAAGCGGATGACGTTGTTCACGTCCGGATCGTCAGAAAGACGGAGAATGTTATCGTAGGTAGCGCGCGCCTTCTGCTCGGCAGCGAGATCTTCGGTGAGGTCAGCGATCACGTCGCCGCTGACGCCGATGCCGATAGCGTTCCACGGCACGCCCGCCGCGGCCTGCGGAAATACGCCGAGCGTGTGATCAACGAAATAGGCGTCAAAGCCCTGCGCCTTGATCTCCTCCGGCGTCAGATTCCGCGTGAGCTGGTGGACGATCGAGCCGACCATTTCCAAATGGCCAAGTTCTTCTGTGCCGATATCAGTCAATATTCCCTTGACCTCATCGCTCGGCATGGCAAATCGCTGGCTCAGATAGCGGAGCGACGCGCCGAGCTCGCCGTTTGGTCCGCCGTACTGCGAAATGATGATCTTGGCAAGCGCCGGATTCGGATTGGCAATACGAACCGGATACTGAAGACTCTTCTTATAAATAAACATACGTCAACCCTCCGTGCCGCCGCGGTACTCCCACGGCCAGGGACTTTTCAGCCAGGTATACGTTTCCGCGCTGATTAGATCGCGCTTGGTGATCGGTCCATAGAGTCTGGCATAGCGCTGTGCGCCCTCCTCGGCGAGCTTGAGCAGATCCTGATAGGCGGCAAAAGCCTCCGCGTCACCGGCGTGGGTATCGAGATACAGCGAGAGATCGTGCGCGGCGAAATCGATCGCCATGAGCTCGGCAAGCGGTACGTCCGGCGCGGCGTCGTTGACCATGTTTCCGAGCGGCAGATCCAGCCCCGGGAAAAGCGTACCGCGTGCCAGCGCCTTATCCGGCTCATACCGGGCCTGTGCATTCTCCTGTGCGGGCACAAAGCCAACCGCCAGCGGCGCGCAGGACGGCAAAGCGCCGCATTTATATCCGCAGGCCGCCGCGGACTCCTTACTATTCAAAACGATTCCTCCATATTTCCGGATAGAGAGCGATGCTCTCAGCCCATCGTATGCGGCAGGAAAACCCCGTGACCTTTTTTTGAAAAACTGAAAATCGCGGTTGCTTTTTGGTATGTTAATGATATACTATTATGTAAAGTGGAATATTACGGAACCATAGAATGGGGTTAACGATATGAAAGAACTTTTCAACAAGAAAACGGAAGGGGAAAGCGGGGGAGGCTTTGCGTCTCTCGGCGGGAGCACATGGTACGGCGTGGATAAACTTTTGTTTGTCCGGCTCGGTGTTGCCGCCGTGCTGCTCTGTCTCGGTCTCTTTCTGCGCCTTGGAGACGGCATATCGCTTCTCCTTCTGCTGCTCAGCACGCTGATCAGCGGTTTTGACGTGCTGTACCGCGCCTGTGTCCGGCTCGTTAAGGAGCGGTACCTTGGCGAAGAGCTCCTTGTTTCCATCGCGGCGATCCTTGCCTTTACGATCAACGAAGGGTACGAAGCTGCCGCCGTCATGCTGATCTATCAGGCCGGCTATATCGCCCGCTCGTACGCTTCGGCTCTCACGAAGTCAAGCTACCGCGACCGTGTCGATCCCTACGTGCCGAGCGTTACGGTGCTTCGCGGCGATGAGAAAACTGCCATTTCGCCGGAGGATGTTCAGCTCGGAGACATTCTTATTCTCGATCGCGGCCAGCGCGCCCCGGCGGATCTTGAAATTCTGGAAGGCTCTGCCACGCTCGATCTTGCTCCGATCTTTGGACATACCGCCCGGCGCGAAGTGACTGCCGGACAGAAGATCCCCGCAGGCGCTGTCAACAGCAGCGCTGCCGTGCGCTGCACGGTGCTCGGCCCTGCTTCGGACTCCGTTTTTGCCCATGAGATCGGCACCGTTTCCGACCCGGACGCCGTCTATAGCCCCGAGACCGATTCCGTGGAGCGGTATGCGAGAGTCTATGCTCCGTTTGCTCTCGGCATCAGCGTTCTCATTGCGCTGCTCCTTCTGATCTTCTCCACGGTGCCCACCGAGGAAGCCATTCACCGTGCGCTCGTGCTTCTCATCATCTCCTGCCCGACGGCATTTCTCGTACCGCTGCCGTTCATGTACCTTGCCGGGCTTTTCCGTTCGCTGAAAAGCGGTGTTGTTGTAAAGGACGCTTTCATTCTGGACGGCCTTTCCCGCGCGGGAGCGGTCGTGTTTGATAAGGACGAAATGCTCTCCACCGGATTTTATCGTGTCTCCTCCGTGAAGTCGGAGCGGCTTGACCCCGCGGTGCTGCTCAAGGTCGCGGCGCACGCTGGATCCGGCTCGTCCACTGCCGTTGCCGCATCCATTGCCAAAGCGTATGGACAGGCGATCGACGCTTCTCTTATTGAGGAGTTCACCGAAGAGCCCGACGGCATCACGGCCGTGATCGACGGGATCGATATCCGCATGGGCGACGCGGCATACATGGAGAAAAACGGCATCGCCGTCACTGATCCCGTTGGGGACAGCGTTACCGTGTATATGTCCGTCAACGACCAGTACGCCGGCTGCATCTATCTTTCCGATACGATCCGCGATGACGCCAGAGGTTCGTTCAGCGCCGTGGCCGGTGCCGGCTGCGAATGCATCATGCTCTCGGCAGACAGCCCGGAAAAGACCCGCACCGCCGCCGTTTCCGCCGGCGTGCGCGAGTATTATGCGCAGTGCATGCCGATGGACCGGCTGGAAAAGATTCAGGAGATCAAGGAGCGTTACCCGGTAAACAGCGTGCTGTATCTAGGCGAGGCAAGCGGCGATTCCGCCTGCTTCAGCGCGGCGGACATCGGCGTTTGCGTTGACGGTCTCGCGTCCGAGACGGCCATGCAGACGGGCAGCGCCGTTATCATGGACAAGACGGCTTCTCCTATCGCGGGAGCGATCGACGCGGCAAAAGCCACGCGCTCCACGGTTCGGCAGCTTCTGCTGGCTGTTCTGGCTGTCAAAGCGGTTCTGCTCATTCTCGCGCTGCTCGGCGTTACGTATCAGCTCTGGTTTGCGGCCATGGTCGATACTGTCGCCGGGATCGCCGGGATCCTTTATTCCTCGCGTATCTGGACGGAACAGAAATAGGTTTTATAAAAAACGGTTCCAGGTCAATAGTTGGGGTGGAGCTTAGCAAAAAATAGCAGAGAGGCGTGGGCGGCGTGGTGCCCACGCCTTTGCTGCATAATAAAATAGCCGCATGAGATTTTAGAGTTTTTGTAAGAAAAAAGAGAAAAAGTAAAAAACAGGCAGTATCGTTCCTTGAGGCGGCAGCATGCTGCTCCTAATCTGAAAGCATCTTGAATAGAAAGAGAGCGAAAAAGATGTTTTCAAAAAATCTATCCCTGTCTATCCTTCAGCTGTGCAGCAGCCGTGTTCTCAGCTACGAGAAAGCCGCAGAGCTCTGCGGCCTCAGCCCGAGATACTTCGGCAGCGTTGCCAGAGGACAGACCAACGCATCGATCATTACCCTTGAGAAGCTGCGTGTCGGCCTTGAGCTCACACCGAACGAGCTGCTGAGGGCCCCGCCGCTGTCGGAACCCAGGCTACCCATGTCTGTTGTAGAGAGCCGCTTTATCTGTGGACTTGGCTGCTATCCCGTATGCCCGTACTGCAAACTGACGCTTGACCGGGAATACCAGCACTTTTGTGACCGCTGCGGTCAGGAGCTGGATTGGAAGGATTATTCAAACGCGATCATTATCTTTCCCAGCCGGTCATGAAGCGCAGTGGAGGATCCTGTTCCTAAATGTGGGGAAGCTTCTGACGCCGAAGCAGACACGCTTGAGTACTTTGGTCTTGTTGTTGCAGCCCTCGGTGAAGCCGTTGGAATACGGGACATCGAAGCTGTTGAGGATATACTCGGCCCAGTTGCGCACAGCGGTGATGCAGGCTTCAAATTCGGGGATGCGGCTATTTTCCGCATGGAACAGCCATAAGGCTAATCTCTCTTTTGCTGTTGCCGAATCCGGTGAGTGCATAAACTCCAGGAAGTCGTTCTTCAGATCATAAGCTATTTCAAGACGTGCAGATAGGCCGAGGATGATCCGCAGCTGCTCCCGTTCCTCATCCTTCAGCTTTTCCTTGCTCTTGCACAGCAATCTCTTTGAATGCTTGCAGAACTTTCTCCATGCGGACGAGAGAGCTTGCTGCTCTGTCTTTCGCACGTTCTCAAGCGCCCATATGGCCTGACGGGCTACATGGTACCGGTCGATCACTATTTTTGCGTTCGGGAAGCATATTTCAGCGGTCTCTTTGAAGTAACGGTTCATGTCGATCACTACATACTTCACGTCTTTTCTGTTCTCAAATGCAAGGAAATACTTGATCAGATCGCCCTTTTTGCGGTTGGGAAGTATGTCCGCTATCTTCCTGTTTTTCGCGTCGGTCAGGATAGTCTGGTACTTTTCTCCGCCCGCGTTGCCCTTAAACTCGTCTATGGACAATACCTCCGGAAGCTCCTTGCAGGAGTAATTCACGAGCTTGAAATACCTCAGCGCGGTCTGAGCTGAGATATTGTTCTTGCTGCCGATCTCTTTTGCCGAGCGCAGGTCTTTGAAGTCGCAGATCACCTTTGCGGCGAGGCGGTTCGTCACTCTGTGGAACCGGGGTAGAAAGCTGTTTTTCTCATAGAACCGCTTCCCGCAGGCACCGCAGACGTACCTACGTTTTCTCAGGTACAGATATGTATGCGCTCCGTGCATGTCCAGATCCTTGACTCGCTGGATTCGGTAGTCGTGAATGCGCTCTGTCTCGCCCTGGCAGCGCGGGCAGATGTGCTTCCTCCGGGGCAGTTCGAGCTCTATGCAGCAGCTGGTTTCATTTTCATAAACATTTTTTACGATTACATCTTCCAATCCGAGCAGTTTTGAGGTATTATCTTTCATAGAGCATACAGCGTCCTTTCTTGTGGTGTCTAGCAGCTTCATTTTAAAGGATTTTTCTGTTATGCTCTACTTTTATTTTTTTAACATGCTAAAAGTTGGAGTCCCTGGGTTTTCCCAGATACCCCAACTTTTAGTTTACAACCTAAAAAACATTCAAAACGGGTTGGAGCACATCCAACCCGTTTTTTCTGCGTAAATCGCCGGCACAAAAAGCATTGCCAGAAATCCGGTTTTATGGTAAAATAGATAAGATAGGAAGGGGAGCGGTATGAAAATTCTTGGTATCGATCCCGGCGTTGCGACCGTCGGCTTTGGTCTGGTGGAATCCACCGGCGTCCGGCAGAGAATGATCTCCTGCGGCGTCATCACAACACCGGCGCATACGCCGCTCTCGTCGCGGCTCGATCAGATCTATACGGATCTTGAGGAGCTGATCCGCTCCTGCAATCCGGACGCGATCTCTATTGAAGAGCTCTTCTTCAGTAAAAACATTACGACCGGCATTCCTGTGGCGCATGCCCGCGGCGTTATTCTGCTCTGCGCATTTCGCTGCGGCGTGCCGGTATACGAATATACACCCATGCAGGTGAAGCAGGCAGTCGTCGGATACGGCAAGGCAGAAAAGCGGCAGGTCATGGACATGGTGCGTCGAATCCTGCATTTGACCGCCGTGCCTCGCCCGGACGACGCGGCGGACGCGGTCGCCATCGCGCTCTGCCATGCCCGCAGTGCCACATCGCTTTTGACAAGGGAAGGAGACCAAAATCTGTGTTCTACTATATAGAAGGCATCGTTTCACTGATCGACGGCTCCGTTGCGGTCGTCGATTGCGGCGGCGTAGGCTACGCCGTCAACACCACGGTCAACTCGCTCTCCCGCGTCCGCATCGGCGACAAAGCCCGGTTTTACACCTGTACGATCATCCGGGAGGACTGCTTTGATATTTACGGCTTTACGAGCGTAGAAGAAAAGCGCAGCTTTGAGCTTTTGACCGGTGTTTCCGGCGTTGGCGCAAAGGCGGCACAGGCGATCCTTTCTGCTAATACGCCGGAATCGCTCTCGCTCGCCATCCTCTCGGGGAATGAGAAAGCGCTGACGGCCGCGCCCGGCATCGGGAAAAAGATCGCGCAGCGCGTGATCCTCGAGCTGAAGGATAAGTTTTCCGGCGGCAGCGCGGACGGCAGTCTTGGCTCGTCCGGCACGTTCACGCCTGCGGCGGCCTCCGGCGGGGACAAACTCTCCGACGCGGCGGCGGCGCTCGGCGTGCTCGGCTACGGCGGAAACGAGATCGCCGCCGCACTCAAAGGATTGGATATTCAGAATCTCTCCGTCGAGGATATCGTGCGGCAGGGACTGAAAAAAATGATGAAGTAAAAGGAGGTGGAGCAGCTTGGCAATCAGCTTTTCGGATGCGGAGCAGGAAAATGAACTGATAACCCGTTCCGTTTCACTGCCGGAGGATGCCGGTGAGGGCTCGCTCCGCCCGCGTTATCTGAACGAATATATCGGGCAGGAGCGCGCAAAGGAAAACCTCCGCATCTTCATTCAGGCAGCCAAAATGCGCGGAGAATCGCTTGACCACGTTCTTCTCCACGGCCCTCCGGGACTCGGTAAAACGACGCTGGCCGCCGTTATTGCCAACGAGATGGGCGTGAACATGCGTATCACCTCCGGACCGACCATTGAGAAGCCTGGCGATCTTGCAGCGCTTCTTACCAATTTGCAGGAGAACGATATTCTCTTCGTGGATGAGATTCACCGTATGAACCGCGCAGTGGAGGAGATTCTTTATCCCGCAATGGAAGACTTTGCCATCGATATCATCATCGGCAAAGGACCTTCTGCGAACTCCATTCGGCTGGATCTTCCGAAATTCACGCTCATCGGCGCGACAACTCGCTCCGGCCAGCTCTCTGCGCCGCTGCGCGACCGCTTCGGCGTTATTCTTCGTCTGGAGCTCTATACGCCGGAAGAGCTTCGCCGCATCGTGGAGCGAAGCGCCGGGATCCTTGGCATTCAAATCGAATCCGCCGGTGCGGACGAGATCGCCCGCCGCAGCCGCGGCACGCCGCGTATTGCAAACCGAATTCTGCGCCGCGTGCGAGATTTTGCGCAGGTCACGGCGAACGGCGTAATAACGAGAGATGTGGCGGACAAGGCACTCAACCGTCTGGAAATCGATCATCTTGGTCTTGATGCGCTCGACCGGCGTATGCTGCGCAGCATCATTGAATACTATTCCGGCGGCCCGGTCGGCGTGGAAACGCTGGCGGCGACGATCAACGAGGAATCGGTCACGCTCGAGGACGTCTATGAGCCGTATCTGCTCCAGCAGGGCTTTCTCACGCGGACGCCGCGGGGACGCTGTGTTACACAGAAGGCGTATGAGCATCTCGGCATCCCTTTTCACGGCCAGCAGCAGCTCAGCCTGTAAATACCGCGGAGAATTGGAAAATAACTTCATAATTATTTTACAATTCTCTTGACTTTGTTGGTAAAAACTAATATAATCCGTTTATAAAATGGTTTTTTTATGGAAGATTTTCAGTGCTTCAGCGATGAGAAGCTTCAGCAAATGTCCGTTTCCGGCTCTGCCGGAGCAGAAGATGCTTTAGCCGCTCGGTATAATCAGCTTGTCCGCATCTGCGCAAGACCATATTTTCTTGCCGGAGGAGACAGCGAAGATCTTACGCAGGAGGGAATGCTCGGCCTTCTCTCTGCGATCCGGGAGTACAGGCCTTCGCAGGGCGTCCCTTTTAAGGCGTATGCGGAGCTGTGCATCCGGCATCGGATTTTCAGCGCCATCAAATCAGCCTCTTGTATGAAGCACACCCCTCTCAACAGCGGCGTATCGCTGGAGGATGCTTTCGGCAGTGACGGCACCCGCCCCGGTACGTATGCGGCCCTTGATTTACGGAGTACCCCGGAAGAGCAGGTTTTGGCGAGAGAGCGCACAGACGAATTTTTCCAGAAATTTTCCCGGTGTTTGTCACCCTTTGAGAGAAAAGTCCTGCCCCTATATTTGGCTGGACATTCTTACAGTTCCATGGCCGCAGCTACTGGCCGAACCGAAAAAGCGGTGGACAACGCCGTACAGCGAATCCGGCGCAAGCTCTCCCGGATAATTTCTTCAGGCGACAACAGCGAAAGCTGAACGCAATATCAAGCCCAAGGGCAGAATCAAAGAGAGGATCAGCAAATGTACGAGGACAAGACCCTGGTATGCAAAGAGTGCGGCAACGAGTTCGTTTTCACCGCCGGTGAGCAGGAGTTTTATGCGGAGCGCGGCTTCCAGAACGAGCCCCAGCGCTGCAAGGCCTGCCGCGACGCTCGCAAGAACTCCGCTCGTGGCCCCCGTGAGTACTTCACGGCTACCTGCGCTGCTTGCGGCGGCGAGGCTCGCGTGCCGTTTGAGCCCAAGTCTGACCGTCCGGTCTACTGCAGCGATTGCTTCGCCAAGATCAAGGCGAACCAGCAGTAATTTGACGTTCGGGGTCACCTGACACAAGAAAACAGGAGCGGATATCCGCTCCTGTTTTCTTTTTCTCAATTTCGTCGAAACCGGTTGAAAAATGGAAACATCCTGGGTATAATACATCTATACACTTCTTAGGAGGCCAAACAATGTACCAGATTGAAAAGTCTACTCTGATTGCCGAGATCATGGAGAATGCTCCGTTCGTTGCGCCGATGTTCCAGGCGATCGGCATGCACTGCATGGGCTGCGCCATGGCGAGCGGCGAGAACGTCGAGGAAGCCTGCGCTGCGCACGGCGTCGACGTCGATAAGTTTGTCGAGAAGGTCAACGAGTTCATCGCGGCTCAGGGCTGAAAAAGGAGTAAAAACGGCGAGGGCACATTTCGTCCTCGCCGTTTTTCATAATTGCTATATGGATCATACATTTAAATTACCGCCGCGTCTCGCGGCAATCGCTGCACTTGTGCCAGACGGTGCACACCTTGCCGATGTCGGAACAGACCATGCACTGCTTCCCATTCGTCTTTTGCTGGATGGCAAAATTCAAAGCGCCGTTGCTACAGATATCCGTCCGGGCCCGCTCTCCCGCGCGAAGGAAAACGCCTATAGCGCCGGGGTACAGAACCTTTCCTGCATCCTCTGTGACGGCCTGACAGGCGTTTCGCCGGGCAGCGCCGATACGGTCGTGATCGCTGGTATGGGGGGAGAGAATATCGCCGGCATTCTCCGCGCTGCGCCTTGGGCGTGCGATGGCGCACTGCTTCTTTTGCAGCCGATGTCGCGTCCGGAGGAGCTGCGTGCTGCGCTGCCGTCGCTCGGTCTTTCCATCTGTACTGAGCGCCTTGTACGTGACGCCGGACGGCTCTATGCCATTCTCGTCGTGCAGGCGGGGGCGCCGGATAATTTGACGTCTGGGGAAATGTACTGCGGCAAGTATTCGCTGCTCTCCGCTGACCCGCTCTTTCCGGATATGCTGTCCGAGCAGGAAAAACGTCTCGAGACCGCCATTCGGGGACTGGAGCGTTCGGAACGGGAAACCGACCGCGAGCGTTTGACTGCGCTGCGGCTGGCCGCGGCGGACATTGCAGAAATGAGGAGGACATATCATGGCGACGGTTCGTGAAATTGCCGATTATCTCGAAGAGCGCGTACCTTCATCGCTGAAGCTTGACTTCGATAATGTAGGACTTCTCTGCGGATTTCCCGAGCGCGAGGTGAGCCGCGTGCTCGTCGTGCTGGACATTACGCAGCAGGCGATAGAGGAAGCGCTGTCGCTCGGCGCGGAATTAATCGTTTCGCATCACCCGGTCATTTTTACACCGCTGCGCCGCGTCTGCGACGATACGCCGGATGCAAAGCGCGTCATTGCCCTTTTGCAGGGAAATCTCTCCGCAATCTGTCTCCATACGAATCTTGACGCTCTGGAAGGCGGCGTGAACACGGCACTGGCCAACGCCGTCGGCGGGGAAGAGCCAGAGTATACGCCGGACATCGGCTGCTTCTGCCGGCTGCCGGAGGCGATGCCGCTTTCGGATTTTCTCGCCCAGACGCGCACGGCACTCTCTGCGCCGGACATGCGCTTTTATGATGCCGGGCGGCCTGTGGAGTATCTGGCGCTCTGCGGCGGCGCGGGCGGCGATATTCTCTATGAGGCCGCGCGCCGCGGCTGCGACACAGTCCTGACCGGTGAGATCAAGCATCATCAATGGATCGACGGTGCGGAGCTTGGGCTCAATCTCATCGAAGGCGGCCATTTTGCCACCGAAAACGTCGTCATGCCGCCGCTCGCGGAAATGCTGCGGCTGGGCTTCCCGGAGATCGATGTGTGCCTTTCGCGGCTGCAGGGGCCGCTCTCGCGCGGATTCAGATTCTAAAACAAGCATATTTGCCGGCTTATCCCCATAGGATGCATTGAAATCATGTACAGGGGGTCTGACCGTGGCTGAATCAACGATTTACGAGGACATCGCTCTCCGCACGGACGGAGATATATATCTTGGTGTTGTGGGGCCTGTCCGCACGGGCAAGTCCACCTTCATCAAGCGTTTCATGGAAACGCTTGTCATTCCGCGCATTGACAATGTCTATCGGAAAGAACGCGCCCGCGACGAGCTGCCGCAGAGCGGGTCCGGACGCACCATCATGACGGCGGAGCCGAAATTTATCCCGGAAGAGGCGGTGACGATCCGTCTCGGCGAGGATACCGATCTCTCCGTCCGGCTCATCGACTGCGTCGGGTATATGGTCAAGGGTGCTTCCGGGCAGTTTGAAGACGGTGTAGAACGCATGGTAACAACGCCGTGGTTCGATAAGGAAATTTCTCTTACGGAGGCGGCGGAGCAGGGAACCTATAAGGTCATCGCCGAACACTCAACGATTGGCCTCGTCGTCACGTGCGACGGTACGATCTGCGAGATCCCCCGCGAGGACTATGTCCCGGCGGAGGAGCGTGTCATCCGCGAACTGCAGGAAATCGGAAAACCGTTTACCGTTGTCCTCAACAGCGCCGAACCGAACTCGGAAAACGCCAAGGCGCTTTGCCGGTCGATCTGCGATAAATACGGCACCGGCTGTGTCTGCGTAAACTGCCTGGAACTGACAGATAACGATATTTGTGAGATTCTCAAATCGGCGTTGTGTGAATTTCCGCTCTCGGAGTTGGATGTGTTCCTGCCGAGCTGGGTCGATGCGTTGCCGATCGAGCACCCGCTGCGCGCGTCGCTTTATAACGGCGTCCGCGCATCAGCACAGAGCGTACAGCGTATTCGGGATATTTACCCAATGGCGGATGCACTCGGTGAAGCGGAAAACGTTCTCTCCGTCTCCGTTCTGGCGTTGCAAATGGGCTGCGGCACGGCGGATATCCGCGTGGAGCTGCCGAGAGCGCTCTATTATCAGACGATCAGCGAACAATCCGGCTTCGCCATCCGGGATGACGGCGACCTGATGGCACTTCTGACCGAAATGCGCGGCATTAAGAACGAATACGACCGCATCAGCAGCGCGCTGAAGGATGTCCGCGAGACTGGATACGGGATCGTTGTACCCTCGCCGGATGAGCTGAAGCTTGAAGAGCCGGAGATCGTCCGGCAGGGAGGACGCTACGGCGTGCGGCTTAAAGCGTCTGCACCATCCATTCATATGATCATGGCAAACATCGAAACCGAAGTAAGCCCGGCACTCGGCGGCGAAAAGGCCTCGGAGCAGATCATCAACTTCCTCCTTCAGGGGTTTGAGGGAGACACGAGCCGTATCTGGGAGTCGAACATCTTCGGAAAATCGCTCTACGACATCGCGAGCGAAGGTGTGATCACAAAGCTCCGGCAGATGCCCGTTAACGCGCAGGCAAAGCTTCAGCAAACGCTCACACGCATTGTCAACGAGGGCGGTGGCTCTCTGATTTGCATAATCATATAAGCAAACTTGCAAGCCGAGGCGAAAAATTCGCTTCGGCTGCGCATTTTTGCCCAAATTAGCTCTTGATTTTTTGTCATCTATGCCATATAATGACGCCATACTTGTATGGAGGGCTTAGCCATGAAAGAATTATCCAAAATCCGTTCCGCCGTCGCGCCGTCCGCAACGCTGGCGGTCAACTCGAAATTCAAGCAGATGAAGGCGGAGGGCATCCCCGTCGTAGGCTTTGGGGCAGGGGAGCCGGATTTTGATACGCCCGACCATATCAAAGAAGCGGGAATTCGCGCCATTCGCGAAGGCCAGACGAAGTATACACCGACGCCCGGCACGGTCGAGGCTCGCAAGGCGGTTGCTTACCGGATGAAGGAAGATCTCGGCGTGGATTTTGATTATGACGCCATTGTCATTTCGAACGGCGCGAAGGCCTGCCTGTACGCCACGTTCTTCACGCTGCTCGATACCGGTGACGAGGTCATCGTTCCCGCGCCGTACTGGGTCAGCTATACCGAGCAGATCCGCATGGTCGGCGGCGTTCCGGTGATCGTCCCGACGACCGAGGCACAGCACTTCAAAATGACGCCGGCGCAGCTGGAAGCGGCCATCACGGACAAAACGAAAGCGCTCGTGCTCAATAACCCGTCCAACCCGACCGGCATGATCTATTCCAAAGAGGAACTGGAGGCGCTTGCGGAGGTCTGCCTGCGACATGATCTCTATATCATTGCCGACGAGATCTATTACCGCCTCTGCTACGACGGCCGCAAGTTCACCAGCGTCGCAGCGCTCGGCGAAGAAGTGAAGAAGCATACCATCATCATCAACGGCGTATCCAAGAGCTACTCCATGACCGGCTGGCGCTGCGGCTTCGCCGCCTGCGGCGACAAGCGCATTGCCAAGGTCATGACGAATTGCCTGAGCCATGCGCTCGGCAATATTGGTGCCATGAACCAGGCAGCGATGGCGGAGGCCATGCGCGGGCCGCAGGACAGCGTAGAAGAAATGCGCAAAGTGTTTGAAGAGCGCCGGAATTATCTTGTGGAGCGTATGAATCAGATCGACGGCGTGAGCTGCCTGAGGCCGGACGGCGCATTTTATGTAATGATGAATCTCGAAAAGCTCATCGGGCGCACGCTCGGCGGGCGCGTGATCCATAATGCCGACGATTTCGCCATGGCGTTTCTGGAAAAGGGCCTCGTCGCGGTCGTATCCTGCTGCGCGTTTGATGCACCGAACTTCGTCCGCTGGACGTATGCCACGTCTCTCGAAACGATCAAGGAAGGCCTTGACCGGCTGGAAAAATTCCTGAAGGAAGGCTGAGCCCTTCCGCTCATAAAACGCATCGCCGCTCTCATAGCATAGCTTGAGGGAGGCGATGCGTTTTGTTTGTTAAAAAGCTGTATAAAAGCGTCCGTGCGGAAGATGCCGCGCTTTTCACCTTGTCATTCCTCTGGATTTGTGTCATAATACATAGTGTGTTCCTGTTTGGTGCAGATACACGATCTGCATCGGTGGAGACGGCGGAGCGCCTGCCTGTGCTGATTATAGACCCCGGCCACGGCGGCGCTGACGGCGGCGCTGTAGCGCCGGATGGAACGGTGGAAAGCGCTCTGAATCTCTCTGTGGCGCTGCGCGTCCGGGATCTCTGTGCGTTTCTCGGTGTAGATGCCGTTATGACGCGGGATACCGAAGAGCTTGCCTATCCGCCGGAGGCAAAAACCATTGCCGCTATGAAAAAGTGGGACACCCGGCGGCGGGTTGAGCTCGCCGAAAGCATAGACGACCCCGTATTTCTGAGTATTCACCAGAATATCTATCCGTCCGCCGGGCCGCATGGTTCCCAGGTACTGTATGCAAAAAATGACTCCAGCCATGCTTTTGCCGAGATCCTGCAATCGGAGCTTGCGGCGGCACTCCTGCCGGAAAACCGGCGCGTGCCGGTACCGGCAGGGAAGGACATCTATATCCTGTCCCATGTGCGCTGTACCGCCGTGCTGGTCGAGTGCGGTTTTCTTTCAAACCCGCAGGAGCTTTCGCTTCTGCAAAGCTCGGAGCATCAGAAAAAAATTGCGTCCGTTTTGACGGCGTGTTATCTCCAATTTACAGAGAAAGGCGTTTTATGAAAGCCAAAAGTGTGTTTTTCTGCACGGAATGCGGCAACGATACCGGAAAGTGGTTCGGGCGCTGCCCGGCGTGCGGCGCGTGGAATACGATCGTGGAAGCTCCGTCTGCGCCGTCCGGCAACGCTGCGGCAAAAAGCGCCGCTGTGAAGATCGCCGGAACGCGCCGAAGCATTCCCAAGCCGGTTTCGCAGCTCGATGACGAGGAGGAGATCCGTTTTTCCACCGGCATGGCGGAAATGGATCGCGTTCTCGGCGGCGGCGCTGTGCGCGGCTCGCTGGTACTCGTCGGCGGTGCGCCCGGCATCGGTAAATCCACGCTGCTGCTGCAAATCTGCGGTAATATCCCGGATGCGAAAATTTTATATGTGACCGGCGAGGAAAGCCAGCGCCAGCTCAAAATGCGCTCGCAGCGCCTCGGCGCTTCGAGCGACGATCTCTACGTCCTTGCGGAAACGGATATCAACGCCGTTACGCAGAGCGTGGAGGATTTGCAGCCGGATATTCTGATCATCGACTCGGTTCAGACGATGTACAATAACGACATTGCTTCAGCGCCCGGCAGCATCGGCCAGGTGAAGGATTGCACCATGGCAGTGATGCAGCTTGCGAAAACGATGAACATCACCGCGTTTGTTATTGGCCATGTAAATAAAGAAGGCGCCATCGCCGGGCCGAAGGTTTTGGAGCACATGGTGGACTGCGTGCTGTACTTTGAAGGTGACCGCTCGCTGAATTACCGCATTCTGCGCGCGGCCAAAAACCGTTTCGGCTCTACAAATGAGATCGGTGTCTTTGAAATGTGTGATACCGGGCTTCGCGAGGTCCCGAACCCGTCCGAGGTAATGCTGTCCGGCCGTCCGATCAATGCGCCCGGCACGTGCGTTTCCTGCGTGATGCAGGGCTCGCGGCCGATCCTGGCCGAGGTACAGGCGCTGCTTTCGCCGAGCAACGCAAATCAGGCACGCCGCACGGCCAACGGCGTAGACTTCAACCGGCTGATGCTTTTGCTTGCTGTTCTCGAAAAGCGCGGCGGCGTGCATGTTGCCGGGTGTGACGCCTATGTAAACGTTGTCGGCGGTCTCGAGCTGGACGAGCCAGCGGCAGACCTTGCGATCGCACTTGCGATCGCTTCAAGCCTGCGGGACAAGCCCATTGGAGAGGATCTCGCCGCGATCGGCGAAGTAGGACTCACGGGAGAGATTCGATCCGTCCCGTCAATCAATCAGCGTTTGCAGGAAATTGCGCGGCTCGGTTTCAAGCGGTGCGTCATTCCAGCACATTGCAAGGACGATATCAAGCTTCCCAAAGGCATGAAGCTTTTGCCGGCAAAAAATGTCCGCGACGCCGTTACCGCCATATTCATTTGAATCCGCTCCCCTAAATTAAACAAAATCTTTATTTTGTTTAATTTTATGTATGGCCGGAAATGTGTTCCCCCGTCCGGCTGTTTTCTGCTGTGAGGATCATCTATGGACTACCGCTATGAAGCGCCTCCCATTCTGCGGGATTACTTAACCTATCATGAAACGATCAAGGGTCATTCGCGCGCCACGGTCGACGAGTATTTTCTTGATCTGCGTAACTTCTTTCGCTTTTTAAAGATCGAGCGTGGTCTTGTCCCACGAGCAACGGAGTTATCCGAAATATCGATCCTTGACGTCGATCTCGAATTCGTCTCCCGTGTTACTCTTGCGGAGGTTTATGACTATCTGGCATTTCTCTCCCGCGACAAAGCCAAATTTACGCGTGCCCGCAGCGAAGAATTCGGCCTGAACGCCGCATCCCGCGCGCGAAAGGTATCCAGCATCCGCGGCTTTTATAAGTATCTTACGACGAAAGCCAAGCTTCTGGATGATAATCCGCTCCAGGATCTGGATTCTCCGCGTTCCAAGCGTTCTCTCCCCCGCTATCTGACACTGGAAGAGAGCGAGCGCTTACTTAACAGCGTAGACGGTATGCATAAGGAGCGCGATTACTGCATTTTAACGATATTCCTCAACTGTGGACTTCGTATATCGGAAATTGCCGGGATGAATCTCTCGGATATCCGAAGCGATCATATTCGCGTCCTCGGCAAGGGCAACAAGGAGCGCGTCGTCTATCTCAATGACGCCACGGCGCAGGCCATCAATGACTATCTCATTGTCCGCCGGGACATAGCCGCCATTGACCGAAACGCTCTCTTTCTTTCCAGCCGCCGCACGCGTATTACTCGCGAGGCGCTGCACGCGATGGTGAAAAAATCGCTGCTGCGCGCCGGTCTGGACGCCGAAAAGTATTCCGCGCACAAGCTACGTCACACGGCGGCGACGCTGATGCTCTCCAACGGCGTAGACGTGCGGACATTGCAGGAGCTCCTTGGCCACGAGAATCTAAATACTACGCAGATTTATACTCACGTGGACAATTCCGAGCTGCGCATCGCGGCACAGGCAAATCCTCTTGGAAAGTTCTCCCCAGAAAAGGGCGAAAAATAAAAACACTCTCAGACGGAGTCGAAGAACTATATGGTCTTTTCAAGCATTCTTTTCCTGTTTGTATATCTGCCTGTCGTGCTGGCGGTTTATTACCTTGTACCGGCACGGTATCGAAATCTCTGGCTTTTCATCGTAAATCTCGTGTTTTACGGCTGGGGCGAGCCGGTGTACATTCTGCTGATGGTCTTTTCCATCGCGCTGAATTATGCCGCCGGACTTCTCATCGCTCGCTACCGGTTGTCTGATGATAAAAAAGCGCGCGCCGTTTTGACCGTCAATACCGTTGTCAATCTTGCGCTTCTCGTTTTCTTCAAGTATTTTGACCTTTTTGCGGCGACACTCAGCCGTATTCCCGGCGTAAACATCCCCACGCTCGGGCTCACGCTGCCGATCGGCATTTCGTTCTACACGTTCCAGACGATGTCCTACCCGATCGACGTCTACCGCGGCGATACCGAGGAGCAGAAAAATTTCATCCGCTTCGGGACATTTGTGGCGCTG
Source organism: bacterium (assembly GCA_963618015.1). Classification (GTDB taxonomy): domain Bacteria; phylum Bacillota; class Clostridia; order Oscillospirales; family Oscillospiraceae; genus Apopatocola. The sequence continues at coordinate 2,154 of CAVEQS010000048.1, read as the reverse complement.
TTTCCGCAGCTGATCGCCGGGCCGATCGTTCGGTATAAGGACGTTGCCTCGCAGCTCGGCGCGCGGCGGCTCAGCTCCGAGCAGTTTTCCTCCGGCGTGCAGCGCTTTGCCGTCGGCCTCGGGAAAAAGGTGCTGATCGCCAACAACATCGGCGTGCTCTGGGATGTCTATGCCGCAGCGCCGGAGCTGAGCTTTGCCGGAGCATGGCTTGGCGCGCTCGCCTTTTCCCTTCAGCTCTATTTTGATTTTTCCGGCTATTCGGATATGGCCATTGGCCTTGGACGGATGCTGGGCTTTGAGTTTCTCGAAAACTTCAACTATCCGTACATATCCAAAAGCGTCACGGAATTCTGGCGGCGCTGGCATATGTCGCTCGGCACTTGGTTCCGCGATTATCTGTATATCCCCCTCGGCGGCAACCGCCGCGGTCTGCCCCGCCAGATTTTGAATATCCTCATCGTCTGGGCGCTTACCGGGCTCTGGCACGGCGCGAACTGGACGTTCCTTCTCTGGGGACTCTATTACGCTGTTTTTCTCATACTGGAAAAGGTTTTCCTTCTCAAAAAGCTGGAAAAAGTGCCGGTATTGGCACATATCTACGCGCTGCTCGTCGCCATCGTGGGCTGGATGCTCTTCCAGCTCAATTCCGTCGGTGAGGTTATGCGTTACTGGGGCGCGATGTTTGGCGCAAGCGGCGTCGCAGCCACAGCAGCCGACGCTTTCTATGCCCGCAGCTACGCCGTCATTCTTCTCATCGCCGCAATGGCGGCGACTCCCCTCCCCAAAATGCTCTTTGCGCGCATCCCGCAAAAGGTGCGCAGCGTATTGACGCCGGTGCTTGTGGCGCTCTGCCTTGTTATTTCCACGGCATATCTTGTGGACGCTACGTACAACCCGTTTTTGTACTTCCGGTTCTGACGGAAGGAGGCTTCATTGATGTCCAAAACAGCCAACCGAATCATTACCGTCCTCTTTTCCGCATTCATCGGCGGTTTTTTTCTGCTGAACCTCCTTCTGCCGGACAAAGACTTTTCCGAAAAAGAGAACCGCCAGCTCCAAACGCTGCCGAAATTCACCTTTTCCTCCCTCTTTTCCGGAACGTTTGCCACACGCTTTGAATCCTATTGCAGCGATCAGTTTGCCGGCCGCGATGTTTGGATCGAAACAAAGGCGGGGGCGGAGCTTGCACAGGGAAAGCAGCAGAACAATGGCGTTTTCCTCTGCGACGGCGAGCGGTTGATCGAGCCCTTCACCGCGCCGGAGCCGGACACGCTTTCGGCTGCCGTACAGGCAGCGGATTCTCTCTCCGATACCGGCGTCCCGGTATCGCTCGCACTGATCCCCACATCGGCACAACTTTATGCCGATCTCCTGCCGGACGGCGCGCCGAACGACGACCAGCAAGCGGTGATCGACAACGCCTACGCGCAGACGGCGCTCGAAACGGTCGATATCTCCTCTGCTCTTACGGCGCACGGCAGCGAATCCGTTTTCTACCGTACCGACCATCATTGGACATCTCTCGGCGCGTACTATGCCGCCAATGCCCTGCGTGCCTCATGGGGATTGCCGGAAATTGAAAAAGCCGCCCTTACGCCGGAAACTATCTCTGACAGCTTCTGTGGAACGCTCTTTTCTTCCTCCGGCTTTTTCTGGGTCACCCCGGACGAGATGGAAACGCTGATGAAGGTGCCGGAAGACTCGTCCGTCACTCGTTATGAAACGAATGGAACGGAGCAGACGCTTCCGCTTTACAATTACGACAAGCTTGCCATCAAGGACAAATACACGTTTTTCCTTGGCGGCAACACCCCCTGCGCCGTTGTCGACACCGGGGCAGTAGATGCCCCTGCCCTGCTCATTCTGCGTGATTCCTATGCCGACTCGCTTGTGCCGTTCCTGACGGACGCCTTTTCTGAGATCCATCTGATTGATCTCCGGTATTATACCGGATCCGTCAAGGAGTATATCGCGGAAAATAACATTGACCGTGTACTCTTGCTCTACAGCACCGACAATTTCTGTTCCGAGTCCAGTCTGCGAATTTTTTAACGGTTTCATCCTCCCTATTACAATATATTTACGGGATAAGGCACGGTAGCCAGCCGTGTCTTTTTCCACATTGTTGCCAAAGCTGTTAGAATGAGAGAGTCT
>CAVEQS010000047.1:0-19364 GCA_963618015.1 bacterium | reverse complement strand
GACTCTATTCAGCCGGAGCCTGCAAATAAATTTGCGCATAAATCTTGACAGGACCCCCTTTGTGCACAAGGGAGCCTTTTTTATGTGTTGGCGGCGTGCTGGCGGCCGGTGTGGTCGATGTAGGTGTCGCCGGTGAGCAGTATCTCCGAGATCGGCACGACTGTATACCCTTCTGCAAGAAGGTATTCGAGAATGGAGGGCAGCGCCTCGGGCGTATGCAGTCCCGCGTTATGGAACAGCACGATGCTCCCCGGCTGCACCTTGCTCGTCACGCGCTTGTAGATCTCACCTGCGGTCAGCTTTTTCCAGTCGAGCGAATCGGTGTCCCACTGCACCGCCGTAAGCCCCATGCCGTTCACGGTGCCGATGACGTTGTCGTCATACTCGCCATACGGGCAGCGGAAGAGCGTTGGGCGCACGCCGGTGACGGCTTCGATCTTGTCGCTGCAGCGGTTCACCTCGTCGATGATCTGCTTTGCGGTGAGCTTCGCCATGTGCGGATGGGCATCGGAATGGTTCATCACCTCGTGTCCGGCGTCATGGAGTGCCTTTACGCTCTCCGGGTATTTATCCACCCACTCGCCGACGACGAAGAACGTCGCCTTCACGTTGTACTTTGCCAGGATATCGATGAGCATCTGCGTATCCTCGTTGCCCCAGGCCGCGTCGAACGAAAGGCTTACAAACTTCCCGTCCCGCTCCACGCTGTATACGGGCAGTTCCCGCTCCGTGACCGCCGCGCCCACAACGCGCGGCGAATATACGAACGCAAAGATCGCCGCGACGGCGAGCATGAGCGCCGCGCTGGAGGCAAATTTATTGTGCCGTGAGAGAAAGCCGCCAATTTTTCCTGTCATCATGAATACATCCCCCCTCGCGGACATCCTATGACCGCGAGGGGGGATGTATTCATGCCCGCTTCTTTCGGAAATTCAAATTTCCGAATCCGCTGAACGATTCGGATAACAGGAATTCAGATAATCTCAGAGATGTTTACCTTACGATTTTCGCGCAGAGACAGGGTCGCGGCATCGGCGGTAGCGATGGCAGCGCGGGCGGCTTCGCCGGTCATCAGCGGGCGGAACTCATCGGGAACAGGCTCGCCGTGCATAATGCCGTTAAAGAATTTCATTTCGTTCTTCATGATGCCGTGCAGCCACAGCGGGGGTTTTTTGCCCGGATGACCGTACTGGATTGCGCCATCCATTTCCGTGCTGTGATAAATCTGAGTTCTCTGATCATCTTCTTCCTTTGTCTCATGAACCAGATAATGCTCTTCTTCGCCATCTGCGGTTTTGACAGTCATGCCAACATTGCACATATCAATTTTAATGTACCCTTTCGTCCCCTGAATCAGCACATAATGCTCCGGATAGTGGAAAGCAGAGCCGTATTCCACAACGGCATAGGTATTGTTCCCAAATTCCAGCAGGAGGAACAGCATATCGTCCTCGTCGCCAAACCGTTCACCCCTATGCGCAACATTGCCGCCAGTCATGGTAACCTCTGTTGCCGGTCCCATCAGGAACTGAATACAGTCCAGCTCGTGGATGTGGTGATAGAGGTGACCGCCAGACTTTGCGCGGATTTTCTTCCAGCTGACGGACGGTTGCGGCTCTTCCCAGCCGTTACGTGCAGAATGGCAATAGAGAACACGACCGATTTTCCCCTCCGCAATCAGACGCTTTGTATGGCGTACTGCGCGGAAGAAGTTCATGACATGCCCCGCCATAAAGACGACACCGTTGTCTCGGCAGGTGCGTACCATCTCATCACAGTCTGCATAGCAAAGTGCAATCGGCTTTTCGCAAAAGACGTGTTTTTTATGCCGCGCGGCCACCAAAACAGGTTCTTTGTGCAGATTGTTCGGTGAAGCTACCAGCACAGCGTCGACATCATCACGCGAGCAGAGCTTATCCAAATCCGTTTCGACATCGCAGCCAAGCTCTTTTGCTACAGTCTCAGCGTTTTCAGGGTCATAAACTGCAACAATTTTTGCCCCCTCCTGCTCATTCATAATGCGGCCAAGCTCCGAGCCGAAATAGCCTACACCGACAATTGCATAGTTAATTATTTTCATGGCTTCAAGCATCCCTTCAAAAAAAATGAAACATTCGATTTTACTTTACTGCGCCGTCGGCAAGACCGCCAGCCAGCTTATTTTGGATAAGACAGAAGAAGAAAATAGATGGCAGCACAACGATTGCCGCAGCGGCCATCATAGAGCCCCAGTTCAGAATATCCGCGCCCTCCAGCGTTTTGACGGCAACGGACAGCGCTTGCTTTTCGGAGCTGCTGATCAGGAGCAATGCGTACAGGAACTCGTTCCACGCATTGATAAATGTATAGATGGCCGTGGACACAATGCCGGGGCGAACCAGTGGCAGAACAATTCTTGTGAATGTCTGAAACCGGTTCGCACCGTCGATACAGGCCGCCTCCTCAATGCCGATAGGAACCGTCTTGAAAAATCCGACCAGCATCCACACGGCATATGGTACGCTGAAGGACATATAAACCAGCACAAGTCCGACCCGCGAATTGGTTAGGCCGAGATTTTTCATAACCACAGCGTAGGGAATGACCAGCATAATAGCGGGAAACATATAGGTGGTGATCAGAATACGGGTCATAATATTGCCCAGTCTCGGAAAGAACCGGATAATACCATACGCAGCAAGGCAGGAAATAAAGGTGGCGAGCAGGGTCGTGGTCAATGCGACAATAATGCTGTTTCTAATGTTGACCGTGAACTTTAGTGTAAACAGGACGGTCTTGAAATTTTCCAGCGTCCAATCCTGCGGCCAGAATTTTGTGGGATTGGCCAGCATTTCACCGCTGTTCTTGAACGCGGAGATCAACAGCCAGAGCAGAGGAAAAACACACAAAGCCGCCAGTATGCTCAGATATACATAGGAAAATACCTTTGAGGGCATAATGCCGTTCAGTTTTTTCATACTTGTGCGTCCTCCTTTTCCCAGCGGTTCAGAACAGCAAAGTACAGTGCACACAGGATTATCAGGAACAGCAGCAGAAGAATGGACGCAGCCGAAGCCTTAGCGACCAGCCTTCCTGTCCAGCCGGTGTTATAGATATAGATGGGCATGGTCGCACTGGCGCCGGCGGGGCCGCCGCCTGTAATCATGTAGATAATATCGAAGTTATTGAACACCCACACGGTACGCAGAACGACCAGCAGACCGACAACGGTTCGGATATGGGGCAGCGTGATGTGAATGAACGACCGGAACTTGCTCGCGCCATCAATCTGGGCGGCTTCATATTGATCCCGGGGGATGGTCTGGAGCGCGGCATAGACATTGACGAGAATCAACGGCGCGCCGAACCAGATATTGATAAACATCAGCGTCGGCATAACCAGATTCTTATCACTAAAAAATTGAAGCATTCCTTCGCTGATGCCCAAATCTACCAGCATTGTGGGAAGGAATCCGTAAATGCCGTTCAGAATCCATTTCCAGACCATCGCGGTTGCAATGGCCGGGAATGCCCATGGAATGATGCACATAATACGGAAGGCGCTTTTTGCCGTTCTATTTTGGACCTGATTCAGGCACAATGCGCCGGTAAAGCCCACAAGAACCTGACCGACGACACTGCCGATCGTCCATTTCAGGGTGTTGCCAAAGGCATTATAAAAATCCTTGTCTGACAAAATACTGATATAATTTTTCAGGCCAACGAAGTGATATGTCGGTTTGATCATGGTCTTGTTTGTAAAACTGTATATCACAGTAGAAAACAGCGGATAGACCAACAAGCAAATGACCACCGCCATTGCAGGAGCAACGAAAATCCAACGGGTATAGTCAAATTTTTGCTTGCGCTCCGGTAAGCGATTGGGAGACTTCATATAACTTTTCCTCCGGGGGATTCTCTCGGAAAGACAGGCAGGAAGTTTCCCTCCTGCCTGTAATCAGAGCAATCTGTTAGTTATCCAATCATGGTCTCGAAGACTTCGTTCAGCTTATCCTCGGCGGCCTTAGCGGCAGTTTTTATATCCGTTCCGTTGGTCAGAATATCCTGGAACATTTTTTCCACGATGCCCTGGCTGGTCAGCAGACCGGCCTGCACACTGGGGCCATGTTCGAAGCCGATTGCACGGCCTTCGGCGATAGCCTTCTCAATGACAGCAGCTTCCTCAGAGAAACGCTGGACGGTTTCGTTGCTCAGATAGGCCTCCTGATCGGAGATGCCGGTGATGGAGGGCAGCATACCCACAGGAACAGCGCTCAGGAAATACAGGTAGTTGTCATCCTCGTACAGGTACTCGATGAAAGCCTTGCAAACGTCCTTGTGCTCGCTGTTCTCCCACATAACCAGAGGAATATGGGTAGCTTCCGCGCTGTAGTAGGGATCGCCCTCGTTATAGGACGGCAGCGGAGCGCAGGAAACGTAATCTAGCAGATCTTCACGGTTTGCGGCAACGCCGGAAATCATAAAGCCGGAGTTGAAGTCGAATGCGGTGGTACCCTGGTAGAACAGAGTCGCATGATCATTGACGGTGTAATTGATGGTTTCGGCGGGGGAGCAGTTTTTGTAAACGTCAGTCCAGAACTTGATGCCTTCCAGTGCAATGTCGCTGGTCAGGTTTGCGGTCAGATCAACATTCAGCAGGCTGCCGCCGGCAGACCGAACATAATAGTTCAGGTAACGGGTACACAGCAGGTCGTTGGGACTGCATGAAACGCCCGCGCCGTAAACGCCATCCTTCGTTAGCGCCACAGCGGCATCATAGAACTCTTCCCATGTGGTGGGAACCTCCAGACCGGCTGCTTCCAGCAAATCCTCACGATACCACATAACCTGCGCATGGGAATAGAAGGGGACGCCATAAGTAATGCCGTCGGCGGTCATATCGGCCAGAGCATTCTCGGAAAAGCGTTCACGGCCGATGTCGTCGATGACTCCGCTGATGTCAGTCAGAACGCCTGCGTTGATCATTTCGGCAACCTCGCCGGTGTTCTGAGCAACGCTCATGTCGGGCAGATCGCCGGTGGTCAGGCCTGCATTCCACTTGGTGTTGAAGTCGCCCCAGGACATGGTTTCGATGTTGATCTTAACGCCGGGATGTGCTTCCATAAACGCGGTGGCGGCAGCATCGATGGCTTCCATGCGGGCGCCCTGCGTGAAGCAGTGCCAGAAGGTGATCTCGCCTTTCAGTTCTTTTTCCTCCGTGGCAGTATCTGCGGCGGCAGGATTTGCCTCGGCGGTTGCGGTCCTGGGAGCTTCGGCAGCAGTGGACTTGCCGGAGCCGCAGGCGGCCAGAGACAGAACCATCGCCAGCGCCAGCAGCATGGCCAGGGTCTTCCTTGTTCTCATCTGTTTTCCTCCTAAAATATTTTTTCTCGTATTTATCGGGACATCTTTCTGTCCCTGATGCTGTAAATATTATGCACAGGAATTTGTGTTCTGTGCAACGCAGTATTGTTTCAAAACTATAACAAATCGGTCGAATAATAATCGGTAAATTAAAAATTGCACAAAGCAGCTGCTCTGTTTTTATGCAAATTACTTATTCCGTTATGCTTCACAGGAACTTTTTCGGTATCCCTGCGGGCTGACTCCAAATACCTCACGAAAGGTTTTTGTGAAATAGCTGGGAGATTCATAGCCCAGCTGATAGCCGATCTCGGATATGGGTACGGTGGTGGTCATAAGCAAATGCGCAGCATACAGTATTTTTGTCTCCTTTGTAAACTCATAAATGCTTTTTCCCATGTAGGTTTTGAAAAGCCGCCGAAGGGTGCTTTCGCTGACATCGCACATTTCACACATTTCCTCTCTTGTGAGGTTCTTTTCCGGGTGAAGTGTGATATAATCTACCAGTGCCTGAACCCGGGGATCGGATTTGTTTTGAGAAGCCAACGCACGTTTTCTGATGTATTTCATATCCCGCATGGATTCCATCATCTCGCGGTCTGTGCGGACATTATCCTCGTTCTCTTCCTCGTTTGCAGACCGTCTGGCCAGCGCGGAGCAAATCAGGTTCAAATACCCCCGAATCTCCAGACGCTTATAGGTTGCGCGGGAAATCGCACTCTGATAGACCTTTTCAAACCACAGCTCCATTTGCGGCTGATCGGCAAAGCTGTACTGTGGGCCGATGTTCCACAGCCGCTTGAGCATATCGTCGTCCTGAAACTGGATGGAGCCGATAAATCGAATGGAAATAAACACAATCCCTTCCAGTGCGGCACAGTAGATCTGGCAACCCTGCGGGATGTAGAAAACGTCTCCCGCCGTTACCGTATATGTCTGCCCATTCACGGTAAATTTTGCGGAGCCGGAGCAAATGTACCGTATCATGCTGTAGGGAATCTGGCTGACCTGATTCACCCATTCCTTCGGAAAGCGGTATTTATCCACGTATAGGAATGTTGGCGAATAATTGCTGTAAATTGGATCCATGGGATTTTTCCTCCCTGAATGCTCCGTATACCGTGTAAATTGCTCTTTTATTCTACATAGTTTTGAGATTTATATCAAGGGGAATGCATCATCCCGGCCTGTTTATGAGCGATTTATTATAGCATTGGACATTTTATGACGTATACTCGGCCATTTGAATTTGCTACACTAATGACATAAGAAATATAAAACCACGTGGAATCAGGAGGAAGCCGCATGATTTACGATAAGCTGAGCAATATACAGCGCTACTGCGGGCTGCACCCCAATCTGGATATCGCCATGAATTACATTCGTGAGCATCTTGACGATATGCCCCAGCACATTGATTTGAAGGGTGCTGAGGTATATGGGAATATTTTTACTTACGAGACGGTTCCCAACGGAGAATCTTTTTTTGAGGCGCACGCCAGATTTGCTGACATTCAGATCATGCGGTCCGGTTCTGAGCGCGTCGCCGTTTCCGATATATCCGTTCTGGAGACGGACGAGGCGCATCCTGACCGGGACTTTTGGGCAATGCACGGCTCGGAAGAAGCTTCCATTGTTTTGTCTCCCGGTTCGTTCCTCGTTGTCTTACCCGGTGACGCCCACAAGCTCAAAATACAGCTTGGAGAATCTGCGACCGTAACAAAAAGTGTATTCAAGGTCGAAATGAACGGAATATACGAAAAGGAAGGCCGGTAAAAATGAGTAAACCAGCGAAGCATCAGGGCATTATCCCCGCTTTCTATGCCTGCTACAATGACGATGGCTCCGTCAGCCCCGAACGTACACGGACACTGGCCAGGCATTTGATTGGAAAAGGTGTTCAGGGCTTGTATGTCTGCGGCTCCTCCGGCGAGTGCATTTATCAGAGCAAGGAGGAACGGAAAATCATTCTCGAAAATGTTATGGCAGAAGCGAAGGGCAACGTGACCGTCATCGCCCATGTTGCCTGCAACAATACCGCGGATTCCATGGAGCTGGCCGCCCATGCCGAGTCTCTGGGCGTGGATGCCATTGCCGCTATCCCTCCCATTTATTTCAAGCTCCCGGAGCACGCCATTGCCAGATATTGGAATGACATTTCCTCCGCTGCCCCCAATACGGATTTCATCATCTACAATATTCCCCAGCTGGCTGGTGTGGCGCTTACCATACCCCTGCTGAAAACCATGCTGAGAAACCCCCGCGTGATCGGTGTCAAAAATTCTTCCATACCCATTCAGGATATTCAGATGTTCAAGGACGAGGCCGGGGAAGATCATGTGGTATTCAACGGTCCCGACGAGCAGCTGGCCGGCGGGCTGGCTCTTGGTGCAGACGGCGGCATCGGTGGCACATACGGCGTAATGCCCGAACTGTATCTGGCCATTTACAAGGCAGCCATGGAGGGTGACCGCAAGACCGCTCTGGATCTGCAATACAAGGCAAACCGGATTATCTATGCTCTGTGCGCCTGCCATGGCAATATGTACGCAGCCATCAAAGAGGTCATGCGGATCCGTGAAGGCATTGAGCTGGGCAGCGTTCGGGCGCCGCTGGCGCCCGTGATTCCGGAAGATATGCCCCAAATTCAAAAATGCGTTGAGATGATCCGCGCCGTGATTTGATTTTCTTCATTTTTTCCTCCTTAAAGCAGAAGGCGGGAGACTGAAAACAGCCTCTCACCTTCTGCTTTTCCATGTTTGATGTTACTGTCCGTCAAAGTGGACGGTGATTTTCGTCCCGGTATCCGGCTCGCTCCACAGCTCGAGGCGCGCCTTGTGCATCGCCGCGGCGTGCTTTACGATGGAGAGGCCGAGACCCGTGCCGCCGAGCTGTCGGGAGTGGCTTTTATCCACGCGGTAAAACCGCTCGAACACGCGGTTCTGGTGCTCGTAAGGAATACCGATACCGGTATCCGCCACGGATAAAACGGTTTCCCCGGCGCGCTTTTCCGCCGTGACGGTCACGCTGCCGCCGGGGCGGTTATACTTCACGGCGTTATCGCAGAGGTTGTAGACAAGCTCCTGCAGCGCCGTGCGGACACCCTGCACAACGGCTTCGCCGCCGCAGAGCGTGAGCGTCACGTTCCGCCGCTCCGCCGCCGGGCGAAGCGAGGCGAGCGTATCCTTCGCGAGCGCGTAGAGATCAACGCTCGCCGTCTCTGGCGCGGCAGTCCCCTCTTCCAGCCGCGAAAGCTCAATGATATCATCCACGAGCGCCATGAGCCGCTGGGATTCCTTGTAAATATCCCCGGCGAACTCCCCCACCCGCTCCGGCGGTACCATGCCGTTTGCCAGAAGTTCGGCAAAGCCGGAGATCGACGTGAGCGGCGTTTTGAGCTCGTGCGAAACGTTCGCGGAAAACTCGCGCCGCAGCGCCTCGCGCTGCTCCCGCTCCGTCGTATCGAGCGCGATAACGACGGCGCCGGTGATCTGGTTTTCGGAGAATACGGGCGTGGCGATCACATAGTAATACCGCTCGTGCATTTCGAGTGTTAACTCCGTGCGCCGCCCGGCGAGAGCGCGCTCGGCGGCGCGGACGATCTCCTCCGGGCAGCCGCCGCGGTTGAGGTTGTCCGCCTCGCCGTTTGCCGGCGCGGGCAGAAGATAGCTCGCCGACACGTTGCGGGAGAGCACATTCAGCCGCTTATCGAGCAGAAGGAAGCTCTCGCCCATGTTCTCCGTGATCGCGGCAAAGTCGCGCCGCGTCTGACCGAGCGCTTCTTCCTGCTGACGGATGACGCGGTTCTGCGCGCGGATGCGCGCGAGCAGCGGCACGAGCTCCTCATACGGCGCTTCCGTGCCGGGCGTCTCGGGGTCGATCTTCCGGATGGGATCGACAATGCCGCGCGAGAGCGCCCAGCCGCCCGCTGCGGCGAGGGAGAGCGCGATCGGCAGCACCCACAAAAGGTGTGAGAGCGCCTGCGCGGTTTCCTCCGTTCCGGCGAGCTGCGGCTGCACAATGGCAAACGTTACGGCAGAGCCGAGCAAAATTGCCGTGAAGAGCAGCAGCCCCACGCGCAGAAAAAGCTTTCCCTTCACGGCTCGCTCCGCTTCTCCGGCGCGAACCGGTAGCCGACGCCGCGCACCGTTTCGATGTATGCCCCCGCCGCGCCGAGCTTGGAGCGCAGCGTGCGCACATGTACATCCACGGTGCGGTTTTCCCCGTCAAAGCCGCTGCCCCAGACACTATCCATGATCCGGTCGCGCGTGAGCGCCGCGCCGGAATGCTCCAGCAGCAGGCAGAGGAGCGAAAATTCCTTATTCGTGAGCGGCACGTCCTGCCCGGAGACGCGCACGATGTGCTTGTCCCGGCAGACATACAGCTCGCCGACGGTATAGTCGGACGACGCCGGTGCTCCGGCACGGCGCAGCAGCGCCCGCACCCGTGCAAGCAGCTCCATCATGCCGAAGGGCTTGGAGATATAGTCGTCCGCCCCGGCATCCAGCCCGACCACACGGTCATACTCGGCGTTTTTCGCCGTGAGCATCACGACCGGCAGCCCCCGCCAGAGGGCTGAGCCGCGCAGCTTTTTCAGCACCGAGAGGCCGTCCTCCTCCGGCAGCATGATATCGAGCAGCACCAGCTCCGGCGTCTGGCGCTTCATCGCCGTCCAGAATGCCGAAGGGCAGTCAAATCCTGCGGCCTCGTATCCGGCGTGCTGGAGCGTATAGGTTACGAGCTTTCGGATGCTCTCGTCGTCCTCGAGAAGGTAGATCATTTCTTCCGCCTCCGTTTCCCACATCAATTCCAATCTTCTATAGCATATCACGAGCAGCGCCGCTTGTAAAATGAATTTAACGTGGATTTAACCTTGTCTTGCTTTTGGATTTAACCTGGACGCGGTACACTAAGAAACGGATAATATAAAATGCAAAGGAATCGATGGCTGTGGGTATTTCCAACATTTTGATGCTGCTCGGCGGCGTGGCACTGTTCCTCTTCGGCATGGGGCTCATGGGCGACAGCTTAAAGCTCGTTGCCGGTCAGCGGCTCGAACTCATTCTTTACCGACTTTCCAACACGCCGCTCAAGGGCGTGCTGCTCGGCACCGCCGTCACCGCCGTGATTCAGTCCTCGTCGGCCACATCCGCAATGGTCGTCGGCTTTGTGAACTCCGGCATGATGAAGCTTTCGCAGGCGATCGGCATCGTGCTCGGCGCGAACATCGGCACGTCCGTCACGGGTTGGATCCTCTGCCTTTCGTATATCAGCAGCAGCGACGCGCTCTCGCTTCTGAGCTCTTCGACGATCACAGCCATCGCCGCCATTACCGGCATATTGCTGCGGATGCTTGGGAAAACATCGCAGAAGCGGCATACCGGCGATATCCTGCTCGGCTTTGCCGTTTTGATGTACGGCATGAACGCGATGAGCGGCGCGGTGTCTCCGCTGCGCGAAAGCGAAGCCTTTCTCCGGCTGATGACGATGTTTGAAAACCCGATCCTCGGCATTCTCATCGGCACGCTCATCACCGCTGTATTGCAGTCAAACTCCGCCTCCGTCGGTATTTTGCAGGCGCTCTCCGTGACCGGGACGATCTCGTTTGCCACGGCGTTCCCGATGATCATGGGCATGGGCATCGGCGCGGCGGTGCCGGTGCTCGTCTCCGCCATCGGCGCGAACCGCGACGGGCGGCGCACCGCGCTCATCTATCTCTTCACCGGCATTTTCGGCACCGTCATTTTCTCCGTGTTCTTTTACGGCATCAACGCTTTTTATCCCTTTCCATTCATGGAGACCGCGCTCGGCCCGGTCGGCATCGCGATGGTGAACTCGCTCTTCCGTATCGGCTCGATTTTGATCCTCTTCCCGTTCCTGCGCCAGCTCGAGGCGCTCACCGGAAAGCTCATCCCCGAGAAGGCCTCCGAAAAGTATAACGAGCTCACCGCGGGCATCGAGCGGCTCGAAGAGCGCTTTCTCGTTCACCCGGCGCTTGCTATCGAGCAATGTCGCCTGACCATCAACGCCATGGCGATGCGCGCACAGGATAACCTCGTCGCCGCGCTCGAGCTCATGAAGCGTTTCTCTCCGAAGGGCTTTCAGGAGGTCGCGGACATAGAGGATGCCGTCGACCAGTATGAGGATCATCTCGGCACCTATCTCGTCAAATTCACCGGCCGCGAGCTTTCCCAGGCGCAGAACGAGGAGGTCTCCAAGTTTTTGCACACCATCGGCGATTTTGAGCGCATCAGCGACCATGCGATGAATCTTGCCGAGGTTGCGCGGGAAATTTATGAAAAGGATATCCGCTTCACCGATGCCGCCCAGCGCGAGCTGGATGTGCTCCGCTCCGCCGTGAGCGAGATCGTTTCGCTCGCCGTCGGCGCGTTCATCGGAAACGATCTCGAAATGGCGCTGCGCGTTGAGCCGCTGGAGGATACGATCGACGCTCTGTGTGACGAGCTCAAGCTCCACCACATCATCCGTTTGCAGGACGGCTCCTGCACGCTCTCCATGGGCTTCGTCTTTAACGATCTGCTCACGAACTACGAGCGCATCGCCGACCATTGCTCCAACATCGCCGTGGCGATGATTGAGCTGGAGTCCGACAGCTTTGATACCCACGAATATCTCAAGAGCCTCCGCGAAATGAAAACGCAGAAATACGTGCAGTACGCCGAGGAATACGGCAAAAAGTTTGCGCTTTAAGACGCGGCTATCATAGGCAGCAAAAAGCTCACGGATCAAATCCGTGAGCTTTTTGCATTATTACATTGTAACGTTCAGAGTCCCTCGTCCTCCACGAACTGGTAGAAGGCGTTTTCCTCTTTTAGATCCTCATCCCGGATCGTGCCGACGGGGGCGGTGTAGATGATGTACTCCTCCTCGCCGTCGAGCCCGAAGAGATCGCAGCATTTCTCGTGCTGGAAAGCGCCGAGGCCGCACGTCCCGAGTCCCAGTCCGGTGCAGGCCGTATAGAGTGCCTGTCCCACGTGGCCGGCATCAATGAGCGCGATGCGGTGGGCGTAGATGCCGTAGCGCCACTCGGCACGGTAGGGCACGACCGACCAGTAGAACACCACATTGGCCTTGGCCGCCCATTTCTGGCCGCACAGCGTTTGGGTGATGGTCTCCGGGATGTCCTCGATCGGGTGCAGAAACTCGATCGCGTGGAGCATCGGCAGATAGTGGTATGCGCCGGGCTGCAAGCCCTCCACACTGCGGACAATCAAATACGTTTCAAACTCGTGGCGCGCACCGCCGCACGGTACGGTGCGGATGGTCGCATATGCCTTGCCGCGGATCTTCTTGATGCCCTGCGTTGCCCACAGCAGGAACGAAAGGGCGTCCAGCGTCATGGGCTCGTTCGTATAAATGCGGGCGCTCCGACGGTCTCGGATGAGGCTGACAAGATCGTTTTTCAGTGCAAGAGAGGAGAAATCTCTCGTGAGCGGGATGCGCCCGCTCTCGTCCGCCATGGGCGCTTTCACGAGCGGCGGCTGCGGCAGCTTCCGATCCTGATCGGACTCGAACGCCTCCTCGTACGGATCCCGTTCCAGCGGGCTTTTGAGGAATTCGCGCCCCTTTTGGATGATCTCCTTCCGAATGGCTTCATCAAGCATAGGTATTCTCCTTCCCGAAGCAGGTAACGTGCAAAATCAGATGGCGCGGGTAACGTCGCGCAGCCAGGCGCGCTCCTCGTCGGTAAGGTGCGGCGCAACGGTATCGTAAACGGCGGCGTGATACTCGTTGAGCCAGCGGCGCTCCGTCGTAGTGAGAGCGTTAGCGTCGATCGCGTCGAGATCGATCGGCGCGCAGGTGAGATTCTGGAAGTACATGAACTGGCCGAACTCGTTCTTCACGCCCTTCCGGCAGAGCAGCTCGCTCTCGATGCGGATGCCGTAGGCATCCTCAATGTAGAGTCCCGGCTCGTCGGTCGTAATCATGCCCTCTTCAAGAACGCTGCCCTCGCTGCGCTCCGGCGACTGCCGCCAGCGGAAGCCGTTCGGCCCCTCGTGGACGTTCAGGATGTGGCCAACACCGTGGCCGGTGCCGTGCTTATAGTCCAGATCGGCCTCCCACAGCGGCTCGCGGGCAAGAATATCCAGATTCAGCCCCGTGCAGCCGTGGAGGAAGCGGGCGTTCGCAAGATGCAGATGGGAGCGGAGGACGCGCGTGAAGTCGGTGCGCTCGGCGTCCGTCACAGGACCGAGGGCGATGGTGCGGGTGATGTCGGTCGTGCCCTCGAGATAGTGTCCGCCGGAATCTACGAGCAGCAGGCCGTGCGCTTCGAGCGGAATGTCCGTCTCCGGCGTGGGGGCGTAGTGAATGATGGCGGCGTGCGCGCCGTAGGCGCAGATGGTGTCAAAGCTGAGATCCAGGAAGCCCTCCTGATCGGCGCGGCGCGCGGCGAGATAGTCGGAGGCGGAAAGCTCGGTCATCGGCACCTTGCCGATGTTCTTCTTGAGCCAGTAGATGAATTTCGTCACGGCGACGCCGTCCTTGATGTGGGCGTTGACCGTGTTCTTCTGTTCGGTCTCGTTTTTGACGGACTTCATGAGCACGGAGGGGTTCGTCTCGTCCACCACATGGACACCCTCACAAAGCTCGGAGACAAGGCGGTAGTTGCAGACACCCTTGTCGAGCAGTACCGTCTCCCCGGCGGGGATGGCGGCGGCGTAGTCATAGAAGCTCTCGTAGGGGCGCGTCTCGATGTGGTTCTCGGCAAGATAGACGCGAAGCTCTTCGGTGAGAATCGCGTCCTGCACGAACCAGAGGCAGTTCTCCTCCGTGAGCGCGAGATAGGAGAGCACAACGGGGACATAGTCAATGTCGCCGCCGCGGACGTTCAGCAGCCACGCGATATCGTAGAGCGACGTGAGCAGATGGACGCTCGCGCCCTGCTTTTTCATTTCGGCGCGCACGTCCGCGAGCTTATCCGCGGTGGAGCGGCCGGAGTATTCCGCCGTAAGGATACGCACCGGCGCGTGCGGCAGCTCGGGGCGGTCGTCCCAGATGATGCCGATAAGATCCTCGCCGACGGCGAGCTTTCCGTGCTTTTCCTCCGCGAGCGCAAGAAACGCCGCGCCGAGGCGCGCGTTGATAACGCGCCCGTCAAAGCCGAGCGTACCGCCCTCCGGCAGCGCCGAACGCAGATACTCCATGATCGTCGGCACGCCCTCCTCACCCATGCGGTAGAGCGTCACGCCGGTATTCTCCAGCTGGCGCTTTGCCTGAAGAAAATAGCGCGCATCCGTCCAGAGACCGGCCTCGGTCATCGTTATAATGGCCGTGCCGGCGCTGCCGGTGAAGCCGGTGATGTAAGAGCGCGCTTTGAAATGCGCGCCGACGTATTCGGATTCGTGGAAATCCGCCGTGGGGACGACGTAAACGTCGATATGGCGCTGTTCCATTTCCCGGCGCAGCCGGGAGAGTCTTTCAGGGATCATGGTTGTTCCTCCTTCTATTTTTCAGACCCGCCGTTCGGCGGTGACGAAGATACGGTCTTTGCGCGAGCGGCCGCCGGTGTCGGTGACCGTTCCTTTCCCCTTGCCGCGCACGGAAATAACGTCGCCGTCATGGATGGCGGCGTCCGTGTGCAGGCACGGCACATAGTTGAGCGACACGCTGCCGAGCCGGATGAGTTCCGCGGCGCTCGTGCGGGAGAGATGGAAGAGTCCTGCGGTCACGGCGTCGAGCCGGAGGCTCTGTACCGTGAAGCTCATGGTTTCGGTCTTTACTTCTTCCTCCGGGACGTCCGCGAGGGCGATCTCCTCGCCGCGGACGGTGTACCGTCCGGCACGGTCAAGCTCCGCGAGCGTTTTTACGACGCTCGGCAGGCAGAAGACCCACGCCTCCGCGCCCCGGACGCGGATGTCCCCCACCCACTCGCGGCGCACGCCGAGCGCGAGCAGCGCGCCGAGATAATCCCGGTGACCCGGCTCGCCGAAGAAGCTTCGAAAATGCACCGCGGAAATATACTCCGCGGCGTCAAATTCCTCCGCGGTGAGATAAAACGGGAGGAAGAACGCGCACGTGCGCTCGCACTCCGTTCCGCCGCCGGAATAGACGACAGCGGCAGAGCGCAGCGAGGGGGCGTTTTGCAGTTCCATGCGCTCCGCCGGGGTGAGAAAGGCGGTTGCCGTCACCGACGAGGTGCGCTCGCAGCGCGCGGCAAGATCCTCCGCGCGCCGGATAAGATCGTTCGTTTCCATAGCTGCGATTATATCACGCTAACTTTGCGTTGACAATGAAAAAAGAACTAAGAAAAAGCCTCCCCTGTGTAAGGGGAGGTGACGCGGCAAAGCCGCGGCGGAGGGGTTGTCTTTTTCCGGCAGCTACAACCCCTCCGTCAGCCTGACGGCTGCCAGCTCCCCTATTAGGGGAGCCAAGCGGGCTTGCGGAAAACTATCTTGCCTCCCCTAACAGGGGAGGTGGCAAAACCGGAGGTTTTGGCGGAAGGGTTTCTTTGCCGAAAGGCGACAATCCCTCAGTCAGCTTCGCTGCCAGCTCCCTTTACACAAGGGAGCCATTAAGCAGATCAGCCGTAATCCTGGGTGGCAACAAAGGCCTCGTGCTCGGCGAGGGTGGCGAAGAAGCGCATGCTCTTCGTTTCCATGTCCAGCGCAAAGTAGTAATACCCGGTCTGCTCGGGGTTGAGCGCAGCCTCGATGGACTTCATGCCGGGGTTGCAGATCGGTCCAGGGGGCAGTCCCTGATAGAGATACGTGTTGTACGGGCTGTCGGTGGCCTGGATGAGTTCGGTGGACATCGTCGTCTCGCCGGTCTCGCGCAGGGCATATACGACCGTGGAGTCAAGCTGCAGCGGCATGCCGATGTTCAAGCGGTTATAGATGACCGAGGCGATCGTCGCGCGCTCGGCGTCGTTCGCGGCCTCGCGCTCGATGAGCGAGGCGACCGTGATCACCTGCCGGAACGTCAGATTCAGCGCCTGTGCCTTCTGCCACATTTCGTCCGTGATGCGGTAATGGAGGTTGGATAGGAATTTGTTGATCGCGCTCGACGCCTGCATCCCCTGATAGAAGTAATACGTATCCGGGAAGAGGAAGCCCTCGAGCCGGTAGGGATCGCCCGTCTCCACGCCCTCAAGGAAGGCATACGAAAACTCGGCGTTCGCCGCGGCGGCATAAAGGTCTTCCTTGCTGCACACACCGTTTTCCTCCAGCTTGGCGAACACCTGATCCAGGTTGTAGCCCTCGGGGAACATCACGAGCGTCTGAAGCTGCGAATCCGCGCCGGTCTGCATCTTTTTCACAAGTGCGCGGTAATCGAGATTCGTCGTGAGCGCATACGTGCCGGGGCTGAGCTGCGCTTCGGCATTCGAGAAGCGCGAGTAGAGCTGGAAGAGCCACTTGTAGTTGATGAGGCCATAGTCCTTCAATATGCCGGACACGGTGTTCATGTCCGCCACGCGGATCGTTTTTGTGCCGGTGACGTTGCCGTCGTCGTCCGTCACGTCTACGGTTTTCTGCGTAAAGGCGCTCTCCGGCAGTGTGATCTCCACGCTCTCGGCACTTTTGTTGAGCGCGAGCACGTCCGAGGCCGCCATCCAGCCGAACACCGCAAGAAGGACGCTTGCGCAGAGGATGAACGCGGCATACATGATGCCGCCCATGCATCCGATGCGCCCGTCGCGCCGCGAACGGATGGGCATATACGCCCGCTCCGCCTCGCGCGGGTCAAGCTCGGCTTCGACCAGCTGGGGCGAGGCTTTCTTCTTTTTCGGTTCGCTCTCCGGCTTTCTCTCCGGGCGCGTCGTCCGCACGGAGCGCACCGGTTTCTTTTTTCCCGGCTTCGCGCTCTTGGCCGCCGGGCGCTTGGATGCTTCCGGCTTTTCCGGTTTCTCCGGCGCGGCAGCAGTCTCCGATGCTTCCGGCACCGCCGGGGCTTCGGCAGACTTCTCCGGTGCTTCCGCCGGGGGCGGCTCGGGCGCGGCGTGGCGCCCGACAGGGGGATCGGCCTCGGGCCGAATTTTTTCTTCGTCAGACATAAATGCTCTCCTTGGAGTTGTAACCGCCCGCGGCACACGGGCATAGAATACCGCAGACGGGGCGAGAAGCCCCGGCGGAACTGCAAAACGATGTCACCGACCGGCCGGAGCGCCGTGCGCGGCCGGGGCGCAAATATGGCACGGGGAAAGGGTATTCTCCATGTTCTGTGGAAATAATAACGGCTGCCTCTGGATCATCATCATTCTCATCCTGCTCTGCGGCTGCGGGTGCGGCGGCTGTGGCTGCAACAACGGCTGCGGCTGCGGAAACAACAACGGCTGCGGCTGCGGCTGCTAAAACTTACGGAAGCTGCGGCTCGCCGCAGCGCTCCCACTTTGCTCGCACATCTGCGAGGCTCTCCTGCGGGAGAGCCTTTTTTATTTCCGCTCGCGCGCTGCGAGAAGAAGGATCTTCGGCAGACGGATCATGCGTTTGATGCGCCGCGGCTCGCGCAGCAGCCGGTAGAGCCATTCAAGCCCCAGCTTCTGCCAGGCTTCCGGCGCGCGGGGAATGTCCCCGGCGAATACGTCGAGCAATCCGCCGACGCCGATCATGACGGCATTCGTTCTCTGCCGGTTTTGCGCCATCCAGCGCTCCTGCCGCGGCGCGCCGAGGCCGAGGAGCAAAAGATCCGGTTCTGCCCTTTCGAACGCTCCAAAAAGCGCCGTTTCATCGGAAATATACCCATTTTCGGTGCCGGCGATACGAAGGCCGGGGTAAGCGCTCTGCAGAGCCTCCCCCGCCCTTTCGGCGACGCCGGGGCGCGCGCCGTAGAGAAACACGCTGCCGCCTCGCTCCGCAAGCCGGGAGAGCAGCCGCGGCGCAAGATCCGAACCCGCAACGCGCTCGGGAAGGGGCGTGCCCAGAATGCGCGCGGCGTAAAGATCGCCCACGCCGTCGGCGAGCACAAGGTCTGCGCCGTTCACCGCGGCGGCATACGCCGCATCCTCCCGGCTGTGCAGCACGATCTCGGGGTTGGCCGTTACGATATAGCCGCCCTTCCGGGCGCGCAGCAGCGCGTCCGCGCGCTCTTCGGCTTCATCGAGCGTCAGCGCATCGAACGCGACGCCGAGAATGTTTGTTTTCATACCTCGGAAAATACCTTGCCGATCTTTTCGCGGATGAGAAGGTCGGCCGATTCGTCATAGCTCGTCGCGCCCATGTTCACGAGCGCGAGCTTGCTTCCCTGGTAATAGCGCCGCAGCCCCGCTGCGGGGTACACCGCGAGCGACGTGCCGCCTACGATTAGGACGTCTGCCTTCCGGATAAAGTTCACGGCGTCGGTGATGTCCTGCTCGGCGAGAGGCTCCTCATAGAGCACGACTTCCGGGCGGAGCACGCCGCCGCACGAGCAGCGCGGAACGCCATCACCGGTGTTGACGATCTCCTCGGGACAGGGCTTGCCGCATTTGGCACAGCGGCAGCGATGCACGGAGCCGTGAAGCTCAATGACGCGCTTACTGCCTGCGGCCTGATGGAGACCATCGATGTTCTGCGTGATGACGGCACGGAGTTTTCCTTCCCGTTCGAGCTCCGCGAGACGCCGGTGCGCCGCGTTTGGCTGCACCGATTTGTCCGGGATGAGCTTGGCGCGGTAAAAGCGGAAAAACTCTTCGGGGTTCCGCTCAAAGAACGTATGGCTCAAAATCGTCTCCGGGGGATATTTGTACTCCTGCCGGTACAGCCCGTCCGTGCTGCGAAAATCCGGGATGCCGGATTCCGTGGACACGCCCGCGCCGCCGAAAAAGACGATGTTGTCGCTCCCGGCGATCCATTCGCGGAGCACCGCAATATTGTCCTGCATGGAAACACTCCCCCTTTTACTAAGGGTATTATACCAACTTTTTCCGATATACGCAACAGAAAACGGGAGACGGCGATTCCGTCTCCCGTTTTCTCATAAAAATCACCATGCCGGTGCGGCACCGGCACAAATAGGAATGAAAACGGAAGCCGCAAAATTTCCCGTTTTCTTGTATAATGTGTTTGAGAGAGGCACACTACAAA
>CAVEQS010000046.1:0-20080 GCA_963618015.1 bacterium | reverse complement strand
CCGGCGCAAAGGGCAAACCCACAAACGGCGAATTCATCGCCATGATCGCCGAGCACGTTTCCCGGCAGGCCATGTAATAATTAAATAAAAAGAAAAATGGCTCCCCGGCAGAAAATCTGCCGGGGAGCTGTTTGTTGAAGCGATCACAAAAGCACGTTGAAATTCATGTTCATGATGTACTGCTCCATGAACTCGGCGCTGGCGTTGAGCTCTACGTGGCGCGTGACAGCGCGGATGTGCTCGCAGCGCGCGTCCTCCGAGCCGTCAAGGAGATAGCGGCACACGCCCGCGCCCGCGCCGTTGCCGACAGCGGCGATCTTCTCGCGCGGCACGTCGGGGAGAAGCCCGATATACAGAGCATTGTCCACATCGATGTAGTTGCCGAACGCCCCGGCGAGGATGAGCGAGTCGAGCTGCTCCGGCTCGATGCCGCGCTCGTGGCAGAGCGTGAGGCACCCGGCGCAGATCGAGCTTTTGGCGAGCTGGATCTGGCGGATATCGTCCTGCGAGAGATACACCGGGTGCTCGCCGCGCGTGAGGAAGAAGGCGTTGTTGTATTCGCCCACCGGCTCGAGACGGTCGAGCAGGGGGCTGTCGGGATATGCTGCGGCGTATTCTTCGCGCGGGAGGAGCCGCCCGGTCATGTCCACGAGACCACAGCGAAGGAGCGCGGCGGTCATATCGATGATGCCGGAGCCGCAGAGCCCCTTTGCCTCGCCCTCGCCGAGGACGTGGAGGCGAAGCTCTCCGTCCGGCGTGATGTCCACATGGTCGATCGCGCCCTCCGCGCCGCGCATGCCGCACTCGATGTTGCCGCCTTCGAGTGCGGGGCCGCAGGCGGTGGAGGAGGTGAGGAAGCCGTCGTGCGCGTTGCCGACGGCAATCTCGCCGTTCGTTCCGAGGTCAACGGCAAGATGCACGCCCTCCTCCGGCACGCCGAGCAGCACGGCGGTCGTGTCCGCGCCGACGAACCCGCCGAGCAGCGGCAGAAACTCCACGAGCGCGCCCGCCGGGCAGTTGCGAAGCCCGATCTCTCCGGCACTCGCGCGCACCGTGTCCGCCGTAACGCTCGCGAACGGCTCCGCGCCGAGCGCGCCCGGATCGATGCCGAGAAAGAGGTGCTGCATCGTGCTGTTGCCGCAGAAAACGAGCTGCCAGAGATCGTCCAAAAGCCCCGGTACGGCGGCGGAGGCCGCGGCGAGAAGGCCGTCGATCGTGCCGAGAATGGCGGCATTGAGCTCGGCAAGCCCGCTCTCATGTTCAAGGGTGTGCTGGATGCGGGCGATCACGTCCGCGCCGTAGCGGATCTGGCCGTTGAGCGCCGAGCCGGTGTGGAGCAGCGCGCCAGTTGTAAGATCGTAAATATACATCGCAACGGTCGTGGTGCCGATGTCCACGGCGGCGCCGTAAAGCTGCCGCGCCGTATCGCCGCGCTGTACGCCGAGGAGCGTATCGCCGCGGCGGATGAAGGTGAGAGGCTCCTCGCTCTCGCCGCGCCGCGCCCGGGAAAACTGCCGCGCTGCCGCGAGCGAAGCGCCGGTGAGATACGCGCCGCAATGCTCCGGTTCCAGCTCGGCGGGGGAGAGGACGGTTTTTGTCACCGCGGGGGCGAAGGCGCTGTGCGCGCCGCGCGCGGTGAGGATCTGTGCGGCGGCATCTTCTGAAACTTCCAGAAATACGGTGAAGTCCTCCGCCACGGGCGTTACACATGCGCGCACCGTCTCGCGCACGCCGCCGTGCTCGACGGGAACGTCGCATTTCCCGCAGCGGCCGTTGCCGCCGCAGACAAGCTCGAGCGGATGGCCGAGCAGCGTGCACGCTTCGGCGAGCGTTCCGCCGGAGACGCGCACGGCGCGCTCCGTTCCGGCCAGACGAACGGTATATTCCATGATGTACTTCCTCCGGATCGTCAGAATTTGAAAACGAGGTGCAGCGCAGCCGCGCCGCACCCTCAAGGGCGGTTTTTAAATATCCCGGTCGCGCCGCATATAGCACGAGACGTTCGGGCATTTGGAGCAGTCGTGGTCGATGGAGCGGTCGGGGAGGCCGGTGCCCGCACCGTAGGCATAGAGCATGGCCTTTTCCGGCTGGAGCATGTAGTGCTCGGTGAGCGCGGCGGGGAACGGTTCGCCCTGCGTGAGCAGAGAGAGGAACTGCGCCTGATACTCCATGTTCAAATGGTTCTCGCCCGGCGTGAGACGCGTGCTGAGATGGTAGCCCTGCGCCTTGAGCTCGTTGTAAAGCTGGCGGTTCATCGCGTTCGAGGCGTTGAAGAGCACTTCGTTGGCGAGATCGTTGAGAATGTATCCTTCCAGAAAATCGCATTTCGCCATGAGAGAATCTACGCAGTCCACGATCTTCTGCGTGGCGCCGCAGTAGCACACGGCGAGGAGATCGCAGCTCGAAAGCTCCGGCGAGGCGATGGCCAGATCGTTATCCGTAACGTTGTAGGCGAGCACGAGCTCCATGTTTTCTCGCAGAAGTTCCACGAGCTGCGGGAAAATGCTCTCGGCATAGGCGTTTGTGTTCTCGTCCTCCCGCAGCTTGAGCCGGGTGAAGATGCGGTCCTTGTCGTATTCGAGTTCCTGCACGGAGACGGGGAAAACGGTCATGTCATTTGCCTCCTGTTTTGCGGTACGGGGAAGCCGCGGATGTATTCGTTGTCAAGCAGCTTGTCCGCGCTGGCGGACACCTTGAACTGCCGCGGAGTTTTCCCTGTGATTTTCTTGAAAACTTTGGTAAAATAGCTTTGATCCTCAAAGCCGACCCGCCCGGCGATCTCCAGAAGGTTCATGTCCGGCTGCGAGAGCAGCTCCACGCTCTTCTGGATGCGCAGGCTGTTGAGATAATCCGTAAAACCGACGCCGAGCTCCTTTTTGAAGAGCTTGGAGAGGTAGGATTCGTTGATGTGGATGCTCCCGGCCACGTCGCGCAGCGTGAGCTTTTCCGCGTATCGCTCGCCGATGAGCGCGATGGCCTGCGCCACAAGCGGGGAATAGACCGGCGCGGGCGGCTCCGGCACAAGCGCAAAAAAGTGATCGATCAGCTTCTGCGTCCACACGGCCAGATCCTCCACCGACTGCGCCTGATTGAGCGCTTCGAGCGGGTCGAGCCCGGAGGCGAGAATGTTGTTCAGCGTTATGCCGGAGTCGAGCGCGGCCTTGGAGAGCATTGTAAAAAGTTCGAAGAGCCGCATGCGGATGAGGTCAAAGTTTCCCGCCTCCACGAGGAGGAACTCGTCAAAGAGGCCGGAGGAGGCCTCTTCCACGGCTTCGTGGTCGCGCTCGTGCAGACCGGAGAGCAGACGCTGCCAGAGATTTTCCTCCGTTTCACCGGCGGTGCCGACGGCAAGCTTGAACTGCTGCACCGTCTCCCCGGTGCTGATCTGGCCGCGGCTGCGGGCGCGGATGCGCTCGTATTCCTCCAAGTTCCGCTGCACGCTGAGTACCGAGGCATAGAGAAGCGTCGCGATCTTCTGTATCTGCTCGGGCGTGCTTTCCTTGGCGTTCTGGAGGAAGAGCGCCACGCGCGGAAAAAGCGCCGAGTCGTCCGGATTGAGCTCCATGATGCGGGAGAGAAGCTCTTCGTCCACGCTACCGAGCACGAGCGGCCCGGCCAGCACGCAGCCGCTGCGCACGCCGTTATATATTAAAGGTACGGCGATCTCCACGAAGCCCGCCGGGCAGAAGAATATGTACGGTTCGCCGAGCGCGAACGATTCGCCCATGGAAAAGCTCAGATATCCCTGACAGTCTTCGCTCTGGCTGTAGTGCGGAAACAGGCGGCAGACCTTCTGTTCCGTATTGAATTCCTGCGCAACGCGGTTTTCCGCGTCGTACACCGTCACAGGGATGCCGGTACAGCTGCTGAAAGCATCCAACGCATCGTAGAGTCTGTCCATGAGAAGAGAGCCCCGCCCTTTCTTTATATGTTATAGCGGCTATAACATTACAGCGCCTATAACTGCATCATAGGCGATAAGGGGGCGGTTGTAAAACAAAAAAATGACAAAAACAAAGATTTTACCAATTCTGCAAAAAATACTACCACAAAAATCGGCGAAACGTTTCATATCATAAGGAAAAAGGCAGTACACCCCTCTGGCGGGGAGGTGAGCTGACCGGCTTTTTACCATTTTTGGTCCGCATAGTCAGAGAAAAAAACCACCGGCTTTTTTATACTGGACTCAAGGTACTGGAGGAGACTTCCCATGGAGGAAAAAATTCACTGCCTCGAACAAGGCGTTCTTTCGGGCGACCGGGAAGCGGTATGCACCGCCTGCCGGGAGCTGCTGGAAGCCGGAATGCCGGCGCAGAAGATCGTGAGACTCGGCCTTCTGCCGTGCATGGACACCCTCGGCCGCCAGCTTGCCCGCCGCGAGAAATTCATCCCGCAGATCATGATGTCGGCGCGCGCCGTGCAGAGCGGGATCGATCTTCTCTCGCCGCTCATCGTGGGGTCGGACGTTCCGTCGCTCTCGGAGATCGTTGTGCTCGGCACCGTCAGCGGGGACATCCACACCATTGGAAAGACGCTCGTTTCCATCGTGCTCCGGAGCGCCGGGTTCCGCGTCGTCGATCTCGGGACGAATGTCCCGCCGGAGAAGTTCGTCGCCGCGGTGCGGGAAAATGATTCCCACATCATCGCGATCTCGGCGATGCTCACCACGACGATCACCGGCATGAAGAAAACGATCCGCGTTCTCCGCGAAGCGGAAGGAAACGACCAGTGGCATATCATTGTCGGCGGTGCGCCGGTCAACGGCCGGTTTGCCCGCGAGCACAATGTGGAATATGCCGCCGATGCTGTGGAAACGGTGAATTTGGCCCTGAAAGCCTGCGGGATCCCTCCTCTTCCGAAAGAAGAAAAATGAAAAATTTTTATAACGGAGGAAACTCACTATGTCCACTTTGAACGAAATTTCCAAGATCGTTGCTTCCGGCCAGGTCATGGCCATCAAGGCAAAGGTCCAGCAGGCTCTCGACGAGGGCACCAGCGCCCAGAGCATTCTCGACGATGGCCTTCTCCCCGGCATCAACGAGATCGGCGAAAAGTTCGCCAGAAACGAAGTGTTCGTCCCCAACGTCCTGATGGCCGCAAAGGTCATGAACATGGGCGTGGAGGTCATCCAGCCGCTGCTCGCCGCCGGCGAGTCCACCAAGATCGGCACCGCGGTTGTCGGCACCGTGAAGGGCGACCTGCATGATATCGGCAAGAACCTCGTCGCGCTCATGATGCGCAGCGCCAACCTCGAGGTCATCGACCTCGGCAGCAACGTTGACGGCCCGAAGTTCATCGACGCCATCAACAAGTACAACCCCGACGTTATCGGCCTCTCCGCTCTGCTGACCACCACCATGAACGAGCAGGGTCACATCATCCAGCAGCTCGCCGATGCCGGCGTGCGCGACAAGGTCAAGGTCATGATCGGCGGCGCCCCCGTAACGCAGATGTGGGCCGACAAGATCGGCGCGGACGCCTTCACCGCCGATGCGGCCGAGGCCGCGCAGTGGGCCAAGACCTACGCCGCTTCCAAGGGCGCCTGAGCGCACCGAAATAAGGAGGATAAAACGATATGCATCAGCGTATTAAATACGACGTTCTCTCCCATAAAGAGCTGGAGTTCATGAAGGATCGCCTGGAGCAGATCCTCATCGAGCGCGGCGTTCACCTCGACCACGAGGAGATGCTCAAGGCTCTCGAAGAAAAGGGCTGCATTGTTGATATGGAAGCGCGCGACGTGCGCTTCACGAAGGAACTCATCGACAAGGCCATCTCCGCTGTCCCGGCCGAGTTCACGCTCTATTCCCCCGATGGAAAGCACGACCTGAAGTTCCCCGCCCCCGACGGACGCTTCTACACCCGCACCTGCACGGGCGCTCCCAACTACCGCAACATCAAAAACGAGACCCACTACATTAAGCCCGAGGAAGAACGCGAGTGGTACCATCTCACCAACAAGATGGAGAACCTGGACTACGTGACGCTGCCCTCCGTCTCCGGCGAATACTACCCCGGCGACGCGATCGACGTTTATGTTCTCGCCGACGCTCTCAAGCTCTCCGGCAAGCACATCTGGATCCAGCCCTATGAGGCCGACAACGTCCAGTTCCTGATCGACATGGCCGCGGCGGCTGTCGGCGGCTACGACAAGCTCCGCGAGCGCCCGATCGTCAGCATGATCGCCTGCAGCGTCCCGGCGCTGACCTACAAGCACATGGACGCCGAGATCCTCTACCTCAGCGCAAAGTACGGCGTGCCCGTGCAGCCCTGCGCTCTGCCCACCGCCGGCGCAAACACCCCCGTGACCGCCCAGGGTACCGCGTTCGTCGCCTGCGCCGACGTTCTCGCCCAGATCATCATGCTTGAGCTCCTCTGCCCGGGTCTGCCGATCATCGCGACGACCCTGCTGTTCTCCATGGATATGCAGAGCACCTACACGCTCCAGTCCAACACCGAGATCACCTTCGCACGTCTCATCTGCATGGATCTCTTCGAGCGCGGCTACAACATCCGCGCCCATTCCTACGGCACCGGCACCGACAGCCTCTGCCTCGACGCGCAGAACTTCATCGAGCGCACGAGCCTCATTCACGCGATGGCCATGTCCAACGCCTCCGTCCTCGGCGGCATGGGCCAGCTCGAGACCGCGAAGACCATCTCCCCGGTGCAGCTCATCATCGACAACGAGATCATGGGCATTGCCCAGCGCCTGCGCGCCGGTCTCGACGTCAACGACGAGACGATCGACTGGGACGAGCTCATCGCCGGCATCGACAAGGATCCCGCGTTCAGCTTCCTCATGAGCGAGCACACCTTCCGCCACTTTGAGGAGCCCCACCGCCCGGATATGTTCAACCGCGACGGCGTCGTCCGCTGGGAGCGCGAGGGCAGCAAGACCCTGCTCGACAAGGCCGAGGAGAAGTACTACGCTCTCATGGCCGAGAAGGCCGACTACGCGCTGCCCGCCGACAAGGCCGCGGCCGTGGACGAGGTGCTCAAGAAGGCGCACGCCGCTCTCGTGAAGGAGTAATTAAGCAGCCTCTTGCCGGAGGTCATGCGGGTCGCCTCCCACCGTACCCCGGCAAGCTGAAATAATGTTAATTGCACATGGAACCAGCCCTGCCGGGGGAGAAAGTCCGGCAGGGTGAAGTTTCTGCACCCTTTTTCCGGCGGCCTCTGCAAAACGCGACCTCTGCAAAAAACGAGTAACAAGGAAAAGGATGGAAACAATAATGAAGATCACCAAGACCGAATGGACCTGGCTCATCATCACCACGGTCCTCTACATCGCCTACAATCTCCCTGGCGTTCCCCCTTACGACCAGCCGACCGCGACGCTCATCCACGCCGCGCTCACGGTGCTGCCCATCTGGGTCATCACCTATATCTTTCTCCCCAAAATCAACCACCTTTACAAGCTGAGAGACGATAAGAAGGAGGGCAAATAAGCTATGCTGAGTGCGACAACCATCTGGATCGCTTTTGCGCTTTATATGTGCTTCCTTCTGGGTGTGGCCATTTATGTCACGGTCCAGGACAAGAAAAAAGCCGCGGGCGGGAGCCTGCTGACCGCGTCGGTCAAATGGCCGGTGCTCGTTATGACCTACATCGCCTCGCTCATGAGCACGTGGGTGTTCTTTGCCGGCCCCGGCGCGTACTACCGCGGCGGTCTGGGCTACTGGCTCAGCGAGATGAGCTACATCGCCCTCTTCCCGATTATTGCCCACTTCACGATGAATAAGGTCTGGCTCATCAACCGCGAGATGGGCGGCACGTTCTCCACCCCCGCGGATTTCTATGACGCTCGCTTCAAATCCCGCGCGCTGCGCATCATCCTCGCGCTCATCTTCCTCGCAGCGTCCTTCCCGTACATCGCCTCCGTTATCGTGGCCATTGCCAACGCTGCGCAGTACGCCACCGACGGCGCGATCAACTACCGTCTCGCGGTCATCGTCGTCGGCCTTATCATGACAATCTTCGTGTGCGTCGGCGGCGTCAAGTCCGCCGCCACCGCCGACACGGTGCAGGGCCTCCTGTTCATCGTCCTGCTCTGGGTCATCGTTATCGCAGCGCTGATCGTCGGCTTCGGCGGCTCGCTCAGCAAGGCGGTCACGAAGCTCTGGGACGACGTCCCCTCCTTCTTCGCCTACCCCGGACCGGACGGCTGGGTGCCGTACAGCGCCCGCTTCGGCTATCCGTTCTCCTGCGCCATCGGCTGGACGATCATGCTGCCGCACGTATTCGTGCGCTCCGGCTACTTCGGCGATGATCTCAAGGCGCAGCGCCGTCTTTCCTACATGACGCCGGTGCTGCAGGGCATCGTCTGGACAGGCACCATGCTCATCGGCCTCATCGGCCTCGCTCTTGTGCAGGGACTGCCGACGTCTGAGACCGAGCTCATCATCCCCTACATCGTCAAGAACTTTGTTGTGAGCTTCAATCCCATGCTCGCGAAGGTTCTCATGGTCGCGTTCTTCATCGGCGCCTCCGCCGTCGGACTTTCGACCTCCAATGCATTCCTCACGGTCGCCTCGGCCATCGTGGCGGATGACCTGCTGCGCAACACGTTCCACATGGATCTCCAGGGCAAGAAGGGAACGACCGCCAACCGCATCATCGTTGCGGTGCTCGGCATCGGCTCGATCCTGCTCGCGCTCGATCCCCCGGAGCTCATCTTCACGCTCATCATGTTCTCCATCGCCATCGTCATGCCGCTCTTCCCGGTGCTGGTGTTCGGCATCTACTGGAAGAAGGCGACGAAGCAGGCGGCTATCGTCTCCTCCGTTGTCGGCACGATCCTCGTGCTCATGACCTACTTTGTCTGGAACATCGGCGGCACGTGGTACGGCGCGATCGGCATGCTCGGCTCCACGGTCTGCATGGTCGTGGTGAGCCTCTTCACCAAACAGAACAGCAAGGATTCCGAGGCATTCTTTGCTGCTCTCAAAAACGGCATGAACCGCAGCTACAAGATCGAAGACAAGGCTGTTGCGGCGCAGGTCGGCATGAGCACCGAGAACTGACCCCCCCCCCGAAACTGCCCCCAGCGAATTCGCCGGCGCGGCGGCGAAAAGCTCCGCGCTGGTTTCTTCACACTCGATAAACATAGACAAATAGTAGATAAAGGGGAAATTCGGTATGAAAAACATGACTTCCAAAGAACGCATTGACGCCGTGCTGCATCACCAGCCGGTGGATCGCACCCCTTTTTGTCTCGTGGACGGCGGCGCATGGATCGCCAAAACGGAGGGAATGTCCTATCGCACGCTCTATGGTCTGGAGGACGGCGGCGCATCCTATATTGTCAAATGGACGGACGAATTTGAGACGGACATCGTGAGCGCCGTTTCCGGCGTGTTCACGGCGTGCCTGAGCGCGTTCGGCTGCCGGATCAACATCGATCAGATCGGCTGCTCGGTAGACGTCGAGCCGTGCATCACGGATCCGGCGGCAGAGATCCCCAGACTTGATAAGAGCGATATCCGGGAAAAGCTGCTTGCAGACGAATTTGTGCAGAATATGCTCCGGCAGTCCCGCAACGTGAAGGCG
Organism: bacterium; assembly: GCA_963618015.1. Lineage (GTDB taxonomy): Bacteria > Bacillota > Clostridia > Oscillospirales > Oscillospiraceae > Apopatocola. The sequence goes on along the minus strand of CAVEQS010000046.1, from coordinate 10,528 downwards.
CTCGTCGGTGACAGGAAGTATCTGCTCGGCGACATTGCCGGCCCGTTCACGCTCGCGGCGGTCATGGCCGGCACTGCGGAGTTCATGATTTTGATGCTCGAAAGCCCGGAGCTTGTAAAGCAGCTGATGGACTATACGGCCTGCATCAGCGCGGAAATGTTCAAGCTGCTGCACGAAAACGGCTGCGATATCGCGCTGCCGGCCGAGCCGGTCGCCAGCGGAAGCATGATCGGCCAGGAGATGTTTGAGGAGTGGGCGCTGCCCGGACTCAAGAACCTCAAGGCGATGCTTCCCGAGTATAAATATTTCTTTACCCACGTTTGCGGCGCGTCCGGCGCCCGCGTGCCGTCGCTGCGCGACGCCGGCGTCAACGCTTTCTCCTGTGACTATATGGTCGATCTCGACCAGGCACTGAAGGACGCGGACGGCAAGCTCATCCTGATGGGCAACATCAACCCCGCCGGCGTTCTTCTGACCGGAACGGCGGAGAAAACCTACGCCGAGGCGTGCGAGCGCATCCGCACGGCGAACGGCCGCGGTCACATTCTCGCCACCGGCTGCGACATGGGCGCGGAAACGCCACTCGAAAACGTTAAAATGTTGGTCAAGGCCTGCAGGGACATGGCGCAGCATTGAAGGAGCCTTCCCGCACAAGCAATGAAATGAAACCGCTGCGGCGATTTGCCACAGACGAATACATGAAAGGAATGCACCTATGAAGATTAACATGCAGAAATGGGCGGAGGAGATCATCGCCGCCAAAGACCGCCGCAATCTCCCGGTTCTTTACTTCCCCCTGACAGCCGAGTGCGGAATGACGGTGACGGAGTCTGTCAACGATCCCGATAACATCGTCAAGGTCATGAAGGCCGTTCTCGACCGCTATCCCGAAACGATCGCCGCCGTTACCGGGATGGATCTTACCGTAGATACCGAAGCGTTCGGCGGAAAGGTTCTGTACGCCGAGGGGATGGTTCCCTCTATCTGTGAGCACCCCGTCGCCGATGTGGAAGCCATCCACACACTGAAGATCCCTGATATTCACTCCGGCCGCGTGGACATCTTTACCGAGGCGGTTCGCCGCGCGCAGAACGTCATCACCGACCGTCCCATCATGGGCGGCATGCTCGGGCCGTTCTCTCTTGCCGCGAACCTCATGGAGGTTTCCAACGCACTCATCAACACCATGATGTATCCCGACGACATGAAGGTGCTCCTCGATAAAACGACCGAGTTCCTTATCGCCCGCGCCAAAGAGTACAAGGCCGCCGGCGCGAACGGCATCTTCATTGCCGAGCCGACCGCGGGACTGCTCTCTCCCGAACTGCTCGACGAGTTCTCCTCCGTCTATGTCAAGAAGCTGGTCGAGGCCGTGCAGGACGAGTACTTCTTCCTCATTCTTCACGACTGCGGCAACGTCAAGGACAGCGTCAAGAGCATGTACGACACAGGCTGCAAGGGTCACCATTACGGCAACAACGTCAACATGAAGGACATTCTCTGCCAGATCCCGGCAGATATCCTTGTGTTCGGCAACATTGACCCGTCCACCGCGTTCTTCAGCGGCACGCCGGAGAGCGTGTACGAAAAGACCACGAGCCTGCTCAACGACATGAAACCGTATCCGCACTTCGTGCTGTCCTCCGGCTGCGACCTTGCTGCTCAGGCTCCGCTTGCCAACATCGATGCCTATTATAAGGCCTGCCGCGATTTCAACGCAGCAAACGCCTAAGCCCACAGTTCTCTTCATCTGTATTCGCGCAGAGGGCCGACGCTCCCACGCCGGCCCTCTGCGCTTATTGCCTTAGACAGAAAGACCGAAGTGTCCGGCGAGCGCTTGACGCGTGAGGCACAATATGATATCTTAAATTAACTATATAAAAATTGGAGTGTGATGACCCCACATGGACGGCGACAGTTGGCTGTCTTGGATACCTATCGTATTTCTTCTCTGCATGGCGGCGTATTTCGCCGTAGCAGAGACCGCCGCCACGTCCGTCAGCCGCATCCGGCTCAAGACGCGGCTCGATCAGGGCGACCAGAAGGCGAAAAAGGCCCTTTACGTACAGGACAATTTTGACCGCGCAATTTCCGCGATCCTTATCGGCACGAATATCGTCCACATCTCCACCGCTACGCTCACAACGGTGCTTGTTACGCGCACCTGGGGCGCGAGCTGGGTGGCGCTTGGCACGGTCGTGTGCACGATCGCGGTGTTTTTTGCCGGAGAGATGCTCCCCAAGAGCATCGCCAAGCGCTACAGTGAACGGTGCGCCCTTGCGACGGCGCCGTCCCTGTGCTTTTTTATGCGCATTTTCGCGCCGCTGGCGAAGGTGCTCTCGCACATCGGTGAGTTCTTTTCCAATCTCGCCAAGGGTGAGCCGGAGATCACCGTGACCGAGGATGAGCTCTACGACATCATCGAAACGATGACCGACGAGGGTGAATTGCCCGAGGAGCGGGCGGAGCTCGTGCACTCGGCGCTGGAGTTTGCGGATGTGACGGTCGAGCGCGTGTTCACGCCGCGCGTGGACGTTGCGGCGCTCGAAGTGAACACGCCGCCGGAGAAGATCCTCTCGTTCATTCGCGAGCAGCGCCACAGCCGCCTGCCCGTGTACGAGGGCAGCATCGACAATATCATCGGCGTGCTGCAGATCCGCAAATACGTCCGCGTATATCTGCGCGAGCGGAAATGCCCGGAGCTTCGCAGCCTGCTCGATGCCCCGTGCTTCGTGCACCAGAGCGCGTCCATCGACGAGCTGCTCGAAGAGCTCAACCGGCGGAAGATCTCTCTCGCCGTTGTTACGGACAACTACGGCGGCACGATGGGCATCGTGACCGTCGAGGACATCATCGAAGAACTGGTTGGCGAGATCTGGGACGAGGACGACGTCGCGCAGGTCGAATTTCGCCCGCTCGGCGATGACACCTACGAGGTCAGCGCCGACATGGATATGGAAGACCTTTTCGATGAGCTCGGCTATGACGATCCCGAGGATACCGACTGGGAGCACAAGCCCGTCGGTGAGTGGGTATATGAGCAGTTCGACATGATCCCCGCGCAGGGCGAGAGCTTCACATGGCACCGGCTGAAGGTGACCGTGGAGAGTATCGACCACCGGCGCATCCGCAAGCTTCTCATCCAGCTTCTGCCCGAAGAGACGAAGGAAGGGGGCGAGGAAGCATGACGACGTGGATGTATGTGCTTTTGATGCTCGTGCTGCTGTGCGGCTCGGCGTTTTTCTCCGCCTCGGAAATGGCGCTCTCCTCCGCCAACCGGATGCGTCTTGCCTCCGCGGCGGAAGAAGGAAACCGCGCTGCCGCGATTGCCTGCAAGGTGATCGACAAATACGAAAACGCGCTCTCCGCCATTCTCATCGGCAACAACCTCTGCAACATCGGCTCGGACTCCATCGTGACGGCGCTCGGTATTGCGCTGTTGGGGGAAAAGTATAACGGCTGGGTTTCGGTTCTTATCACGCTCTGCATGACGGCGATCATCATCGTGTTCGGCGAATCTGCGCCGAAGATCGCCGCGAAGAACAACGCGAACCGGTTTTCGACGGCGGTTGCGCCGTTTATCCGCTTTCTCATGATCGTGCTCTCGCCGGTCATCTTCCTTGTTTCATTGCTCATCCGCATCATTACGCTCCCGCTCAAGGGGGAGAACAACGGCGAGAGCTCCGAGGAGGAGGCCGCCGCCGAGCTGCAGTCCATCATTGAGACGGTCGAGGACGAAGGCGTTATCGACGAGGACCGCAGCGAGCTTCTTCGCAGCGCGCTGGACTTTTCCGAGATCGCGGTCATGGACGTGATGACCGCGCGCGTGGATGTCGAGGCGCTCGACATTGACGACGACTGGCGCGAGCTTTTGCTCTCGGGCGAGGATCTGCCGTATTCGCGCATCCCCGTATACGAGGACAGCATCGATAATGTGATCGGCGTACTGTATCTCAACCGTTTTTTCAAGGCGCTGCTCGACGATCCCGAGGCGGACATCCGCAGCAACCTTATGAAACCGCTCTATATTTATAAGACCGTGAAGCTGCCGGATGTGCTCGCGCAGCTGCGCAAAAACCAGCAGCATCTCGCCATCGTCACGGACGAATACGGCGGAACGCTCGGCATCGTGACGCTTGAGGACGTGCTCGAAGAGCTCGTCGGCGACATCTGGGACGAGACCGACGAGGTCGAGGATGAGATCGTTGAGCGGCCGGACGGTATGTACGAGATCGACGGCGATCTCCCCATCGGCGATCTTGCGGAGCTGCTGGACGTGACGGAGGAATCGCTCGATACCTCGAGCGCCACCGCCGGCGGCTGGACGATCGAGAAGTTCGGCGCGTTCCCCAAGGTGGGCGACACCGTGGAGTCGGACGGACTTCGCGTAAAGGTGCTCGCGATGGACGAGGACGGCCTTCGCGTGGAAAAGATCCTCGTGGAGAAGCTGCCCGAGGAAGAAACGGACGATTGACCGGGAGGGTTTACCCATTCAGGACTTAACGCAGAAAAGAGAACGGGCGGTGCTCGCGGGGCTTTTCGCATCGAGCATGGACGCCGACGAGCGCTCCACCGAAATTTCGATGGAGGAGCTTGCCGCGCTTGTGGATACCGCGGGCGCGGACACGGTCGCCATGGTTTTGCAGACCCGTCAGTCGCCCGACCCGCGCAGCTTTCTCGGCGCGGGCAAATTGCAGGAGATCAAAGAGATCGTCACGAACAACGAGTGCGATCTCGTCGTGATCGATAACGAGCTCTCGCCCTCGCAGGCACGGGCGATCGAGGAAGAGCTCGGCGTGCGCGTCGTGGATCGAAGCGGCCTCATTCTCGACATTTTCGCCCAGCGCGCCCGCACGAAGGAGGGCCGCCTGCAGGTGCAGCTCGCGCAGTATGAATATCTGCTGCCGCGTCTGACCGGCATGTGGACGCACCTCAAGCGCCAGGCCGGCACAAGCGCGCCAATCGGCACGCGCGGCCCGGGCGAAACGCAGCTTGAAACCGACCGGCGGCACATCCGCCGCATCATCCAGAATCTGGAGGCCGATCTCGAACAGGTGCGCCGCGTCCGCTCGACGCAGCGCCGCCGCCGCGAAAAAAACGCCATGCCGATGGTCGCGCTCGTGGGCTATACGAACGCCGGAAAATCCACGGTGCTCAACCGCCTGACGCGCTCGGACATCCCGGCGAACAACCGCCTTTTCGATACGCTGGACACGACGACGCGCCGTCTCTGGCTGCCGGAGCTGCAAAGAGAGATCCTGCTTTCTGATACCGTCGGCTTCATCCGCAAGCTGCCGACGAACCTCATCGAGGCGTTCAAGGCTACCTTGGAAGAATTGCAGTATGCGGATCTCCTTCTGCACGTTATCGACGTTTCGGCCCCCGACTGGGAGGAGCAGGCAAAGGTCACCGACGCGCTCATCCGCGAGCTGGGGGCGTCCGCCACGCCGGTGCTGCGCATTTATAATAAGTGCGACGCGATCCCGGCTCTCACGGAGCTGCCGCACACGCGCGACGGCGTCTGTATTTCCGCGCGCACCGGCGAGGGCGTGGACACGCTGCTCGCACGCATTACGGAGGAGCTGAAGCGATGACGCCGTACCGTACCGCCGCCGGATACGGCGAGGCGGAATATGAGGACAAACGAAGCCGGTTCATCGGCCACATAAAGCCCGTGACGTCGGAGAACGAAGCAAAGGCGTTCGTCGACGAAATGCGCCGGAAGTATGCCGACGCGACGCACAACGTTTTTGCTTACGTCCTGCGCGAGGGAAACATCCTCCGCTGGTCGGACGACGGCGAGCCGGGCGGCACGTCCGGCCAGCCGACGCTTGCGGTGCTGCAGGGCGCGGGACTGACGGACGTCTGCTGCGTCACGACGCGCTACTTCGGCGGAACGCTGCTCGGCTCGGGCGGGCTTGTGCGCGCGTACTCCGCCGCGGCTCGCGCGGCGCTGCGCGAGGCGGGCACCGCCGTCATGCGCCCGTGGCGGCGCGGGAGCTTTGCCTGCTCCTACGCCCGGTACGAGCGGCTTCGCCGCCTTTTGGAAGAGCGCGGCGCGCGCGTCGAGGAAACGCTCTTCGGAGCGGAGGTCGAGATCGTTTTCTCCGCGCCGGAAGCGCAGAGCGAGAGCTTTGCAACGCTCCTTCGCGACGCGACCGCCGGGGAGGCCGAGGTGCGCCTCGGCGAGAGCGTTTTCCGCCCGGAACGGGAGGAAGAATAATTTAAAAAATTTTTTCTCCGAAAAGCAGGGGAAATCGCGGGCAATGTCGTATATAAGTAATGCAGAGGTTTTCTGCATTACGTAATGGCTCCCTTGTGTAAAGGGAGCTGGCAGCCGCGAGGCTGACTGAGGGATTGTCCTTCCCGACCTGTGGAACGGACAACCCCTCCGTCAAAACCTCCGGTTTTGCCACCTCCCCTTACACAGGGGAGGCATCGGACACAAAGTAATGCAGAGCATATCTGTATTACTTTTTTTGTTTTCAAGGAGGCGGAGCGCATGATTTGTCCGCGGCAGGAACGCGAGGAGCTGGAAAAAATTCTGGTGGGTGATCTCGGTGTGCGCGCCGCCGATTCCCACGGCCGCCGCCGCGCGGAGGAAGAGGATCCCGTGCGCACGTGCTTCCAGCGCGATGCCGACCGAATCACGCATTCGAAGGCGTTCCGGCGTCTCAAGCACAAAACGCAGGTCTTCCTCCAGCCGGAGGGCGACCATTACCGCACCCGGCTCACGCACACGCTGGAGGTGACGCGCCTTGCGCGCACCGTCGGGCGGGCGCTGCGGCTCAACGAGGATCTGTGCGAGGCCATCGCCCTCGGCCACGATCTCGGCCACACGCCGTTCGGCCACGCCGGGGAGCGGGCGCTCAACGAAATTTACGGCCCCGGCTTCCGGCACTATGAGCAGTCGCTGCGCGTGGTGGACTGCATCGAAAAGGACGGCCGCGGGCTCAATCTCTGCCAGGAGACGCGCATCGGCATCCTCGCCCACACAAAGGGCCACCCCGAGGAGAGCCGCGAGGCCGTCGTCGTGCGGCTGTGCGACCATGTGGCGTATTTGAACCATGATCTGGACGACGCAATGCGCGCCGGGATTGTCTCGGAATCCGAGCTGCCGGAGATCATCGTAAAGCGGCTCGGCACACGAAACAGCCAGCGGATCAATTCGCTTGTCGATAACATCATTCAAACGAGCCGCACCGGGAACGTTGCGATTTCGGACGACATGCAGGAAGTCTGGGACGTGTTCCACGAATTTCTTTATGCCCGTGTGTACCACAACCCCGTCGCCAAGGGCGAGGAGGCCAAGGTGGAAAACATTCTTCGCGGTATCTGGGAGCATTACTGCCGGTACCCGGACAAGCTGCCGGACGATTTCCGCGGCATCGTGGAGCGTGACGGGCTCGAGCGCGCCGTGACGGACTATGTCTCCGGCATGACGGACGACTACGCGATCTATCAGTACGGCGAAATCTTCATCCCCATGGCGTGGAGCGTGAAATAAGCGCCGCGCAGTAAACGAAAGGAGGCGGACGTATGGCAATTCCCGAACGGTTTCTCGACGAGCTGACCGAGCGCAACGACATTGTGGACGTGGTGAGCCAGTACGTCCGGCTGACGAAGAAGAGCGGGTCGAACCTCTTCGGCCTCTGCCCGTTCCACAGCGAGAAAACGCCCTCGTTTTCCGTTTCGCCCGACCGGCAGATTTATCATTGCTTCGGCTGCGGCAAGGGCGGCGGCGTCATCAACTTTATCATGGAGATCGAAAATCTCTCGTTCCCGGACGCGGTGGCGTTTCTGGCGCGCCGCGCGAATATGACGCTTCCGGAGGAGGCGCAGAGCGAGGATACGTCCCGCCGGGCGCGGCTTTTGGAGCTCAACCGGGACGCCGCGCGGTTTTTCCATGATATGCTCAAATCCCCGCAGGGCGGCCCGGCGCAGGAGTATGTCCGCCGCCGCGGCATTTCGCCCGCGATGGTCACGCGCTTCGGGCTCGGCTTTGCGCCCGACGCGTGGGAAACGCTCACGAACGCCATGCGCAAAAAGGGGTACAGCGATCAGGAGATGTTTGAAGCGGGGCTCGTGAAGCACGGCAAGTCCGGCGGCGTGTATGACGCCTTTCGCAACCGTCTCATGTTCCCGGTCATCGATGTGCGCGGCAGCGTCATCGGCTTTTCCGGCCGCATTCTCGGCGACGGCGAGCCGAAGTACTTAAACAGCCCCGAAACGCCCGTTTTCAGCAAAAGCCATAATCTTTTCGGTTTGAATCTGGCTAAAAAGTCAAAAAACGGGTATATCATTCTCGTAGAAGGCAACATTGACGTTGTCTCCCTGCATCAGGCGGGGTTTGACGGCGCGGTCGCCTCGCTCGGCACATCGCTCACGGGAGAGCAGGCGCGGCTCATTTCGCGCTATACGAACGAGGTCATCCTCTGCTACGACAGCGACGAGGCGGGCAAAAAGGCGGCGACGCGCGGCATCGGCATTTTGGAAAAGCTCGATCTCAAGGTGCGCGTGCTGCAGGTGCCGGGTGCGAAGGACCCGGACGAATTCATCAAGAAAAACGGCGCGGACGCCTTCCGCAATCTCATTGATGCGAGCGCCGGGCAGATCGAATACCGCCTGCGCGATGTGGAAGCGAAAAACCCGCCCACGACCGACGAAGGGCGCGTGGACTATCTCAAAAGCGCGGCTTCGCTTTTAGCGTCGCTGCCGGGCGCGGTCGAGCGCGAGGTATACGCCGCGCGCGTGGCGGAAAAGGCGGGCGTTTCGCGCGAGGCGGTGCTGCAGGAGGCCGAACGGCTGCGCCGCCGCCGCATTGCCGATGCAAAGAAGAGGGAGGCGCGCGACGCCGCCCGCCCCACGCAGACGGCACAGCCCGCGCAGCGCTCCATCCGGTACGACGATCCGCGTTCAGCGCGCGCCGAGGAAGGCTTGATCCGGATATTGTATCTCGATCCGGGCGCGGCGAAGGGCAAGAATCTGCCGCCGCCGGAGAGCTTTTCCTCAAGCGTTCTCGCGCGGCTCTACCGCGAGCTTCTGCGCCGCGTACAGACCGGCGAGACGATCTCTCTGGCGGTGCTCGCCGGGCAGTTCACCGGCGACGAGATGAGCCACTTCACCTCGGTGCTCGGCGCGCCGGAGGATCTTTCCCACGCGGACAAGGCCTTGTCCGATTACATAGCCGTTATCACCGGGCGCACGGAGGACGCCGAGGACGATCTCCGCGCTCTGGCGGAAAAATACAGAAAGACAAAAAGTTTTGGAGGATAAACGATGAGCGAGCAGAAAGAAAAGAAGATGCCGGAAGAAAAGCTGCCGGAGGCGAAGCTGCCCGAATCCGCGCCTGTAAGCGAGGAAGCGGCGCTCTCGGCGCTGGCGGACGCCATTCTTGCGACCGACGAGCCGGAGGAGATCGCGGACATCCCCGAGGACGACGATTTTGAGCCCGCCCGCCCCGCGCGCGGCAAAAAGGAGAAGGCCGAGGACACGCAGAAATCCCGCGAAGAACGTCTCTCGAACCTGATCGAAAAGGGCAAGAAGGCCGGAAAGCTGACGCTCAAGGAGATCGCGGACGTCATCGACGGGCTGAACCTCTCGCAGGAGCAGATGGACCGGTTTTACGACACGCTCGAAGAGCTGAACATCGAGACCGTCGGCGAAGACCTGCCGCCCATCGACGATGACGACCTCCTTCCCGCGCTCGACGAGCTCGAGGAGATCGACGAGGTCACCGAGGAGGAGATCGCCGAGACCGACAGCATGGCGGACTCCTATTCGACCGACGACCCCGTGCGCATGTATCTCAAGGAGATCGGCAAGGTCAACCTGCTCACGCAGGAGGAGGAGATCGAGCTCGCCGTGCGCATGTCGCAGGGTGACGAGGAAGCCAAACGCCGCATGGCGGAGGCGAACCTCCGTCTCGTCGTGAGCATTGCCAAGCGCTATGTCGGCCGCGGCATGCTGTTCCTCGACCTCATTCAGGAGGGCAATCTCGGCCTCATCAAGGCGGTCGAGAAGTTCGACTATACCAAGGGCTACAAGTTCTCGACCTACGCCACGTGGTGGATCCGTCAGGCCATCACCCGCGCCATCGCCGACCAGGCGCGCACGATCCGCATCCCGGTGCACATGGTCGAAACGATCAACAAGGTCATCCGCGTTTCCCGCCAGCTTCTGCAGGAGCTCGGCCACGACCCGAGCGCCGAGGAGATCGCCGCGGAGATGAACATCCCCGTGGAGAAGGTGCGCGATATCCTCAAGATCGCGCAGGAGCCGGTCAGCCTGGAGACCCCGATCGGCGAGGAGGAGGACTCCCATCTCGGCGACTTCATCCCCGACGAGGACGCCTCCGAGCCGAGCGAGGCCGCGAGTTTCTCGCTTTTGAAGGAGCAGCTCATGTCGGTGCTCGCCACGCTCACGCCGCGCGAGGAGAAGGTGCTCCGCCTTCGCTTCGGCATCGAGGACGGCCGCACCCGCACGCTCGAGGAGGTCGGCAAGGAGTTCAACGTCACGCGCGAGCGTA
>CAVEQS010000045.1:0-22196 GCA_963618015.1 bacterium | reverse complement strand
AGACTCTCTCATTCTAACAGCTTTGGCAACAATGTGGAAAAAGACACGGCTGGCTACCGTGCCTTATCCCGTAAATATATTGTAATAGGAGGTTTTATTATGGCACTCAACTTCGTACAAATTGGCAAACACATTGGAGAAATCAGAAAGCGTCGAGGTCTTTCACAGCAGAAGCTCTCGGATATCACTAACCACAAGTAAGATACTGGGTATTTATAAAAAAATCCGCTAATATCTTTTTTTGTGCAACATGCCATTAAGAAAACCCTGTAATCTCGAGGATTACAGGGTTTCTTCTTTCCTTCCGCGCCGGTGAAAAACCGGCGTAAAATCCGAATTGGGGGAACATTTGGGGAACAGTTCTCTCAAAAAGCCCCTTTAGTGTGCAGCTCTGCGTGAGCGGGAAAGCTCGTTGATCGTTGGGTTCGCCGTACCGTGCCCGCCGCGGCGCAACTACGAAACGCTCATCACACGCTCCAGAGCGGGTCACTCCTGTGAAAGGCTCCGGGATGTGCGGGCTTCTGCTGCGGTCGGGAAATTCGTTTTAAAGAATGACCTTCCGGGTGATATGCTCGGCGATCATGGCGATGAACTCGCCGTTTGTGGGTTTGCCCTTATTGGCGGAGACGGTGCCGCGGAAGATCTTCTGCCGCACTTCTTCGTCCCCGCGATCCCACGCCAGCTCGATCGCCCGCCGCATGGCGCGCTCTACGCAGGTGGATGTTGTAGAGAATCTTTTCGCGATTTCGGGATAGAGGACTTTTGTAATTCCTGCGGAAGCATCCGCGTCGCGGAGCGTGAAGAGGATGGCCTCCCGCAGATACTGGTAGCCCTTGATGTGCGCCGGGACGCCGATCTCGTGGATGAGATCCGCAACCGTACTCTCCAGCGGATAGTTTATATATTTTTCTCCTGCCTGGGCAGTTTCTCTTTGCCCTGCGGGAGGTTTATTCCTGATTTCCGTGCATTTTCTCAGCCGCGCTAAAAGCTCCTCGGTATCACACGGCTTCGGCATAAAGTACACGGCGCCAAGGTCTGAACATTCGGCAATGACCTGGGTATTCACGAACCCCGTCAGAACAAGCACCGGCGGCGCGTTCTCCTGCGACGCCAGCCGCCGCAGCACGCCCAGCCCGTCGAGCCGCGGCTGCACGAGATCGAGCAGCACCACGTCCGGACGAAGCGCCTTGATCTTGCTCAGGGTCTCCAGTCCGTCCGACGAGACATCCGCCGCTTCCATGTCTCTCTCCCGCGAAAGCAGCGCGCTCATCATCTGCTGGAATTCCCGGTTCGGGTCGGCGATCAGCACTCGAAGTTTCATAGTATCGCCTCCATATCGATTTTTTCTTCTGCTGATCCATTTACATGCAAAATTTAGCACATAACCTCTTCATTTTCAACAAAACTCCCATTAATTCGCCGTTAATTCGTTCGACACGTTTCGACATTGCCGCCAACGCCGAGCCGCAGAAGCGCGGCGCCGGTCGGAACCGGCGCCGCGCTTTTTCGGGACTTTTCCCCGGCGGGATCATTTTCTCACTACGTTGGCGCTGATGCCGCGCATGGCCTCGGCGAACTCGGCGTCAAGCTTTTCGCGGCGGGCAAGATCGCACGCCGTCACCATGCCGACGAGCTTTCCGTTCTCCGCCACGGGCAGACGGCGCAGCTGTTCGCGCGCCATGAGCGCGGCGGCGCTCTGCACGCTGTCGCCCGGCCGCGCCGTTACGACCGCGCGGGACATGACCTCCGAAACACGCGTATCCGTGGGGTCATTTTCCAGTGCGAGACAGCGCAGCACAATGTCCCGGTCGGTGAGCACACCGCGCAGCCGCCCGGCGCTGTCCGTTACGGGCAGCGCGCCGAGATTCCAGCGCCGCAGCAGCCGTGCCGCCGCCGTGACCGGCTCATCCTGCCCGACGGTGATGACCCGCGCCGTCATGATGTCCTGAACTTCCATGGTATATATCCTCCCTGTTCGGTTTTGTTCCTTACAGAGAGTATGGACAATCGGCGCGGCTCTTAACCCAGCGCAGCGAGAGAAGCGAGCATTTCCCCCGCGGCGCGGCCAAAAAGCTCCGCGGCGGCGAGCGCTTCGGAGAGCGTGTTGCCGTTCGTACCGACTTCTATAATGAGAGAGCCGGTCGTATACTGCTGGTTGTACCGCTCCGGCGCGAGATGGATCGGGCGCATGAGCGCGCCGTTCGCCGCCACCGCCGCGGCCTGCATCGCGAGCGCCAGCTTGAGATTTTCCCGCCAGAGCGGGTGCTCGAGATATTCGTCCGTGCCGCACACGAGCATCACCTGCGCCATGCCGCCCGGCGCGGCGCACGTCTTGTAAACGGTCGATTCGTCGCCGATGGCGTCGCGGTGGACGTCCAGCACGAGTGCAATGTCCGGATACTCGGCGAGATATGCCTCAATGGATGCCGCCGCGCGCTCGTAGGAGCCCGAGTAGCTTGGATAATCGTAAAGTGTGCGGTCGTGCAGCACGCGAAGGCCGTATTCTTCGAGCGCGGCTTGCAGCGCATCGCCCACGCGGATGACCGAGCGCTCCGCATCGGTGGTGCGGTACGGGTCGCTCGGCGTATACTCCTCGCCCTCCGCGGGCAGATACGCCTCCGTGCCGTGCGTATGTATGATAAGGATCTGCGGCCCCTCTGCGCTGAGCTGCTGTACGAGCGGTTCGGCCATGAGCGAAGCGATATCCACCTCCAAACCGGTTTTATTTCGTATCTCCATGCCCGTGTCGTCCGTGAACGGCACGATCTCCGGCGTCGGCTCGGGGGTCGGCTCCGGCGTGATCTCCGGGGTAGGTTCCGGCGTGGGTTCCGATGTGGGCTCGGGCGTTGGCTCTTCCGTCGGTTCCGGCGTCGGTTCGGCGGTTGGCTGGGGAGTGGGGGCTTCCGCCGGCTCCGGTGTGGTTTCCGGCGCGGAGACCTCTGCCGGGAGGTTGTCCGTGCGGAGCAGTTGCCCGGAAGCGGCCGCGTCGCCGAGCTCCAGCGCGAGCAGCGCCGCGCTGAGCCGTCCGCTCTCATAGGCTGCGGCGGCGCGCTCGACCGGCTGCGCCAACGCCCCGGCGTTCAGCACGAGCTGCGCCGCCATGACCGCCGCGCACAGCAGCCGTCCCTTCCGGTTCATCGTCCTGCCTCCTTTGTCCATGCCTCGCCCATCGATACTATCTATCTTATGGCGCGGCAGCGGAGAATATGACAACGGCTTGTTGACGTCTTTCGCTCCGGCATGGTAAAATTATAAAATATTGAGACGACAGGAGGGCGGGAAAATGCGGACATGGTGGAACACGTTCATGCTCGGGCGAAACGGCGTGGACTTTCTGAATAAGCATCTTTTCCGCATCGCGGCGGTGATCGCCGGGGTAAATCTGCTGACCATGGGATGGGTGGGCATTCTCCCGTTAGTTGCAGCGGGCTATGCCCTGTTCCGGACGCTTTCCCGGAATCTCACGGTGCGGCAGATGGAGGATCTGACGGCGCGTGAGACCTACGACCGCACGAAGGAAAAGATCACCGGCGCGCTGCATCGCGCGAAGCAGCGCCGCGACTACCGTTTTTTCTCCTGCCCCGGCTGCGGCAGCTATCTGCGCGTGCCGCGCGGCAAGGGCCGCATCCAGATCACCTGCCCCCGCTGCGGGCAGCGGTTTGACCGGAAAAGCTGAAAAGATAAAAGGCCCCCTTGTGTAAAGGGGGCTGTCAGCGAAGCTGACTGGGGGATTGTCTCGGTGCACTGCCAATACGTACAATCCCTCCGTCTTTTGCCTTTGGCAAAATCCACCTCCCTTTGCACAAGGGAGGCTTAGCGAGCGCAGTTCCCTTGTGCACTGTGCTTCATTTGGAGGTTTATCACCATGACCATGGAAGAAATACTCACATCCGGCCTTGCGGAACTCGGCGTCCCGGTGACGGCGGCGCAGCTTTCGCAGCTCCGCGCCTACTATACGCTGCTTGACGAGCGCTCGAAGGTGATGAATCTCACCGCCATTGAGGGCGAGGAGGCCACGGCGCGGCTGCACTTTCTCGATAGCGCCGCGCTGCTCCGGTATGTGCGTCTCTCCGGCAAAACCGCCGCGGACATCGGCTCCGGCGCGGGCTTTCCGGGGCTCGTCGCGGCGATCCTCGCGCCGGACGCGAACATCACGCTCATCGACAGTCTCCAGAAGCGCGTGGCGTTCCAGCAGGAGGTGTGCGATGCGGTCGGGCTCGGAAACGTCACGTGTCTGGCCGGGCGCGCCGAGGAGGAGACCGCGCTTCGCGAGAGCTTTGATGTTGTCACGTCCCGCGCCGTGGCGCGCCTGGCGATGCTCTGCGAGCTCTGCCTGCCGCTCGTGCGCGTCGGCGGCGTGTTCGCCGCAATGAAGGGGCCGGAGCCGGAGGAAGAGGTGCAGGAGGCGGCACGCTGTATCCGCACACTCGGCGGCGGGAAACCGCGCATCGAGAAATATACCGTCCCCGGCACAGACGCCGTGCACAGCGTTGTCATCATCCCGAAAACCGCGCCCACCCCGGCCAAATACCCCCGCCGGTTCGCCATGATCAAAAAGCAGCCGCTCTGAGATGAATATAGAAAAAGCGAGGCTTATCGAAAAGCCTCGCTTTTTTATGCCGGTCAGTCCTCCGCGCGGATCAAATTGCTCTCATACGGGCGTTTGCCGGAGAGCACCTCGTCGTAAAAATTCTGCTTCCAATCGATATAGGCGATGCTGTTCTGCAATTCCTGCACCGTCTCGCGCAGAGCCTCCTGCTTTCGCGCCAACATCTCCTTGCGCTGCGGGATCGTGCTCTCTCCCAGCAGACAGAGCGCAAGGTATTCCTTCATCTCCTGGATGCTCATGCCGCATTTTTTGAGACAGGTGAGACTTTGGATCCACGCAACGTCACGCTCGTCAAAGACGCGGCGATTGTTCTTGTCCCGCTTGACATGGGGAATAAGGCCCTCGTTGCAGTAAAATTTCAATGCCTGATAGGTCATGTTGGTCTCTTTGCAGACCTGCATCATGGTGTAAAGCATGATTTGCCCTCGCTGTTTACAAAGAATTCAAACTTTTTCTTCCGGATCCCCTTGACCGATTGTAACAACCGGAAACTATAATCGGATCAAACAACCGGAAGTAACAGGCGCATTGTACCATGTCATACTTCATTTCGCAAGGGAGTGTTTTTCTTGAATAACTTCATCTTTGAAAACAAAACCAAGGTCTATTTCGGCAAGGGCGGCGTGAAGGAATATCTCGGCTGCCTGCTCAAAAACTACGGGGACACCGTCATGCTTGCCTACGGCGGCGGCTCCATCCGGCGCAACGGCGTGTACGATGAGATCACCGCCATCCTCCGCGCGCAGGGCAAGCGTATCGTGGAGTTCTCCGGCATCATGCCGAACCCCACCTATGCCAAAGTGCAGGAGGGCGCGAAGCTCGCCAGAGAAAACCACGTTGATCTCATTCTCGCCGTGGGCGGCGGCAGCGTGTCCGACTGCTGCAAGATTATCTCCGCGCAGGCGAAGCTCGACGAGGACATCTGGGAGATGCAGTACACAAAGCGCGCCTATCCTACAGAGTTCATCCCGCTCGGCACGATCGTCACGGTGTTCGGTACCGGCAGCGAGATGAACAATGGCGCCGTCATCACCAACGAGGAAAAGAAGATCAAGGGCGCCCTGTGGGGCGCGCAGGCGGAATTTGCCTTCCTCGATCCCGCGTATACGCTGTCCGTTCCCATGAAACAGGTCATCTCCGGCGCCTTCGACACGCTGAGCCACGCCATGGAGACCTACTTCGGCAAGCCGGACGAGAACAACCTCTCCGACGATATCAACGAGGCCGTCATGCGCAGCGTCATCCGCAACATCCGCATTCTGTTGACTGACCCGGAAAATTACGACGCGCGCAGCGAGCTCGCTTGGGCGTCCGCCATGGCGGAAAACGGCGTACTGAAGATCGGCAAGGTCACGGATTTTCAGGCGCACCAGATCGAGCACCAGCTCGGCGCTTACACCAACTGCAACCACGGTGCAGGGCTTGCGGTCATCCACCCGGTGCTGTACCGCCATATCTACAAGTCCGGTGCGGCACGGTTTGCGCGCTGGGCACAAAATGTCTGGGGCATCGCGCCGCAGGGCAGCGACGAGGCGACGGCCTCCGCCGGTGTCGAGGCGCTCGCAGCGTTTATCCAGGAGATTGGCCTGCCCACCACCTTTGCCGAGCTGGGCATTTCTGCGGACACGGATTACCGCGCCGTCGCCGATTCCACCAACATCACCGCGGGCTGCTGCAAAAAGCTGACCCACGACGAAATCTACGACATTCTCTGCGAATGCAAATAAACCAAGGAAAACGCGGAAAACAAAGGAAAGGATGAAGCATCATGAAAAAGCTGACCGCTCTTCTTTTGAGCTTTGTACTGCTTCTCAGTCTCGCCGCGTGCGGAAGCACCACGCCGAGTGCGCCGACTGCTACCGCCGTTCCGACGGTTGAGCCGGCGGCCGAGCCCACCGAAGAACCTGCCGAGAACGGCGCCGAACAGCCGGAGGATACCGGCGCGGAAACGCCCGCCGCGGGCGGTAAAACGCTCGTTGTCTATTTCTCCGCCACCGGCAGCACGCGCCGCGTGGCCGAGACCATCGCCGATACGCTCTCTGCCGATACGTTTGAGATCGTTCCCGCCGAGCCCTACACCGGCGACGAGCTCAACTATAACGATGCTTCCAGCCGCGTCAGCCGCGAGCACGCGGACGAATCGCTGCGCGATGTGGCGCTCGTTTCGACCGACGTGCCGGACTGGGAGAGCTACGATACCGTGTTTATCGGCTACCCCATCTGGTGGGGCATCGCCGCGTGGCCGGTGAACGGTTTTGTCGCCGCGAACGACTTTACCGGCAAAACCGTTATTCCGTTTGCTACTTCCGCCTCCTCCGGTATGGGGCAGAGCGAGTCGATCCTGGAAGCACTCACCAACACCGGTACATGGCAGGAAGGCCACCGCTTCTCCTCCGGCACGAGCGAATCGACCGTGCAGGAGTGGGTCAACGGCCTGGGGCATTGAAAGGAAGGAGAACATCATGGAATATACAACTCTCAATAACGGTGTCAAAATGCCGATGGCGGGCATCGGCACGTTTCTTCTCTCGCCCGACGAGGCGGAAAGCTCCGTTCTGCACGCGCTGCAAGACGGTTACCGCCTGATCGACACGGCGAATGCCTACCTGAACGAAAAGGCCGTCGGCCGGGCAATGAAGCTCTCCGGCGTGCCGCGCGAGGAGATCTTTCTTGAGACGAAGCTCTGGCCGAGCTTTTATGAGCAGCCGGACGCCGTGGACAAAACGCTCGCGCGCCTCGGCACGGACTATATCGACCTCCTGCTCATCCACCAGCGCGCCGGAAACTTCATCGAGGGCTATCGCCAGATGGAGCGTGCGTATAAGGAAGGCAAGGTGCGCGCTATCGGCCTTTCGAACTTCGTCGGCGAGGACGAGATTGAAGAGATCCTCTCGCTCTGCGAGGTGAAGCCTACGGTGCTGCAAACCGAGCTGCACCCCTACCATCAGGCACCGGAGCTCAAGGCGTTTCTGCGCGAAAAGGGCATCGTGCCGCAGGCGTGGTATCCGCTCGGCCACGGCGACAAGGCGCTGCTCGAAGAGCCGATATTCGCCGCGCTCGGCAAAAAGTACGGCAAGAGCGCCGCGCAGATCATCCTCCGCTGGCACATTCAATGCGGCACCATCGTCATCCCCGGCTCGAAGAATCCCGAGCACATCCGCTCGAATTTCGCGCTCTTCAACTTTGCGCTCACCGAGAGCGAAATGGCGGAGATCGCCGCGCTGGATAAGAATAAGCTCTACTACATCCGCACGCCGGAGCTTTTGAAAAAGTACGCAGAGATGATCCCGCCGGTGGACGAGCAAAAGTGAATTGCACTTCCTGTTGATGCGTTGCTCATAAAAAGAGACAACCGGCGTGGCCGCAAGGCCACACCGGTTTTTCGTTCGTTCAATGCGCCGTTTCCGGCGCGCTTTCAGATCTTCACGTGCGGGTTGGTATACTGCCCGTGCTTTTTCGTTTTCCCGCCGTACTGGATGGCAAACTTCGGGCAGCGGTGCAGGCAGCCGAGACACATGGCGCATTTTTCCTTGACCCACACCGGCCTCTTGTTTCGCATTTCGATGGCCTGCACCGGGCATTTCTTCTCGCACAGTCCGCAGCCGATGCAGCCATCTTCCACATGGAGGTTTGCCGTGCGCCGCTCCTTGCCGTCGTAGAGCGGCTGCGCGAACCGCTCGGCAAGGAATAGCGGCAGGCGCGGCGACATGTGGCGGTTAGTGCGGCGCTCCCGGACGCACTCGATCACGCGGTCGATCTCCGCTTCGGTCGTTTTGGTAAACCTCGCGATCTTTTCCGGCGTGGAGAGATCAAAGATCGGCGTCCAGGTGTCCGCCATACGGACGGAATAATAAGCGTCGATCTCCCGGCCGCGAATGGCCTTGTTTGCCATGGCTCCGGCCGCGCCGGGCGTTGTCCCGTAGGTGGCGATAAAGTACAGATAGTTTGTCTCAAACGACGCCTTTTCCAGAAATTCCCGGACGATGCTCGGCAGCCCCCAGAAATACGTGGGCGAGACGATGCCGATCGTCTCGCCGGTAAAGGCATAGCGGTCATCCCGGATACAGTCCACGATGGAGATCGTTTCCTGCGCGGCCGCCTCCGCGAGCCGCGAGGCAACATATTTGCAGTTTCCCGTTGCGGAAAAATATAGGATCATCTCTTACCCTCCGATTTCCGGTAAAAATGAAAATCGCAGCAATCCCCGCCGCAGCCCAGCGTTTTCGTGCGGGTAAAACCGATCTTCTTCAAGCCGCCGTACGTCACGTTGTCGGCCTCGCAGAACAGCCGGCACAGCTCCGCGCAGCCGTTTTCCGCACAGGCCGAATGCCACAGGCATTTTCGAATCGCAACATCAAAGGAATCTTTGCCGCGCGTCTGCGTGCTTTCCCATAGATCGGAGACGCGCATAACGGCGAGAAATATGCGGCTGTAGAGCGCATAAAACCCAGGCGCGGTTTCCATCCTTGCCGTGGACGCGTGCTGCGTTTCCGCGGTGCGCCGCATATATTTCTGTACATACGTATACGCGGCCTCTTTTGAACCTTCGGACACGGCGAGCACTTGATAAAGCGCGATACAGGGGAGAATCGTCCGCGTGAGCGCTTTCCGCTGCCCCTTGGACTTGTCCTTTTCGCTTTCGATCAGCGCATCGAGCGCTTCCCCGTGCCGGATTGACAAAGCCGTCCCTTTGGTTTCTCCAAACGTTCCGATCAGGAACGCTTTGATTTCCTTTTGCCGTTTGATGTTCCTCATGGCCGGTATCTCCGGGAGAAGGCCGCCTCCAGTACGCCGAGCCAGGCGGCAAGGCTTTCCGGCGTGGGATCGCGCAGAGCGCGGTCGTAGACCGCGGCGTCGTCCGGCGCGGCCGCGGCCATGCGGCGCAGCGCCTTTTTCGGCCCGAAGTAATACTCGCCGCGAAGATCGCAGTAAATGCTCAGACTGTCCGTGAGCAGCCAATGCAGCCGGTAGTATCCTTCCGTGTCGCCGCGCTCGGTGCGCCGGAGCATTTTTTGGCACCACGCAAGCGACTGGGCATTTCCGCTCTCGCTTTTCTGTGGGGCGTTCTCGATATAGGCGTTCACCTCGGCGCGGAGCGCCGCGAGTCTGCCGGTCGTGTCCTCAACGATCATGCTGTCCCAGAGCTGCAAAAAATCTTCCACATCATACGGCGCATCGAAATGCGCCGCGCCGTAAAGCCATACGTCCAGCTCTGTGCCGAAAAGCTCCGAGCCGTCATGCCCGGCCTCGCCGTCGGGCAGCAGGAGCAGCGCGTCAAAGTCGCTGTTCTGGTTGTTCGAGCCGTCGGCAAACGAGCCGTATACGGCAATGCCGAGCGGATGATACTTCTCCCGCAGCGCCGAAACGATCGTATCCCGGATATCCATGCGTTTGCCCTCTTTTATGCAATATTATAAAAGTATCGTACCAGAAAAAGCGCCGCGGAGCAAGATGATGTTCCTGCTCCGCGGCGCTGCCGCTTTATTTTTCGCCGACGATCTGATACATCTCGTCGGTCGAGATAATATCCGTCACGCGAAGATGCCGCGCGAAGATCGCCGCGAGCGCGTCGGCCTCCATGAGGCCGTTGGATACGTGGCTCGCCGCGCCGTGGTGGTGCGCGTCGATGGCTGCGCGCGAGCTGCCGTGCGCCACGGTGAGATGCCCGCCGGGGGCGAGGAGAGAAGAGAGATGCGCGATGAGCCGCTCCGGGTCAGGAAAATGCGGGAAAGCGTTATAGATGACGATCGCGTCAAAGCCCTCGCCGAGCGGCGCGGTCTCCGCATCGCCGCAGACAAACTGCACATTTTCCTGCGGAAACTTTTCGCGCGCGATGCGGATCATCTCGGAGGAAATGTCCACTGCCGTGACGCTTTTGACGCCCCGGCGCAGATAATCGCCGATCAGAACGCCCGTGCCGCACGCGATATCGAGCACGCGGCTGCCCTCGCGCACGGCGGCGTTATCGAGAATGCGGCCGATTTTCTCGTCGCTGCGGATCATGCCGGCATCCCAGTCTCCGGCGCGTTCATCGAAGAACGCGATCACGTCCTTTTGATCGATCATCCCTGCGT
The DNA here is from genome assembly GCA_963618015.1 of bacterium. GTDB lineage: Bacteria > Bacillota > Clostridia > Oscillospirales > Oscillospiraceae > Apopatocola. The sequence continues at coordinate 11,513 of CAVEQS010000045.1, read as the reverse complement.
CCCCGCAAAGAACGTGGCGGTGTCGATTTTCTGATAGCCGCCGAAGCTGTTCGGGCAGGCGTAAATTTCCTCGGCCAGGGGCTTGCCGAGGAACGCGGTCGTGACGCGATCCGTCACCTCGGCCATGTCGATATCCTCAAAGCGGTCGGGATAGGCGACCTTTGCAGCAAACCATGTGTTGATGAGCGCAATTTCATAGTTGGTGTAGTAGGCGTTGTAGGCGAGCTGGAGATACGCCTCGCCCTCGCGCCAGGCACGGCAGGTGTCGAACATCGTGGGATCCTCGGCATAGAGAGGCTTGATGTTCTTCACGGCGGCGGCGTCAAAGATCATGGCATCCATGTCCTCGCCGAGGGAGACGAACTTCTCCGCCTCGATCGGCTGCGCGCCATTCGCGCCAAGGCCGGAAACGGCGTTCTTTACGTTCGCCACGCGGAAGGAGACATAGTCCTGCGCGGTCATGAGATGGTTCGTTGTGCCCCAGTTGCCGAGACCGCAGATGTAAACGGCGGGCTTGTCCTCCTCGGCAATATCGGCGGTGCGCGCTTCGATCTCGGCGCGCTCGGCGGCGATGAAGCCGATGAGCTCTTCGGCCTTCTCGCTCTCGCCGAAGATCGTGCCGAGGAGACGAAGGCTTTCGTTGAAGCTCTCGTCAAACACGCTGTCCGGCCCGGTCATCAGCGTTACGACCGGCACGCCGAGCTGCTCCTGCAAAGCGTTCTCTTTGTCCGCGTCGCCATAGAGGGAGATGACGATGTCCGGCTCGCAGGTGAGGATCTTTTCAGCCTCCGGGCTCTGGGCGTTCGGCCCGCCGACACCGCACGAGGGCAGGGATGCAAACACATCGCCGTAGGCGAGAACGTAGGGGCGCGCAACGCTGTCGAACATCTTCGGGCGCTCGGCAAGCGTTTCGTTATCAATGTCCTCCACGCCGCAGAGCAGCGACACATCACCGATGTAGCTATAAAGCCGCAGCGCGCCCGCGCCGATGCATACAACACGCTGATAGCTGCCCGGCGTCACGGTGAGCTCGCGGCCGATGAGGTCGGTGACGGTGATTTCGACGCTCTCCTCTGCCGGTTCGGCGGCGGACGCTTCCGTCGCTTCGACCGGCGCTTCCGTCGCCGCCGGGGTCTCGGCGGGAGCGGCGCCGCACGCGGCGAGCGAGAGAACCATCGCGAGCGCAAGCAGCAGGGAAATGAGCTTAGCTTTCTTCATAGTATTTTCCTCCCAGAATGACTTTCTTTCCGTCTACGGTGATGATGCGCGACCGGATATCGAAAACGTCCCCGATCACTTCGCTTGTGAGCACGCTCTCGTCCCCGGCGTAGCGCACCGCGCCGTCGCGGAGCAGGAAAAACTTATCGCCCAGGCACAGCGCCTGATTGAGATCGTGCAGCGAGCTCAAAATGGCAACGCCGCGCTGCCGCGCCGCCTTTTTTGCCTCGTCGATGATGAGCTCTTCGTTCGCGATATCGAGATTGCCGGTCGGCTCATCAAAGATGAGCAGGCGCGGCTCCTGTACGAGCGCGCGGGCGATGGCGATCTTCTGCTTCTCGCCGCCGGAGAGCTCTTCCGCGTTGCGTTCGGCAAGAGCTTCGAGATGCATGTCGGCAAGAATGCGCTCCGCGGCCTCAAAATCCTCGTGCCCCGGCTGCATGCCGAAGCGGGATACGCGCCCGAGCAGGATCGAATCGAACACGCTCAGCGCGCCGAAGTGGATGTGCTGCGGCACATAGGCGACGAGCTTTGCCCGCTCGCGCCGCGGCATTTTCAAAAGATCCTCGCCGTCGAAGCGGATCGAGCCGCTCTCCGGCGCGGCAAGGCCGAGAATGCATTGAAAGAGTGTCGTTTTGCCCGCGCCGTTTTTGCCGAGGAGAATGCCGATCTCCCCCTCGTTTAAGGTGAGCGAAACGCCCCGGAGCACCGGCTCCGCCCGGCGGGAATAGCGAAAGACAACATTTTCCAGCGTTAACATTGGCCGTGCTCCTTTCGCGAGAAAATGATCGCAAGGAAGAACGGCGCGCCGAGCAGCGACGTGATCGCGCCGACGGGCAGCGCGCTGCCGCTGCCGAGCGAGCGGGAGAGCGCGTCTGCGCAAAGGAGAAGCAGACTCCCCATGAGCGCTGAGGCGGGAATGGAAACGCGGTGATCGTGCCCAAGCAGGCGCTTTGCCACGTGCGGGCAGATGACGCCGACAAACCCGATGATGCCGAGAGACGATACGCACGCTGCCGTCATCAGCGAGGCGAGCAGCAGCGAGAAAAAGCGCAGACGCGAAACGTTCACACCCATGCTGCCCGCGGCGGCATCGCCGCTGAGGAGCGCATTGTACCGCCACGCGAGCGCGGAGAACACCGCGAGCCCCGGCACGGCGGCGCAGAGCATGAGAAGATCGGTTTTATAGGTCGCGCGGCCAAGATCGCCGAAATTCCATACGACTGCGGCGGAAAGGCCGACATCGGTGGCGTAAAACTGCAAAAGCGTGGTGACCGCCGTCCAGATCGCGCCGACGGCGATGCCCGCGAGCACCACAACGTTCGGCGAGAACGCCTTCACGCGGCAGAGCGCGAGAATGAGCAGGATGGAGAGCGCCGAGAAGAGAAACGCCGTCACGCTTGCGGCGAACGGGTTTACCCCGGCGGTGTAGCTGGCAAGGTTGTTCCCCGTGGAGAGAAAGCCCCCGGCAAAGACGATGATTGAGAGATTCGCGCCGAATACGGCGGCGTTGGATACGCCCATCGTGGAGGGCGAGGCCATGGCGTTGGAGAGCGTTGTCTGCATCACGAGACCGGAGACCGAGAGCGCCGCCCCGGCGATGAGCGCCGCGAGCACGCGCGGCACGCGGATCGAGCGGAGAATGCGCACGTTGGCGGCGGAGCCTTTCCCGAAAAGAGCGGCGATGCCGTCCGAAAGGCTCATGCGCGATGCGCCGACGAAAAGGCAGACGAGCGCCATAAGAAGCACCGCGAGCGCGAGCGCGGCGATAACATACCGGGCACGGGACTTTGCTTTCATGGGCCTTCGCTCCTTTCTCCTCTCGAATGGCCCCCTTGTGTAAAGGGGGCTGTCGGCGGTATTGCCGTCGACTGGGGGATTGTTGTTAAACAACCCCTCCGTCACAGCTGCGCTGCGCCACCTCCCCTTACACAGGGGAGGCTTTTCTGATTATAAAGCCATCCGGCCCCGGAGGGAAGCCCCCCGGGGGGATAAAATCTTTTCGGTTTTAGCATGACAAAGAGCCGGCGGTTTGTCCGCCGGCTCTTTGTCATAGATGTTTCTTACGCAAGGAAGCCCTTGAGGATGCGGTCCTCCGCTTCCTCCTCGGTGAGGCCGAGCGTCTCGAGCTTCAGAAGCTGGTCGCCCGCGATGCGGCCAATGGCGGCCTCGTGGATGAGCTGCGCGTCGAGGTCGTTCGCCGCGATCTCCGGCACGGAGCGGATCTTCGCTTCGTCCATGATGATGGAGTCGCACTGCACGTGGCCGAAGCACTTCGCGTTGCCGACGACGCACGGGCGGAACACCTGCACGGAATCGTTTTTCGCAACGCTGCGGGAGATGACGCGGCCACGGGAGTTCTCGCCGTTGAGCTCAATGGTCATGTCCGATTCGGCACGCTGGCTGCCGTGGGTGAGCAGGCGCTCCGTGACGACAACGTCCGCGTCCTTGCCGCAGACGATGCGCGTGTCGCGCCGCGTGGAATCGATGCCGCCGATCTGGCTCATGTCCATCTGCATCGAGGCACCCTCTTCGAGATAGGCGATCGTCGTGGGATTCATGACGTTTTTGCCGTTGCCGTCGCCCTCGCCGTAGTGCTTCTCCACGTACTTGACGCGGGCGTTTTTGCCGACATAGAACGTATGCACGCCGTCGTGCTCGGAGGCGTCCGAGCCGCAGTTATGGATGCCGCACCCGGCAATGATGACGACGTCTGCGCCCTCGCCGACGTAAAAATCGTTGTACACCGTTTCCCGGAGACCGGACTCGGTGATGATGACCGGGATGTGGCAGGTGTCCTTGCAGCCCGGGACAAAGCGGATGTCGATGCCGGGCTTATCGGTTTTCGTGGTAATGGTGACGTTTTCGGTGTTGACTCGTCCGGCGCAGCCGGAGTCCTTGCGGATATTGAAAGCGCCCTCGGTCTTGCCGTCCTTCATGTCGGCAACGATTTCCAGAAGCGCCGTATCGACGCGGTTGAGCTCGCTCATTTCTTCGCCTCCCCGTAGATGACCGGGCAGCCGCCCGTGGTGCTGTGGACGATATCGGTAAAGACCTCGTCGCGCGTGCCGCGGCGCGCGATCTCGCCCTTGTCGATCACAAGGATCTCGTCCGCCAGCGAGATGATGCGCTCCTGGTGGGAGATGATGACCATCGTGCAGTCCTGCCGGGCGTGGATCTCTTCAAACGTCTCGGTGAGCCGTGCGAAGCTCCAAAGGTCGATGCCCGCCTCCGGCTCATCGAGGATCATGAGCTGCGGCTGCCGGGCGAGGATCGTGGCGATCTCGATGCGCTTCACTTCGCCGCCGGAGAGGGAGGTGTCCACCTCGCGGTCAAGGTAATCGGCGGCACACAGGCCGACCTGCGTGAGATACTTGCAGGCTTCGCCCCGCGGCAGGAACTTCTGTCCCGAAGCGATCGTCAAAAGATCCTTTACGCGGATGCCCTTGAAGCGCGGCGGCTGCTGGAAGCCATAGCTGATGCCGCGGCGCGCGCGTTCGGTGATGGAAAGGCCGGTCACATCCTCGCCGTTCCAGAGAATGCTGCCGCCCGTCGGCGTCACAAGGCCCATGATCGCTTTGGCGAGCGTCGTCTTGCCGCCGCCGTTCGGCCCGGTGAGAACGATGAGCTTCTTGTCCGGGATGGTGAGAGAAATGTCCCGCAGTATCTCGGTGCGGCCCTCCGGCGCGTCCACGGAATAGCGAATATTTTTCAGCTCCAGCATGGATGTGTCTCCTTCTTGGCGGTATGCTTGGAAAACTTGCATCTTTGCAGATAAAATGGTATAATATTATGAATTTTCAGCATACCCGCATAAAATCGTCCCCGCCCGCCAGCGGCGGTGCAGGGATGGTACCCGATATTATATAAAGTATTCGCGGGGAATGTCAACCCCGCTCTTCCCGTTCCCGCGCTTTTTCTTTTGGGAACGCCCCGCTTCGCGCGGGGAGAAAGGAGGCAATATGCGAATCAAACCGAAAAATCCGAAGGTTCTCCGCGCCCGGCGCATCATCGTCGGCGGCGTGGCGCTCGCGGCGGTGCTGTTTGTGCTGCTCCGCCCGAATTCCGACGGTTCCCTCTCCACGGAGGAGAGCGCCCCCATGCCCGAGACCGCCGCGACCCCTGTCCCGGAGGCGGAGGACGCTACGGGCGAGCTCAACTGGCAGTATCCCCCCGGCTGGATCGATTATTCCGATCTCCCCGCCAAGGACACGCTCGGCGACGAGGATCAGCCCGGTCTTTCCAACTGGCGGTATCTGCTCGTGAACGGCCTTTCGCAGGAGAACTATCTGCGCGAGAACTATTATCCCGACATGGTCGAGGTGGAAAACGGCTACTTTTTCCAGCGCCGCGCGGCCGACGCGCTCAAGGAATTTCTCGCCGCGGCCCGCGCGCAGGGCTTCACGGTGAGCATTTCGCGCACCTACATGTCCTACCCCGACCAACGGACACGCTTCAACGGCATGGCGAGCACGATCTACGATCAGGGCGAGATGTCGCTCGCGGACGCGGAAAAGGAAGTCATCGCGATGGGCTACTATCCCGGCGCGGACGAGCACCAGACGGGACTTGCCGTCAACTTCGTCGGCGAGAACGCCGAGGCGAAGTTCTCCACGCCCGTGCTGGAGTGGATGCGCGAGCACTGCGCGGAATACGGCTTCATCCTGCGCTACCCCGAGGGGCGCGAGGAATACACCGGCCGCGACCCCGAGCCCGGCCACTTCCGCTATGTCGGCGAGGTCGCCGCGGAATACATCATGCGCAAGGGCATCACGCTTGAAGAATTCAAGGATGCCTACGACGAGAGCAAAAACGATCCCTGGGCAAAGAAGGATGGAGAATGAGTGATACAATTGCCGCCGTCGCGACCGGCGGGGGCGTTTCCGCCATCGGCATCGTGCGCGTATCGGGGCCTCTCTCCGTATCCCTGATGAACGCGCTTTTCCGCCCGGCGGACGGGAAGGCCATGTCGCAGCACCGCGACCGGCAGCTTGTCTACGGCACGCTGCTCGACGAGAAGGGCCGAACGCTTGATCTCTGTCTCTGCACGCTCTCCCGCACACCGCGAAGCTACACCGGCGAGGACACCGCGGAGCTGCAGTGCCACGGCTCGCCCGTTGTGCTGCGCGCGGCGCTCGAGGCGCTGTTCGCGCTCGGCGCGCGGCAGGCGGAGGCGGGGGAGTTTACCAAGCGTGCCTTTTTAAACGGGCGCATGGATCTCACGCAGGCGGAGGCTGTCGTGGATATCATCGACGCGGAAACGCCTCTCGCGGCGCGCAACGCCGCCAGCCAGCTCGGCGGGGCGATCTCCCGCCGCACGGAGGAGATTTATCAGAATCTCACGCACATCTGCTCACACTATCACGCGGTGCTCGACTACCCGGACGAGGATATCCCGGCGTTCACGCTCGCGGAATATTCCGCCGTGCTCGAGAGCGCGGTGCATTCGCTCGAAACGCTGCTTGCCACGTTCTCGCGCGGGCAGTTTCTCGAAAAGGGCGTGCGAACGGCCATTCTCGGCCGCCCGAACGCCGGAAAATCGTCCCTGCTCAACGCGCTGCTCGGCTTTGAGCGCGCCATTGTTACCGACATTCCCGGCACGACGCGCGACACACTCTCGGAGCGGTGCCTGCTCGGCGGCGTCGCGCTGCGGCTGACCGACACCGCGGGCGTGCGTGAAACGTCCGACGCCGTGGAGTCGCTCGGCGTGGAGCGCGCCATTGCCGCGGCGGAGGAAGCGCAGCTCGTTATCGCGGTCTTCGATCTCTCCCGGGCGTGGGACGCCGAGGACGATGCGGTACTCGCGCTCGCGGAAAAGGCCGCCGTGCGCATCGCCGCGGCGAATAAGAGCGACTGTGCTCCCCAATGGGACGCATCGCGCCTCTCGGGGCATTTTGATCGTGTCTGCATCGTTTCGGCCAGGGAAAAAACGGGGCTGGACGCGCTCGGCGCGGCCGTTGCCGCGGCGTTTCCGATGCCGGAGGCGAACAGCGGCGAGATACTGACGAACGCGCGCCAGGCGGACGCCGTGCGCCGCGCGCTCGATTACCTTCGCGCCGCGCGCGAGGCGATGGCGGCGGGCTTCGCGCCTGACGCGGTGCTCACTGAGTGCGAGGGCGCGATGGACGCGCTCGGCGCGCTCTCGGGCCGGTCGGTGCGCGAGGACGTGACGCAGGAGATCTTTTCGCGCTTCTGCGTGGGGAAATAGGCCGAGGAAACCTCTCCGTCGCGGCGCTGCGCGCCGTGCCACCCCCACCCCCCTCTCTGTCGCCTGCGGCGACATCTCTCCCCGCCGGGGAGAGTCTGCCCCTGGTAGGGGAGGCAAGCCAGTTTTTCAACAACGAACTTGGCTCCCCTGACAGGGGAGCTGTCATGGCGCGCAGCGTCGTGACGGAAGGGTTTGCCGCCCTCTTTATCAAATAAGAGGAAAATAATCCGTGGAAACGATTTAAAAATTTCATTTTTGCTATTGGTTTTTGTCCGAAACAATGATATAATGCGAAACTGATTTCGGGCATAATGATTTGAAAAGCAAATCTACCCCAGAAATCGTCAGCAAAACTAAGAAATTTTATATAGGAGGTTATCCCATGAGCCACAAGTACGTTTACCTGTTCAGCGAAGGCAACGCTTCCATGCGTGAGCTCCTCGGCGGCAAGGGCGCAAACCTTTGCGAAATGACCAGAATCGGTCTTCCCGTCCCCCAGGGCTTCACCATTTCCACCGAGGCGTGCACCAAGTACTATGAGGACGGCCGCAAGATCAACGACGAGATCATGGCCGAGATCATGAAGAACGTCGAGGTCATGGAGCAGATCAACGGCAAGAAGTTTGGCGACCTCACCAACCCCCTGCTCGTTTCCGTCCGCTCCGGCGCGCGCGCTTCCATGCCCGGCATGATGGACACCATTCTGAACCTCGGCCTGAACGACGATGTCGTTGCCGCGATGATCGCCGGCAACCCCGATCCTCAGTTCGAGCGCTTTGTTTACGACTCCTACCGCCGCTTCATCCAGATGTTCTCCGACGTCGTCATGGAAGTCGGCAAGAAGTACTTTGAGCAGCTCATCGATGAGATGAAGGCCGCCAAGGGTGTCAAGACCGACCATGAGCTTGACGCTGCCGACCTTAAGAAGCTCGCCGAGCAGTTCAAGGCCGAGTACAAGAAGCAGATCGGCGAGGACTTCCCCTCCGACCCGAAGGTCCAGCTTTACGAAGCCATCCGTGCGGTGTTCCGCTCCTGGGATAACCCGCGCGCGAACGTTTACCGCCGCGACAACGACATCCCCTACTCCTGGGGCACTGCTGTCAACGTCATGCCGATGGTGTTCGGCAACCTCAATGAAAACTCCGGCACCGGCGTCGCCTTCACGCGTGACCCCGCCACCGGCGAGAAGAAGCTCATGGGCGAGTTCCTCGTCAACGCACAGGGCGAAGACGTCGTCGCCGGCGTCCGTACCCCGATGCCCATCGCCCAGATGGCAGAGCAGTTCCCCGAGGCGTATGCCGACTTCGTTAAGGTCTGCAGCATCCTTGAGGAGCACTACCGCGACATGCAGGACATGGAGTTCACCGTCGAGAACGGCAAGCTCTACATGCTCCAGTGCCGCAACGGCAAGCGTACCGCGCAGGCCGCGCTCAAGATCGCGTGCGACCTCGTGGACGAAGGCATGATTGATGAGAAGCAGGCCGTTCTGATGATCGACCCGCGCAACCTCGACACCCTGCTCCACCCGCAGTTTGACGCCGAAGCGCTCGCCAAGGCGAACCCGGTGGGCAAGGGTCTCGGCGCGAGCCCGGGCGCTGCCTGCGGCAAGATCGTCTTCAACGCCGATGACGCCATTGAGTGGAAGGCGCGCGGCGAGAAGGTCGTTCTCGTACGTCTCGAGACCTCTCCCGAGGACATCACCGGCATGAAGGCCTCCCAGGGCATCCTCACCGTCCGCGGCGGCATGACCTCCCACGCGGCGGTCGTTGCCCGCGGCATGGGCACCTGCTGCGTCTCCGGCTGCGGCGACATCGCCATGGACGAGGAGAACAAGAAGTTCACTCTCGGCGGCAAGACGTTCCACGAAGGCGATCCCATCTCCATCGACGGCTCCACCGGCAAGATCTATGACGGCATCATCCCCACCGTTGACGCCACCATCGCCGGTGAGTTTGGCCGCATCATGGGCTGGGCGGACAAGTACCGCCGCCTGCAGGTCCGCACCAACGCCGACACCCCGCGCGATGCGAAGAAGGCCCGCGAGCTGGGCGCTGAGGGCATCGGCCTCTGCCGTACCGAGCACATGTTCTTCGAGGCCGACCGTATCGCCGCGTTCCGCGAGATGATCTGCTCCGACACCGTGGAAGAGCGCAAGGTCGCTCTCGCGAAGATCCTGCCGTATCAGCAGGGCGACTTTGAGCAGCTGTACGAAGCTCTCGAAGGCATGCCGGTAACCATCCGCTTCCTCGATCCCCCGCTGCACGAGTTCGTGCCCAACACCGAATCCGAGATCGAGCTGCTCGCCAAGACCCAGGGCAAGACCGTTGAGCAGATCAAGAACATCATTTCCTCTCTGCACGAGTTCAACCCGATGATGGGCCACCGCGGCTGCCGTCTGGCCGTCACCTTCCCGGAGATCGCCGAGATGCAGACCCGTGCCGTCATCCGCGCCGCCATCAACGTTCAGAAGCGCCACAGCGACTGGACCGTCAAGCCCGAGATCATGATCCCGCTGGTCGGCGAGGTCAAGGAGCTCAAGTACGTCAAGGACGTCGTCTGCGCCACTGCCGATGAAGAGCTGAAGAATGCCGGCGTTGAGATGCAGTACAAGGTCGGCACCATGATCGAGATCCCGCGCGCCGCTCTGACCGCGGACGAGATCGCCAAGGAAGCCGAGTTCTTCTCCTTCGGCACCAACGACCTGACCCAGATGACCTTCGGCTTCAGCCGTGACGACGCTGGCAAGTTCCTCGGCGCGTACTACGACAAGAAGATCTACGAGAGCGATCCGTTCGCCCGCCTCGACCAGGTCGGCGTCGGCAAGCTGGTCAAGATGGCTGCCACTCTCGGCCGCCAGACCCGTCCCGACCTGCACCTCGGCATCTGCGGCGAGCACGGCGGCGATCCTTCCTCCGTCGAGTTCTGCCACAAGGTCGGCCTGGACTACGTGTCCTGCAGCCCGTTCCGCGTGCCCATCGCCCGCCTCGCCGCCGCCCAGGCCGCGATTCGCGATCAGCACTAAACCAATTTCCTGCGCTGCATAAAGCGAAGATAAAAGCAAACGGCCACATCACCCAAGCGGTGATGTGGCCGTTATTCTATGCTCCGAAAGGGGCAAATGATATGGCCGGTTATCCTGTTCTGGATGACCGGCCTTTTCGTTTATTAGAATTTCTATTTTTATAAAGGAGGAAAACCAATGGACAACGGCAAAGTAGTTGCCATCACGAACCAGAAAGGGGGCGTCGGAAAAACGACCACCGCCGTGAATCTCGGCGTTGGTCTGGCACGGTTTCAAGGAAAGAAGGTGCTGCTTGTTGATGCCGACCCGCAGTCAAGCCTCACCGTCGCGCTTGGACACAAGAATCCCGATGCGATCGATGTGACGCTTGCCACGGTCATGGATGCGATGATCGAAGACCGGCCGATCGAGCAAGGCGCAGGCATCCTGCACCACAGCGAGGGCGTAGATCTTCTCCCCTCCAACATTGAACTCTCCGGTATGGAGACCGGATTATTCAATGTTATGAGCCGTGAGTACGTTTTGAAAAATGCTATCGACGGCATGAGAAAGGATTATGACTATATCCTGATCGACTGTATGCCCTCGCTGGGGATGATGACGATCAACGCCTTGGCTGCCGCGGACAGCGTGATCATTCCCTCTCAGCCGAGCTTTCTGTCAACAAAGGGACTCAATCTCCTGCTGCACTCTGTCTCAAAAGTGAAGCGCAGTATCAACCCGAAGCTGCGGATCGACGGGATTCTGCTGACGATGGTAGACAATCGCACAAGCAATGCCCGAGGGATCATCGAATCACTCCGCAGCACAGTGGGACGGAACATCAAGGTGTTCGATACTGAAATCCCGCACTCCGTTCGTGCGGCAGAGTGCGCCCTGACCGGCGAGAGCATTTTCTCCCATGATAAGAACGGCAAGGTCGCCGCGGCCTACGAAATACTGACGAAGGAGGTGACCGAGCTTGAAAGAAAGACCGTTGATCGATCTGGGCATGACTGGGTACGATGAGCTTACTGTGAAAACATCATTTAGTGTCAGAGGCAGTCCCGAGGAGGGAAAAAGGGC
>CAVEQS010000044.1:0-22212 GCA_963618015.1 bacterium | reverse complement strand
GACTCTATTCAGCCGGAGCCTGCAAATAAATTTGCGCATAAATCTTGACAGGACCTTCGGGAAGGTTTCTGGTATGCTTATTTTCAGAAAAAGCCTCCCTTGTGTAAAGGGAGGTGGCACGGCGCACAGCGCCGTGACGGAGGGATTGTTTATGCAACGTAAGCACAATAGCGAACTCGTTCCCTTCGCTAAAGAACTGCGAAAGGAAATGACGAAGGAAGAACGCCATTTGTGGTACGACTTCCTTCGCGGACATTCCGCCCGATTTTCCCGGCAGAAAATACTTGGGCGGTATATCGCAGATTTCTATTGTGCAAAAGCGAAGCTGGTAATCGAGTTGGATGGTTCTCAGCATGGTGAAACGCAAGCCATGGAATATGACTCCGAACGCACAGCTTTTCTCCAAAACTATGGCTTGACCATCCTTCGCATTCCGAACAGTGAAATACGAATGCATTTCCCGGAAATTTGTGAATACATCGACACGGTAGTAAAACAATCCCTCAGTCAGCTTCGCTGACAGCTCCCTTTACACAAGGGAGCCTTTGCGGCTCAGAAATCAAATCTAAGGAGTCCCCGGAAATGAAAATAACGATCCTCGCAACGCTCATGATCTTCGCAGCCTATTTCCTGCTTTTATATGGCGCGGTCGGATTTATTCAGGACAAGCGCTTTTTCTCCTCCGCGCCGAAGGAAAATCTCGCCGCGATCCCGGACAAACAGGAGCGCTTCCCCGGCGCGCATATCATCGGCTGGGCCATCGTATCGCTCGCGCTCGCGCTTTTTCTCGGCGCGGCCATTCTCGCCGCGTGGGACGGCGTGAAAAACGGCTTCGGTTTCTGGCAATTCTTTGCGCGGTTTCTCGCAATGCTCTATCTCATGGAGATTTACGATATCGCCTTCTTTGATTGGGTGCTGCTCACCCATTCCAATTTCTTCCCCCATTTTTACCCGGAGCTCAAGGGCATCGTAGGGCCGCACCAGTTCGGATATAACATGAAAGATCACATCCGGCATTTTATCCTCTATCTCCCCGCCAGCGCTCTGATCGCGTGGGTCTGCACGCTTTTCTAATTGCGCAAAAGCGCGGGGGCCGTACACATTCGGCTTCCGCGCTTTTTCTGTTCTGCGGCATTTTCCGTGCCGCAGAGATGAGGGATGGATATTATTTTTTGATCGTGTCCGTCTTATAGATGAACTTCACGCTGCTCTCTACGCCGTCGGGGCTGCCGGAGAAGCTTTCCTGCTCCTCGGCATAGTTCTGCACGGCCTGCAGCCGGTGGAACACCGTCTCCAGCTCGCCCTGCACGAGATCGGCGATCTGGCGGATACCGTCGCTGTCGAGCTGCGCCATGCCGTCCTTCAGCTCCAGACTGCTTTCATAGAGCTGCTTCACGGCGCTGTCCGCTTCGCTCACGCCGGAGGAGAGAGCGCCGGTGCCCTCGCGCAGGGAGTTAGCGCCGCTGCGCAGCGTGTCCACCGCGCCGATGAGCGTCCCGCTCTGGCGGTTGAGCTCGTCGAGGCCCGCGATGATCGCGCCGAGGTTTTCCTCGTTCGTCATGGTGTCAACACCGGTCATGACCTGCCGGGCGGCGGCATTCAGCTTATCCGCGCCGGCCTTGACGGCAGCCGCGGCCTCGTAGATGCCGTAGTTGGCCGGATCGCTCGTATCGCCGCTCACAGCGCCCAAAGCGATCTCGCTCGCCGCGTACTGAATGGTCTGCGCGCCGGTCTGGATGCTGTCGAGCGCGGCGAGAGCGCTGCTGAGATCGAGCGATTGCCCCAGCTGGCTCTGCACGGCGGCCACATACTGCTGGCTGCCGCCGACGGCCTGCATGGCGCCGGTGATGGCCGCCTGCTGCTCCGCCGTCAGGTTTTCCCCCGCGGCCAGCACACCGGACAAAACATCCACCGCCTGCTGGCTGTAGGTATTCGCCTGCCCCAGCGCGCTGCCCGCTGCCGAGAGATTTTCGCCGAGTTGCTGCGCCGCGTCCGTCAGGCCGCTCTTCACGGCGGCCGCCGCTTCGTAGATGCCGTAGTTGGCCGTGTCGCTCATATCGCCGCTCACCGCGCCCGCGGCGATCTGTCCCGCCGCGCCGGAGATGGCAGAAGCGCCGTTCATAATACCCGAGGCCGCCTCGGAGATGGAAGCCGCGCCCTCAGCGATGGCACCGACCGCCTCGTACACACCGTATTTGGATGCATCCTCGCCGGTGTAGCCGCTCTTGAGCGCGCCGCTCAAGGCTTCCGTACCGGCCAGAAGCTTCGCCGCGCCGTCCGGCAGGTCGGTCACAGCGGATTGCAGCGTGTTCAGCCCGTCGCTCAAGGCGTTCATATACGTATCCACTTCCGCCGCGCCGCCGTTGAGCTCGTCGGCAGCGTCGCTCAGCTGGCTCATATAGTCGCTGAACTCCGCCGTACCGTCCACGAGTTTGCCCGCGCCGTCGGTCAGTTCCCCGATCTTTCCTTCCATATCGTCCAGATCGGCAATATCATCCAGCCCCAGCTGGCCGAGCGCATCACCGGAGGCGAGCGTCAGCGTTGTGAGGAGCGAGAAATCGGTCACATCTGCCTCGATCGTCACCTCTTCGGGAAACTCGATCTTCCCGTCGGCGACGTCGGCCAGACCAAGACTTTCGTTCAGTCCGGGCATGGCCATGCCCACGACCACGGTGCGGTCGCCGTCGTTGACGGTCTTGCCGTTCGTCACGGTCACGTTGCTCGCCTTGTCGTTATCCAGCAGCAGGCCGGACACCATGACATACGGCTGGTAGATGGTGCACTTTTTCCCGTCGACCACCGTCTGGCGGGCGGTGTTGTTGGTATAGCGGAACGTAATAGCCACATGGCCGGAGGCTCCGGCCAGCGCTTCGGGCGTGACCTCTTTGCCGTCAAGTTCGTAGCAGACGCTCACATCCACCGGCAGCGCCTTGTCTGTGCGTCCCTGATAGTAAATATCGCTGCCGTTTGCATTCCAGGTGATGGTACCGTCGGCATTTTTCGTATAGTCCTCGTCGCCCTTCGTGTTTTCCACGTCGGTCAGTTCGGTGCGGTCGGCCAGGCGGTCGCTGCCGTCCGGGTTTTTCAGCCAGTTTTCCACGATGATCTGCTTCGGCTTACCGGCGGCGTCCGCCACGACATAGACGGTTTCCTCTTTGCCGGCGGTATCGCTGTGGCCGCCGGAGGTGAGCAGGGAGATCGCAGTATCCTCCAGACGATCTTCCTCCGCGGACGGCTCGGCGGCAGGCTCCGCCGCCGCGCCGCAGCCTGCAAGAGACATCAGCATTCCGGCCGCCAGAAGAAGCGCCGGGATCTTTTTGCTTTTCATATCGGGTAACCTCCTCAATTTGTGTGAGCGGTGTCGGACAGGCGGCGCATCCCGCGCGTCGTCCGGCAGATTGGTTTATCCAGCAGCATCAGCATGCTCGGCAGAATGAACAGCACGACCAGCATGCTGATAAGAGCGCCGCGCGCCATCAGCAGGCACAGCGAGCTGATAAGGTCAACATCGGAGTAAATACCGACGCCGATGGTAGCGGCGAACAGCCCCAGCGCGCTGGTGACAACGGAATGCATGGAGGCACCAAGCGCGGTCTTGACGGCCTGCTCGCGTCCCTCGCCCTGCATGCGCTCGCGCTTATAGCGCGTCGTCATCAATATTGCGTAGTCCACCGTCGCGCCGAGCTGGATCGTGCCGATGCACACCGAGGCAATGAACGGCAGCGTCGTTCCGGTATAGTACGCGATGCTCATGTTCATATAGATGGCCAGCTCAATGACCATCACGAGCACAACCGGCAGCAGCCCCGATTTGAGCACCAGCAAAATCAGCAGGAAGATCGCCCCGATGGACACGCTGCTGACGACGGCGAAATCGTGGTTGGTGATCTCGATCAAGTCCTTGGTGCACGGCGCTTCGCCGATGAGCATGCCGTTGGGATCGTAGCTTTTGAGCACGCGGTTGAGCTCCGCGCATTGGGCATTCACCTCGTCGGTGGCCACCGCGTACCGGGACGACACGAGCAGCAGCTTCCAGTTCCCGCTCTCCAGCACATCCTTTACCTCCGTGGGGATCAGCTCCTCCGGCAGCGACGAGCCGACGACGCTGTCCAGCCCGAGCACGAAGTTCACGCCGTCCACATTCTCCATCGCCTCGGTCATGGTCTTAGTCTCCTTGCGGGAGAGATCGGAGCGAACGAGCACCATCGACACGGAGCTCATATCGAAGTTATCCTCCAGCTCCCGGTTGGCCTGTACGCTGCCGAGATACGATGGCAGGCTGTTATCCAGCTTATAATAAACGTTGATGCGGTTATAGCCGAAGATCGAGGGGATCCAGAGCAGAACCATTATGACTGCAAACACCCGGTAATGCCGGACAATGAAGTCTGTCAGCTTGCCGGTATTGATATGGATGCGCTTGTGCGTCGTCTTTTCAATGGCCTTATCAAAGGTCAATATCAGCGACGGCAGCACCGTCACACAGCAGATCACACCGAGCAGCACACCCTTTGCCATCACAACGCCGAGATCCAGCCCCAGCGTGAACGACATGAAGCACAGCGCGATGAACCCTGCGATCGTCGTGAGCGACGAGCCCGTCACCGATTCGATCGTCGCCATGATCGCCCGCGTCATGGCCTCGGCGTTATCGATGCTGTCTGCGGCCTTCTGCTCTTTGTAAGCGTTATAGAGGAAGATGGAATAGTCCATCGTGACGCCGAGCTGCAAAACCGCCACGAGCGCCATCGTGACAAAGGATATCTCCCCGTGGAAAACGTTGGTGCCGAGGTTATAGAGGATCGCCATGCCGATATCCAGCAGGAACAGCACCGGCAGCAGGAAGGAGTCCATCGTCAGCGCCAGCACGAGCGCGCACAGCGCCACAGCGATGAGAACATAGGTCGTAAGCTCCTCGTCCACCATGTTCCGCGTATCCGTCACGATGGCGGACATGCTGGAAAGGAAGCACCGCTCTCCGGCGAGCGCGCGGATCTCCGTGATGGCGTCCATCGTCTCGTTGGCCGAGCTGGTAGTGTCAAAGAAAAGAAACAGCAGCGCGGCGTTTCCGTTCTTGGAGTAAAACACGTCACGCAGATCGTCCGGCAGCATTTCCGGCGGGAGGCGGTCGGCGATCTCGCTGTAGCCCAGCACGCTCTCGACATGGTCAACGTTCTTTACCTCGTCGGCCAGGCGCGCTATGTCTTTGTCCGGCATATCCTCGCACACCAGCACGGCATACGCGCCCTTGCCGAACTCCTCCATCAGAATGTCCTGTCCCTGCATCGTTTCGATGTCCTCGGGCAGATAATAGAGGATGTCGTAGTTCACTCTCGTGCGGACATACCCGAAGACGGACGGGATCAGCAGCAGCAGGCTGATGATCAGGATCGGGATGCGCCCTTTCACGATCGCTTCACTGAATTTTCGCATTCTGCATCACTTCCATCATAAATTGACCGTCGGTCATTTTCTTGAGCATGCGAGAGTGTAGCAGAAAGTTGACCATTCGTCAACATCTATTTTGTTAAAAACTGACCATTGGCCAGTTTTTCAGCCTTCTGCACAACACGCGTGGAAATAATTTTTGAATCTTGGTCAGTTTTTTGCGCCAATCGTTTGACATTCTCCGCATTTTGTTATACCCTGATACCATATTGAAAAGGGCAGGCAGATACGATGGGAAAAGCCGAAGAAAACAAACAGCAGAAAAGGACGCGGCTGCTGGAAACCGCCTTCCAGCTCTTCACGACCAAGGGGACGTCGCAGACCTCGATCTCCGACATTGCCTCCGCCGCCGGCGTCGGCAAGGGCACGTTCTATCTGTATTTCAAGGACAAGGACGACATTGAAGCCCGTCTCATCGCCCGGCGCGCCGACCAGATGTTCTCCCATGCGCTGGAAGCTCTGCGGCAGCACGACGGCGAAGCGCTCTCCTTTGAGGACGCGATCATCCATATCGTGGACGACCTGCTCGACCAGCTTCAAGCCAATCACCTCCTTTTGAAATTCATCAACAAGAATCTCTCCTGGGGCGTTTTCCGCAGCGCCATCACAAACCTCTCCGCCGATGAGGACTTCTCCTGCTACGCCGCCCTCCACCAGCTTCTTCAGCAGGGGCAGGAGGATTGGGACGAGCCGGATCTGCTGCTCTATTCGATCATCGAGCTGACGAGCTCCACCTGCTACAGCATCATCCTCCGGGAGGATCCCGTGCCGATGGATGTGTACCGCGCCTATCTGAACCGCTACATCCGCAGCATCATTGCCATCCACAAAAAGACAACATAAAAATTGCCGGTCAGCCATTTTGGCTGACCGGCAATTCGTTTTTAATATGCAGATATCTGTCAGTCATCCGCACCGAGGGCGTCGAGGCCCTTGACGTGGTCGACCTTTTTCGCCTTGATGTTCTTCACGAGCAGCGTGAACACCGTGAAGCTCGCGGCGGTGAGGATGGAGGCATAGATCGGCAGCGTGCGCCATGCCATCGTCGCATCCAGCACGAAGCCGAGGGCGATGGGCGTGATCGTCTGCGCGGACATGCTCGCGGCGTAGTAATAGCCGGTGAAGCGGCCGATCTTCTTGCTCGAACAGAGCTCCACGACCATCGGGAACGAGCAGTTGTGCACGAGCGCCATGCCGAAGCCCTTGATCGCCCAGACGACGAACAGGAGCGTCGGGAACGCGAACTCGCCGCGCGCGCCGACGACCTTTCCGGTGGGCGTGGCGAAGCACATGATGATGAGGCCGACGAGCGTGCACGCAAGGCCGCAGGAGATCGTCCACTTGCGCCCGATCTTTTCAGCGATCGATCCGGCGGTGGCAAAGCCGATGACGGAGGCGAGACCGCCGAGGATTGTGAGGATCATCGTGGCGCTCGAAACGCTGTTGAGATAGTAAATGACATAGTTTCCGATGTACGTGCCGAGCGCGTTATCGGACATAAACCAGAGGAATTCCGCGCCGAGGATCGCGAGCAGCATGCGCTTATTGGCCTTGCTCATCGGCTTATCGTCGTCGATGGGCGTTTCAACCGCGGCCATCTCCTCGCCGAGAGCGAGCTCTTCCGCCATCTCCTGCTCGATCTTGTTTTCCTTGATCGTGGCAAAGAGCACGAGCGCGGAAATGACCATCAGCACCGAGGCGATGATGAACGGCAGCTCGATGACCCAGAGATTGCGCTCGGCGTCGGGGGCGTTGATGTAATTGCTCAGCACGAGGAAGAGACCGAGCACCGTGGCGAACGCGCCGCCGATGTAGCCCATGATGTTGATGATGCCGTTGGCCTTGGCGCGCAGGGGCTTGGGCGTGATGTCCGGCATGAGGGCGACGGCGGGGTTGCGGTACATCATCATGAAGATGAGAACGATGGCCATCATCGCGACCATCCCGGCGATGTTGTTGTTGTGGAAAAAGAGCGGGATGAACGGGAACGCGACCGCCGAAACGAACGTGCCGACGAGGATGTACGGCATGCGCTTGCCGATCTTCGTGTGCGTTTTATCGGAAAGACGGCCGAAGAGCGGCAGAAGGATGAGCGCCGCGAGGTTATCGCACGCCATGATAATGCCGACGATCCACTGCACATGCAGAATGTGGTTCGGGTCGCTCGCCTTGAGATCGGCGGACGACATGCCGTAAAACCGGCGGGCGAAGATGTCCGTCAAAAACGTCGGGCACCAGGAGTCGTACACCTGCCAGAGCAGGAGAATGCCGAAAAAGGCAAAGCCGATGAGAAAGGTACGCTTATAATTGAGCTTCACTGCCGTTTCCTCTCCGCGCGGCCCTCGCCGCGCGCCTCTCTTTTAGACTCCCTTCATCATACAGGAAAAACCGTCTCTTTACAAGGCGTTTTTCCTGCGGTAAAATACCGCTACGAGGTGATACCAATGAAAAAATGCAAAAATGCCGGAACGATCGCCGCTGCCGCCATCGGCGCGGCTGCCGCCGGATATCTTTTCCTGATCGCGCCGGGCCGCTCCCGCGCGGGACAGCGCTTCCCCTTCCGGGGCCAGAACATCGCCCACCGCGGGCTGTACGATGCCGCGCAGGGCGTCCCCGAAAACTCGCTCGCGGCGTTTCGCGCCGCAGCTGCGGCCGGATACGGTGCGGAGCTCGACACCCGCCTCACGAAGGACGGCGTCGTTGTCGTTTCGCACGACAGCAACATCCGCCGCATGACCGGCGCGGACGTGACGGTCGAATCGCTCGATTTTGCCGAGCTGCAGCAGTATACGCTCGGCGGCACCGGGGAGCGCGTGCCGCGCTTTTCGGACGCGCTCGACATTCTCGCCGCTGCGCACGTGCCCGTGATCGTGGAGGTCAAGGCCTCGCCCGACCATCGCCGGGGCGAGCTCTGCCGCAAGGTGCTCGAGATCATCGACGCGCACACCGGCAATTTCTGCGTGGAGAGCTTTGACCCGTTCATCGTGGCGTGGTTCCGCTTCCATGCGCCCGACCTGCTGCGCGGCCAGCTCACCGCCCAATGGAAGGAGCTCGGCGGCAGCTTCGGCGCGTGGCTTTCGAGCCGGATGCTCATCGGCTGCATCGGCCGGCCGCAGTTCATCGCCCACCGCACGGGCAAAAAGTCCTTCGGCGTGAAGCTCGCCGAGCTCTTCGGCGCGATGCGCGTCACCTGGACGGCGCACGACCGCGGCGAGGAAGCGAAGAGCGACACCGTGATCTTTGAAGCTTACCGCCCGCCGGTGCAGTATAAATGAGGGCGCTTCGCCGCACTTTTGCGCTCGTGCTTGCGCTCTGCTGTCTCGGCGCGCTCACCGCGCACGCCGACGAAGGAGACGCCCCCGCCGCGGAGAGCATCTGCGCGCACCCCGGCTGGCAGAACGGCGTATGCGTTGCGTGCGGCGCAGCCTGCCCGCACGCGGAGCACGACTATGATTCCTGCGTCTGCTTTGCCTGCGGCATGACCGTCGGCCACTCGTATCTCACGTCGCGCTGCCCGATGTGCGGCCGCGTGCCGGACTACATCGATTCGCGCGTGCCCTACGAGTTCTTCTCCCGCTCCGAATACCCCGGCACGGTGCAAGCGGTTGAATACACGACGCGCGACTACGTCGGCGAGCGCAAGGGCGCCGGTACGCTCACGTATTACAAGCGGATGCTCGTCTATCTCCCCTACGGGTACGACGCCTCAAAGCCGTACAACGTGCTCGTGCTGCTGCACGGCATGGGCGGCAACGAGAATTACTGGCTCGGAAAGCAGCAGCTCTACGCCGCCTACGACGCCGATTCGTACGTCTACACCTCCCGGATGCTCGACAACATGTTCGCCGCCGGGATGTGCCGGGATATGATCATCGTGACGCCGACATTCTACCGAAACAGCGCCAACCTCTCCCGGTACGACCGCATCCCGGACGAGGAGCAGTTCGTCCGCGAGCTGCGCGAGGACATCCTGCCCTGCATTGTGCAAAACTACGCGACCTATGCCGCCGACGGCAGCGCCGAAGCGATCGCCGCGGCGCGCGACCATTTCGCCTATGCGGGGCTCTCCATGGGCTCGATCTACGCCTATAACTCCGTGATGCCGCTGTGTCTGGACGAGTTCGCGTGGTTTGGCTGCTTCTCCGGGAGCGACTGCTACGTCGATCTTGCCGCGGACGCGCTCGGGAGCGAGGCGAACGCCGCCTACCCGATCCGGTACTTTTATAACAGCATCGGAACGCTCGACTCGATGGCAACGCTCCACCGCGAAAACTTCATCGCGCTCACCGACCGCGTGGACGGCCTCACCGACACGGAAAACGCCTGGTTCACCCAGCTTCCCGGCCTCGGCCACGAATACAGCGCCTGGATCGTCGGGCTCTATAACTTCTTGCAGGTCGTTTTTATGATGTAAGGGCTTAAGGAGGGGTATTCTTTGAAAAACGAACCACTGGTCATAAAGCGTCGCGGGGAGGACGGGAGCCGGATCATCACCGTCCGCATCAAGGAGGATACCCTCGCGGAGCTGGACCGCATCGCCGCCGAGAGCAACTACTCCCGGAACGAGCTTATCAACATCATTCTGGCGCACGGCGTCAAAACCATTGAAATCGAATAACCAATGTCAAAACCCGTCCCTTGCCGTTTCCGGCATGGGACGGGTTTTTATTATAGTCGGTCACCGATTAGTCTTTTTTGCGTTGCGCTGCACAGCAGCGCCTGCCATGTGTGGGCAGTCCGTCCGGCAGAGAAGATAATCGGCCGATACATTATAGTAATCTGCCAACGTGAGTAAGTGACGGATGGGAAGCTCATTGGCTCCCCGCTCGTACCGGGCATACATCGTCTGGGACGTGCCAAGCAGCGCGGCGACCTCCGCCTGTGTCAGATCCCGGTCTTCGCGCAGATCGCGCATCCGTTTTATATAGTTCATTCTTTTCCACCCTTTTCTTCCGTATGTGTATATCAAAGAATAAGGGAATCGGAATTTATTCGTTGACTTTAGTAAAGATATTTACTATAATACAGTCAACTCCCTCATCATGTTGTTTTCCAACACATTCCGGAGAAGCGGCGGTCGCCCGGCACAAACAGCGTTTCCTGTGTGCCGGGCGATCTGCAACAAAGAAGGAGAAGCAGAGCATGGGATCGGTTTTGGATAATCTGGTTTTCAGCATTACGGCAGTATTCCCCACCTTCGTTCTCGTATTCCTCGGGTATCTGGCCGCTCGGCTGCGCGTTGTCGACCGGGCATTCACCTCCAAGCTGAACCGGATCTGCTTTACGTATTTTCTCTCGGTGCGGCTTTATCTGGACATCACGTCGACCGGCCTGGAATCACTGAAGAACTGGAAGCTGTCCGGCTTTGTTCTGGCGGCGACGCTGCTTGTGTATGCGCTGCTCTGGATATTCGCCCGGCGGTTCGTCACGCCGCGCGAGGACGCGGGAACGTTTGTCCATGTGGGCTTTCGCAGCAGCTTCACGGTGCTTGGACTTTCCATGGTTCGCAACATGGCCGGAGAGGAAGGCGTGGCGCATTGCGCCGGGATCCTCGCGATCGCGGCGATCCTTTATAACATTCTGGCGGTTTTGTGTTTTGTCGGAAATGACCGCGAGCTGAGCCGCGCGGATGTGGTAAAAGGAGCGCTGCGGAAAATCGCAACGAATCCGCTGATCATCGCGGTCGTGCTGGCGATTTTGTCGGAGCTTTGCTCGTTCTCGCTGCCGGTGCTGCTGCGCTCGCCGCTGGAAACGCTGGCCGGAGCCGCTGTGCCGATCTCCCTTCTCTGCGTGGGCGCAGCGCTGGATATCCAAAGTCTCCGCTCGTGCGGGAAAACCGCCGTGCTTGCCGCGGTGACAAAAACCTTTTTGCAGGCGATACTTGTACTCCCGCTCGCCGTTTTGTGCGGCTTTCGCGGCATTGAGCTCGCGGCGCTGTCCATTCTTTTTACAACGGCGAATCCTTCGGCGTGCTACGTGATGACCGAGTCCATGGGCGGCAACAGCCGTCTGGCGGCGGCCTCGGTGGTGTTTTCCACGCTGCTGTCCGTGTTCAGCACGACGCTTGGTTTGTATGTTCTGCGGTCTCTCGGATTCATATGAAAAGGGGCGTGGGGAAATGAAGAAAAAACGATTCGTATTTCCGGCGCTGGTGCGCGACAAGATCCTTGTGATCGGCGTGCTGGCTGTATTTTTCCTTTACGGCGTGGTCGTCCGGGACGAGCTCGCCCGCATGTATCTGATGACGGGCGCGGCGGCGTGCGCGCTGATCCTCTCGTTTGTCTATATTCTCGCCAACCGCCCGCTCTCGCGGCGGGAGCTTCGGGGTGAGATCATCCTAAACTGCATCATTCTTATCGCCATGACGAACTTTCTCTATAAGATCCTCTACATGTATTAAAAACGTTTGCGCAAGCGTTGATATTCCCAAAAAGAGAGGAGGGAGCGCCGACAGGGACACAAACCACCGCAAGATCAAAATAAAGAAAGAAGGTAAAAAAATATGAGCAACACTCCGCCCAACACGCCGGCCGAAAAGTGGTCGGTGAAGAATCTGGACATGCGGGCGACTGCCGGATGCAGCTACAAGCAGTGCAAAAAGGAAGCCCTGATCACGATCGTTGCCTATCTGATCTTTGCCGTCTTTACGATCGCATCCTGCGGCATCTTCGGCTATGGAGATATCAGCTATACCTGGGGCATCCCCACGTGGATCCTTCTCGGCATTTTTGTCCCCACCATCGCGCTGATCATCTATCTGGCCGTGTACCTGACGAAAATCTATAAAGACTGAGAACAGGGGGAGAAATCGTGAACGTTGCATTTATCGTTGTAATTCTGTTCCTCGCCCTGAATCTGGGCGTTGGTCTGTATAAGCCGAAGTCCGCCCGTCTGGCCGAGGCGCAAAAGACGGGAAAAACCGCAGAGGAAGAAATCTCCGATTATTACACGGCGGGACGCTCGATCTCGTCCTGGATCATGGGTCTCACCGTGGCGGCCACGATCATCAGCGGCGGCTCGCTGATCGCAACGCCTAGCCTGATCTATGCCAAGGGCCTTGTGGGTGCCGCCTGGCAGAACAACGGCCTGTGGTACGGCGTGCTCGGCACCGCGGTGCTGGGCAAGCGCTTCACCACGCTCGGCAACCGCTTCCAGGTATCGTCCATTCCCGAGCTGCTCGGCATCCGCTTCGGACAGACGGCGCGGAAGATCACCGGCATTATGATCGTTATCATCCTCTTCGCCAACATTTCCACGCAGTTTTCCGGCTCTGCCCGCGTCATTGAGAGCGTGTCCGGCTGGAGCTACGCCTCCTGCATCATCCTCATCGGCGTGATCATGACGCTCTATATCTCGTTCGGCGGCGCGAAGGCACAGTCCTGGACAAACGTTCTGCAGGCGGGCTTCATGACGTTCGGCCTTGTGCTGATCGCCGTGATCGCCCTTTCCAAGCTCGGCCTCATTGAGATGATCCACACGATGGGCGAGATCGACCCCGACCTGATCCGCATGCCCGGCGTAGGGAATTATCTCTCGATCCCGCGCTTCATTTCCTACGGCCTCTGCCTGATGGCGGTCGTGGGCATCGGCCAGCCGTCGGCGCAGTCCCGCTTCCTTGCCACGAAGCCCGGCACGTCGTTCAAGCCCGCGATCATCTACGGCTCGATCGCCATTCTGCTCTGGTATCCCTGCATGTACGTGGCCGGTGCGGCGGCGAAGTGCCTCCTGCCCGAT
Source organism: bacterium (assembly GCA_963618015.1). Lineage (GTDB taxonomy): Bacteria > Bacillota > Clostridia > Oscillospirales > Oscillospiraceae > Apopatocola. The sequence goes on along the minus strand of CAVEQS010000044.1, from coordinate 9,030 downwards.
CTCGCCTCTCCCGACCTCGCGTTCCCGCAGCTCGCGCTGACGCAGCTCCACCCGCTGCTGGCGGGCATCTGCCTTGCGGGCGTGCTCGGCGCCACAATGTCTACGGCCACCGCGCTCGTGCTCACGGCGTCGGCCTCCATCACCAACGACATTGCCAGCGAAAAGGTTCGCCGCATGAGCCCGAAGGGCATCAAGATCCTTCTCATCATCAGCACGCTCGTCGTGTCTCTCGGCGGCGTCATCATGGCGATCGATCCTCCGGAGCTTCTCATGACGCTCTCCACGCTCGCAACCGGCTCGATGGGCTGCGCGTTTACGCCGATGTTCCTCGGCATGGCCTACTTCCCCGGAACGACGAAGGCCGGTGCGCTCTCCGGTGCGATCGTCGGCGGCGGCATCGTTCTTGTCGGCCATATGAACGCCGCGTGGACGAATCCGCTCGGCTTCCACGTGATCGGCTGGGGTCTTATTCTCGGCACGCTCGTCACGGTCATCGTCAGCAAGCTCACCAAGCACTCCAAGGATGAGGTGCTTGAACCCTTCTACACCGACGGCGAAGTCATCGAAGTCGCCAAGGGCTGAAAAAGAACTCGGAGGTCAAAATGAAAGACGGTTTGAAAATTGCCATGTGTCAGACCGACGCCGTATCGCTCGACGTCGGGAAAAACCGGCAGAACATCGAGGAAGCGTTCCTCAAGGCATGCGAAGTCCCGGCGGAGGAAAAGCCGGATCTGCTCGTGTTCCCCGAGCTTTCCAACACCGGCTACGTGTTCCAGCGCTCGCGTGAGTTTGGCAACGACTATATGCGCGTTGCCGAGGTCATCCCGGACGGCCCGACATCGCAGATGATCGCCAAGCTCTGCCGCACCTACGGCGTATACTGCGTCATCGGCCTGTGCGAGGCGCACCGGGAGATCCCCGGTCTCATTTACAACACCGCGGCGTTTTTCGGCCCCGACGGCGAGCTGATCGGCAAGCAGAGCAAGATCCACATCCCCGGCGAGGAGAAGCACTACTTCCGCGAGGCCGACTCGATCCGCGTGTTTAAAACGGATATCGGCAACATCGCGCTGCAGATCTGCTACGATACGTGGTACCCAGAGGTCTCCCGCCTCCAATCGTACAAGGGCTGTGATATCATGATAAACATCTGGAACGCGCCGGATTACGTGACACCGCCCAAGGTGCTGTACACGCTGATCGGCAGCCGCGCGATCGAAAACCGATTTTACTCCGTCGGCGTCAACCGCTGCGGCTACCACGGCGACGTGTACTTTGCCGGAAACAGCATGGCCGTCGACCCCAGCGGCAAGGTTCTGAACGAGCTGTGCGAAGGCCCGGCGGTCATCCCGGTCACGCTCACCTCTTCGCCGCTTTACGCCGAGCGAGCCTTCATGCCGACGCTGCGCGACGCACGGTTTGACGTGCTGGAGGAAACCTATGCCTGTGCAAAGGCTCTCATGGAGCTGAAGGTCGACTGATCCTTCTCTCCCTATCCAATAAAGAAAAAACGCCTCTGTCTGCCCCGGCTGAGCCGGGACAGTCAGGGCGTTTTTTGATTTGCCGGATGCCTATTCGCATAACGTTTCCCGTCCCATGCCGGAAACGGCAAGGGACGGGTTCGTTCTACTCCGCTTATTGCTTACTTGTTGTTCGGCACCTCGATGCTCACATCGCTGAGCGCGAAGCTGGCGCAGGGGTGGATGTAGCCGTAATGCTTATCCGCCTGGCGGCGGCCGTCGGTCGTCTCGGGGATGAACACCTCGCCGCTCACAAGGCGGCTGCGGCACCAGCCGCACACGCCGCCGCGGCAGCGGTTCGGCCCCGCGATCCCGGCGCGCTCAAGCGCCACGAGCATGTTCTCGTCGGCGCGGCAGGGGATCTCGTAGTCCTTGTTGCACATCTTCACCTTCAGCGTGAAGACCTTGCCCTTTGCCTCCTGCGGATAGCCGGGCAGCGTCCACGGCTGCTTGATGGAGCCGAAGAGCTCCTTGCGGTAGTGCCGCTGGTCGAGCCCGAGGGATTCGATCTCTTTATCAAGGAATCCGTACATTCCCTGCGGGCCGGAGGCGAAGAGCGAGTAGGCGCCCTCCCCGGCATATTTCTTTATGAGCTCCGCGGTGATGAAGCCGTGCTCGCAGCCCTCGGCCTCCTCGTCGCTGAGGACGTTCACGAGCTGCACCTTATTCGTTTTTGCCATAATGGCGGCAAACTCCTCCGCAAAGAGGATGTCCGCCTTTGTGCGTGAGCCATAGAGCACCGTGAGACGGAAATCCTCGTCCCCGCTCGCGATGGCCTTGGCCATGGAGAGCACCGGCGTGATGCCGTTGCCGCCGCAGCACGCAACGACGTGCGCCTCGTCGCGCAGGCCTTCATAATAGAAGAAGCCCTGCGGGCCGGAGGTTTTCACCTCGCCGCCGACGTGCCAGTTGGCAAGGATGTACTTGGAGAGGAAGCCGTCCGGCACCTGCTTGACCGTGACCTCCATCGTGCCGGAGAGCGTTTCCTCCGGGCCGGAGCTGATCGACACCGGGCGGGCGATGAGCTTACCGTCGATGCTCTGGCGGATGACGACGTACTGCCCGGCGCGGAAGAACGCGGGGTTCTCGCCGTCCTTGCGGCGCAGCGTGTAGCTGCGGACGCCCTCGGCGCGCTCGACGATCTTTTCAATGATAAATTTCTGCTCGTTCGGGTGGCGCGCCGCCGCCTTTTCGTTGCACTTGAACGCGGCGGAGGTCTTGGCCGCGGACGAGGCCTGAATGCGCTTTTCGCGTTCCTTCGGTTTGTTGGTAAAATAGATGATGTCCTTGAGACCGTATTTTTTCAGCTTCACGTCCGCCATGTCACTTGCCCTCCATCTCTTCAAGAATGATCTTTCCGATGTCGTTGCCGTTGGTGTAGGTCATGTTGTAGCCGTCGCCGCGGGCGCCGGCGGCGCCGCAGGTCTTGAAGCCCTTTATGGGCTGATCCTTGCGGATCGCCATCAGGCGGGAGAGCATCGTGTCCCAATCGTCCACCCGGTAGCCGTACACCGTGCCCTCCGGCGTATTCAGGAAATGCGCGAACGTCCACGGGGAGGCGAGCTCGATCTCCTCGATGCAGTCGTGGATGATGATGCCGGTGTCGTGTTCAAAGTTGTCCATCACCTTTTTGAACAGCTCCTGCTTTTTGTGGACGTATTCGCGCTGCGTAAAGTCGCCCCAGACGTCCTCGGTATAGCAGATGGTGAAGGTCATCACGGTCGTGCCCTTGGGCGAGGCGTCCGGGTTGACTACATTATAAATAACAACGACGCTGTGCGTGTTGTCCTCGTAGGACGTCGCGTCCTGGATGTTCTTCGCGTTATCCAGCGAGCCGGGCATGAAGATCGTGTAGTCCTTGATCCCCAGTTCCTCCACGCTCTTGTTGCAGGCGACGTAGGCGTTGAAGAAGCGGATGCCGTGCTTTTCGGCGTTGACGCGCTTGTATTCGCGCTCGGGCACCTTGATGTTCTCGTCGAGCAGCTTATTGTAGGCGATCTCGGGGTTGACGTTCGCGATGACGTAGTTGGTCTCCACCATGCCGACGTCCGTGAGCACGCCGGTGATGTTGCCGTCCTTGTCGCCGCAGACCTTGAGTGCGCGGGTGTTCAGCCACAGCTCGCCGCCGAGAGAGCGCAGCCGCTCAATGCACGCCATGGTCATGCCGTGGGCATTGTCGCGGCAGATGGTGGGCTCGTACTTGGCATACATATAGAACATCCACGCCTGATGCACGAAGCTCATCTTCTCATAGTCCGCGCCGATGTACGTCCAGTACACATCCAGAATGTCGATGGTGTCCTCCGGCATGCCGATGTTGCGCATGACCTCGTTGAACGGCCGCTCGGCGACCTTGAGGAAGTTGGAGAAATGCTTCATGAAGTACAGGCTGTCGGTCTTGAGGAAGCCGTCCTTCTTCACATCGGACATGTGGGCGGAGAAATAGTCGTTCGCGTCCACGCACTCCTTGGCGAGCGAGAGAAAGACGCGCATCGGCTCGCGGCTGCCGGGCACGACCTCCTCCATCTTGTTGATGACGTTTTCGATGCCGGTGGGCAGCGTGATGTCAAAGTGCTTGCCGCTGCGGGTCGTTCCGATGCAGCGGTACATTTCGGGGATATACAGCCAGTCGATGTTGAGCTTGTGCTCCTCCATCATGATGCGGCCGGGCAGGCCCCATTCGCCCTTTTTGCCCAGACCGCAGTATTCGTGCAGCGAAGCGTCGAATTCAAAGCGGCCCCGGACGAACGACGAGGCGCATCCGCCGGGCAGGTTGTGCTGATCCAGCAGCAGTACCTTCTTTCCCTGTGTTGCTACGGTGATCGCCGCCGACATGCCGGCGAGCCCTGCGCCGATGACGACGCAGTCAAACTTGCTGTTGCTCATGACGTTCCTCCCATAGACATTTTATATGCCGAAATCCCTATTATTTTATTATGGTATAGCCATGTTGTCAATATTTTGCATCATTTTGTTCGTTCGCTCCATCTATTTTGTTGACGATGCACAAAATATGTGCTACTCTGGACATTGTGAGATTTCTCGCAAGAAATAAAGGCACGGAAAGGAGCTCCCCTATGGCGGAAAAGTATGATGTAGTGGTCGTCGGCGCGGGTAACGCCGGTCTGAGCGCGGCGGTATCCTGCGCGGCGCAGGGCAAAAAGACCCTCCTCATCGAAAAGCACAACCTGCCCGGCGGCGTCGCCTCCAGCTTCAAGAGAGGCAGATTTGAGTTCGATCCCAGCGTGCACGAGATCTGCGATTACGGCGCGGACAACGACAAGGGCCATGTCCGGCTCATTATGGAAAAAAACGGCGTGAAGGTCGACTGGATCACCGTTCCGGACTGCTACCGCTCCATCTCCACGTATTCCGACGGCACCCCCATGGACGTCACCATCCCCTGCGGCCGCGAGGCGTACATCGCCGCGGTCGAAAGCTATGTTCCCGGCTCCCGCGAGTCTCTGGAAAAATTCTTTGATCTCATCGAGGAGATCCGCGCCGCCAAGGTGTATATGTTTGACGGCACCCCCAACGATTCCAAGTATATGCAAAAGCACTTCCCCAACACGCTGCGCACCTGCGGCTACGATGCGCTCACCGTTATGAAGGCGCTCAAAATGCCGCAGAAGGCGATCGATATCGTCGGCGTTTACTGGCCGTATCTCGGCGTGCCGCTCGACGAGGTCAACTTCTTTCACTTCGGCAACATGATCGACATGTATGTCACGCGCCAGGCGGTCATCCCGCACCATACGTCCCACGAGATCTCCATGACATTTATGAACCGGTTCTACGAGCTCGGCGGCGAGGCGTGGTTCAACTGCCGCGCCGAGGAATTTCTCTTCGACGGCGACCGCGTCTGCGGCGTGCGCACGAATCTCGGCGATGTGGAGTGCAGGCAGGTGCTCGCGAGCATCAATCCCAACATCATTTACGCCAACATGATGCCGAAGGAGCTCGTGCCGGAGCGCGAGAAGAAGCTCGCCGCCGCACGCAAGGGCAAATTCAGCACCAAGTTCTGCATGATCTATTTTGCGCTGAACAAGACCTGCGAGGAGCTCGGTCTCACCGACTACTGCATCTTCTTCGCCGGCAGCGCCGACTCCCGCAAGGAATACAACAACATCAAGAGCATCGACAACGACTATAACATCCTCATCAGCTACAACAATCTCATCCCCGACTTCTCCCCCGAGGGCACCTGCGTCATCAGCTTCACGAAGCTCTTCAGCTCCGCCGAGGATTGGGGCAGGATCGCGCCGGAGGACTATTACAAGGTCAAGGACAAGATGATCGCCAAATGCATCGACGATCTCAAAAAGAAGCTCAACATCGACATCACGCCGTACATCGAGGAGGTCGAGGTCGCAACGCCCATGACGTTTGCGCGCTATCTCGGCACGCCGGACGGCACGCCCTACGGCTTTGAAGTGAGCGAGTGGGACGGCGTCCTCGCGCGCATGATGGACATTGAGGCGGACTTCAACGTAAAGGGTCTGCGTCACATCGGCGCGGGTTCGTTCTTCGGCGACGGCTATTCCTCCACCTGGATCAACGGCGACATGACTGCCGGCCTTGCCTGCGCGGAAATCGACAAAGGAGGGAAAGAATAATGGCGCTGAACGTAAAAGTCGGGCTCATCGGCCTTCTGGACATGCTGAAATTTGCCAATCTCGGCAAGAAGAGAGAAAAGGTCATCGCAAACGCCCCGGCGGAGGAGATCACCGCCAACTATCCCGTCAACAACTTTGCCAAGGCCCTGCACCCGGATTACCAGACGCTCGTGATCGATGAGATCATCGACCACGGCGCCGCCGCAGCCAAAACGTTTGTGCTCCGCCGCGCCGACGGCAAAGCCGCCCCGTACTTCCGCGCCGGACAGTACATCTCCCTCAAGCTTCCCATTGGCGAGAGCTTTGTAACGCGCCCGTACTCCATCTCCTCCTCCCCGAAGGACGCGCTGGAGGGCAAGATCGCCGTCACGGTCAAGCACAACCCCACCGGCTTCGCTGCGGACTGGATGCTTGAAAGCTTCAAAGTGGGCGACACCGTCCACGCCTCCGAGGGGCTCGGCTCGTTCTACTATGAAAAGTATCGCGACGCGAAGCATGTCGTAGCGCTCGCCGGCGGCAGCGGCATCACGCCGTTCCTCTCCATGGCGCGCGCCATCCGCGACGGCATCGAGGACTTCCGTCTCACGATCCTCTTCGGCAGCCGCACGGAGGACAGCATTCTCTTCCGCGAGGAGCTCGACGCCATCGCCGCCGAGACCGGCAAGGTCAACGTTGTCCACGTCCTCTCCCACGAGGAGAAGGAGGGCTTTGAGCACGGCTTCCTCACCGCCGAGCTCATCCGCAAATACGCCGGTGAAGAGCCATACAGCGTGTTTGTGAGCGGCCCTGCGGCCATGCACCGCTTCGTCGGCCCCGAGATCGATAAGCTGGGTCTTGAAAAGAAATACGTCCGCAAGGACTTCCCCGGCGCATCCCGCCCCGTCTGGGAGCAGCCCGGCTATCCCGCGGACAAGAAGGACAAGGTGTTCCGGCTCACTGTGCGCCAGGGTCCGAACGAGACGGTGTGCGACTGTTCGGCCAACGAGCCGATCCTCGTTGCCATTGAGCGCGCCGGGATCCGCGCGCCGTCGCGCTGCCGCAGCGGCGAGTGCGGCTGGTGCCGTTCGCGCGTCGTCTCCGGCGAGGCGTTCATCCCCGAGGAGACCGACGGCCGCCGCTGGGCGGATAAGCGCTGCGGCGAGATCCACCCCTGCGCCAGCTTCGCTCTGTCGGATATGACGATCGTAGTCCCCGGCGAATACATTAAATAAAAAGCCTTCCTTCTCGAGGAAGGTGGCTCGACGCAAAGCGACGAGACGGAAGGAGTCGACTCCCTCCGTCCGCTTCGCTGCCGGTTTTCCCGACGGGGGGGAGCCAGCGCAGCTTTATTCAAGCGCAAAAGATCCGGAAGGACATCCCGTCCTTCCGGATCTCTTTATTATACTTACTATACCTTTATTCTTTTTCGTCCTCTTCGGCAGCCCTGCCCTTTCCGACAGTGCTGCTGATCCTGCGGACGCCGCGCTTGACGGACGACATACGGCGGTAGGCCTGCGGCGACATATCGTGTGTCAGCTTGAACGTCCGCGAGAAGTGATCGACGCTGTCGTACCCGACAAGCGCGGAGATCTCGTGAATGCGGAGATTGGAGCTGTTGAGATATTCCTCCGCGCGGGTCATCCGGATGCCGCGGACGATGTCCGTGAAGCTCATGCCCATATAATTTTGCAGCATACGGGAGAGATATGTCTCATTATAGTGGAACGTCTTGGCCAGCGAGCTCAGCCGCACGGTGCGGTAATTCTGCTGGATATACTGCAGGATCGCGCCGCAATCGGCACGGGTCGTCTCGTCACGCCCGGAACGGAGAACGGAGGCCTTGTCGCCGTGCGAGCGGAACACCGTTGCGAGAAAGAGCTTCATCCAGCTCATCGAGCAGAGATTGGCCAGCGGCTCCTTGGACGCGCACTCGCGCACAAGCTCGTGCAGTATGGAAAGCGCGCTGCCCGTTTCCAGATCGGCAGACATGTAGAGGTAGTTCAATTCGCTCTCGTCGCCCCCGCCGTAGAGCGATTCGCGGAAGAATACGCTCATTTTGTCGCCGCACGTCATAAGCGCACCAAACTGCGCGTCGAACGAGGAGCGGCGCATATGCAGCGCAATAACGTAGGCGTCCGCCGGAACAACGATCGAATGCGGCGTCCGCGGCGGAATGACCGCGATGCCGCCGACGACAAGCGGGAGGCACACCTCGCCGAAGAATATCTCGCATTCCTTTTTCAGAACGATAACGACCGTGAAGGCATCATACTCCGTGGGCTCCTCGCTCAGATAGGAGAACAGGCGCGTCACGGCAACATCGCGGCCGGACGCAAAAAGCGCGTCCTCCTCGGAAAGATGGGTCTCGCCCGTGGCCGAGGTATTCTGAAGAAAAGCGGTGGCATTCACCGGCTGGGAATCAATGATCTCACATATCTCCTCGATGTCGTGCTGGAACTTGGATTCCGCCGTGTCGGCGAAATGCGGAGAAGTGAGGAGATGCTTCTTGTCCATCATATCGAGCGCTTCCCCGAGTGATGGACGGACACCGGTTTTGCGGTAATTCGCCGTAAGAAATTCCTCCAGCTCCTTTACCGTCGTCTGCAAATTGTTCTTTTCCATATTCGTGCCTCCCGTTGGGGAAATGGATGGTTTTGTGTAATTAATACACGTGTTCATATATTATCGATTATACTATATAAACCTTTGAAGAAAAAAGTCAAGCCCCGTCGTAAAGAATTCACTGAAAATACATGAATAAAGCCACGTGTTCTCTATTAAAGAAAAAATCCCACGGATGGCATAAATGCTCCCCGCAGGTATGAAAAAAACGGAGAGATGAAATCATCTCTCCGTTTCGTTGTGTTGGCGTTGACCTATTTTCCCAGCCCGTCGCCAGGCAAGTATCGTCGGCA
>CAVEQS010000043.1:0-24066 GCA_963618015.1 bacterium | reverse complement strand
TGGGCTTCCTCTAGATATTCTCTTTTTAGTGTCTACTTTTACTTGACAAGTACAGCCAGGTTTCCACCCGGCCGCTTTTAATTTTCTGCGGCCTTTTGCCAATCTCTCGTTTTGGGATGTAACTGCATAATACATCCCGAAAGAGGAAGTGTCAAGCATAGTTTATAGTTTTCTTCATGATTTGGGAAGTTCATTTATTTTCCCCCTCGGCCATTGTATAATTTGGCTAAGAAATGGGGGGAGTACAATGAACCGTATACGCGAACTGCGTCTCGCTTTGGGATATCGGCAGAAAGACCTTGCTGCCATGGTCGGCTGCGCCGAAAACTCCATATCAAACTATGAAAAGGAAGTCCGGGCGCTCGACCCGGATTTAATAAACCGTCTGTGCGATATTTTCGACTGCTCGGCGGACTATCTCCTATGCCGCAGCGACCGCAAAAAAGAAGAGCCCGCCGGTCAACCCGACGAGCTCACGCTGGACGTCTCCGACCTTACGCCGGAGAATCGGCAGCGGGTAGAAGATTATCTGCGGCTTCTTCTGCTCAGCCAGCAGAGGCCAGACGATCCATCCCCCGGCCTCTGACTTCGCTCGGATGATTGTGTCCAATTCGGACACGCCCTCTAATTTTTGCAAGCTCTTTATTGACAGCGGGCAAGGGGACGGGTAAACTGGGCGCATCAGCATGAGGTATTCTCATAAGCTGTGTTTATTATCCGCCCTTGGGAAGTAGGCTCTCCACGATCCGGAACAGTCGAAACCAAGGGCCTTTCTTTTGTGTCCAATTTGGACACAAAAAATCAGCCGTCCCGATGGACGGCTGATCCTGCATTCAGTTTTCGTAGTGCGTCCACATGGCAAGGATGCGGACGGTTTTTTCTTTCTCGAATACCTGATACACCAGCCGGTGCTGTACGTTGATCCGGCGGGAATACATCCCGGCCAGGTCGCCTTTCAGCTTCTCATACGGCGGCGGATTCTGCCATGGATTGACGCGGAGAATGGCAATCAGTTGATCGACCTTAGCCTTCATGGCCGGGTACTGCTTCACTTTCTCTTTGTCCTTTTGTGCGCTCCCGGCGATTTTGATCGCGTATTCACCAGGCAAAGTCTTCACTCTCCTCCAGCGGCTCGGCAGCTGCGGCGGTCAGCCGCTCGCGCATGCCGGGGACAGACAGCAGGAAGCACGTCTCCATAAGCCCGGCGTAATCCTCCTCGCTCATGACGATGGCATTTCCGTTTTTCGTCGCCACGTTGATGACGTCGTTATACTGTATCGCCTGATCGAAGTAGGTAAAGGCATTCCGGCGGAAATTGGTCGCGTTCGTGTTGGTCATGGTATCGCCTCCTTTGCGTACATTATAATGTACGCTTTAAAGATTGTCAATGCTATTTTATCTTGATCTTGCGGAGGGCTTGTTATGCGAAAAGAAGCACGATACGGAAAAAGCAAGTCATACCGCAAGCGCATCAAGGGGCCGGATGGAAAGTACCACGATGTGTACGGCCGGACGATCGCCGAGCGCGATCTTGCCGTCGCCGAGCTGCGCGCCAGCTGGGCAGCGGAGGAAAAGACCGCCGCGGATCCGTTTGTGTGGCAGTATGCCGCGGCGTGGTATGCCCGCGATACGGCGGGCAAGAGCGAGAGGCAGCGCGAGACCGTCGCCGATCAGCTAAACCGTATAATCTGCCCGGTGATCGGCCAGCGCCGTATGGGCGAGATCACCGCCGACGATATCGCCGACGTGATGGCCACGCGCGCCACCCTCTCCCGTAGCGCGCAGGAGAAGACGACGCAGGTGCTCAAGCGCCTGTTTGCCGCCGCCGCGGAGGCGGACGTGATCCGCAAAAACCCCGCGGCGAAATTGCAGCCCGGCGGGAAGCGAGCAAAGAAAAAAGACGCGCTCACGCGCGCCCAGGAACAAACGCTGCTCGCCGCTGTGACCGGCTGCTCGATCTGGCTCTTCGTTATGCTCGGCCTCTATACCGGCATGCGCCGCGAGGAGATCGTCGGCCTGCAATGGGACTGCGTCGAGCTCGGCGACGTGCCGAGCGTCACCGTCCGCCGAGCTTGCCGCTGGATCAAAAACAATCGCCCGGAGATCTCTGACGATCTCAAGAGCGACGCTGCGGCGCGTACGGTGCCGATCCCTCCGCAGCTGGCCGACGCGCTGCGCGAAACAAAAGCCGCCACGAAACTGCCGGAGAGCGTCTTGCGCGGCCGTACGGTGATCGCAAAGCCCGACGGCACACCGTGGAGCTATTCATCCTTCACAAACGCCTGGTACGCCGTAGAGGCGCGCAGCACGGGGACCGTAAAGAGAAAGCGGAAAGACCCTATCACCGGCGAGATAGTAACGGTCAAGGAGGTCAAGCGCCTCGGCGATAAGATCCGAAATCACAACGCCGTTGTGTCCATTGATTTCCCTGTGACGCCGCACATTTTGCGGCACACTTACATCACACGTCTCATCCTCGGCCGTGTGCCGCTCAAGCGCGTGCAGTTCCTCGCCGGGCACGCAGATCCCGCCGTCACGATCAAGATCTATACTGACCTCATGGGGCACGCTCCGGAGGATCTTGCGGACGATGTCAACGCCGTTTTCGCACCCGGCCAGACACCCCCAACGACACCCCTGACGCCCCCAGAAGAGCCCTAAAACAGCGGTTTTTGGCGGGTTTCGTGCCGCGAATACCCCCATTTGCGGAGCTGTAAAAGCAAAGCAAAAACACCGAAAAGCATTGAAAAATAAAACATTTCCGGCGTTTTACCCGTCTGCCACACTAAACATTCACACGCATGAGGTCGATGGTTCGAGCCCATTCGTCTCCACCAAGAAAAGCCTGTAATCTCAATGATTACAGGCTTTTTTTCTATGATTTTTTTCTTTGCGCGCAAGACACCCCTAACACACCCCCGGCGCTTGCTGTTTCAATGGAGCAGGCGCGTCAGAAAAGCTTTGTAAACAGCACCGCGGCCGCGACGACCGCGGCGAGCGCCACGGCGTAGAGCGTGCCGGTCACGAGCGGCTTTTTTGGGTGCGAGATGCGCCCGTATTCGTTGTTCTCCGGCGGCACGGGGCTCGGCAGCGGCAGCTCGCTCTCGAGCTGCGCCACGGCCTCCTCTTCGGAAAGCCCCTGCTCCTTCAATGCGGTAAGCTTTTTCTGATATTCTACGATCTTATCCAGTTTCTCTTCTGTGGGAAGCTGATTGAAGCGCTTTTCCAGTTGGGCGAAAAATTCCGCTCCGGTCGCCATAGGTTGTTCCTCCTTTTAATCTCCGGTCATAGAAGCTCCCGGTAGTACAGCCCGCCGGTGCGCTCCTGTTCTGACTTTTTTCCCGCGCGGTAGTCCGCCGCGACGGCGGCGCACTCCGCCGGCGATTCACGTGTGAACCACAAAACGCAGTGATCCAGGCCGCGCAGGTCTTTGTCTGCAATGTGCAGCGGCACACTGTTCAAAAGCGTTGAATATCTTTTTTCTCCGCACTCGACCGGGAATTTGACGCCGCGGCGGTCGGTGAGCTCGCCTCGCGCGCGGCACGCCGCGCAGCCGATCTGCGCCCGGATCGGGCAATTTCGGAAATGCATGAGCGGCAGCCGCCCATAGACGATCGCGCCGAGAGGGACGCTCCCGCCAAGGGCCTTGATGCCGCGCATGGAGAGCTCAAACGACGCCGTAACGCTCGAAAGTCCCTCTTCCTCGTAGTGGCGCAGCGCCTCGGTGTTGAGGATGTTGAGCCCCGCGCCGCCGTGCAGCGTCAGCCCCAGACGCCGGGCAAGCGGGATGGCGTAGATGTTATCAGCATACACCTCGCGCAGCCCGGCCTCCTTCAGCGCCGCGAGACGTACTTCGAGCGCTTCCTCGTCCACAGGCCAAAGAATCGCCGGGAGGGCACCGATGAGCCGCTCGCCGAACGTTTGGATGACCTCCGGCGTGATGCGCTCCACGGGCAGAAGAATCTTTGCAAAGCTTTCTTCCGCCGGGATCTGTGCCGGAGCCGCAAAGCGCGCCCACAGCTCGCCGGTGCGGTCGCGTTCCCGCTTCTCCGGGGCGGCCGGTGCAGGGGCGGCGGAGCGCGGCCACGGCTTTGCCGCGCCGCGAGCCTCTAATAGCTGCGAGAGCGCTTCGCGCCGCAGCGCGTTGAGCGCGCTCACCGGGAGTGTATAGCCGGGCGCGATATCGGCGGTAAAACCCGTTACGGCGAACGGCGTGCCTCCGGTTTTGACAAGGTTCTTTTCGGCGCCCGGTGCGTCAAGCGCCCGGTTGAGCGCCGCTTCGGGCTGCGCGCCCGCCGCGGTGATCGTATGCTCGCCGTCCGAAACGGTGAGGGCGCTTCCTGCTCCGGTCATAGAAAACGCCATCGAAACGCTGACGCGCGGCGTTTCCTTCTCATAAAGCGCGGCAAGCGACTTGAGAACTTTGTCCGCGCTCTGCACGTCGTCCTTGGTGCGGTAGCCGAACATGGTTTTATCGCGTTTGCCGGTGAGATATCCGTCCGTAAAGCCGCTGCGGGAGAATACGGCGCGGAGCGCCTCCTCGTCGTAAGCCTCTCCCGCGAGCGCTTCGCGGCAAGCCGTCACGACGGCGGCGACGTATTCCGGGCGCTTCATGCGCCCTTCGATCTTGAATGTTGTGATGCCGGCGTCTGCCATTTCCTGCGCGTGGCGAAGAAGCGACATATCCTTGAGGGAGAGCACATGGTCGCCCTTGCCGCAGCGCCAGTCCAGCCGGCACGGCTGCGCGCACAGTCCTCGGTTGCCGCTGCGCCCGCCGAGCATTGCGGAGAGATAGCATGCGCCCGAAACGCTCATGCAGTGTGCACCGTGGACGAACGCCTCCGCGCCCGCCGTCGTGAGACGGGAGGCAATCTTCTCCATTTCGGAGAGCGTCAGCTCGCGCGCAAGGACGATCGTTTCACAGCCGAGATCCTGCAAATAGAGCGCGCCGTCCAGATTATGCACGGCGGTCTGCGTGGAGGCGTGGCGCGGGAGCGCCGGGTACCGGTCACGGAAAAGGCGCATGACGGCGGGATCCTGCAATATGACGGCGTCTGCGCCGGTCTCGGCAATGGCGTCCGCCTCCTCAATGAGCGCGTCCATCTCGCCGTCGGTCACGAGGGTGTTGACCGTGACGAACACCTTCGTGCCGCGCTTGTGGCAGAATTTTACCGTTTCCGGCAGAGCGAGATCATCAAAATTTTCGGCGTTGCGCCGGGCATTGAAGTTTTTCGCGCCGAGATACACGGCGTCTGCGCCGCAGCGCACTGCCGCCGTGACCGCGGCAAAGCCGCCCGCCGGGGCGAGAATGATCGGTTTTGTCATGGCTGTTCTTTTCCTTCCGCATGCTTTTCCCTCAGGAACATAAGAAGAAAGCTCACCGTTAGAAGAGCGCACGATATCCAGATCGTCCGCTCGCCGACGCGCGCCGTGAGCCACGCGCCCACGCCCGCGCCGAAAGCGAAGAGCAATATCACGCCGAAATACGTCAGCGTGCGGCGCAGCACGGCGGGGTTTTTATCATGGAAATACTCGCACAGCGCTTCCGTGCCGCTGCGGAGATTGCCGATGCACATTGTGCTCGCGTAGGCGTGGCCGCGCACCTTGCGGAACGTCTGAACCTGCATGGCGCAGACGAACGACACGAGGACGTTGGCCATCATGTTCCGCTCCTGCGGCAGAAACCCGACGATAAGGAGCAGCGCGATCTCCGAGAGGACGATGAGCTGCCGCCAATGGATCTTTTCCGTGTACTTGAAGTGGCGGTGGATGCACTCGGCGGCGAACACGCCGAGCGCGAACGAGAGCACCGGCACAAGATAGTGCACGGCGCGTGCCGTATCGCCCTCGAAGAGATAGGCGCTCAGGAGAACGATGTTGCCGGTCTGGGCGTTTGCAAACACCTTGCCGCGGCAGAGGTATGTGTAGGCGTCCTGCAGGCCGCCGGATAGGATGATGAAAGAAGCCGTCAGCAGTGAATCAGACATCTGAGCGTGCACGGCACGATTGGATGAGAGCATGTTGGTTTCGCTCCATACGAAAAATTCTTCTACGATTATGCCACATTCCTGCCCTTTTCGCAACAGGAACCGAGAGAAGAAAGACTGCGGGTCAATGCCTGGCGGCCGTAACACAGGAGCTTTTGTCTGCGGCATACATCGTTCTGCCAAAATTTGGCAGAACGAACAACGGCACCCAACCGAAGCTGAATGCCGTCTGTTTGTTTTTCGCCCTGTCAGAGAGGTGACGTAAATCGGTGATTTTTGATGGATCACTCTTTTACGGGTACCTGCCTAAACTTCATGGTCTTTTGTATTCTCTATGATCTCTTCGGCGACGGTGCGTCTGGAAATACAGCGATCCATGGCCTGCTTTTCGATATAACGGTGGGCGTCCTGCTCCGACATGCCCTGCTTTTCGATGAGCGCCCATTTGGCGCGGTTCACAAGCCGTATCTCCGCCATTTTATCTTCCATGGAAAGGCTTTTCTGCTCCATACGCCGCAGACGCTCGCGCGTGCCGCAGAGAAGCTCCATGCATTGCAGCATCATCTGCGGAGACGTCGGCTTCGGCAGCGTCAGCACACCAAGGGACGTGACCTGCGCGGATACATCGGAATAGTACTCCGGTTTCACTAGAAGGAGGATCCCAGCGCCGGAGTGCTCGGCAAAGTGCTGCGCGAGGTGTGTACCGAATTCATCGCGCAGCGGCGCGCTGATGACGATGATGTCGTACCGGCTTTCCAGGCTTCGCCGCCGTGCCTCCGCAGCATCGGATGCGGTGTGTACGGGATCGTACTGCCCGGAAGGGAGCAGGCCGCGCAGAGATGTATGAAATTTTTCCGCAGCGGCCACGGACAGCACGCTGTAACTTCGCGGCAGATATTCCACGCACATCCCTCCTCCCGAAAAATCTGTCGGCGCTTTTTATTTCGTATAATACTCCACGACGGTCCGCGGCAGGGACGAGGCGATAAATTCGCTCTCTCTTGCAGCGGCCTTCGCGTCGGCGAGCGTCGCAGGCAGGGTCTTATACTGCGCGCGGACGTCCTCCGGCGCGGTATAGAAGTTGATGTCCGCGCTCGCGGGGAGCTCCAAGCGCCGGCGGATGCCGTCGAGCCCGGCGTAGATGAGGAGCGTGTACGCAATGTACGGGTTGCAGATCGGATCCGGGGAGCGGAGCTCCGCGCGGCGGTACTCGCCCTCGGCCGCAGGGATGCGGATGAGCTGGGAGCGGTTCTCGCTCGACCAGGAGATATACCGCGGCGCTTTATAGCTGCCGAAGCGCTGGAACGAAGCCGCCGTGGTGTTGAGGAACGCGGTCATATCGGAAACGTGGGAGAGAATGCCGGCGATCACGTGCGGCATGATGTCCTCGCCGGTCGCGCTGCGGGCGGAGAGATTGATGTGCATGCCGTTGCCCGGCTCGCTGCGCAGCGGCTTCGGAGAGAAGTCGGCGGCGAGACCGTTGCGCACGGCGACGGTATTTACGACAGTGCGGAATGTGACCGCGTCGTCCGCGGCCTTGAGCGGCTCGGCGTACCGGAAGTCGATCTCGTTCTGTCCCGGCCCCTGCTCATGGTGGGAGCATTCGGGGCGGATGCCCATCTGCTCGAGCGTCAGGCAGATCTCGCGGCGGACATTCTCGCCCTTGTCCTCGGGCGCGATGTCCATATACCCGGCGCGGTCGTAGGGGATCGTGGTCGGCTCGCCGTTCTCGTCGCGGCGGAATAGATAGAACTCCATCTCCGAGCCGAACGCGAACGTAACGCCCATCGCCGCGGCATCGTCCACTGCCTTTTGCAGCAGAGCGCGGCAGTCGCCCTCAAAGGGCGTGCCGTCCGAACGCAGGATGCGGCAGAACAGGCGTGCCACGCGCCCGTGATCGGGCCGCCACGGGAGCAGGCAGAGCGTAGAGGTGTCCGGCTGCAAAAAGAGATCCGAGTGCAGCTCGTCGCCGAAGCCGGGGACGGCGGAGGCGTCAAACGCGATGCCGGTGGAAAACGCGCGGTCGAGCGCGTCCGGCAGAATGGACATATTCTTCTGGTTTCCGGCCATGTCAAAAAACGTCATGCGGAGAAACTTGACGTCCTCTTCCGCAACGTATTGCCGGATCTCGGACTCGGAATACTTCATGCTGCTCCTGCCTTTCTCAATCGGAAACGTACATCTGCTTATAGGGATTCTTGCTGTCCGGCGTGACGACGGTGTAGGGATCGCGGAGCATGGTCTCCGCATCGCGTCCGAACAGGCGGCAGTACTCGCGCACATAGGGCGCAAACTCCGCTGTGTCGGCCTCGGTGGCGGCGCGCGCCGTCACCTGGCTCGGGAACGGCACGCGCGATACATCGCCGCGAAAAACCATTTTTCCGCCGTGCATGCCGGTGCAGGGGAAATAGCCGGTGACGGGCTTGCCGTCCGTGTGCAGCGCGAGCACGACGATCAGCCCGCCGGCCTGGTATTCGCCGAGAAAGCTCCCGGCGCGCCCGCCGATGACGATGACGGGCTTATGCTCTTTGTATTCCTTCATGTGGATGCCGGCGCGGTAGCCCGCGTTGCCTTCCACGAAGATCTCTCCGCCGCGCATGGCGTATCCGGCGGCGTCACCGATGTTGCCGTAGATGACGATCCGTCCGGCGCTCATCGTGTCGCCGACGGCGTCCTGCGCGTTGCCGTGGACGGTGATGTCCGCGCCGTTGAGATAGGCGCCGAGCGCGTTGCCGGGGATGCCGTCGATCTCAATGCTTTTGCGGGACATGCCGGCGGCAATGAACCGCTGGCCGAGACACGCGCTCACGCGGCATTTTGCCCCGGCGCTGCGGATGGTCTCGTTCAGCTCCGAAAAGGAGAGAGAACCTGCTTCTATATAATCCATAATATCACACCTTTCCGCGGTTTTCCACCGTCATTCTCCGGCGTGGGCGACGCCGAGAATATCGAGCTCCTTCTCCGTGAGGCCGAGACCGCGGAGCATTACGCGGTTGCCGCGCAGCGCCTCGATGGAGTTGATGCCCATGCCGCCCATCATTTCCTTGATCTCGCGCTTCCACGCCGTGACGAGGTTTATAAGCCGCTCTGCGCCCACGTCGGGGTCGAGCCGCTTGACGAGCTCGGGATTCTGCGTGGCGATGCCCCAGTTGCACCGCCCCGTATGGCACGAGCGGCACAGATGGCAGCCGAGCGCGAGAAGCGCCGCGGTGCCGATGTAGCAGGCGTCCGCGCCGAGGGCGATGGCCTTGACGACGTCCGCGGACGAGCGGATGCTGCCGCCCACGACGAGAGAAACGCTGCTGCGGATGCCCTCGTCACGCAGGCGCTGGTCAACGGCGGCGAGCGCAAGCTCGATGGGAATGCCGACGTTGTCGCGGATGCGCGTGGGCGCCGCGCCCGTGCCGCCGCGGTAACCGTCGATGGCGATGATGTCCGCGCCGCTGCGGGCGATGCCGCTTGCGATGGCGGCAATGTTGTGCACCGCCGCGACCTTCACGATGACCGGCTTTTTATACTGCGTCGCTTCCTTGAGCGAGTAGACGAGCTGGCGCAGGTCTTCAATGGAATAGATATCGTGGTGCGGGGCGGGGGAGATGGCGTCCGAGCCCTCGGGGATCATGCGGGTTTTGGATACGTCGCCGACGATCTTTGCGCCGGGCAGATGCCCGCCGATGCCGGGCTTCGCGCCCTGACCCATTTTGATCTCAATGGCGGCGCCGGCGTTCAGACAGCGCTCCTCAATGCCGAAGCGGCCGGAGGCCACCTGTACGATCGTGTTCGCGCCGTACTTATAGAAATCGCGGTGCAGGCCGCCCTCGCCGGTGTTGTAGTAAATGCCGAGTTCCTCGGCGGCACGGGCGAGCGCGGCGTGTGCGTTGTAGCTGATCGAGCCGTAGCTCATTGCGGAGAAGAGGATCGGCACGGAGAGCTCGAGCTGCGGCGGGAGCGTCGTGTCGAGCGAGCCGTCAGCGCGGCGGCGGATCGTATCGGGCTTCTTGCCGAGAAAGACGCGCGTCTCCATCGGTTCGCGCAGCGGATCGATCGAGGGGTTCGTGACCTGTGAGGCATTGATGAGAAGCCGGTCCCAGTAGCCCGGCAGCGGCGTTGGGTTGCCGGTGGAGGAGAGAAGAATGCCGCCGGTGGCGGCCTGCTTATAAACCTCGCGGATCGTGTCAGCTTTCCAGTTTTCGTTTTCGCGCAGGCAGCAGTCGGTTTTCACGATCTTGATCGCGCGCGTCGGGCAGAGCGCCACGCAGCGCTGGCAGTTTACGCACTTGGATTCATCCGCGAGCATGATCTTTCGCTCGGCGTCGTAGGTGTGGACGCCGTTTGCGCATTGCTTTTCGCAGATGCGGCAGCGGGTGCACCGCTCATCCCGCCGGATGACCTCAAACGGCGGGTAGATATATTCGATAGCCATTTAATATTTCCCCTCCTTCACGCGCACGATGACCGGTTCGCCGCCCATCGGCGCCCAGACGTTGCGCGCGTTCGGCTCCATCGCGCGGATGGCGGCCTCCTCGCTCGCAATGAATACGAGATCGTCCTTCTCCGCCGTGACCATGGAGCGGAGCTTCAGCCGGTCGTTGAGCGCCATCAGTCCGCCGTTGAAGCCGAGCACGATGGAGAACGGCCCCGTGATGAGGAGACTCGAAAACACCGTGCGCAGATACGTGAGCCGGTCGGCCTCGGACGCGGCCTTGCCGCGGATCGTGCTCCAGAACGGCGCGGCGATGACGTTTGCCGTTTCCTCGAGCGACAGCCCCTGCCGCCGGAGCAGGTAATCGGCGATGTAGGTGATGACCTCGGTGTCGGTTTGCAGCGTGCATTTGTAGCCGAACATCTCGATGAAGCGGCGGTTCGCGTCGTAGGACGAAATTTCGCCGTTGTGGACGACCGTATAGTCGAGCAGCGCGAACGGATGTGCGCCGCCCCACCAGCCGGGGGTGTTCGTCGGGTAACGGCCGTGCGCTGTCCAGCTGTAGGCCTCATACTCGTCGAGCCGGTAAAACCGTCCCACATCCTCGGGATAGCCGACGGCTTTGAATACGCCCATGTTCTTGCCGCTGGAGAAAACGTACGCGCCCTTGAGCTTCGTGTTGATCTCCATAACGGTGCGTGCGACAAACTCCTTCTCGTCGAGCTGGAGACGCTTGAGCACCGATGGCAGCGGGGAGACGAAGTAACGCCAGATGTACGGCACGTCGGTGATCTCCGGAATGATGTGGATGGGGATCTGCTCGGCCTGTACGAGCTCGAAGCCCTCCTTGAGATGCGCCTCACACTCGCGGCGCGTCGTGTTGTCGTCGAAGAAGATGTGGAACGCATAAAAATCCCGGTAGTCCGGGTAAATGCCGTAGGCGGCAAAACCGCCGCCGAGACCGTTGGAGCGGTCGTGCATCGGAACCATGCTCTTCGTGACCGCCTCGCCGGTCATGCGCCGCCCCTCCCGGGAGATGACGGCGGAAATGGCGCATCCGGAGGGAATGCGGATTTCTCCTTCCCGCTTCATAAACTTCGCCTTCCTTCTGAAAAAATACGAAATACGAAAGGAGTTCATTTCCCGAGAGGATAGACTCCTCTCGGGAAATGAACTCCTTTGCTCATTAACGCGGAAATTATATCACCGCGCGAAAAGCACGTCAACGAAAAAAAGCGCAAAAAATCGAAAATTGGGAATTGACAAATCCGTGCAGGGCGCATATAATTTCGCCCATCGAAGGCAAAGGCGTCTTGGAGAGCGATCTCCGAGACGCCTTTTTCATTATTTTTTCCGAAAAAAGGAGTGGGATGCATGAGCACCGTACCGGAGTATTTTGGGAGTCTTGTGTTTGACGACCGCGTGATGAAAGCGAAACTGCCGTATGACGTGTATGTCTCGCTGAAAAAGACGATGTATGAGGGCGGCACGCTGGATACGGCAGTCGCCAACGCCGTGGCCGACGCCATGAAGGAATGGGCGGTAGAAAAAGGCGCGACGCATTATACCCACTGGTTCCAGCCGCTCACCGGCAGCACCGCGGAGAAGCACGACAGCTTCATCACTCCCTCGCCGGACGGCGGCGTCATCATGGAGTTTTCCGGCAAGGAACTCATCCAGGGTGAGCCGGACGCCTCGAGCTTCCCGTCCGGCGGTCTGCGCGCGACGTTTGAAGCGCGCGGCTATACCGCCTGGGACCCGACGAGCCACGCCTTTATCAAGGACAAAACGCTCTGCATTCCGACGGCGTTCTGCTCCTACGGCGGCGAAGCGCTCGACAAGAAAACGCCGCTGCTGCGCTCCATGCAGGCGCTCAATAAGCAGACGCTGCGCGTGCTGAAGCTCTTCGGCATGGACGATGTGAAGGTCGTCCGCCCGCTCGTCGGCCCGGAGCAGGAATATTTCCTCGTTGACCGCGCCATGTTCGATAAGCGCGAGGATCTTATGTTCTGCGGCCGCACGCTCTTCGGCGCGATGCCGCCGAAGGGACAGGAGATGGACGACCATTACTTCGGCGCGATCAAGCCGCGCGTCGCAGAGTTCATGGCCGATCTCAACGAAGAGCTGTGGAAGCACGGCGTGCTCGCCAAGACCGAGCACAACGAGGTAGCCCCCGCGCAGCACGAGCTCGCGCCCATTTTCACCACCGTGAACATTGCCACCGACCAGAACCAGCTCACCATGGAGCTCATGAAAAAGGTCGCGGCGCGCCACGGTCTCGTGTGTCTGCTGCACGAAAAGCCGTTCGACGGCGTGAACGGCTCGGGCAAGCACAATAACTGGTCGCTCTGCACCGATACGGGCGTCAACCTTCTCAAGCCCGGCGATACGCCGCACCAGAACGCGCGGTTTCTGCTGTTCCTCTGCGCGGTCATCCAGGCGGTGGACGATTATCAGGATCTGCTCCGTCTCTCCGTTGCAACGGCGAGCAACGACCACCGTCTCGGCGCGAACGAAGCGCCCCCGGCCGTCATCTCCATCTTCCTCGGCGACGAGCTTGCCGCGGTGCTCGACGCGATCGAAAACGACGCGCCCTATACCGGCACGGAAAAGATCGTCATGAAGCTTGGCGCGCACGTGCTGCCGCGCTTCGTGCGCGACACGACCGACCGCAACCGCACCTCGCCGTTTGCGTTTACCGGCAACCGCTTTGAGTTCCGCATGGTCGGCTCATCCGACTCCATCGCGTGCTGCAACGTTATGCTCAACACCGCCGTGGCGGAGTCGCTGCGCCAGTACGCCGACGAACTGGAAAAAGCGGACGACTTTGAAGGCACGCTCCACACGCTCATCCAGCGCACGATCCGCGCGCACAAGCGCATCGTCTTTAACGGCAACGGCTACGACGACGCCTGGATCGAGGAGGCGACGAAGGTCCGCGGCCTTCTCAATCTGCGCACGACGCCGGACGCGCTGCCGTATCTCACCGCACCGAAGAACGTGGAAATGCTCACGCGCCACAAGGTCTATTCCGAGACGGAACTGAAGTCCCGCTGCGAGATCAATCTCGATAACTACCGCAAGACCGTCCACATCGAGGCGAAAACGATGCTCGATATGGCGCGCCGCGAAATTCTGCCCGCCGTGACGGCGTATGCCGACACGCTGGCCAACGGCGTGAACGCCCGCCGCGCTGCGGTCGGTGCGTCCGTCGGCGGCTACGAGGCACGGCAGATCGAAAAGCTCTCCGCACTCTCGGAGAAGATCGACGCCGCGGCGGAGGAGTTGGAAGCGGCGGTCGAGGCCTATCACGCCATGAGCGATGTGCAGAGCTCCGCGGAGTTCATCCGTGACAGCGTCCTGCCAAAGATGGCGGCGCTGCGCGCTCCCTGCGACGCGGCCGAAAAGCTCGTCCCCGCGAAGAGCTGGCCGTTCCCGACGTATGCCGAGCTGATGTTCGGCGTGAAATAAAGCAAAATATAGAAACATATCCCCGCCCGGCGGTCATTCAATGACCACCGGGCGGGGATTTTTTTGCGCAGAAAGGATCAGAACGGGAGCTTGGCGGCATCCTCCGCCGCAGAGCGCAGCGCCGCGAGAAGCTCTTCCTGCCGCGGCTTGAGCCGCGTGTCGAGACCCGAGACGCTGATAGCTGCTACGACCGAGTGCGCCGAATTGTAGATCGGCACGGCGATGCTGACGAGACCGACTTCGTACGTCTGGTCGTTGAGCGAGTAGCCCTGCTCGCGGATCTTTTCGAGTGCGGCGAGGATCTGGTTCGGATGGCTGTACCCCTGCGGCGTTTTGCGCTTGAGCGGCACAACGCGGAGATACTCCTGAATGTAATCGTCCGGCTTCGCAGCGAGCAGCGTCATGCCGGTGCTGGTCTCGTGCGGGTAGCGTGGTGTCTTGATCTCGGAGACGACGCGGATGGAGCCGCTGCCGAGGATCTCGTCAACAAGCATGACGCGGTAAGAGTCTGCCCATACGACGAGATGAATGGTCTCGTCGGTTTTCCGGTTGAGCTGCATAAGCAGCGGGCGCAGGAAATGGACGATCTCCATGCGGTCCTTTGTTACCGAGCCGAGACAGAGCAGGCGGATGCCCAGACCATAGCTGCCGTCCTCCTGCCGCAGGATATACCCGCGCCGCTCCAGCGTATAGCAAAGACGAAAAGCCGTGCTTTTTCCGATGGAAAGAGCGCGGCTGATCTCTGTCAGACTCAGGCGGGGATGGTTCTCCAGCAGATCCATGAGCTGAAGCGCCGTGTCGACAGAATGAAGAATGTTTTTGTTTTCTCCTGTAGCGTTATCCAAGAAACGATCACCTTCTATAAACAAATGATAAAGAAAAAAAAGGAAAAAATCAAGATGCGCCGGAAAAAGTTTTGCGGCACAAAAACGGGCGGTTGTTTAAAAGGAACAAAATAATATTTTTTATTTGGAGCACTTGCTAATTGCGGAAACGAGAAGAATCCTGTACCATATAGATAACCGATATACGGAATAGAGTTCCGCATAGCGGAACAACAAAAAACCGGCAGCAGAGAGTGAGAGAACATGGGAAGTATTAAAACGATGGCCATCAATCTTGGCTCAACCTCGACCAAGATCGCATATTTTGTCGATGGCGTCTGTGTACATAAGGAGAGCGTTTCGCACGATCCGCAGCGCCTGCTCTCTTTTCCGACGATCTGGGATCAGTATAATGAGCGAAAAGAAGCGATCGACGGTTTCATGCGCAAATACGGCATTTCGCTCTCGGAGCTAGATGCCTTCAGCTCCCGCGGCGGGCATACCGAGCCGATCTGCGGCGGCATTTACCGCATCAACGAAGCGATGCTCCGCCAGAACCGCAGCGAAAAATACGGCATCCACCCGGGCAATCTCGGGCTGATTTTGGCGTATGAGTATGCGCGCGAGAGCGGAAAAGCGATCCCGCTTACCATGAATCTTCCCACAACGGACGAGCTTGCGCCCATCGCGCGTATCAGCGGTCTTGCGGAGATCGAGCGGCGGAGCTGCTTCCAGGCGCTCAACCATAAAGCAATGGCGGCGTATTACGCGGAGAGCGTTGGGAAGCGCTATGAGGATATGAACCTTGTCGTTGTGATGCTTGGCGGCGGCATTTCCGTGGCCGCGCATTGCCGCGGAAAAATGATCGACGGGCCGGATGCTCTCACCGGTGAAGGTCCGTTTTCCAATAACCGCTGCGGCACCGTTCCGATCGGCTCGCTGATAGAGCTCTGCTATTCGGGCAAATATACGCTCGAGCAGATGCTCCATCACATCAACGGCGAGGGCGGACTTGTGAGCTATCTCGGCACGACGGACGTTCGCCTCGCGACGGAAAGAGCGCAGGCGGGCGACGAGAAGTACCGTCTCGTCATGGAGGCCATGTGCTACCAGACTGCCAAGGAGATCGGAGCACAGGCCACGGTGCTCAAGGGCCGCGTGGATGCGATCATCCTCACCGGCGGCATGGCAAACAGCGAGTACATTACCGGCCTGATCCGCGAGCGCGTGGAGACGATCGCACCGGTGGTGATCCTCCCGGGCGAACGGGAGATGGAAAGTCTCGGCCAGGGCGCGTATCGCGTGCTCACCGGGCAGGAAGAGCTGAAGGAATTTGTTCCGACGAGGGAAGACGAAAATGTATAAAACGTTTGAAGAGATCGAACAGAGCATCCTCTCCGAAGCAGCGGGACGCAAAAGACTGGTGCTTGCCAGCGCGGCCGACCACGAAGCGCTCAGCGCCGTTGTGACGGCGCGCCGCCGCGGCGTGATTGACGCGATACTGCTGGGAAACGCCGCGGAGATCCGCGCGATCCTCGCCGAGCTCGGCGAGCGGGAGGAGGATTACCGCATCGAGGAGACCGCCTCGGAGGAAGAGTCCGCCAACCGCGCCATGCAGATGGTGCGCGGCGGTGAGGCGGACATCCCGATGAAGGGACTCATGCAGACGGCGAGCTTCATGCGCGCGGTGCTGAATAAGGAATACGGCCTTGTGCCGGAGGGAGCGCTCCTCAGCCAGACAACGGTGCTCGAATGGCCGGAAAAGGAAAAACTCCTTTTCATCAGCGACTGCGCCATCAACATCGCACCGGACTGCGCGGCGAAGGAAAAGATCCTCCGCAACGCGGTGGAGCTGGCGCACCGGCTGGGTGTGGAGATGCCCAGAGTGGCGGTCATCAGCGCCGTCGAGGTCGTGCGCGAGAAGATCCCCAGCACGCTGGACGCGCAGGCGCTTGCCGGTATGGACTGGAAGGACTGCATTGTCGGCGGGCCGTTCGCGCTTGATAACGCCGTGAGCGAAGCGGCGGCGGAGCACAAGGGCATCTGTCATCCCGCCGCGGGGAAAGCGGACATACTGATCATGCCGGATCTCTGCACGGGCAACGTGTTCACCAAGAGCCTCACGTTTTTTGCCCATCTTCGCAGCGCGGGCGCCGTGTGCGGCCCGAAGGTCCCGCTGGTAATGACGAGCCGCGCCGATACGCCGGAGAACAAGTACTTTTCCATTCTCACGGCCGTCATGCAGTGCCGGAGGTGAAGCCATGCCGATCGGAGTGCTGACGGATAATCTCATGGTGGCGCTCGGCGGCATCGTCGGCGGAATGCTCGGCGCGAGAGTTTCGGACGATCTGAAGCAGAGCCTGACGCAGGTGTTCGGCTTTGCGGCCATCGGGATCGGCATCACGCTCATCGTCAAGGTGAACACGCTCGGCGCGGTCGTGCTGGCGCTGATTTTGGGAACGCTGGTTGGCCATGCTCTCCGTCTGGAGGAGCGGGTAGACCGGGCGTTTGCCGCGCTCAACCGGCGGCTCGTGCGGAAAAGCGAGCCGGACGAGGCGTATATGGCGCAGTTCACAACGCTCCTTGTCCTGTGCTGCTGCAGCGGGACGGGGATCTTCGGCGCGATGAACGAGGCCATGACCGGCGACGCCACGACCATCCTCTGCAAAGCCGTGCTGGACTTTTTCACGGTGCTGATCTTTGCGACCATCCTCGGCAAATTTACCGCTGTGATCGCCGTGCCGCAAATGGCGGTTTTGCTGCTGCTCTTTTTCTGCGCGCGGGCGATCATGCCGTGGATGACGGACGAGCTGATCCGTGATTTCACCGCCGTTGGCGGGATCATTGAGCTGATCATCGGCTTTCGCATCCTGCGCCTTACGAAGGCGCAGGCGGTGAATACGCTGCCGGCGCTGCTGCTCATATTCCCCGTTTCCGTTTTGTGGCGGATGATCTTCTAACGTCCCTAAAAGAGAAAGAAAGATAGAAAAAGAAAAGGAGGAAAACCCATGTCAGCAGAAGTCACCTGCCGGAAGGAAGCGCTTGTGGATCTCGTGTCTGAAATATTCACGCGCAGCGGTTTCCGTCCGGCCGACAGCCGCTGCATAGCGGAACAGCTTGTGATCGCAGACATGCGCGGGATGCGGAGCCATGGCGTTGTGCGCGTGGATATGTATCTGGCGCAGGCAGACGGCGGGGCCATCGACCGCGCCGGAACGCCGGAGATCACGCGGGAGACCCCCACGACCGCCGTGATCGACGCTCACCGTGCTGCGGGCGCGGTGGCAAGCGAGCTTGCCGCGCGCATGGCGCGGGAAAAAGCGCTGCAAAACGGTCTCGGCATGGTCGTGGTGAGAAACTCCAACCATCACGGCACGTGCGGATACTGGGGCATGAAGATGGCGGGAGACGACGTCATCGCCTTTGTCACAAGCAACACACCACCGCTTATGGCCGCCCCGGCGAGCCGCGGTGCGGTCATCGGCAACAACCCGATCTCGGTTGTTGTTCCGGCCAACGGAAAGGATATGTGCCTGGATATTTCCAACGGCGTTATGGCGTTCGGAAAGATCCATGAGTACCGGCGGCTGAATAAGCCCATGCCGGAAAATGCCTGGCTCGACGAAAACGGCGAGCCGACGACCGATCCGTTCGCCAATGATTTTCTGAAATTCATTTCGCTCCCGGTCGGGATGCATAAGGGCTTCGGTCTCGCGGTTATGGCGGAGATGGTATCGTCCATGCTCTCCGGCGGCGCCGCGGCGGCGGAGATCCTCGCGGAAAGCACCGATACGAACGTCAATAACGAAACGGCGCACTGCTTCCTCGCGATCAACGTGAACAGCTTCTGCGATGCCGCGGAGTACCGGGAGCGCGCCGGTCGGTTCATTGACTATCTCCACAGCGCCGAAAGGCGCCGGGAGACGGACACCATCTATTATCCCGGCGAGATCGAGAATATCGCCTACGAGAGATCCTGCCGTACCGGCGTGACCATACCGGAAACGACCCGCGATTATCTCTGCGGCAAGGCAGAGGAACTCGGGTTTTCCGTGCCGGACGATGTTTTCGCCGGAATAAAGGAGTGAGAGACATATGAAAGTATTGAAATGGCTGGACAAGCACTTTGAAGAATCGCTGATCGCGATCATCATCTGCGTGATCTCGTGCCTGATGATGGCGCAGATCATTATGCGCTCATTCTTCAATTCCTCCATCCCCTGGAGCGACGAAACCTGCCGGTATCTGTTCATCTGGGCGGCGGCGCTCGGCATCCCATACGCCACAACGCATAACGCCCATCTTCGCATGGACATCCTGCCCAATCTCATAAAGCCGCTCGAAAAGCCGTTTGCCGTGCTGTGCGACATTGCGCTTCTTGCGGTGGCGGTCTATCTTCTCATTCCGGGCTACGGCGTTCTCACCAAGCTCGCCGCAACGGGGCAGAAGGCCGCGAGTACAGGCGTTCCCATGTATTGGGTGTACGGCTCGATGTGGGTCGGCTTTGTGCTGACGATTTTCCGCATCGCGGAAAAATACGTGAAGCTGCTTTTCGGCGGCCGGAAAGAGAAGGAGGAAAAGTAAATGGCGACCGGGATCGTATTTATTATTTTCTTTGCCGGACTGTTCCTCAGTCTCCCGATCGGAACGGCGCTGCTCGCCGCGTCCGCTTCGGCCTCGATAGCCAATCCCTCGCTCGTGTGCGACGCGAGCTTTATCTTCCGCACGATGACGACGGGGCTTGACTCGTTCGTACTCATCGCCATCCCGCTCTTCATCCTCTCCGGCAACCTGATGGCGGAGGGCGGCATTTCCGACCGGCTCTTCACGTTCTTCTCGTATTTTGTCGGCAATAAAACGGCGGGTCTCCCGATCGCGGTGGTCATAAGCTGCCTGTTCTACGGCGCGATCACCGGCTCCGGCCCGGCCACGGTCGCAGCCATCGGCGCGATGACGATCCCGCTGCTCGTCCGGCTCGGCTACGACCGCACGTTCGTAACATCACTCGTGGCGGTCGCCGGCGGTCTCGGCGTTATCATCCCGCCGAGCATACCGTTTGTCATGTATGGCCAGTGCGCCAACACCTCGGTGGCCGACCTCTTCACCGCAGGCATCCTCCCCGGCATCCTGATCGGTGTGTTCCTGATGATCTGCGCGTATATCTACTGCAAGAAGCACGGCGAGGACAAGGAAAAGCTTCAGGCAAACTATAAGCAGCTCCACGACCGCGGCTTCTGGAACGTATTCAAGGACAGCTTCTTTGCCCTGCTCACGCCGGTCATCATTCTCGGCGGCATTTACAGCGGCATTGCCACGCCGACGGAAGCGGCGTGCGTCTCGGTGTTCTATGCGCTGATCGTGAGCCTGTTCGTCTACAAAACGCTCTCCGTGCAGCAGATCCCCAAGATCCTCCGCGACACGGTCAGCTCTCTTGTGCCGATGCTTTTTGTGGCGACGAGCGCCACGGTCTTTGCCCGCGTGCTGACGATGCTTCAGGCACCGCAGATGATCGCCTCCGCCATCACGGGCGCGATCCATTCGAAGATCGCTATCCTGCTCATCATCAACCTGTTCCTGCTCGTCATCGGCATGCTGATGGACGCCATCTCCGCCATCCTGATCTGTGTGCCGATCTTCATGCCGATCATGTCCGCGCTTGGGATGAGCCCGGTGCATTTCGGCGTTATCATGGTGTGCAACCTTGCCATCGGCTTTGTTACGCCGCCGGTCGGCGTCAACCTCTTCGTGGCGAGCTCAATGACGAAGATCCCCGTGCTGGAGATCGCTCACCACGCGGTGAAATTTATAGTCTGGTTCCTGGCAGCGCTGCTTCTGATCACGTTCGTGCCTCAGATCAGTCTGCTGCTTCTGGGATAAACGCCCTGAAAAAAACAAACAAAAAACGGAGGAAAGACAGATGAAACGAATCCTTGCTCTCGCGCTGGCACTCGTAATGCTCTTTGCCCTGACCGCCTGCGGCACCGCCGCACCCGCCGAGACCCCGGCGCAGACCGGCAATGAAACCACAGCTCCCACGACCGGCGGCGAAACCTATACCATCATCATCGGCAACACCGGCTCCGAGCAGTGCAGCGACTATGCCGGCGCCACGGCGTTCAAAGAGTACGTCGAAAAGGAGTCGGACGGCCGCCTGCAGGTCCAGCTTCTTTTCAACGGCGTTCTCGGCTCCGACCGCGAGGCGCTCGAATCCACGCAGATGGGCAGCTGCACCATGATGTCCACCGGCCTTACCCAGTACACCAATTTCGTCAAGGAGCTCACCGCTCTGGACGGCCCGTTCATGTTTGAGACCGCCGACGACGTGTACAACCTCTTCGCCGACGAGCAGTACGTTGCGACGCTCAACGAGCTCTTTGCCACCGCGCACTACAAGTATATGGGCATGTCCTTCCAGGGCTTCCGCACGCTGACTGCCAACCGCGAGATCCACTCCATGGCCGACATGAAGGGCATGACGATCCGCGTGATCGAATCCGCCACACCGATGGCGCTCTGGACGGCGCTCGGCGCGAATCCCACGCCGCTTGCCTTCACCGAAGTCTACACCGCGCTGCAGCAGGGCACCGTTGACGCGCAGGAGAACCCGCTGGAGCTCATCTACAGCCAGAGATTCTATGAACAGCAGAAGTATATCATCAACACCAACCACCAGATCCAGCCGCTGTTCCTTTCGATGAACCTTGATTTCTACAACAACCTGCCCGATGATCTCCGTGAGATCGTTGACGCCGGCTGCGAAAAGTATGTGCAGGCCTGCCGCGTTTACAGCGAGGAAATGGTCGAGACCTATAAAAAGACCATGGCCGACGCCGGCTGCACCTTCATCGACATTGAGCCGGAAGCGTTTGCTGAGATGTACAACGCGACCGAGTCTGTCCGCGCAAGCCTGGCCGAGCAGTATCCGGAATTCTCCGCGGTTCTCAACGACGCGCTGGCGCGCACGCAGGGCTGAGAAAGGAACATCATGAAAAAAGTATTTGTAACCGACCGCTCCTGGCCGAGCTATGACGGCTTTCTCGCGGCGGTCGAAGGCGCGGGCGGCACGGTGGTGTTTGCGAGCGCCCAGGACGAGGAAACGCTGATCCGCGAAGGCGCGGACGCGAGCATCGTCGTAAACTCCTTCGCCAAGGTCACCGATAAGGTGATCGCCGCGCTCACCAACTGCGAAATGATCCTCCGCACGGGCATCAGCGTCGATACCATCGACGTGGAAGCCGCCACGGCGAAGGGCATCCCCGTCTGCTATGTCCCGGATTACTGCCGCGACGAGGTGGCGGATCATACGTTTGCTCTCACGCTTATCGGCCTGCGCCGCATCGCGCTCTTGAACAAGCGCATGCACCAGGGCGTCTGGAAGGCCGTCGAGGCGGGCAATGTGCCGCGGCTGAGCCATGCGGTGCTCGGCCTCATCGGCTTTGGCGCCATCGCAAAGAAAATGGCGGTGCGTGCGAAGGCGTTCGGTATGGAGGTCGTCGCGTATGACCCGTTCCTGCCGGACAGTGTCTTTGCAGAAAACGGCGTGAAGCACGCGCTCACGATGGAGAATGTTTTTGCCTGCGCGGATGCCGTGTCGCTGCATCTGCCGCTGAACAAGCAGACGTACCATGTCATCAATGCGGACGCCTTTGCCGCGATGAAGCCCGGCGCGGTGTTCGTCAACACCGCCCGCGGCGGTCTGGTGGATACGGATGCGCTCATCGAAGCTCTCCGCTCCGGCCATCTCGGCGCGGCAAGCATCGACGTGTTCGAGACCGAACCGCTTGGCACCGACAGCCCGCTGGTGGAGCTGGACAACGTTCTTCTCACGCCGCACGCGGCATACTACTCCATGGCGTCTCTGCCGGAGCTCGTGGATAAGAGCACAGACGAGGTCGTGCGCACGCTCGAGGACAGAGAAAACCGCGTCGTTATCAACAAAAAGGAACTTGGACTTTAAGAAAAAATAACGGTAAAGGAGAAGCAAAATGGACGAATACACGTACGAAAAGACCCCCTGGCGGAATGACCAGTGGTACACGAGCGCGTGGAACTTTGACCCCTCCGTCAAGGAAATGTGGCACTTTGCCGACAAGATCGCCCTTCACGATGTTTCGCTCCGCGACGGCGAGCAGCAGTCCCGCGTTGCGCTGACGAAGGATCAGAAGGTCGCCATTGCCGAAAAGCTCTCCGAGCTCGGCGTGCAGCGTATCGAGGCCGGCATGCCGGCGGTGTCCCGCGACGACTACGAGGCGATCGAAGAGATGCTCAAGCGCGATCTCAAGTCGGATATCTTCTGCTTTGCCCGCTGCATGGCGTCCGACGCGCAGCTTGCCGCCGATCTCGGCGTCAAGGGCGTGGTCATGGAGATCCCGGCCAACGAGCTGCTCATCAAGTACGGCTACCGCTGGGAGACCCAGAAGGCGATCGACGCGGCGATCAACGCGACGAACATGGCGCACGAAAAGGGCCTGTATGTTGTGCTGTTCCTTATCGACTTCTCCCGCGCCGACTGGGACTATGCTACAAAGTTCATCGACGCCGTCAACGAGCACGGCTACTTTGACGCTCTCGCCTGCGTTGACACCATGGGCGCGCTCAACCCGATGGGCGCTTACAAAATGGTTCGCAGCGTGAAGGAGCGCTACCCGGACAAGAAAATCGAGTTCCACGGCCATGACGATTTCGGCATCGGCTCGGCGAACACCGTGATGGCCGCTATGGCTGGTGCGGATGTGCTCCATACGACCGTAGCCGCCATGGGCGAGCGCGCGGGCAACGTCTCCTACGAGGATGTCGCCATGACGCTCAAAATGATGTACGATCAGGATGTCGGCATCGATTTCAGCAAGATCTGCTCCACGGCGGAGTTCGTTATGGATCTTGCGCACACCTACTGCCGCCCGAACAAGGGCATCATCGGCCCTGTGATTGCCGAGATGGAATCCGGTCTGCCGATCGGCTGGTTCGAGCGCATCAAGAAGGTCGATCCGCTGATCCTCTTCCCGTACCGCTTCCCGTTCACCGGCCATAAGGACATCACCTACACCATCGGCAAGGGCAGCGGCGGCGCGACCATCCGCCACTATCTCGAGGAGATGGGACTTCCGACCGACAACGACGCCTTTGTCAAGGAGCTGAACGTCGCGGTGAAGGATATGGCGATCATGATGACCCATAACCTGACCGTGGAGCAGTTCCGCGATCTGGCGAACAAGATCTATGCAAAATATCAGGGCTGATCTCTCATAACCACAGAAATCTGCTGCCTTTCATAGAAAGGCAGCAGATTCTTTTTCATAAGAAAGAAAACCACCGGCTATGCCGGTGGACACAAAGAGTTCCACTTATGGATAGAAAAAGA
>CAVEQS010000042.1:0-24173 GCA_963618015.1 bacterium | reverse complement strand
AGCTGACTGAGGGATTGTAATCTTCGGAAAACGACAATCCCTCCGTCTTTTGCCTGCGGCAAAATCCACCTCCCTTTACACAAGGGAGGCAAGAAAGTATACCGCCCCCCTTGGCTCCCCTAATAGGGGAGCTGGCGCGGCGCGCAGCGCCGTGACTGAAGGGTTCATACCCCTGCCACTAAGCAAAGCAAAAAACGTCCAAACAAATTAAGGAGAGAAGACCATGGCAGTAATCAAATGCAAAATGTGTGGCGGGACGGTGGAGTTTGAGCCGGGTGCCACCGTCGGCGTGTGCGACAGCTGCGGCACGCAGCAGACGCTCCCGCGGCTGGACGATGACCGCCGCGCCAATCTTTACGACCGTGCCAACCACTTCCGCCGCAATAACGAGTTTGACAAGGCAATGAGCCTGTATGAGCAGATCCTGAACGAGGACAGCACCGATGCCGAGGCGTACTGGTCGCTCGTCCTCTGCCGGTACGGCATCGAGTATGTCGAGGACCCCGCGACGCACAAGCGCGTCCCAACGGTCAACCGCGCGCAGTTCACCTCCGTATTCGACGACGACAACTATAAATCCGCCATCCAGTATGCCGATCTCGCGCAGCGCCAGCTCTACGAGGAAGAAGCCCGCACGATCAATGAGATTCAGAAGGGCATCCTCTCCATCTCGCAGAAGGAAGAGCCGTTTGACGTGTTCATCTGCTACAAGGAGACGGACGCGGGCGGACGCCGCACGCCGGACAGTGTTCTCGCCAACGACCTTTATCACCAGCTCACGCAGGAGGGCTTCAAGGTCTTTTTTGCGCGCATCACGCTCGAGGATAAGCTCGGCACAGCGTATGAGCCGTACATCTTCGCGGCGCTCAACAGCGCCAAGGTCATGGTTGTCCTCGGCACGAGACCGGAGTATTTCAACGCTGTCTGGGTGAAAAACGAGTGGAGCCGGTATCTGGCTCTTGTCAAAACCAGCGGCGGCAAAAAGGTGCTCATTCCGGCCTACAAGGACATGGACCCCTACGACCTGCCGGAGGAATTTTCGCACCTGCAGGCGCAGGATATGTCCAAGCTCGGCTTCATGCAGGACCTCATCCGCGGCATCAAGAAAATCGCGCAGAAGGAGACGCCCGCCCCGGCAGCGTCCCCGGCGGCTGCGGCTCCGGCAGCCGGCGCCAATACCGCACCGCTTCTCAGGCGCGCGTTCATGTTTCTCGAAGACGGCAACTGGCAGGAGGCGGACGCCTACTGCGAAAAGGTGCTGGACATCGACCCGGAGAACGCACAGGCCTATCTCGGCAAGCTTATGGCGGAGCGGCAGGCAAAAAAGCCGGAGGCGCTGGCCGATTGCGCCAAGCCCTTTGATGGCAGTAAAAACTATCAAAAAGTCATCCGTTTCGGCAGCGCGACGCTGAGAGAGCAGCTGGACGGGTACATAAAATTCATCAAAGAGCGCAACGAGAACGATCGGAAAACGGGCATTTATAACGACGCGGTAAAGGTCATGACCTCCGCCCACACCGAAGCGGCGTTTAAGGACGCGGCGGAAAAATTCCGTACCATCCCCGGATTCAAGGATGCCGATGCCCTCGCAGAGGAGTGCCTGGAAAAGGCTGAAATCAGCCGCAAGGACGCAATTTATGATTCCGCCCGGCAGGAGATGGCAGCGGACAAGATCCCCAGCTACGAGTCCGCCATTGCGTCTTTCCGAACGATTTCCGGCTGGCGGGACGCAGAGGAACAGATCGCCTTTTGTCAAAAGAGAATTGGGGAAATCAAGGCAAAGGAAGAAGCCGACCGACTGAAAAAGCAACGGCAGGAAGAGGCCGACCGGCTGAAAAAGCGGCGGCAGGAAGAGGCCAATCGGCTGGAAAAGCAGCGACAGGAAGAGGAAAAGCGTATTGCCGCTGAGAAGGCCGCAAAGAAACGCAAAAAAGTCATATCGATCGTTTGCGTCTGCATCGCGTTCATGATCCTTCTGACGCAGGTGATCATTCCCCGGCTGAAATACAATAAAGCCATGAGCATGATCGATGCCGGGGAATATGAAACAGCATTGGCACTTCTGGACGGGTTGGAGTATAAGGATAGTGAAACTCAATGCATAAATGCTGCATACCAATACTATAAACCAGCTTTAGATAGTGTGGTTGTGGGCGAGACGATCATTTTCGGCAAGTACGAGCAGGATAACGACACATTTAACGGTAAAGAAAATATAGAGTGGCTAGTGCTTGCAAAAAAGGATAACAAGCTCCTTATCATCAGCCAATATGCTCTGGACTGCCAACCGTATAATACAGAAGATGTGAATGTTACATGGGAGAGTTGCACGCTGCGCACGTGGTTGAATGCGGATTTCTTCAATGCGGCATTCTCGGACGGGGAAAAAGGCATGATCCCCACGGTGACGGTATCCGCGGATGAGAATCCCGATTACAACACGAATCTCGGCAGCGCAACGGAGGATAAAGTCTTTCTTCTCAGCATCACGGAAACAAACCGGTATTTCAAGACTGACGAAGAGAGAATGTGTGTGCCGACAGCCTATGCAAAAGCTCACGGCGCATATACGAGCAGTGACTATACTAAAGGTGGCGCAGCCACCTGCTGGTGGTGGCTGCGGACGCCCGGCAAGGTTGACTATCATGTCCTCGGCGGCGGCAGGATGAACCTTGCCACCAACGTCGACAGAGACGGCGGTGTCATCAGCTACGGCTACGATGTCAGCCGTGACAGCGGCTGTGTTCGCCCCGCTTTGTGGATCGATTTGGGGGATTAAAAAGGCTCCCTCTGACGAGGGAGCTGTCGAGCGAAGCGAGACTGAGGGAGAGAAAAACCACAAATTTCCGCGCAGAACTGCCGGGAAAATGTGTCAACGGGGACGGTTCTCGTTGACACATTTTTTAGCGGAGATAAACCCCTCCGTCAAAAACTTCGTTTTTTCCACCTCCCCTTTTAGGGGAGGCAAGTGGGTTCGCTGCATACTATCTTGGCTCCCCTGACAGGGGAGTTGGCGCGGCGCAAAGCGCCGTGACTGAGGGGTTTCCCACCCATCACAAATACCCCCGCCCCGGTCTGTTTTCAGACCGGGGCGGTTTTTGTCTATTTTGCTGGTTGACAAACTGTATTAACTGTGTTAACTTCCATAGTACAGTTGATACACCAAAGGAGGTGGCGGCATGGTCACGATCAATTACCGGGACGGGCGCCCGATCTATGAGCAGGTCAAGGACGATCTGCGGCGGCTTGTCGTCACCGGTGCGATGCAGCCGGGGGAGAAGCTTCCCTCGGTGCGTGAGCTTGCGGTATCGCTCGCCATCAATCCGAACACGATCCAGCGCGCCTACCGCGAACTGGAGAGCGAAGGGTACATTGTCTCCGTCCCCGGCAAGGGCAGCTTTTGTGCCCAGTTCTCCCCGCAGAGCGACCCGCGGCGCGAGGAGCTTCTCGCGCGGCTGGAAGAAACGGTGCGGGAGCTTCGCTGGCTCGGCGTGAGCGAAGAAGAGATCATAGAGAAGATCGGAGGCGGCGGCCATGGCGAGCATTGAACTGAAAAACGTTACAAAGATCTACGAGGGCTTCAAAGCACTCGATGCGCTGAATCTCTCGGTGCCGTCCGGCTCGGTCTACGGCCTCATCGGCCCGAACGGCGCGGGCAAGACAACCGCCATCCGCCACATGATGGGCGTGCTGCGGCAGGACGCGGGCTCGGTGCTGCTCGACGGGGAGCCGGTATTTGAAAATCCCTCGGTCAAGGCGCGGATGCTCTGCATCCCGGATGAACCGTATTACACCTCCACGAGCACGACGCGCGATCTGATGAAATTCACGCGCGCGCTCTATCCCCGGTTTGATACCGAACGCTACGAAAAACTGCGCGAGGTGTTCGCGCTCGACGATACGCGCCCCATCCGCCGCCTTTCGCGCGGCATGCAGAAGCAGTCGGCGTTCTGGATCGCGCTCGCCGCAAGGCCGGAGGTGCTCGTGCTCGACGAGCCGGTGGACGGACTTGACCCCGTGATGCGGCGGCAGGTGTGGTCGCTCGTCATGGAGGATGTGGCGGAGGAGGGCATGACGGTGCTCGTATCCTCTCACAACCTTCGCGAGCTGGAGGATGTGTGCGACCACGTCGGCATCATGCAGCGCGGCCGCTGCCTTCTTGAGAAGAGCGTTTCCGAATTGCAGGAGACGACGACCAAGGTCCTCCTCGCTCTGCCGGACGGCACGGCGCTGCCGGAGACGGGGCTGGACATTCTCCACCGCTCCTCGACCGGCAAGCTGCAGACGCTCATATTGCGCGGCAGGGAAGAGGACAATCTCGCGTGGCTCGAGAAGCTGCACCCGCTTTTTATGGATTCCGTGCCGCTGACGCTGGAGGAAATTTTCATTTACGAGCTGGGAGGTGTGGACGATGCCGTCCGAAAGAACGTTCTTTAATAAGGCCGTATACAAACGGGCGCTCTCCCGCTTCTGGCTCATCGGCGCGGCGTATACCGCGGTGCTCTGCTTCCTGACGCTCATGTGCGGACGGTATTTCAATTTCGACACCAAGGAGATAGCTGAGTATGTGAGCTACAGCATCCTCAGCAATCTGACGCGGCGCGAGATCGTTGCCGCGGCGATCGCGGCGGTTGTGATGGCCATCGCCGTCCACAGCTGGATGTTCCGCAAGACCTCCGCGGCGTACATTGCGGCGCTGCCCGTGACGCGCGAGGCGCTTCTCATTTCGAGCATGCTCGCGGCGCTGACGCTTCTCATTCTGCCGTGCATCATCGCGATGCTCGTGAGCCTGCTGCTCTACGGCGGGAGCTCGCTGTGGACCACGTATCTTCTGTGCTCGGCCGCCGCGGTAGTGCTGATGAACATCGCGTTCTTCGGTCTCGCGTCATTCTGCACGGTGTTCACCGGAAATGCCGCGGTGCTTCCGGCGCTCTACGTTATCGCGCTCTACGGCTTCGTCGGGATCGAGGTCGTGACCCGGTACATAGCGGAGTTTTTACTCTTCGGCGTGAGAGGCATCAGTTACGAGCTCGCGATCCTCTCGCCGCTCTATTACTTTTCCAACAACTATGTGGGAAGCTATTCGTATGCGCTCCCCCTCACGGCCATCTATGCCATGGCGGGCGTGATCCTCGCGGGACTCGCGGTGATCTTCTTCCGCCATCGGCGGATGGAGGCCGCGGGAGAGGTCGTCGCCGTCCCGGTGCTGCGCCCGCTCTTCCGGTGGGGGCTTGCCGCCGTGGGCGCGCTCGGCATGGCGCTGCTGATCCTCAAGACCGTATTCGATGTCGTCTCCTACGCCGCCGGAAACGAAGGCGCTCCGGCCAAAGTGGCCCTGTTGCTCCTTGCCATGCTCCTCGGTGCGGCGGTCGGCTGGTTCGGCGCGGATGCGCTCATGCGCAAAACGCTGCGCGTGTTTGACCGGCATTGGAAAGGCCTTGGCGTTTTCTGCGCGTTGCTCTGTGCGCTCGTCGTTGGCACCGAGCTCGATGTGTTCGGCGTTGAGCGCTATCAGCCCGATGTGGACGAG
The DNA here is from genome assembly GCA_963618015.1 of bacterium. Taxonomy (GTDB): domain Bacteria; phylum Bacillota; class Clostridia; order Oscillospirales; family Oscillospiraceae; genus Apopatocola. The sequence goes on along the minus strand of CAVEQS010000042.1, from coordinate 18,643 downwards.
ATCGGGTACGCCGCAGTAAACGGCTGGGGCGAATATAACGAAACGCGCATCATGCAGCCGGAAACCATCAAAGCGCTTCTTTCCCTGCAAAAGGACATCATTGCAAATAAAAAAGCTTACGAAAGCCAGAAGGGCCTGAGCACCTTCCCGCTGACGATCGAGTATTACGGCACGGACGGAAAGCTCCTTGCCCGCCGCGTATATACCTACGTCACGGACGAGTATGCCCCGTATGTGACCGGCGGCAACTATACCGTCGGTTTCCTCGCGGGAGACGACGCTATCAGCCAGAACGTCCGGCAGTACGAAGAGCTTCTCAACTCCCGCGAACTGATGGAGGAGCGTGCGCTCTATCCGCGCGACCGGAGTCAAAGCGCGGTATTCACCGCAAGCATCCAGTGGTATGAGTCCGATCCCCTACTCCAGAAGTGGATCACCCTCACGGAGGAGGAATTTTGGGATCTTTATGATAACTGCATCCTTCCCGATCTGCGCGACGGCAACATCGGCCAGACGCGGATTATCCAGAACGAGCATTTTTACAGCGAACTTGAACCGATCTATATCTACGCTACTGGCGCGTATTCCATGAGTGACGGCAGCTACGGCTATGACAATTACACCGTCCGGCCGCTTGCATTCTCCGAGCGAACGAACACGTGGCTTCGCTCTCACGGCGTTATTGTGCAAACGCTCGGCGAGATGAACAACATGGCGCTGAGCGACAGCAATACGGAACTAAACGGCATCGCCGGATAACCGCTTCCCGAAAGGAGAGGACAATGAAAAAGAGAGTTGTCATCCTCATATTGACGCTTGTGCTCCTCGCGGGGGCGATGGCGGCGGCAGGACTGCCGCTGGAGTCGCGCGCCGCCGCGGCGGCGCCGGAAGCGACGGAGACCCCGGCAGTTACCGCGGAGCCGTTGCCGGAGGTCTCGCCCGCGCCGGAAGAGGCCGAGCCGCTTGCCGGTCTCGGCGGCATTCTGGAGCGCCTCGCGCAGGATTACGACCCCGCCTCCGGTGCGGTCGGCGCATACCGCTGGGCGGAGTCCATCCTCGGGCAGTATCTCGCGGACGGACGCGATACGGCTTCGGCGCGTGATGCCGGTGCTGCCTATGCCGAGCGCTATGGCGAAAACGACGCGGCGCTACAAAGCCGTCTCGAGACGGTGCAGACCGCGGCGGAAACGCTTACCTCCGGGCAGGAGCTTGGTCTCGTGCGCGACCGGCGGCTTCTCACCGCCGGGTGGGAGAGCGGAGAAGTTGACGCGCTCTTCGCTGCCATCGCCACAGGAGCGGGGATTGCATAAATTGCCTGCTGCGCAACCCGGCGCGGCATCTCTCCTCCTACTCCGCGCCGGGCGCATCGATATATGGAAGAATATCAACCATCAACAGAAAGAAAAGGAGTACTATCCATGAAAAAGATCATTGCTATCGTGCTCAGCGCCGCGGCGCTGCTGCTCACGCTCGCGGGCTGCGGCCCCAAGACCGCCTCGGCGGGCAACGCTTCCGGCGGCAACGCCTACTACGCCTCCGCCGGCAATTACGCCTCCGGCGGGAACTACTACGCCTCTTACGGCAACGCCTCGTCCGGCAACGCGGGCTGAAAATCATAAGGAACAGCGCCCCGGAGCAAACTATGCTCCGGGGCATAACTATTTGAAAGGCTCCCTCTGACGAGGGAGCTGTCAGCGCAGCTGACTGAGGGAGAGAAAAAGCATATACTTCTGCAAAGAACGTCTCTCCCTCCGTCTTTTGACTGCGGCAAAATCCACCTCCCTCGTCAGAGGGAGGCAATGAAAACCGTGTATTGACGCTTTGCCTCCCGAAGTCCTATAATATCCCCAAACCCACCCCGCCCGAACGCGGGAGAAAGGACACCCGCCACGAAAAAACGTATTTCTCTCCTTTTGATATTGGCTCTTCTCTGCACGCTGCTCGCCGCCTGCGGCGCGCCCGCGCAGGCAGAGCCGACCGCCGCGCCGACGTCGGAAGCGACTGCCGCCCCGACGGCGACGCCGGAGCCCACCGCCACGCCCACCCCCGAGCCGACCGCCACTCCGGAGCCGACGCCGGAGCCGATTGCCGCGGAGATCACGGACGGCGTTACCATCTCGGACAGCATCGGCGGCTATACGGCCATATTGCGCGACGGCGACCGCACCTCCCGCATCGACTACCGTGCCGGAAACACGCTGCACATCTCCTCCGAAACACCCATCGGCGCGCTGTATCTCTACTGGTATGAGCCGTGCGCGGTGTTCACTGTCCGCACCGCCGCGGGAGACCTTTCCGGCGGTGAGTACGGTTTTCTGCACGAATATCTCGCGCTGCCGGAGGCGGTAACGGAGCTGGATATCGAGTTTACCGGGCTCTCGCCGCTTTGCGAGGTGCGCCTTTTCACGACCGGTGCGGCGCCTTCGGATGTACAGGTCTGGCAGCCGCCCTGCGAGCAGGCGGACGTGCTGCTCTTCCCGAGCCATGCGGACGACGACGTCATCTTTTTCGGCGCGCTCGCCGCGCAATGTGTTGACCGGGGACTCACGGTGCAGGTGGCGTATCTTGTAAATCACTATGACTGGCAGCCGCGCCCGCAGGAGCTGCTCGATGCGCTCTGGATGATGGGCATCCGGCACTATCCGGTCATCGGGCCGTTCCCGGACTACTACGTCCTCTCGCTGGAGGGAGCACAGCAGAGCTTCGGGGAGGAGAACGTCATTGCCTATCAGGTGGGGCTGCTGCGGCGGTTTAAGCCGCTTGTCGCCGTCGGGCACGACCGCGAGGGCGAATACGGCCACGGCGCGCACCGGCTCAATGCGCTTTCGCTCGAGCAGGCCGTTGTGTACGCCTCGGACGCTTCGTACGATCCCGAGAGCGCCGCGCAGTACGGCGTGTGGGATACGCCGAAGCTGTATCTCCATTTTGCCGATGAAAACCCGATCGTCCTCGATGTGGAAACGCCGCTTGCGCTCTTTGGCGGCAAAACGGCGTTTGAAGTCGCCTCGGAGGCCATGCTCTGCCACGAGAGCCAGCTCCAGTACGCCCACCGCCCGACGCTGGAAAGCGAGGAGTTCCCGCGCTACGACTGCCGCCGGTTCGGTCTCGTCCGTTCGCTCGTCGGCGCGGATACCGGCAACGATATAATGGAAAATCTGAACTGAAGCGATCAAAGACCCGGCTGCGTTTCTTGACGCGGCCGGGCTTTCTGTTTATAATGAGCCATGCGCTGCATCCCGTACCGGTTGGAACATACTCCGATAGGTACATACTAAGGGAGCAACAGCAGGAGGAATTGAATATGAACGCAAACTCTCAGGGAAAGACCCGGCGTCTGGCGGGTCTGGCGCTTTTCACGGCGCTGATCGTCATTTTGCAGCTGCTGGGCAGTTTTATCCGGTTCGGCCCGGTCTCGGTGTCGCTCGTGGCGCTGCCCATCGTGGTGGGCGCGGCGGTCTACGGCGGCGTGGCAGGGCTGTGGCTCGGCTTCGTTTTCGGCGTAGTCGTGCTGCTCTCGGGTGACGCTGCGGCGTTTTTCGCCTTCAGTGTTCCGGGAACGCTGCTCACGGTGCTCGTAAAAGGCATTGCCTGCGGCGGCCTGGCGGGGCTCGTGTACGCCTGGCTGAGTCCCAAAAACCGCACGCTCGCGGCTGTCGCCGCGGCGATCGTATGCCCGGTCGTGAACACTGGTGTATTTTTGCTCGGCTGCCGGATCTTCTTTATGCCGATGCTCGCCTCCATGGCGCAGAGCCTCGGCTTCGGCGATAATGTGGGGCGGTTTATGATCTTCGGCCTCGTCGGCGTCAACTTCCTTGCCGAGTTCGGCATCAACATCGTTCTCAGCCCCGTCATTCTGCGCCTGATCCGCATCGGGAGAAAGGAAAAGTAAAGCCATGATCCTTGCCATCGACACCGGCAACACGAACATCGTTCTCGGCTGCATCGAAAACCGCAAGATCCACGCCGTGGCGCGCATGGCGACGGACGTGAACAAGACCGATTACGAATATGCCGTCGGCATGAAAAACGTTCTCACGTTCGCGGGCTTCCAGCCCGAGGACTTTGAAGGCGCGATTCTCTCGAGCGTTGTCTGGCCGCTCACGTCCACGCTGCAGCGCGCCGTGAAGCTCCTCACGGGACTCGACGCGCTCACCGTCGGCAAGGGACTCAAAACCGGGCTCGACATCCGGCTCGACGATCCCGGCCAGATCGGCGCGGATCTCGTTGTCGGCGCTGTTGCGGCGCTGCATCTGCACCGCCCGCCGCTCATCGTCATCGATATGGGCACCGCCACGACCATCTCCGCCGTGGATGCGCAGGGGCGGTATGTCGGCGGCGCGATCGTGCCGGGGCTTCGTCTGTCGATGGAATCGCTCTCCGGCCACACGTCGCAGCTGCCGCGCGTCTCGCTCGACGCGCCCGCCAAATGCATCGGGACGAACACCGTTGCCTGCATGCAGTCCGGCGCGATCTACGGCTCGGCTGCCCTGCTCGACGGGATGATCGAGCGCATGGAGGCCGAGCTCGGCGCTCCCGCTGCCGTGATCGCCACCGGCGGTCTCGCCGGATGCGTCATACCGTTCTGCCGCCGGGAGATCCGGTACGAGCCGGATCTGCTGCTCATCGGTCTCGCGGTGCTCTGGGAGAAAAACCGCGGCGGAAGAAACGCATAAAATAATATGGCGCGCCGGAACAGTTTTTCCTGTTCCGGCGCGTTTTTTACCGTTATTTCACTTTTTCCGTGCGGCGGCGCGCAGCTCCGGCACGATCACCGTGGAAAAGACGCCGACATTTTCCGGCAGATCGGTCATCTCGCTGAAAACCTTCTGCGAGGGCATGCCGCAGTCGGCGACCATGGACGCCTCCTTTGCAAGCCCGCGGCACGAGAGCGCCGCGGCGGTCTCGCCGATGGTTTTGCCGGATTTCATCAGCACCTTTGTGCCGGAAAGCTCCAGCGCCGTGTCCAGATTTTCCGTTTCACCCGGATAGATGTGGAGCGGCGAATCCATGTCGGTGAGACTGGTGCCGAGTGTTGCGGCCACGGCGCAGAAGCTCGTGATGCCGGGGATCATCTGCGTGGCGTAGCCTTGCCGACGCAGTTCGTCGAGCACATAGTACGCTGTGGCATAGATCGAAACATCGCCGAGATTCACCATCGCAACGCTGAGCCCCGCGTCCAGCACGCGGGCGATGCTGCCCGCTGCGCGGACATATTCGGCGTTTCGCGCCGACCTCGCCCGTGCCGCGGTGAATTTCAGCGGCAGGATCGACTTTCGGCTCAGATCGACGGCGCCGCGCGCCACCTCCAGCGCCGCCATTTCTCCGGCGGTGTTTTTCGGCGCGGCGATGACGGGGCAGAAGCCCAGAACATCGCACGCCTCGCGTGTCATCCATGCCGGATTGCCGGGGCCGACGCCCACGGCGTAAAACATTCCCGTTCCGGCTCTCATGGCTCATCCCTCCGCGCGCTTTGCCGGAGAGAGAAGCTGCGGGGTTCGCAGATCATTTTTTGCATAGCAATGCCCTCCCTGAAAAATTCATGGGGGAATCTCGCAAAAAGAATTTCCAGAGACGACGCTCTCCCGAAAAATACCAAAAAAAAGCAGAGCAGCCCAAAGGCTGCTCTGACGGTATTTTCAGAATATCAAAGCGTTTTAATCGGAAACTACCACCCGGTGAAATATCCTGACTCCGTTTCCTCGCTTGCCCGCCTTCCCAGTTTCCCAGTGGCATATTGGGGTCGCTCCGCGTTACAGTTGCCGTTACAGTCCGTGGATCACACACGGTTCCTTCATTCGGATGTTTCTATTCAATTTTACGGGAGATCCATCCATGTAAAATAAGCATACCACACGCTCCGCGCGATTGCAATGCCTTTTGACGAAAAAGCCGTGCCGCTGCGATCGGAAACACCCCTTGACAGCACCGCGCCGCAGGAGATAAAATACTTCTGCGCGCCGGATCGCGCGCGGAAAAGCATATGCGTCTGTAGCTCAGTTGGATAGAGCGCGAGCCTCCTAAGCCCGAGGCCCCCGGTTCGAGCCCGGGCAGGCGTGCCAGCGTCAGAAGGAGCAAACACCGTTCCGTTTCCGCCTCGCGGCGAAAACTGCACTATGTTAGCTCCTTCTTCCTTTCCCAATCGAACCCGCTGCGCTGGGCTTCGATTTGGTTCTGAGCCGTCGTGGGCGACGGCGGATGACCTTATGGTGTTGTTTTTCTTGCTTCGGATAATCATTCCGTAATAGGTCGAAGCATTATGGAGCCGGGCGGCCTCTTTGTCCATAGTATGCGTTCTTTCCGTGCTTTCGGAGATAATGCTTATCCAGCAGTTCTTTCTGCATCTCGGAAAGCTCCGGGTTCAGCTGAACACTGTGAAATGCCATAAAGGCAACTTCTTCCAGCACGGCGGCGTTGTGAACCGCGTCGTGCGGACCTGTACCCCAGACAAACGGGCCGTGACTGTGGACTAAAGCCGCAGGAATCTCTTCGTAGGAGAGTTCCTGAAACAGCTCCGCAATGACATTTCCCGTCTCTTTTTCATAGGCACCACAAATTTCTTCCGCATACATTTTCCGCGTACAGGGTATGGCACCATAAAACGTATCGGCGTGGGTCGTTCCCAGGGCAGGGACCGCACAGCCGGCCTGCGCATAGATGGTAGCCCAGCGGGAATGGGTATGTACAACACCGCCGATCGTGGGAAAGCTGCGGTAGAGCACCAGATGCGTTTCCGTATCGGAGGAGGGCTCCAGCTCGCCTTCCACCTTCTTGCCGGTATTCAGATCAACGACTACCATGTCATCCGGCGTTAATTCGCTGTATTCCACACCGCTTGGCTTGATCACCATAAGACCGGAGCTGCGGTCAATGCCGGATACATTGCCCCAGGTAAATATCACAAGCTGATGCTTCGGCAGCTCCAAATTGGCTCGCCAGACCTCATTTTTTAATTGTTCCAACATATCTAAATAAATCCCGGACCAACCGAAAATTCAAAGCAACAGCGGCGGACGTTTCCTGTGGAAACGCCCGCCGCTGCCTATGAAAACGATCCTTATGATGTATGATTCTGCCGCTGCCGAAAACGTAAAATTGAATCGGAGCGGCTGATATGGGGTATTGGACTTCGCTCATTTACACACACGTATTTCCCGCCTATGATAGGCTTAAATTGTTGTTCAGCAGGCCTTTTTATGGTTTGCAAAAGATGTTGAGAGGTGTTGCCGCTTGAGATCGTCGTATGGGATCGCAGCGTCCATTGTTGCGGCGCTTGCGCTGGGATTATCTGCTGTTTTTATCAGTGATGCGACCCGGCTTGGAATGTCCGTAGGCCAATGTACATTCCTGCGGGGGTGCGTTTCTGTTATACTCCTGCTGGCAATTGCAGCCCGCAAAAGAGTTGTGCTCATACAGCCGTGGAATATTTCCAAAAAAATCATAGCCTTTTGCTTAACCGGCTCTCTTGCTGCTGCGATCCTCCTCAATGTTGGTTATTTGTACCTTCCCGTCGGAACGGTGTGTACCATTCATTTTCTGTATCCGGTAATTGTCAATCTGGCAGAGGCTTTTGTTTTTCATAAGCGCCTTGCCAAACGTCAGGCGGTTTTCCTCTGCACGGCTATGCTTGGCGTTTTCCTTTTCTGTGATTCCGATCAGGTTAATGTGACCGGCGTTATCATCGCCCTGCTGTCTGCTTTTGCCTGGTCTGCGCATCTGATCGGTCTTGGGCATTTTTCTGTGCGCTTCCAAGATCCGCTCTGCCTGAGTTTTTATCAAAGCTTTCTTTCTGTGTTTGTCGGCATTGCAATGATGCTCTTTGAAAAGCGGCTGTTGGAGTGGCCTGCCCTTCCGAAAGCATATTGGATGGTGATTCTTGCCACTGTGGTCGGCCTGTTCCTGGGCTCCATTTTGCTGCAATACAGCATTCGGCAGATCGGCGCCGGGCTAAATTCTGTTTTCAGCGTGTTGGAACCGATCGGCACGATCTTGTTTGGAGCACTCCTTTTGGGAGATGTTTTGACCGGACGCCAGATATTGTCCTGCATAATCATAGTTGTTTCGATTTTGCTGTTGCTGCTGTCAAACCATCTTTGCAGTAAAAAACACAGTGCAAGTCAGCTGCGTCCGCCTAACAAACCATAGCCCCTTCGCAGAGCCTTTGCCAGAAAGATAAATAAAAAACAGAAGGAATGGCATACAGCCATTCCTTCTGTTGACATATTTGGGAAAAGCGGGGGATTCCTGACAGTCATCCCTCCGTATAAATACGCGGCACACGCAGCGATACACCGCAGAGCAGCTCATAGGGGATCGTCCCGGCGAGCGCGGCGAGCTCCGCAACGGTCGGCGCGCCGTCGTCCCCGCGGCCGAACACCGTAACAACATCGCCCACGGCGGCATCGGGAACATCGGTCACGTCGAGCATGCACATATCCATGCAGATGCGCCCGACCTGCTTTACGCGCCGTCCGCGCAGCAGCACTTCCAGCTTCCCGGAAAGGCAGCGCTGCAGGCCGTCCGCGTAGCCGACGGGGAGCACCGCGAGCGTGCAGTCGCGCTCCGCCGTCCACGTGCGGCCGTAGCTGATGGAGTCGCCTTTTTTGTGGTGCGTGATCGCGCTCACGCGGCTCTTGAGCGCCATGACCGGCGTGAGTGCGAGTCCGCCGCGCTCGCTGTCCGGGTAAACGCCGTAGGTGAGAAGCCCCGGCCGGACAAGATCGAGCGCCGCGCCTTTCTCGCGCCACGAGAGCACCGCGCCGGAGTTGGCGCAGTGGCGCAGCGGGAACCGGCGGCCGATCATGGCTTCCAGCGCTTCGACCGCGGAGAGAAACAGCGTGAGCTGCGCGGCGGTATAGTCTTCCTCGCCGGGCGTGTCGGAAACGGAGAAGTGCGTGAATACGCCCTCAGCGTCAAGATTCGGAAGCTGCGCGACCGCCGCGGCGGCACAGAGGGAAGATTCATCCTGCGCGCGAAAGCCAAGCCGCCCCATGCCGGTGTCCAGCTTCAGGTGGATCTTCAGCCGCTCACCGGGACGGAGCGCCACCGAGAGGGCGCGCCCCTTTTCCTCACACTCCACGGAGAGCGTGATGTTGTTCGCGGCCATCTCGGACGCAAACGAGGCGTCCACCGCGCCGAGGATCAGAATGGGCGCCGTCTCCCCGGCCTGCCGGAGAGCGAGCGCCTCCTGCGGACAGGCGACGGCGAGATACCGGCAGCCGCACTCACGCAGTGCCGCGGCGATCTCGGCAGCGCCGTGGCCGTAGGCGTCGGCCTTTACGACGCCGAGCAGGCCGCAGCCGTCCGGCAGCGCGCCCTGCATTTCCGAAACGTTGTGCCGCAGCGCGCCGAGCGAAATTTCCGCCCATGTTCTTGTCTTTCGTGTATCCATAAAAGGATGCTCCTTTCGGGTATCAGAGAAAACTCCCTCAGTCAGCGGCTGTGCCGCTGACAGCTCCCTCTTGGAGGGAGCCTTTTCAAAATGTGTCCCGGCCCAGCCGGAACTCTTTATAGATGCCTCCCTCATGGAGGGAGGTGGCTCGGCGCTTTGCGCCGAGACGGAAGGAGTGCCCCGCCGCAGCGGATCTCACTCCAGCACCCACTCCGTAATTTCCAGCGTCAGAACCTTTTGCCCGTTGCGGGCGATCTCCGCGCCGGTGAGTGCACCGGCCTCGTCCCGCCAGAGCGTCACGCTCTCGCCGTCCGGGGCGGTGAATGCCGCCGAGGACGCGGCGCAATACTCCATCGCGCCGTGCGTGAGCGCGGCGAGCATGCGCTGCGGCGCGCCGCAGGGGGAGAGCGTTTCGCTCCGCCCGGCGTCGAGCGAGAGGATCACGCCGTCAAACTCCACCGTTGTCTCGCCGTCCTTCGCGCGAACGGCTATGCCGGAGACGGTCTCCGGCGCGGTGAGCGTGATGCGCGTTTCGCCGCTCTCGCGCGCGATGTCCGCGCCGAACGAGGCGGAGGTATCCTCCCAATGTGCGGTGATCTCCGCATGGAACGATATCCGCTCCGCGGTCTCGACCGCTTCGGCAAACGTTTTCCAGCTCTCCGCGTCCCGCCGCGCGCCGCAGCCGGTGAGCAGCAGGGGTATCATCAGTGCGAACAAGATTGTCCGCTTCATGATCTCACTCCGTGATTTTTTTGAAAATATACGGCAGTTCTTCGATGATATCCGAGGGCGTCATGCCGTATTCGCCCCGCTTTATGGCGCACCCGTCGCCCGCCGCGGCGTGGACGGCACACGCGGTGACGGCCGCCTTTTCCGTCTCCATCTGCCCGAGCAGCGCTGCGGTAATGCCGGTCAGCACGTCGCCGCTGCCGCCCTTCGCCATGCCGGGATTGCCCGCCTCGATGGAGTACATCCGCCCGGCGGGGTGCGCAAGGATCGTGCGGTGCCCCTTGAGTACTGTGATGCAGCCGTACCGCTGTGCGAAGTCCCAGGCGCCGCGCTCGCGCCCGTTTTCCAGTGAGCCGCCGAGACGGAGAAACTCCCCCTCGTGCGGCGTCACGACGATCTCGCCCTGCGCTTCGCGCAGGATATCCGGCGCGAGCGATACCGCCCAGAGCGCGTCCGCGTCAAGGACGAGCTTTCCGGGAAATTCGCGCACGAGCGCTGCGGTGAGCGCCGCCGTACCGTCGCTCCGGCCAAGACCGGGGCCGAGCGCGAGCACGCCGCAGCGGGCAAAATATTCCCGCAGCGGGGAGAGTGCGTCTGCGGTGAGCTTGCCGGAATCATCGCACGGCAGGGGAAAGGGCATGGCCTCGTCGTTTTTCACGGCGCAAATGCTCCAGATCGCTTCCGGCACGCCGAGATACACGAGCCCTGCGCCGGAGCGAACGGCCGCCTTTGCACAGAGATTCGGCGCGCCGGTATACCCGACGCTCCCACCCACGATGAGGAGCTTTCCGTAATCCCCTTTGTGCGTTTCCGGTTTGCGCCGCGGCACGGACACGCCGCCGCGATCCCAGTATACGCGCTGTATCTCCGGCATATTCCCGCCCACGGTTTTCACCCTCTCCGATAGAATTCCAAAATACATTATAGATTCCCGCGCGGCATTCGTCAAATTTATTCTTGCGAAGTGGCGCGCACTATGGTATAAAGAGTATGTTATTTCGCGTTGATCGGGAAAATGACGGAATACCGCCGCAGCAGAGAAGGGCGTCGCCGGCTGAGAGCGCCCCGCGGAAACGGTTTTGTCTGGTTCGCCCGTGAGCGCCGGCCAATCCCCGGCGGGCTGCGCCCGTTACAGCGCAGGAGAGCGGAGTTTTTTATTATAAAGCTCCGAATGTGGGTGGTACCGCGGAAGCATGCCTTTCGTCCCTTTGTGGGGATGAAGGGTTTATTTTTTTGTTTTTAAGTATTTTGATTCATACAGGAGGAAGCCATGAAGAAAATGCTGGAAAGCCTGCGGGAAGCGTCCCGCCAGGCGATCGAAGAAGCCGTAGACATGGACTCGCTCGAAGCGCTGCGCGTCCGGTATCTCGGCAAAAAGGGTGAGTTGACCGCTATTCTAAAGCAGATGGGCAAGCTCTCCGCTGAGGAGCGTCCCGTGATCGGCCAGCTCGCGAACGAGGTCCGCGGCGAGCTGGAAAACGAGATCGAAAGCCGCAAGAGCGCGCTTGCCGCGCGTCTGCAGGAGGCAAAGCTCCGCGCCGAAACGCTCGATGTGACGATGCCCGGCAAGGAGATCACGCTCGGCAAGAAGCACGTTATGAACACCGTGCTCGACGAGGTCGTCGATATCTTTATCGGCATGGGCTTCTCCATCGTGGACGGCCCGGAGATCGAGCTTTCCAACTACGACTTTGACCGCCTGAACATCCCGGAAAACCACACCGTCCGTGAGTGGACGGACACGTTCTATATCACCGAGGATGAAAAGGTGCATCTCCGCTGCCAGACCTCCCCGGTGCAGGTGCGCGTGATGGAGAGCACCCGCCCGCCGATCCGCATCCTGTCCCCGGGCCGTGTGTACCGCAAGGACGAGATCGACGCGACCCATTCCCCGATGTTCCACCAGATCGAAGGTCTTGTCATCGATAAGGGCATCACGATGGGCGATCTCAAGGGCACGCTCAACACGCTTATGAAGAAGCTCTATGGCCCCGATACCGTGACCCGCTTCCGCCCGCACCACTTCCCGTTCACCGAGCCGAGCTGCGAGATGGACGTGCAGTGCTTCGAGTGCCACGGCAAAGGCTGCCGTGTGTGCAAGGGCGAGGGCTGGATCGAGCTGCTCGGCGCCGGTATGGTGCATCCGCGCGTGCTCGAAATGAGCGGCATCGACCCGACGGTCTATTCCGGCTTTGCATTCGGCGTCGGTCTGGAGCGTCTCGTCATGCGCCGGTTCCAGATCAGCGACATGCGCCTGCTGTACGAAAACGATACCCGGTTCCTGTCCCAGTTTTAAGGAGGTAGCGACATGAAACTTTCGAGAGAATGGCTGGGGGAATATACGACCATCGATGCCCCCGATAAGGAATACTGCGACGCGATGACCATGTCCGGCTCCAAGGTGGAGGGCTGGGAAGTCACCGGCAGCGAAATTGAGCGCGTTGTCGTTGGCCGCGTGGTAGCCATGGAGCGCCACACAAATTCTGATCATATGTGGGTCTGCAAAATTGACGTCGGCGGCGAGCGGGAACTCCAGATCGTCACCGGCGCGCAGAATGTCAACATCGGCGATCTTGTTCCGGTTGCGCTCGACGGCAGCAAGCTGCCCGGCGGCAAGGAAATCCACACCGGCAAGCTGCGCGGCGAGCTCAGCGAAGGCATGCTCTGCTCGCTCGGCGAGCTTGGGCTCGAGCAGCGCGACTTCCCCTACGCGATCGAGGACGGCATCTTTATTCTGGAAGAGGACTGCGTCCCCGGCGACGATATCCGCACCGTCTGCGGCCTGAACGACAGTGTTGTGGAGTTTGAGATCACGAACAACCGCCCCGACTGCCTTTCCGTGCGCGGTCTCGCCCGCGAGAGCGCCTGCACGTTCCACACCCCTCTGACGTTTGCCGAGCCCACCGTGACTGCCGGCCACGGCGACATCCACGAAAAGCTCTCCGTCGAGATCAAGGACGCCGAGCTCTGCCCGCGCTACACCGCGCGCATGGTGAAAAACATTAAGATCGCCCCCTCGCCGAAGTGGATGCGCCGCCGCCTGCGTGCGTCCGGCGTGCGCCCGATCAACAACATCGTCGATATCACAAACTACGTTATGCTGGAGTATGGCCAGCCGATGCACGCCTTCGACTATGCCTGCCTGCACGACGGCAAGATCATCGTCCGCCGCGCCGAAGAGGGCGAATCCCTCCAGACGCTGGACGGTAAGGATCACGCGCTTGCGCCCGGCATGCTCGTCATCGCCGACCCGGAAGGCCCTGTCGCGCTCGCGGGCGTGATGGGCGGCGCGAACAGCGAGATCACCGACGAGACGACGACCATCGTTTTCGAGAGCGCCAACTTCCTCGGCCCCTCCATCCGCAAGACGGCCATCGCCCTCGGCATGCGCACGGACGCTTCCGGCCGGTTCGAGAAGGGCCTTGACCCGCTCGCCACCGTCCCGGCGGTTGACCGCGCGTGCGAGCTCGTCGAAATGCTCGGCGCGGGCGAGGTGCTCGACGGCACGATCGACGCGCTTGCCAAAGCGCCGGAGACGACGTTCATCGAGCTCGACGATAAGCGCATCAACGCCCTGCTCGGCACCGAGATCCCGCGCGAATTCATGGTCGATACGCTCACATCGCTTGGCTTTGAGCTCAACGGCAACACGCTCACTGTCCCCTCCTGGCGCGGCGACTGCACCATGCTCGCCGATATCGCCGAGGAGTGCGCCCGCTTCTGGGGCTACGACAAGATCGAAGCCACCGATATCCGCGGCGCGGCCACGCAGGGCGGCTACAGCGAAAAGGCGCTCTTCCAGCAGAAGCTCGGCACGGCCTGCCGCGCCATGGGCTATACCGAGGTCATGACGTACTCGTTCGTGAGCCCGTCGAGCCTTGATAAGATCAAAGTTCCTGCCGACTCCCCGCTGCGCGATAACTACCGCATCCTCAACCCGCTCGGCGAGGATACGAGCGTCATGCGCACCACGGCGCTGCCCTCTATGCTCGGCGTGCTCTCCACAAACCTCAGCCGCCGCAACATGGAAGCAAAGCTCTATGAAATGGCGACCGTGTACAAGAAGCTGCCCGGCAAAATGCTGGCCGACGAGCGCACCGTGCTCACGCTCGGTGCTTACGGCGGCGGTATGGACTTCTTCGCGCTCAAGGGCGCGGTGGAGACGCTGCTGTGCGCTGCCCGCACCCCGGACGTGCGCTTCACCGCCGATACGGAAACTGCCGCCTTTCATCCCGGCCGCTGTGCTGCGGTATGGTCGGGCGATACGCGCCTCGGCACGCTCGGCCAGATTCACCCCGACGTGTGCGCGGCCTACGGGCTGGACGGTGCGACGTACTGCGCCGAGATCGACGTCGTGCTGCTGCATGAGCTCGAAGGCGCCGAACCGGTCTACACGCCGCTGCCGCGCTTCCCGGCCATCACGCGCGACATCGCCGTCGTGTGCGACGCCTCCATCCCCGTCGGCGAGCTGACCGAGTGCATCCGCAAGGCGGAAAAGAACGTTCTGCGCGGCGTGAAGCTCTTCGACGTCTATACCGGCGTCGGCATCCCGGAAGGGAAGAAGAGCGTCGCCTTCTCGCTGACGCTCCGCTCGGACGACGGTACGCTCACCGACGACCACGCCGAGGAAGCCGTCCGTGCGATTCTCGACGCGCTGCGCGAGAACCTTGGCGCGGTCATCCGGTAAGATTTTCCTTGAAACTCGCCTGCCGCTGTGGTATGGTAATAACAGAAAGAATTTTTGACTGAAGGGGGTTGCGGACATGGGTGACGCCACCAAACCGTTCGCCACGGTATCCAATCGCGCACAGATTCGGGAGATCCTCTCCTCGGTATACGACTCGCTGATGCTCAAGGGCTACAACCCCATCAATCAGCTTGTGGGCTACATCCTCTCCGAGGACCCCACGTACATCACCAACTACAACAACGCCCGCTCGCTCATCTGCCGCATCGACCGCGATGAGCTGCTGCAGGAGCTGGTGCGCAGCTATCTCGAGGATAAGGAATAATCCCATATAGGAAAAGAGAGCCGCCGGAGAAACCTCCGGCGGCTTTTGCATGCAAAACCAGCCGCCCGACTGGGCGGCTGGTTTTGTGTCAGGGAAGAAAAGGTATCTGCTTTTGGATGCCAAAGCCAGATATCAATGCAGGAAGAGAGAAGCAATCTTTTTTATAAACTCTCTCTTGCGTCCGCCTTTGGGGAACCATTTGTTGAGCTTGGCATACAGTTTGACGAACAGACCGTCCGTATACAGATCGCTCAGCGCGGGAGGCAGAGACGCGGATGGTGTGCCATCGCTCTGCCATACACCTCTCCATCGGATCTCGTCGTTCCAAAAATCCAATGCTCGCAGAGCCTTTCCGAGACCTATATCATCTTCAAAAGGCAGAGAAGAAAAGATCTGGCGATCGAACGGCTTGGAATAATGAAGGTAATATTCAAATGCGGCAGATTGGATGCTTTGCGGAACGACCAGACTGTCTTGGAATTCTCCAAAGGTGCGCACCGCATCCTTGATATACTGGAGCGCATTTTCCTGAATGACGGAAGTTACGAAAGCACTGCAATACTCTTTTTCGTAGTCTTCAAAAACGGGTTGGAAGGTGCCTTCTTTTTCCTGATACCCGATCGTTGACGGGCCGAGCTCCATCAGCAGATGCTCACGCATGACTCCGGTGATCTTTGGTTTATAGGAATAAAAGCATTCGTTGTGACAACCGTAGCTAGCGCGACGGATTTCCGCAATATCCGAATTTTCGTGAATGTAGAAGCTGCCTACCGGGAAGCCCAGAATATTGGAAAGCGCCGCTTCGGGTCGACCGCTGTATCCAATGTCGAAAATATAATCCCCTGGCTTGATCTGCTGAGAAAAGTATTCTTTCAGCTTCTTCTTGTATTGGGGCAGCAGGGAAAAGTCGATGATCTCGTCGGCATAAACTCTCAGACAACGGTAAAACTCGTTTTCATTTGGGAAAAAACTGTCCCAGTCAAAGCGATGCGCTTTCAGAATCTCCTGTATGTTCTTTGCCTGATCTTCGGAAATGACAGGCGCAAAGTAGGCCGACAGCTTTTTCGGGGAACAACGTCCGGCATTTATTTTTCTGTAGAGAGACAATATATCCTCTGGACAGCTTACATCAGCCAAAATCAGCGCTTTTCTTGATAAGCGAATGTAGTTTGACTGAACGCCGGAACGGTTCACCAGATCAAAAGCACGTTTGACCATGTAGCCGTCCCGTGCGACAAAATGCACAGTTCCAACATTCAAAGCATCCGCACACTTTTTGATCCATTTAGCCAGAGCCATCAAATGAGGGCCGAGGGCGGCATAACCAATGTAAGCGGGGTTCCCATTGAAGTCGGAGCAGCGGTTAAAGGAAACATAAGGATTATCGAAAAAACGGTTGGCCACGAGAGCCAGTGTGTACCGCGCCTCGGGATAGCCTTGAAGCATCAGAGCGTAATCTTCCGTCCCCCGATTTCGGAGAAAAGCGTTTTGATACAGATTGCCGCCGTAGATTCTGGGATTGCTGCCGCTCATGACTTCTACTGCTTTCGGCAAAAAGAGCCCGGTGATCCCATTCCGATTTGCCTGCTCCACATCCGAATCCCAGCTATCACCAATGTGGCATATGGAACCTTTGCGACTGATCCCCATATCTTTCAGGACATACTTAAAAAGATTTCCGGTGGCCTTTGTTTTTCCTATTGTGCTGGACAGATACAGCTTATCCCATCCGACATACCCGTTCGCAGTAAGCAGATCCTGAATGACATCTTCGGGAAGGTACATATCGGAGCAGAGTAGTACCGTTTTCTTAGCAAACTTGGCAAGCTCGTACAACTCCTTACCGGTCGCTCGGGCTTTGCAGAGCTTTTTCTCCAGCTCAATCTCCTTCTGCTTGAGACGGGCCATCTCTTCGGAAGAGAATACGGTCATGTGCTGGATCTCTTCGTATATCTCGTCCAGCGTAATCTCTTCCCAGGACGGATACAGTACCCGCTTTTTCTCGCGGCATGTCTGTTCCGCACAGCGGCGGATTGCCGCAAAATCAATATATGAAGATCGTCCTTTGTTGGCGGTCTCGCTTAGCAGCAGAAACAGATCTGTGGGTGTCCAAAACGGCCGTTGGAGCAACGTGTCAAAAATATCAAAGCTCACCACCTGCGTTTTGGGGGAACAAATTTGTCGCTTCAAATCCTCGTACAACGAAAAAGAATCAGCTAACTCCGTTGCTGTTTCATAGAAAAACGCTTTATGCGGGAGGAACTCATCCTGAATGTCAAAAGCGGCTCGAATCTGACGCTCAAAGTGCTTCAATCCCCAACTTAAGACCAGTTCGTTATATAGCATCGCTCCGGCCCAATCGCGCCAAGCCAGATAATCCTTTTCCACAAGAGAATAAGTTCCCGTGGCCTTCAGTTGAGACTCCATGAACCGCATGGCGCCGGATGCGTCCGCGATGTATTTCTCGTTTCGCTTTATGCTTTTGTTCACGCCTGTGGAGGCGTCTGCGTGCTTGAAGTAATAGTAATGGATGTCGTGGACATTTGTCACCTTTTTCGCCCGCGGCCACAAGCCGCTGGAAAAGGCGATATCCTCCCACATCAGCATGTGTCCGTGCTCGTTGGAATAGCACTGAAATTCTTTTACGGCTTGATTCCAAAGATTTTTGCTGTATAGCTTATTCCATACTACGGTCCAACTGTAGCACTGCCCCTGTTGTTCCATAAAGGCTTTGATGACCTCTTCACCTGTCAACTCGAAGTCCTTGATACGGAAGGGATCTAAATTCAAATAGGATTTGGATTGGCCGTCATTGTCGAAGCACCATTCGCCTACAACGATATCCGAACCGGTTTCTTCCGCCTTTTGCAGCAGCTTTCGATACCAGTCGATGGATATGTAGTCGTCGCTGTCTACGAATGCAAGATATTTTCCGTGGGCGATCGCCGCTCCGGTCAGCCGAGCCTGGAACAGCCCGCGGTTTGTCTCATGCTCTACTTTGACGATGCGCTCATCCTGTTCCGTATATTTGGAAATGATCTCCCCGGAGGTGTCCGTCGAAGCATCGTTTACCAGTATGATCTCCAGATTTTCATACGTTTGAGCAAGGATGCTGTCTACGCACCGGCTCAAATATTTCTCAACATTGTATACCGGGACGACTACAGAAATCAAAGGATCATTCATTTTTCCGTTTCCCCTTAGTTTTGTTATTTCGGTTCATAAAGAAGTAATGATTTGTTGCAAAAGAAGAGAACAGGGAGACTGTCTCCTATTTCGATTAAGATATCCTACCATATCTAAATTTGAAACGCAAGGTATGGCACAACATGGCAAACCGCGATGAGCTGTTGGTTGAAGCAATGGGGGTGTTTTGGGGGGCTGATGCGCCGAGCGGGATCCCAAAGAAAAGCAAAAAGCCCGAAACCATTGAGGTTTCAGGCTTTTTCTGGAGCTGGCAATGTGACTCGAACACACGACCTGCTGATTACGAATCAGCTGCTCTACCGACTGA
>CAVEQS010000041.1:0-24507 GCA_963618015.1 bacterium | reverse complement strand
CCGCTGTTTACTACACCGACTTCCCGACCTGGACGCAGAACTGCTGGGGCATCAACATCGTGCTGAACATGGACTCCACCATGGGTCACAACATGATCGACACCGAAGATCCCGACCAGGCCATAAAGGATCTGGCGCTCTTCTCCGAGAAGGCCACCATGCGCCACCACGCCGTCGGCGGCTGGGAAAATGTGAACGCCGTGTGGGAGTGGGCGAAGAACTTCGACTGCGACATGGTCCTCTTCAACGACAACATCGCCTGCAAGGGCATGCTGGGTGTCCACGCGGTCATGGAGGAGCAGGCGCGCGAGCTGGGCTTCCACTTCATCTTCATCGAGCACGATCTCGAGGACTGCCGCACCGTATCCCGCCAGGATATGAGAAACTGCGTCAACAAGTACATGTCCGTCGTTCTCAACGAGAAGCCGCTTGACCCGACCATCGTAGAGTTTGACGACTCCATGGCATACTAAGAAAGGCGGAACAGGTTATGAAGAAATTTCTCAAGATCCTTTTTAAAATTCTCGGCAAGCTGATCCTCGCCGCCGTGATCTTCTTCGTTGCAACGTTCGCGCTGTACATGTTCAACGGTGAAAATAAGCTCATTTACTACGTCGTGCGCCCCCTGCTGAACAAGCACTACGATTCGCAGGTGCGCGACCGGCGCATCGTCTGATACATTCAAACGAACCCAATTTGTTTACCCCGGGCAGAATTTGCTTCTGCCCGGGGTATTTTCATAGGACGAACCTTCCGCACATATAGATAAACTGCCGGAAGGGGAGTGGTGCATAATGCAAACGAACAGAGAGGAGCGAGCGTGTGAGCTGGCGAGGTGGATCGTAGAGAACAACGCCACCGTCCGCGCGGCGGCCAAACGCTTCGGCATCTCCAAAAGCACGGTGCACAAGGATCTGTCCGAGCGGCTTCGGCAGATCGACCGGCTGCTGTATGAAAAGGTGCGCCTCGTTCTCGAGCAGAACAAGGCGGAACGGCACCTGCGCGGCGGCGATGCGACCCGGAGAAAGTACCTGCACGCCGGGGCGCACGCGCCCGAAGGGGGAAAAATATACGATTGATCCGAAAAGCGCCGGGGCAGCCGCAGTGAGCGGCCCCGGCGCAGCGCCGTTCTTGACAGATACGCCGGAGCATGATACACTTTGCTTGTTTCCACAGAAACAAGCTGTGCCGCGTTATTTTTTCCCGCCGAGAACAAACACCATGCTCATCGGAACGTACAGCACCAGCGCCATAACCGAAACAACGATCCCCATTTCTTTTTCCTCCTTGCAGATTAACATCTTCTTTATGGGACAAGTATAGCGCGTTGTGTGACCCATAAAACGGACTTCCATAAAGTGTTGAAAAACCAACGCGGTGTCATAAAAAGAAATAATCAAGTTTTTTTGACGGAGAACATCTTGCTTTTTGTGTCGGTTTTCCGTATAATGTGTTTGAAACCATTCATATAAGGAGGAGTGCCTCTTGATCGTCAATCAGCAAACCGCCGCGCAGAAAAAGGTGGACGAGCTGTATGCCACGCTCGGACGCCGCCGCGGGGCGTCTCCGTTTGGGAGCTGTCCGGTCAATCTGACCGCCTCGTTCGTGCAGCTGTGCCTGGCGCAGAGCTGCGGAAAATGCGTTCCCTGCCGCGTGGGGCTGGATCGGCTGCACGCGCTTCTGGAAAAGATTCTCGACGGCCGCGCCACGACGGACGACCTCCGCGCCGTGCGCCGCAGCGCCGCCGCCATTTACGACAGCGCCGACTGCGCCATCGGGTTTGAGGCAGCGCGTCTCGTGCTCGACGGGCTGGAGGCCTTCCGGGACGATTACCTGTCCCATATCGAAAAGGGCATCTGCACCGAGGCGTTCGACGCCGTGCCCTGCGTGGCCGGCTGCCCGGCGAATGTGGACGTGCCGGGGTACATTGCTCTCATCCGCGAAGAGCGCTATGCCGATGCGGTGCGTCTCATCCGCAAGGATAACCCCTTTCCGGGCGTTTGCGGCCTCATCTGCGAGCATCCGTGCGAGAAGCACTGCCGCCGCCAGATTGTGGACGATTCGATCAACATCCGCGGTCTGAAGCGCTATGCGGTAGAGCGTGCGGGCATCGTCCCCACGCCGGAATGCGCGCCGTTCAACGGCAAGACCGTCGCCGTCATCGGCGGCGGCCCGGCGGGACTCACCGCGGCCTATTATCTTCAGCTCAAGGGCTACCATGTCACGGTCTTTGAAAAGCACAAGCGTCTCGGCGGCATGCTGCGCTACGGCATTCCGAGCTACCGTCTGCCGGACGACGATCTCGACCGCGACATCAACGCCATCCTCTCCACCGGCATTCAGGTCAAGCTCGATGTGGACATCGGCCGCGAGATCACGTTTGACCAGATCCGCAGCGAGTATGACAGCGTATACATCGCCATCGGCGCGCAGATCGTCAACCGCATGAACATCCCCGGGCAGGACAGCGAAGGCGTTCTTTCCGCTGTCGAGCTGCTTGGCGCGGTCGGCGCAGGCGAAGCGCCGGACTTCACGGGCAAGCATGTCGTCGTGGTCGGCGGCGGCAACGTCGCCATGGACGCGACGCGCACTGCCAAGCGCCTCGGCGCTGCGTCCGTTACCTGCGTATATCGCCGCCGCATCGAGGATATGACCGCCGCCCGCGAGGAGATCGACGGCGCCATCGCCGAGGGCTGCGAGATCATGCCCATGCTCTCCCCGGTGCGCATTGAGACCGAGGACGATCACGCGGTCGGCATCGCGGTGCAGCCGCAGCTCTCCGGCCCCATCGAAAACGGCCGCCCGAAGCCCATCAACGCCGATCAGCCGGAGATCGTTCTCCCAGCGGACGTCATTATCACCGCCATCGGACAGGCCATCGACTCGGCGCACTTTGAAAGCAGCGGCGTCGGCACCGAGCGCCGCCGCATCAAGGCCGATCCCTCCGGCGCGGTGCCCGGCATGCCGGGCGTGTTTACCGGCGGCGACTGCTTCTTCGGCCCCTCCACGGTCGTGCGCGCCATCGACAGCGGCAAGGTCGTCGCAGGCAATATCGACAACTATTTCGGCTTCCATACGCCGATCACCGCGGGCGTGGACATTCCCCCGGCGCAAACCATCGGCAAGCCCGCGTGGGGCCGCGTCAACATGCGTGAGCGCACCGCCGGAGACCGCAAGGAGGACTTCAATCTCATGGAGGCGTGCCTCACGGATGAGGAGGCCGCGCAGGAATGCTCGCGCTGCCTGCGCTGCGACCATTACGGCTACGGCGCGTTCCGCGGAGGGAGGAAGGACAGATGGTAAATCTTCGCATCAACGATAAGCCTGTTACGGTGGAGGACGGCACCTCCATTCTCCACGCGGCCCGCCAGCTCGGCATCACGATCCCCTCGCTGTGCTATCTGAAGCACGTGAGCAAGGTCGCGGCCTGCCGCGTGTGCATGGTGGAGATCAAGGGCACCGACCGTCTCATGGCGGCGTGCGACACGATCTGCGCTGAGGGCATGGAGGTCTATACGAACACGCTCCGCGCGCTCGTGGCGCGGCGCAACAATGTGCAGCTCATCCTCTCTCAGCACGACTGCAACTGCGCCACGTGCGTCCGCAGCGGCAACTGCACGCTGCAAAAGCTCGCCGCGGACATGAATATCATCGAAAACCCCTACGAAACGAAGCTTCCGGCCAACAACTGGAATCCAAAGCTCCCGGTCATCCGCACGGCCTCCAAGTGCGTGCAGTGCTTCCGCTGCATTGCCGTGTGTGAGAAGATCCAGGGCATGAATGTGTGGGATTTCCTCGGCACCGGCAGCCGCGCCACCGTCGGCGTGCGCGGAGCGAAGAAGCTCGACGAGGTCAACTGCACCTACTGCGGCCAGTGCATCACCCATTGCCCGACCGGCGCTCTCCGCGAGCGGGACGATACCGAAAAGGTCATCGCCGCGATCGACGATCCGAAAAAGGTCGTTGTGCTGCAGGTTGCTCCGGCGGTGCGCGCGGCATGGGGTGAGGGACTGGGCCTTCCCAAAGAGCTCGCCACCGAGCGGCGCATGGCGGCGGCCTTCCGCGCCGCGGGCGCGAACTACGTCTTTGACACGAACTTTGCCGCCGACCTCACAATCATGGAGGAGGGCAGCGAGCTTCTCTATAAAATGAAGCATTCGTGGGAATTCCGGCGGCCGCTCTTCACCTCCTGCTGCCCCGGCTGGGTGCGGTTTTTGAAGCTCGAATACCCCGATATGGTGCCGCAGCTCTCCACGGCCAAGTCCCCGCAGCAGATGTTCGGCGCGGTGACGAAAACGTGGTTTGCCAAAACGCACAACATCGACCCCAAGGATATTTTCTGTGTCTCCGTCATGCCGTGCGTCGCGAAAAAGTACGAGTGCGCCGTGCCGGAGGTCAACAGCTCCGGCTTCCGGGATGTGGACGCCGTGCTGACGACCCGCGAAGTGGATCGTCTGCTGCGGCTCAAATGGATCAATGTGGCGGACCTGCCGGAAGAAGATTTCGACTCGCCTCTCGGCGAGGGCACGGGCGCTGCCGTCATCTTCGGCGCGACCGGCGGCGTGATGGAAGCGGCGCTTCGCACCGCGTATGCCGTGCTCGAAGGCCATAACCCCGACCCGGACGCCTTCCAGGCCGTCCGCGGTACGGACGGGCGCAAGGAGCTTTCCGCAACGATCGGCGGCGTGCCGGTGCGCGCGTGCGTGGCGAGCGGGCTTGCAAATGCCCGCGCCGTCGTGGAGGATATCCGCGCCGGGCGTGCACAGTATGATTTCGTGGAGATCATGGCCTGCCCCGGCGGCTGCGCCGGCGGCGGCGGTCAGCCGTTCCGCGAGGGCTTTGAACTCGCCGGAGAGCGCGGCGAAACGCTCTACGAGATCGACCGGAACAACCCGGTGCGCTTCTCGCACGAGAATGCTTCCGTGCAGAAGGCTTATGAAGACTTCTTCGATAAGCCCCTTTCGCACAAATCTCACGAACTGCTCCACACCGATCAGACAAAGTGGAGCCTTCGCTGAACGGATCACGGCAAAAAGCCGTCTTAGCTGTAAAAGGCTAAGACGGCTTTTTTGAGCGCGGGATTACTGGTTTTCTTTCCGTTCGGCGTAGTATTCCGGCACGGGCGGGATCTGATTGACGGCGTTCACGATTTCGTGCATGACCTGCGGCGGCTTGAGCGGGTTGACCTTCGGCAGATCGCTGACTTCGATCTTGTCCTTGCCGAGCAGGGTCTTGAGTGCCACATTCACCATGCGGATGTCGTACTGCCCCTGGAAGAGCGGTGTGATCGGGCGGTCAAGGTGCAGCAGGCGGTAAACGGCGATCATGGCCGTGCGGACGGACGTTTCCACGGTGAACACCACATCGCCCTCCAGCTCCACGAACTGACCGATGAACGCAAGATTTTTGGTGCCCGCGGGAATAACCTCCGGGCGGTCTTTCAGCTTGCGGGGCATGAACTGGCTGGTGATATAGGGCATGACCACGGGGATGGCGGTGATATGGGGCATGATCTCGTCGATCTTATCCTCCAGACCACAGTAATACAGGAACTCCCGCATGATCTCCTCACCGGAGCACTCCGTCATGGGCTTTTTCGTATACGTACCGCAGTTGTTTGCATGCAGGCCGTAGAACCACATAAACTGGACGTTTTCCGGCTGGTCGGGCGCGACGGGCTGGAGCGGCACATTGTAGTTTATAAACCACGGCGCATCCACAAAGGTGGAGCAGCCGCCCTTGCCGGTCGGGTTGCCGGTCTTTTCGGCAAGATAGTCAAAGAACTGCGGATAGTCGCGCACCGTCACGGAGCAGGAGACAAAGTTGCTCTTGTCCGGGTCGAACGCAAACTTCTCCGGATGGCCGTATTCGGGGCATTTCTCCGCAAGCTTTTCCCACAGCGAGAAGCAGCCCTTGTGCACGGTGTCCCGGTTCATCACGGGAGCCTCCGTCATGCTGCCCTGCGTGGAATTCTGCGTCATGGAGCCGTTCGTGAAGAATACAAGATCGCCGTCCGCCACGGGAACGATCGTCTCGCCGGCACCTTCACCGATATGCAGCGCCGTCACGGTCTTATCCGTGCCGTCGATGCGGATGTCCATATCCGTGATGGTCGCGCCGGAGACAAATTTCACGCCCCGGTCGGCAAGGTATTTTTCCAGCGGGCGGATCAGGCTGTTGTACTGGTCGTACTTCGTGCGCAGGATGCCGCGCAGACTGCGGATCAGATGAAGCTGGTGCATGAATCGCACGGCGTAACGGTGCATCTCGATCAGGCTGTGATACGGCTGGAAGGCGAGCATCGAGCTCCAATAATACCAGAGCTGGCTCTCAAAGAAGGCGGGGCTGAACCATTGCTCAATGGTCACGTCCTCCAGTTCCTCTTCCGGCGTGAGCATCATTTTGATCATCTGCTCCTGGATCTCCGGGGTGACGCCCATCGTGGATTCGTCATGCGCTTTGAAGCCCTGTTCCCACAGCCGATGCTGGGAATCGATCTCCCAGTTCTTGTTGCACTCGCGGGTCTCGTCGAGCACCGTGTGCCCCTCTTCGTACAGGGAAGGAATGCTGCCGAAAAGATCCCACAGGCACTCCATATACGGCTCCAACTCGCGCTCGCCGCGGGAGACATAGCCGTTCGCCGCGCTGCCCGCGGCGTCCATCGAGCCGCCGAACACCGGGAGCTGGTCATAAACGGTGATGTTTTCGCCCGGCATCTGCGCGTCGCGGACGAGGAACGCCGCGGCGGAAAGTCCGGCGATGCCGCCGCCGACAATGTATGCTTTTCTTTCTTCAATGCCCTCCGGCTTGCGGGGGTGAACGCGGTCATAGTTTCTCATAAAATAGGAACTCCTTTCCGATTCTGAAAAATCAAAATCCTACAGCCGTTGACTTTTGACTGTGCTTGCAGTATAGTACCGCGTGAAAAAGATACAACCATCAAATTTTGATAGAATATATAAAATCCGACAACTGTATGAAAATTAGCGGGGTTTGGAGGAAACGATGAGAGAGAAAACGGGCGGAAAGGCCGAATACCGCAGCGCAAAGCGCTCGCGGCGCATGATCCGCGAGGCGTATGCCGCGCTGCTGAAGGAAAAGGAGCTTTCTAAAATCACGGTGACGGACATCGTGACGAGAGCGGATATCAACCGGGCGACGTTTTATGCGCATTACCCCGACGTGCGCGGCGTTACGGAGGAGATCGAAAACGAGATCATTGCGAAAATGCTGGATGTGCTCAAGGAATTTCGCTTCACGAGCTTTTTCCGCAATCCCGCGCCGCTCCTTTTGCAGCTGAGCCGCTATTTGGAGGAGAATGCGGAGTTTTACCGGATCCTGATCCGCGCCAACGGCTCGGAGATGTTCATGGAAAAGCTCAAAAAGGCATTCACCGACTATATGCTCCGCGACAGCGACATCCCGGAGAGTATGCGCCACTCGCGCATGGTGGAGCTTCGGGTCACATATTTTGCCGGGGGGATCGTCAATCTCTATAAGCAATGGTTCCGCGGCGATCTCGGCGGAACGCTCAACGATATCGCGCTGGAGGTAAGCCGCCTGCTGCAGCTGGAGGCGCGGGAGCTTTTCGGCGAGAGCGGGACGGCATGATGGCGCCCGCCGTCAAAGTAGTTAAGGAAAAGGAGGATGGCATTATGGCAAATACCGCCGTGAAAAAAACGGCCGTGGAAATGTGGCTCTGCCGGGGGTATCTCTTTTTGATGCTCGCGCTGCTGCCGCTCGCGGTGCACGACGGCTTTTTTGATATCACCGAAACGAAAACCATTTGCTTCACCGTGCCGACGGTCGTGTTTGTTCTCGCGCGCCTCGGCTTCACGCTCTACCGGGAAAACGGCCTGCCGCGGCGAAAGCTCACGGGCGCAGAGTGGGCGGCGATTGCGTTTTGTTTCCTGTGCTTTATCGCCTCGGTATCCGGCGGCGACTTTGCCGGATCGTTTCTCGGTGAGCGCGGACGCTATCAGGGCCTCGGCATGATGTGGCTCTACGCCGCACTGTACTTTGCCTTTTCCGGCACGCACGTGCGCCGGCAGGATGTCCTCGTCCCGCTCTGCCTCGGCCTTTTTCTCAGCGGCGCGCTCACGGTGTGCAACCATCTGGGGTGGGATGCGCTTGGCTTTTGTTCGCAGCTCCGGGAATTTGACCGCGGGCGGTACATATCCACGCTCGGCAACATCAATTTTGCCGGGGCATATCTCACGCTTGTATGGCCGGCCGGCGCTGCGGCGCTTCTTGCGGAGAAACGCCTTTGGAAAGGTGTCCTTCTCGGAATCGTCTGCATAGTCGGCCTCTGGGCGGCTATGGCGGTGCGGAGCGAGTGCGCGGTGCTCGGCATCGGCGCGGCGCTCGTTCTTCTGCCGCTGCTTGCGAAGAAGGAATCGGACGCGCTGCGGCGCTATCCGCTGCTGCTTGCCGGTACAGCTCTTTCCATGCTCGCTTACCGGGCGATCGTTTATGATTTTGGAAAGCTCCTCTCCTCGCTTGGCCGGCATCTCTCGGAGCTGGTATTGATGCTGCCGCTCGCGGCGGTATCTCTTGCAGCGTATTTCCTGCTGCGGAAGCGGAGCGAGCGGACGCTCCTTCGCGTCCGGCGCGTGTACGGCTTCGTCCTGCTTGCGGCGTTCCTTGCGGCGGCGGTCCTTCTTGTGCTGCTCAACACCGTGTGGAGCGCCGTGCCGCTCGGCGGCATGGACGAATGGCTGCGCTTTTCCGATTCCTGGGGCACCGACCGCGGCGGCGTTTGGAAATACTGCCTCTCGCTCTTCGGTGAGTTCCCGCTTGGGAAAAAGCTCATCGGCGGCGGCTGCGGCGTGCTGGCGGCGCTCGACGTGCAACACCGGTATTTCCCGGACGCCATTCTGGATGCCGCACACTGCGAATATATCCAGCTCCTGCTCAACTGGGGCGTGCTCGGTCTCGGCGCCTATGCCGCGTGGGTCGTGCTGACACTGCGCCGCGCGCTGAGAGAGGGCGGCGCGCTCTCGTTCGCGATCGCGGCAGGGCTTCTCGGTTACAGCGCGCAGGCTCTCGTCAACATTGCGCAGTCGCCCGGCATTTCGCTCTTTTTCGTGCTTCTTGCCGTTCTTCGCGCACAAAATGACGCGGAGGAATTGACTTGCGGATAAATGATGCTATAATGACAATATGTTG
Organism: bacterium; assembly: GCA_963618015.1. Lineage (GTDB taxonomy): Bacteria > Bacillota > Clostridia > Oscillospirales > Oscillospiraceae > Apopatocola. The sequence continues at coordinate 15,339 of CAVEQS010000041.1, read as the reverse complement.
AGAAAAACACATATTAAGGAGTGTGAGCATATGAATCTGACCCCGGAACAACAGGCGATCCTGAACGGTGAAAAGGGCGAAGTGTTTGCCAAGGTGATGAAAACGCTTGTCATGTACGGCGATGCGTTCGGCGCGGAAAAGCTCGTGCCGGTCACGAGTAAGTACGGCCATACGGTCATCAGCTTCGGCATCAACACGATGAAGCCGGTGTACGATCTTTACGACCAGCTTCTTGCCTCCGGCGCGGAATTCCAGCAGAAGTTCACCGCGGACCCGCTTCCGCTTGACCCGAACGTCCCCTCGAACGCACTGCAAAATCTTGTGTTCAAGCAGTTCATGTATAAGCTCCAGCCGCGCTACGAAGAGCAGCTCCGCCGCATGGGCATGAAGGACGAGAAGGACTTCACCTGCGCCTGCTACTTTGACGAAGTCGGCAACATTCCCGAAAAGGGCGAGGTCCTCTCGTGGGCAGAGTCCTCTGCCGTCGTATACGCCAACAGCGTGCTCGGCGCGCGCTGCAACCGCAACTCCGGCATCATCGACGTGATGGGCTCGATGATCGGCTATGTGCCGTACTTCGGCCTGCTGACGGACGAAGGACGCAAGGCCACCTGGGTCGTGGAGGTCAAAACGACGAAGAAGCCCGAAGCGCAGCTTCTTGGCAGCGCCATCGGCATGAAGGTCATGGAGGATGTGCCGTACATCCGCGGTCTTGATGCGTGGCTCGGCACGGAGCTCAATAAGGACAACAAGGCGTATCTTAAAGACTTCGGCGCGGCGACCGCCTCGAACGGCGCGGTCGGTCTCTATCATATCGAGCATCTGACGCCCGAAGCCGTGGAGCAGGGCGACGCGCTCATCGCCCCCGGCGCGCAGGTCTACGTGGTGGACGATGCCGAGCTCGAGCGCGTGAAGGCGTCCTACCCGGTCATCTGGAAAAACCCGAACGCGAAGCCGAAGCTCGCCTTTATCGGCTGCCCGCATCTCACGATGGATCAGCTTATCGACTGGACGAAGAAGCTGGAGGACGGTCTCAAGGCCGCGGGCCGCGAGAAGCTCGCCGTGCCGACGGTTCTCACTACCGCCCCGCCGGTGCTCGAAGAGTTCAACAAAGGCCCCTATGCCTACCGACTCAAGAAGACGGGCGCGATTTTGAGCTATATCTGCCCGCTGATGTACATGAACAACCCGCTTTCCAAGTCCATGCCGGTCATCACCTGCTCGAACAAGCTGCGTACTTACACCTCGGCGAAGTTCTATTCCGAGGACGAGATCGTCGGCATCATCACCGGAAAGGAGACCAAATAACATGGCGAAAACGTTCAAGGGCCGCGTTGTCGTTCCCGGCACCGTCACGGCCAAAGCTCTCGTTTCCCACGGCGGGTTCAATACGCTTGCAAGCTACCAGTCCGCGCTCATGTTCGGCGATAAGGACGTAAAGTGCGGCGATCAGAACAACCCCGATATCTACAAAAAGCCCATGATCGGCGTGGCGCTGTGCCTGCCGCAGACCATCGGCTCCACGACCGGCGGCATGGTGTTCTACACCGCCGGCGCGCTCGGTAAGCTGCCCGCGTGCATGTGCTTCTCCAAGCCCATCGACTCGCTTGCTGCCGCCGGCGCCATTCTCTCCGACGTGTGGACAGAGACGCATATGCCCGTTGTCGATTCTCTCGGCGACGAGTTTCTGGAATACGTCAAGACCGGCATGAGCGTCACGCTCGCCGAGGACGGGACGGTGACCGTCGAATGAAATGCGCGATCTATGGCGCCGGTTCTCTCGGAACGGTGCTCGGCGCTTATATGACGAAGGGCGGTATCCCCGTAGAGCTCGTCAACCGCAACCGCGCCCATGTAGACGCGCTGCGCGAAAAGGGCGCGCACATCACCGGCACCGTGAACTTCTCCACACCGGTGACGGCCATCACCCCGGAGGAAATGACCGCGCCTTACGATGTCATTTTCCTCATGACGAAGCAGCTCCATAACAAGGAAGTCGTTACATTTCTAAAGCCGCTCCTTGCGCCCGACGGCGTGATTGTCACGTTCCAGAACGGCATCCCCGAGCCGGGCATCGCCGAGATCGTCGGTGAGAGCCGCACGATCGGCTGCGTGGTGGAATGGGGCGCCACGATGGACGCCCCCGGCGAGTGCGTCCTCACGAGCGACCCGGACAGCCTCTCGTTCCACATGGGCGGCATGCAGGGCGTTTCGGACGAAAAGCTCGCGGAGGTGCGCTCGCTGCTCGAAAAGATGTGTCCGGTGGATATGGAGGATAACCTCCTCGGCGCGCGCTGGTCGAAGCTCCTCATCAATGCGACGTTCTCCGGCCTCGGCACCGTCGTGGGCGGCGTGTTCGGCGATGTGAGCGAGAAGAAGGACGCCCGGCGCGTCGCGGTGCGCTGCATGAAGGAGTGCATCGATGTTGGCCACGCTGCGGGCGCGGCATTCGCGCCTGTGCAGGGAAAGGATCTCACGAAGCTGTTCTATTATAAAAATGGCTTTAAGCGTGCCATTGCGGAGCTTCTCGTCCCCATCGCGATGAAAAAGCACCGCGCCATCGAGCCCTCCATGCTCCAGGATCTCAAAAAGGGCAAGCCCTGCGAGATCGATGCGATCAACGGCGTCGTGTGCGAATGGGGCCGCAAATGCGGCGTACCCACGCCCATCAACGACCGCATCGTGGAGGTCGTAAAAAAAGAGCAGGCCGGTGAGCTTCCCTTGGAAGAAAAGAACATCCGCCTTTTCGACGATCTGCTGTAAAACCTTATATAAAGCTTGAACCGGCGCAGTTGCTCTGCGCCGGTTTTCAACTCTACGATGCGTCGGTTGTCCTTTTTCCTTTTCTGCCGTTTAATGGGCAGGAAAGGGGAGACACATATGAAACAGAAAACGCAGTTTACGCCGATCGATACGACTACGTGGAACCGGAGGGAGACTTTCTGGTATTTCTCACAGATGGCGCCGACGGGCTATTCTCTCACGGTTGAGCTGGATGTTACGCGCATGCGCACCGCGCTGCGCGAGGCCGGGATCAAGTTCTTCCCGGCGTATCTCTGGCTCGTGACAAGATCGCTCAACGAGCAAACCGAGTTCAAGCTTGCTGAGCGGGATGGACAAATCGGATACTACGACACGCTCACGCCGCTCTATGCCGCGTTCCACAACGATGACAAGACCTTTTCGCTCCAATGGACGGAGTATGACGATGATTTCCGCGCATTTTATTGCGCATATCTCGAAAACGCGGAACGGTACGGCAAAAATCACGGAATTCTCACGAGGAAGGACGCCGTCCCACCGGAGAATGCCTACACGGTTTCCTGTATCCCGTGGGTCTCGTTTCGGAGCTTTTCTGTCCATTCGTATGAGAACAAGCCGTACTACTTCCCGTCGGTCGAAGCGGGGCAAATCTATGAGAGCGGGGAGCAGTTTTTGCTGCCTCTCTCCATCACATGCCACCACGCCGCGGCGGACGGCTATCATGTGAAGCAGTTTCTGGATACCTTGCAGGATGGCATGGATCACATGGAACGATATCTGTAAAAAGAAAAGCACCCGCGGAGACAATAACAGTCCCCGCGGGCGCTTTGTATGGATATCAGTCTGTATAGCGGTTGATAAATTCGGCGCGGATCTTGGAATAAACGATCTTCTGCTCCTTATAAAGGCCAAAATTCGCTGAGAGCATGAAGCTGATGGCGGCGGCGATGGCATAATACTGGATGTTTGCTCCGCCGAACATTTCCACACCGAGGAAGATGGCACTGATCGGGCAGTTGAGCGAGCCGCAGAACATGCCGAGCAGACCCACCGCCGCACCGAGCCCCGGCGCCAGCCCAAAGAGACTGCCGAGCACGCATCCGGCGGTCGCTCCGATGAACATCGCCGGGACGATCTCGCCGCCCTTATAGCCGGTCGTCATCGTGAGCACGGTGAAGAGCATTTTGAGCGCAAACGCCTCCGGGCGTGCATGCCCCTGCATGGCGGCGGCGATCACGTCCATGCCCGCGCCGTTATAATCCCGCGTGCCGAGCAGGACAGAGAGCAGCACAACGGCGCTGCCGCCGAGAAATACGCGCAGATAGCTGTTCGGAATAGCTTTGCCGAGCGCCTTTCCGCCCTGCCGCAGCGCGATGCAGTAGATAATGCTCAGCACTGCGCACGCCGCCGCGATGGCGACGACCGTTCCGGCGCTTGCCCATGTAAACGGCACCGCCGCACCGAGCGGGAACGTCTCCGCTGCCGCGCCGAGAGCGCTGGCAAGGTATGCCGCCGTGAGTGACGCGGTGAGGCACGGCAGAATGGCGGAAAAGTGGAGAATGCCGACGCTTGCCACTTCCATGGCGAATACCGCCGCCGTGAGCGGCGAGCCGAAGAGCGCGGAGAATACACTGCTCATGCCGCACATGACGATGAGGTGTATGTCCTTGTCGTCCAGCCGGAGCGCCTTGCCGAGCTGGTAGCCGAGCACGCCGCCAAGCTGCAGCGCCGCGCCTTCGCGTCCGGCGGAGCCGCCGAACAGGTGCGTGATCGTTGTGCCGATGAAGATGAGCGGAGCGGTCGAGCCGGGGATGGAGGTCGGCGCATGGATGGCGAGCAGTACGCCGTTCGTGTCTGTCGGGTGCATGCCGCGCAGCCGGTAAAGCCACACGATCAGAAGGCCGCCGAGCGGCAGCAGATATAAAAGCCACGGGTGCGCGCCTCGCAGCAGCGTTGCCTCGCGGATGGCATAGCAGAACGCGGTGCCGATCAGCCCGCCGAGCGCGCCAATCACAAGCCCCGCGGCCGCCCACAAAACGAACGTGCGCATGTACCGGGCCGTGAGCTTCGCGTGGCGGCGGAAGAGGCTTTTGCCGCTCTCCGCTGCGGTTTTTTCGGAGTCCATCGGATATTCTCTCTCTTTCTTTTTCGGATAAAACGGCATAAGGCGCGGCAGGTCATGAAAACCTGCCGCGCGTTTTGGTTTCTTATTCTCCCCGAAGATATTTTTTCAATCCGGCAAAGTCGGCGCTCTCGAGCGGGAGCGGGTACCCGTCCTTGATGTCCCAGAGCCGGTGCGCGTCCGAGCAGCGCAGCCGGTGGATGTGCTCCGGAATGCCTGCGGGCTCCTTTTCATAGTAGAGCTCCACGGCGTCCATGTCCAGATCCTCCGGCCAGCAGCCGAGAATGGAATAGAGCGAGTTGGACGGTTTATCCACATGCGCAGGCCAGATCAGGCCCGAATACTGCCGCACGGCGCGGCTGAGCTCGTTGACGGAAATGCGCCGCGCCATGAAGAGCAGCTCGCGCTCCTCCGTCCGGCTGCCGCGGGAGCCGATCACGGTCTGGCGCCCGAAAACGTTCGGACGGTTGGCGATGCCGGGGCGCAGCGTATCGAGCCAGCGGGAGAACGCCGCCGCCTTGCCGAGATTGGGCAGAAGGCAGACGCAGTGGATCTCCTCCGAGGTCGTCACCTCGATGCCGGGGATAAAGCCGATGCCGGCTTTTTCCGCCTCGGCCGCCACGGCGGGACAGTTGCGCGCCGAGTTGTGATCCGTGATGGCGATCAGCTCCAGCCCCGCGTCCTTGGCGGCCTTTACGATGGCCGCCGGCGTCATGGTATCGTCCGCGCACGGAGAGAGACAGGAGTGAATGTGAAGGTCTGTAAGGATCATATCGTTACCACCTGAAGGCGGCGGATATCCGCTCGCCGTAATTAACTGAAGGAAAGTGCTTTATTTTTGCATGTCTGAGAAAACGCACATGCCGGCGTCGGCGCGCCCGGCGACGATGTCCTCGGCGAACGCCCGGCAGGAGGGAGAGCCGCACGCGCCACAGTCGATGCCGCGCAGCGATTCGGTGATGCGTCGGATCTGCTCCATCTTCTCCATTGCGACGGACACATCCTTGTCCAGCCGGAGAGCGGAGCTCGCCGTGGGGGTCTTTTCCCAGCGCATATCCTCGCGGGGGCAGTCGTTGGGATGCAGGGGAGGGGCAAAGCCCATCATCATCTGCTGAAGGCGGGCCTTCGCGATGAACGGGTTTTCCACCGTCAGCGCGCCGCCGACGCAGCCGGGGTAGCACGCGTTGAGCTCAATGAGATCCACGTTGGAGAGCTTGCCGTCCTCCAGCGCCTCAAGAATGCCGATAACGTTTTCGATGCCGGAGGCGGCGAGATGGTTCGGCTCGCCCGCGGCAGACGACTGCCCGCCGGAGATCGCCCAGCTGACGCCCGCAGCGCCCGCCTGAGCATAGCGCTCGTGGTCGTCAATGTCGCCCATGACGGCGGTGAGCCGGGGCGCTACTTCGGCAATGGACACAACGCCGGTGATCGCCGGATGCGCCGTGCCGAGCGCGGCCTTGGCGCCCGCACACTTGGCGGGGCAGGGGGAGATGTATACACAGCCGATATCGTCTTCCGAAAGTCCCGTCTCCTTCACGGCCAGCCGCTTGCTCCAGCGCGCCGCGACCTCCATCGGGGAGCGGTAGTTGAGCAGATGCGGCAGCAGCGACGGGAACCGGATGCGCACGATGCGCAGTATGACCGGGCAGTCGGTCGTGATGATCGGATGGGGGATGCTGCCGTAATTGAGCTCGTAGTGCGTCACGGCGGACATGACCTCCGCCGCGGCGGCGACCTCAAAGACGCTGTCGAACCCGATGCGCGAAAGCCCTTCCAGAATGGGCGCGCGGGTCTGCACGCCGGGGAACTGGCCATAGAGCGCCTGTGCGGGGAGCGCGATCGTGTATTTATATTTGCCGAGCGCTTCCGAGAGCGTGTCCACCCGCGCTTTCATCGCGTGGTGCGGACAGACGCGGATGCACTCGCCGCAGTCTACACACCGCTCACGCAGAATGGCCGCTTTACCGTCACGGATGCGGATCGCCTCCGTGGGGCAGCGCTGCATGCACTTGGTGCAGCCGACGCATTTTTCGTTTTCGAGATATATCGAAGCATAGCCGATGCTCACGATGACTCCTTTCCGGCATACACCGTGATCGAGAGGGTCGTGCCCTTTCCGACCTCGGTCTGTATGTCAAAATCATCGCTGTATTTGCGGATGTTGGGCAGACCCATGCCTGCGCCGAAGCCGAGCGCCCGGATGTTCTGCGGCGCTGTCGACCAGCCTGCCTGCATGGCGAGCTCAACGTTGGGGATGCCGGGGCCGTGGTCGGTGAAGACGACGTTGACGGCTTCCGGCGTGACCGTCGCGCGGACGTGGCCGCCGCCGGCGTGGATGACCATGTTGATCTCCGCTTCATACGTCGTAATGGCGACGCGACGGATCATAGCGGGAGCGAAGCCGAGCTCCTTCAGCATGGATTTGATATGCCCGGAGGCCTCTCCGGCGCGGGCGAAATCGTCGCCGGGAACCTCATACTCACGGACAAGCGGGCTCATTTCGCACCCGTCACCCCGTGCTGATGCAGAATGCCGCAGGCATCATACATTTCCAGGGGAGAGGTAAGTACGCAAACGCCGCATTTTTCCGCCAGTTCCAGGATCGAGGCCTCCGGCTCCTTGCCGCGCAGGAATACGACGCACGCCGTATCGAGCATTTCTGCGGTACGGATGACCTGGGGATTGAGAAGGCCGGTGAGCAGGACGTCCGGCTGGGAGCCGAGCGCGAGCACGTCGCTGAGCATATCGCCGGCGTAGGCGGAGACGATGTCCACGTCCGCGTGAGCCGCGGCGGTGCGCGCCTCGCCGGAGAGAAGGGCTGTCATTTCGTTGATTTTCATGTTTCTTGATCTCCATCTGATCGGAAGTATCCGAGTCTTTCACTATATTAACAAATATCCGGCGCAATTACAAGAGGGTTTCGCGGCAAACGGATGTACGAAAGCGGACGGAAAACACGCTCCTTTTTTCGGCAAAAGAAGAAAATAAGAAAATTACGAAAATTATACTGGATTTAATTCCAGCGATGTGCTATATTATTTTGTCGGAAATACCCGGTTTTTTCGGCCTTTTTTGCGGGAATTAACTGGCAAAACATGCAAAAAATGAAATGTTATTCATCACATGAAAACGCTCCGTCCGCAAGGGGATATAATGCGGAGGGTGCGTGGATTACACAACATTTCCTGTAAAAAATGTCTCTGAACCGGCTTTCTTCGTCCGCGCGAGTCCGCAGGGGCCCGTAAAGAGTTTGCAAAGAAGCGAAATATAAACAAGAGGTGGAAAGGATGTCACGGAAAAACCTGAACGGTGTACATATCCCCCATCGGAAGAACACCGCCGGGATGCAGGCGATCAAAATGCCGCCCCCGGCTACGGTGACCATTCCGATGAGCATGCACATCGGCAAGCCCGCCAACTGCATTGTTGCGGTCGGCGATCACGTCAACGTCGGTCAGATGATCGGCGAGCCGGGCGGCTTTGTTTCGTCCCCGGTGTTTGCGAGCGTTTCCGGCAAGGTCAAGAAGATCGTCCCCATGCTGCAGTTTATGGGTGCGACCTGCCAGGCGGTCGTGATCGAGTCCGACGGTGAGATGACCGTCGCCGACACGGTCAAGGCCCCGGAGATCACCGACTACGCGAGCTTTATCAATGCCGTGCGCGACAGCGGCGTTGTCGGTCTCGGCGGCGCGACGTTCCCGACGGCGGTCAAGCTGGATGTGAAGGATACCTCCCGCATCCAGGAGATCATCATCAACGGCGCGGAGTGCGAAGGCTACATTACGAGCGACCACCGCACCATGCTCGACCGTACCGACGAGGTCGTCGAGGGCTGCCGTCTGCTCGAAAAGTGGCTGAACGTCAAGAAGATTATCATCGCCATTGAGGACAACAAGCCCGACTGCATCGAGAAAATGAAGCAGGCTACGGCGAACGACGAGCACGTTGAAGTGCGCGCTCTGCCGTGCATGTACCCGCAGGGCGGCGAAAAAGTTCTCATTTATCACACGACCGGCAAGATCATGCCGGAGGGCAAGCTCCCCATCGATGTGGGCAGCGTCGTGATGAACGTGACGAGCGTTGCCACGCTCGCGCACTACTGCACGACCGGCATGCCGCTCGTGGAAAAGTGCATCACCGTTGACGGTTCCGCCATCAAGGAGCCGAAGAACGTCATCGCCCCCATCGGCACGGCCTGCAAGGAAGTTATCGACTTTGCCGGCGGCTTCTCCTGCGAGCCGAAAAAGCTCGTCATGGGCGGCCCGATGATGGGCGTTGCCCAGTACGATCTGGACGCTCCCGTTGCCAAAGGCACGAGCGCCATTCTCGCGTTCAACGAGAAGGACGCCCGCCCCGTGACGCCCACGGCGTGCATCCGCTGCGGCGGCTGCATCGACCATTGCCCGATGAAGCTCATGCCTGTGGAGATCGAGCGCGCCTATGAGAAAAACGACGCCGAAGCGCTCAAGGCGCTGAAGGTCGGCCTTTGCATCGAGTGCGGCTGCTGCGCGTTCCAGTGCCCGGCCCACCGCCCGCTCGTGCAGGTGAACAAGCTCTCCAAAACTCTCGTGCGCGACTATGACAACCGCATGAAAACTCTGAAGGAGGCGGGAAAATGAACAATGATCTTATCGTAAGCGTCTCGCCCCACTACCATAAGCAGGGCGCAACGACGCAGCGCGTCATGCGCGACGTGCTCATCGCGCTCATCCCGGCGCTGATCGCGTCCGTCATCATCTTCGGTTTCCGCTCGCTGCTGCTCGTAGCGGTCTCCGCGGCAAACTGCGTGCTGCTTGAGTTCGTATGGAACAAGCTCTTCAAGAAAGAGCAGACCATCGCCGATCTCTCTGCGGTCGTCACCGGCGTGCTCATCGCCTACAACGTCCCCGTGACGATGCCGATCTGGCAGCTCCTCATCGGCGACTTCATCGCCGTCATCATCGTCAAGATGCTCTTCGGCGGTCTTGGCTGCAACTTTGTGAACCCCGCGCTCGTCGGCCGTCTCGCCATGATGCTCTCCTTCACCGAGAGCATGACGGACTACCTGCACACCGTGACCGCTCCGGGCGTTGACCTGCTCGCCGGCGCCACGCCGCTGGCCGCCACCGGTCTCGACATGAGCAGCTTCATGACGCTCTTCCTCGGCAACCACGGCGGCGTTCTCGGTGAGACCTGCGCTCTGGCGCTGCTCATCGGCGGCGTGTATCTCGTGGTGCGCGGCGTCATCAAGGTGACGATCCCCACGTGCTTCATCGCGAGCACGTTTGTGTTCACGTTCCTCTTCAACGGCTTTGACGCGACGACCGCGTTCCTGAACCTCTTCTCCGGCGGCCTGATGCTCGGCGCCATCTTCATGGCGACCGACTACGTCACCAGCCCGCTCACGACGAAGGGCCGCGTGATCTTCGCTGTCGGCTGCGGCTTCCTCACCTCTGCGATCCGGGTGTTTGCCAACTCCGCAGAGGGCGTTTCCTTCGCCGTGCTGCTGATGAACCTGCTGGTGCCCTACATCAACGAGGGCTGCCGGACGAAGCCTGTGGGAGGTGTCAAGGCGTAATGGAAAAGAAAAATACGTTCTGGACGGAAATGGCGCGTCCCGTTGTTGTCCTGGTCGTTATCTGCCTTGTGGCCTCTGCGCTGCTCGGCTTTACGAACGCCAAGACCGCGCCCGTGATCGAAGAAAACATCCGCATCGAAGCGGAAAAGACCCGCAAGGAAGTGCTTCCCGCCGCGGCCGAGTTCACCGAGCTCGAGGTGAGCGAAGAGCTCGCCGCCAACGGTGTCACCGGCATTTTTGAAGGCGACAACGGCACCGGCTATGTTGTCACCGCGGAAAAGACCGGCTACGGCGGCGCCGTTGTCGTCACCGTCGGTTTCGATACCGAGGGCAAGATCCTCTGCGTGAAGGCCAACGTCTCCAGCGAGACGCAGGGCGTCGGCAGCAAGGTCGGCGAAGCATCCATGCTCGAAAAGTTTGAAGGCCACTCCGGCGATGTGAGCGATGTTGTGCTCAAGACCGGCGCCACCTTCACCAGCAATGCCGTCCGCGAGGGCGTGCAGGCCGCTTGCGCCGCCGTCGCGGCGATCCAGTAAGGGAGGGCGGAGAAAATGAAAAAAAGAATGCAGATCCTCGTTAACGGTATTTTCAAGGAAAACCCCGTTCTCGTGCTGGTGCTCGGCTGCTGCTCCTGCCTTGCCATTTCCGTAACAGTCAAGGGCAGTCTCGGCATGGGCGTCGCGCTCACCTTTGTTCTCATCGGCTCCAACGTCGTTATCTCGGCGCTGCGCAAGATCATCCCCGACAAGATCCGTATCCCGTGCTACATCGTCGTCGTTGCGACATTCGTAACGCTCGTCGAAATGGTCGTGCACGCGTATCTCATCGATCTTTATAACTCGCTCGGCATCTTCCTGCCGCTGATCGTCGTTAACTGCATCGTGCTCGGCCGTGCCGAAATGTTTGCCAACAAAAACGGCGTCCTCGACAGCCTCTTTGATGGTCTCGGCATGGGCATCGGCTACACGATGGTCCTTACTGCTATGGCGGTAGTCCGCGAGCTTCTCGGCTCCGGCAGCCTGTTCGGCTATCAGATCATCCCCGAGGAGTACACCATCCGCATCATTTCCCAGACGCCGGGCGGATTCTTCATGTTCGGTCTGGCCATGGCGATGCTCGTGCTCGGCCTGTCCAAGCAGGGCAAGACCTTCAAGCCTGAAATGGGCTGCGGCGACGGCGGCTGCGCCGGCTGCGGCAGCGCAGACAGCTGCACCGAGAAAGATAAGGAGGCGAAGAACTGATGCTCAAGGAAGTACTGAAAATCATGTTCGGCATGATCTTCACGCAGAACTATGTTCTCGTGCAGTTCATCGCCATCTGCCCGTTCCTGGGCGTTTCCAAGAAGTTTGACTCCTGCATCGGCATGAGCGGCGCCGTTATCTTCGTTATGACGCTCGCGAGTGCTGCCACGCACCTCATCTATCAGTATGTCATGGTGCCGAACGGTCTGGAGTATCTCTCCACGATCATCTTCATCCTGGTCATCGCCGCGCTTGTGCAGTTCGTCGAGATCTTCCTGAAGAAGTACATCCCGCCCCTGTATAAGTCCCTTGGCGTTTACCTCCCGCTCATCACCACCAACTGCGCGGTGCTCGCCGTGACGCTGCTGAACGTCAGCAACGGCTACACGGCCATGGGCGGCGGCCTCCTGCTCAGCTGTGTCAACGGCTTCTCCGCCGGCGTCGGCTTCGGCCTCGCGCTGATCCTCTTCTGCGGCGTCCGTAAGGCGCTTGAGCATGCCAAGCCCCCGAAATGCTTTGAAGGTCTGCCCATCACGCTCGTGGCGGCGGCTCTCACCAGCATGACGTTCATGGGCTTTGCCGGCATGGCTGACAAGCTGTTCGGTTAAGGGAGGAATGTGACATGTCTGGAGTTATTAGCGCAATTGTTGTTCTGCTCATCATCGGCGCGGTGTCCGCGCTGATCCTCGTCATCGCTTCCAAGTACATGAGCGTCCCCGAAAATGAGATGTTCCCCGCGATCCGCGAATGCCTGCCCGGCGCCAACTGCGGCGCGTGCGGCTACGCTGGCTGCGACGGCTACGCCAAGGCGCTGGCCGAAGGCGAAGAGACGAAAACCAACCTCTGTGTCCCCGGTGCCGACGGCGCCGCCGCCGCGATCGCCGAGCTCATGGGCGTTGAGGCGGAGGACGTTGTGGAGATGGTCGCTTACGTCAAGTGCAACGGCAGTTGTGAGACGGCCAAGCACAAGTACGAGTATGCCGGCATCAACAACTGCTCGGCCGCGAACATCCTCTTCCAGGGCGAATGGGCGTGCCCGAACAGTTGCCTCGGCTACGGCGACTGCGAGAACGCCTGCCCGTCGGATGCCATCCACGTTGTGAACGGCGTCGCGAGAGTGTATCCCGCCAACTGCACTGGCTGCGGCATCTGCACCCGCACCTGCCCGAACCACATCATCGCTCTGCGCCGCGCGATCGATCCGACCATCGTTCGCTGCAGCAACACCCAGAAGGGCGCGCAGACCCGTGTCGCCTGCTCCAAGGGCTGCATCGGCTGCATGAAGTGCGAGAAGGTCTGCCCGACCGGAGCCATCAAGGTGGTTGACAATCTCGCCCGCATCGACTACGATAAGTGCGTCGGCTGCGTCGCCTGCTCGGAAAACTGCCCGGTGGGCGTTATTCAGAGAATCTGATTTTCACCAAAGAAGATCCGTCCGGCAAAGCCGGACGGATTTTTTATGAAAAGAGTTTATCCAATGAAGCCTGAACGGACAAAAAAAGACCGCCTTCGCGCGGATATACTGCTCGTCGCGGCACTCCTCGTGCTCGCGCTCGGCTTCTTCGCCTTTCAGCGTCTGAGCCGGAAGGACGGCGCTCTGGCGGTCGTATACGTAAACGGCGAGCGCACGGTGGAGTATCCTCTTTCCGAGGACACGACCGTTACGCTGCACGCCCCGAACGGCGGCTACAACATCCTCGTCATCTCCGGCGGCTGCGCCGATGTGACGGAGGCAAGCTGCCCGGACGGTACCTGTGTCCGGGCAAAAGCTGCACAGTACGAGGGCGACACGATCGTGTGCCTCCCAAACAAAACGGAGATCCGCATCGAGGGTGCGGCTTCCTCCGATATCGATCTGGTGAGCTGATATGAAAAAGACGAAACGGCTTGTCCTGCTCGCGATGCTGACCGCCGTGGCGATGATCCTCTCGTATGTGGAGTCACTGCTGCCGTCGGTCGGCATTCCGGGCGTGAAAATGGGTCTGGCGAATATCGCCGTGATCTTTGCTCTTTTCCGCTTCGGCTGGAAGGAGGCGGCGGCGCTCTCGCTCGTTCGCGTCGTGCTTGTAAGCCTCCTTTTCGGCAGCGTCGGCGCGATGCTCTATTCTCTCGCGGGCGCGGTGCTGAGTCTTGCGGTCATGGCGCTGCTGCGCCGGATTGACCGGTTCTCCACCGTGGGCGTCAGCGTTGCCGGCGGCGTTGCGCACAACGCCGGGCAGATATTGATGGCCATGCTCATATTGCAGACGAAGCAGCTTCTCGGCTATCTGCCGGTGCTCGCCGTTTCGGGCATCGCGGGCGGCGTCCTCACGGGGCTTGCCGCGGCGCTGCTCATCCGGCGCATCCCGGAATAAACTTCGATCAGAGGGAAGGGTACGGACATGAAGAAAAACGCGCTCGTATCGTTTATAAAACAGCACGCGGGAGAGATCTTCTGGTTTATCGTCCCCCAGCTTGCGGCGCTCCTCTGCTGCGCGGTGCAGGGCGTCTTTGTAGAGCTTGGCCCGGACGCGGAGCTCTACTACAGCATTGCGGAAAATTTCCGCACCACCGGCCACTTTATCCAGACCACCCGCGATTCCGCACTCTTTGTCGTGCCATTCGGCGTGCCGCTCATTTTGACGCTCCTGCGGCTCATCGGCTTTACGCTCCCCATGATCATTGCCGTGCAGTATCTGATGCTGGGCACGGCGTGCATGCTGCTTTATAAAACGGAGCGTATACTCTTTGGAAAAGGCGGCTTTGCGCCGCTCTTTTACGGCGTTGCTCTTTTCCGCACCCAGCTCGATCTGTACAACATCTATCTGGAGCATTATTTCCTTCTGCTGATGGCGCTCCTGCTGTATCTCTCCGTGCGGACGGATATGCCGGCGGGAAAGCGGCTGACGTACATGAATCTCGCGGGCGTGTATCTGGTGGCGTGCCGCCCGGCGCTCCTGCCGGTGTATATTGCGGTGCTGGTGTACTCGCTGGTGCTGCTTCTCCGGCGGCGGCTCTCTGCCGGAAGGTTTGTGGTTTTTCTGCTGATCCCGGTATTGCTTTTCGGTGCGAATACGCTCGTAAATTACCGGGAGACCGGGTATCCCATCGTGATGGATTCCTACAGCGGCCGGGATCTTTACGCGGCCAACAACCCCGATACGAGCACGGAATACTATTCCAGCAAGATCTATGAGACATTCGGCGAGGAATATACTTCCGTCCAGAACGACCCGGATCTCGACCGCGTGCAGAAAAACGAGATACTCAAGGATATGGGCATGGAGTGGATCCGGGAGAATCCGGGCGAGTTTCTCTCCAACACGGCGAAGAAATTCGCGGCGGATTTCATCCAGCTCTGGTATTTTGCGCTCGTCGCGTGCTTCCTTGGCGCGTTGCACATGATCGCTGCATGCCCCGAATGGAGGAGATGGACGATCATCACGCTCGCCGTGAATCTGGTGATAGCCGTTGTTACCGCCATGGGGCTTGTGATGACGCGGTATACCATCGTTGTATGGCCTCTTGCGGCGCTGCATCTTGCCGCGATCGCGCACCCCACGCTGAACTGGCTGATAAGGCATGTTCTCCCCAAAAAGAAAAGCAAGGCATAAAAAGTCCCGTGTACTTGTCAAGTAAAAGTAGACACTAAAAAGAGAATATCTAGAGGAAGCCCA
>CAVEQS010000040.1:0-24570 GCA_963618015.1 bacterium | reverse complement strand
TTTTCCGAACGGGCGAAAACACGGAGAAATATTCCGGAAAATCGTTGAGATTTTCACTTTTCTGCGGTATAGTAAGGATAATTACAGGCTTTATGCCGCTGTCCGGAAAAGTACACCTTTCCGGACAGCGGCATATATGATTTTATGTAGTCTTTTCCAGCCGGCGCGCCTTATCGTGGAACGTGGAGGGCTTCATATGGCAGGAGGCCGCTGCCTCCCGGAGCGAGAGCTTATTGGCCCGCCACGCCGTATATGCCGCGCTGAACTCCTCCGAAAGCGGGAGCGGCGGGCGGCCGAACTGCACGCCCCGCGCCTTGGCGGCAGCGATCCCCTCCGCCTGCCGTTTGCGGATGAATTCCCGCTCGTTCTGCGCCACAAAGGACAAAATTTGCAGCACAAGGTCGGCAATGAACGTTCCCATCAGGTCCTTCCCCTGCCGGGTGTCCAGAAGCGGCATATCCAGAATGCAGATATCCACGCTCTTTTCCTTTGTAAGGATGCGCCATTGATCCTGTATCTCCTGATAATTGCGCCCCAGCCGGTCGATGCTCTGGATCATGAGCAAGTCGCCCGGTTTGAGCTTTTTCATGAGCTTTTTGTACTCCGGCCGGTCAAAATTTTTGCCGGATACCTTGTCCATATAAATAAAGTGCTCCTCCACGAGCGCGCCGCGCAGGGCGATAAGCTGCCGGTCCTCGTTCTGGTCCCGGCTGGATACCCGGATATAGCCATAGATGTTCATTTTCCGCTCCCCCTTTCGGAGAAAAGTATAAGGCGGCAACTCCCGGATTGAAATTTCGTCCAAATGTGCTATAATTAAGTATTCCGCAGTTCTTCCTTTGGAAAGGAGTTTTGATTTGAAAGCTTTCATGCGTTGGGTCGAGCGCTACTGCGTCCGCCATCCGCGCTTCGGCGTGGCGAATCTCATGCGCTATCTCATCATCGGCAACGCCGCCGTATGGCTGCTGACGCTGATGGACCGCACCGGAACGGTGCAGTATTTCCTGGCTCTCAATCCGCAGATAATCCTGCGCGGGCAGATCTGGCGGCTGGTGACGTTTGTGTTCATTCCGGACACCGCCGGGCTCTGGGGGCTGCTGTTCCTCTATTTCTATTACTTCATCGGTACCTCGATGGAGCGCGAGTGGGGACAGGCCAAGTTCAACATGTATTTTCTCACCGGCATGGTGTTCACGATCCTCTATGTGTTCCTCGTCTACTTTATCGGCGGCATCACGATGAGCATCGGCGCGGAGTTCATCTATCTTTCGATGTTCTTCTCGTTTGCAACGTACTACCCGGAGCAGCGGGTGCTGTTCATGTACATCATCCCGATCAAGATCAAGTGGCTCGCTGTGGCGAACGCGGCGTACTTTATCTATGAAATATTCGCGCTCCGCTTCCCGCTGAGCCTGCTGCCGGTCGTGGCAACGCTCAACTACCTGCTCTTCTGCGGGGATATGCTCTTCGGCTCGCTGCACTTCCGCCGTCCCGAGCAGGTGCGCAAGACCGTGAACTTCCAGCGCGAAGCGCAGCGCATCCGCCGCGAGCAGCAAAACGCCCCCTACCGCTACAAGTGCGCCGTGTGCGGCCGCACCGATGTGGATCACCCGGAGCTGGAGTTCCGTTACTGCTCGCGCTGCGCGGGGTACCACTGCTTCTGCCAGGACCACATCAACAACCACATTCACTTCACCGAATAATACGGGAGAAACACCATGCAACACCGTCCTTCCCGCCGGGTGTCCGTTCCGGCGCTGATCGTTTTCTGCCTGCTCGCGCTCGCGCTCGTTGTGCTCGTCGCCGTGCGCGCCGTTTCGGTGCGCAACGCGGAAAGCGCCGAGACGCTCGCCCCCGCGGCGAGCGAAACGCCCGTGCCGCCCGTCTCCTCGCCGGAGACTACAGCCGTCCCGACGGCCGAGCCTACCGCGCTGCCGACTGCGACACCGGAGCCCACGCCGGAGCCGAGCCCGGAGTTTTTCACCGTTTCCATGGTGGGCGACTGCACGCTCGCCGAGGCCAAGACCCGCCGCGGCTGGGGTACGGCATTGCAGACCGTCGTCGGAAAAAACTATGACTACCCCTTCGCCAAGACCGTGCAGTATTTTGAGAGCGACTATCTCACGATCGCGAACCTCGAATGCAACCTTTCGGACAAGTACTACGACTCCATCGAGCAGTTCGTATTTCTCGCCCCGGCGGATTACGCAAACATCCTCACCGCGGGCAGCGTGGAATTCGTGACGCTCGCAAACAACCACACGATGGACTTCGGCCAGAACGCCTATGACGACACGACCGCCGCGCTCGATGCTGTGGGCGTCGCCTACGCGGGCGAGGACGAGACGTATATCTACGAAAAGGACGGCGGCGTGAAGGTCGGCATTTACTGCCTTTACAACCAGCTCACCTACAACGCCATGAGCATTCTCTCCACGCAGGCGCAGGAAAAGCTCGTTGCGGCATCGCGCGAGAAGATCGCCGCGGGACTCAAGTCACTGGAAGAGGCGGGCGCGGACTATACGATCGCGTGCCTGCACATGGGGCGCGAGGGGTACTATGAGCCGACCGACGTGCAGACCGAGCTCTGCCGCTACACCGTGGACACCGGCTTCAACGCCGTATACTGCACGCACGCCCACCGGCTCCAGCCGGCGGAGAGCTACAACGGCGGCGTCATTTTCTACGGTCTCGGCAACTTCATCTTCGGCGGCCACACCAACCCCGGCAACGGCACCGATCCGGGCGCTTACGACACCGGCATTGCGCAGCTCACGCTCAAGCGCGTCGGCGATGAGGTGACGCTTGATAGCTACACCTTTATCCCCTGCTCGCTGAGCAGCACCGTTGGCCCCGACAGCACGGTGCTCGGGCCGAACACGCTGAACAATTACCAGCCCCAGCCCTATACCGAGGGCGGCGACGCCTGGAACCGCGCCATGTCCATGCTGAACGGCACCTACGAAGGCGCGAACTATCAGGTCGATTACGGCAACGTTCTCACCGCAATGAACGGGTAAAAAAAGACGCATACCTTATATTTAATTTATGGAAATCACTTGCAATCGTGCGCAGAGGGTGGTATAATCTCCTCGTACGAACGTAAGAAACAGGAAGAGTGGGCAAAACCCACTCTTTTTGTTGATTTAAAAGAAAATGTCAGGATTTGGAAATTGAGAGGTTTTTATGAGTAAAGTCACCGAGACCGTGACCGCGCTGGCCGCGCCCATCGCCGCGGAGCTGGGGCTGGAGCTTTGGGATGTGGAATACATCCGCGAGGCCGGGCAGTGGTTCCTGCGCGTATACATCGACAAGGACGGCGGCGTTTCCATCAACGACTGCGAAGCGCTCTCCCGCGCGCTCGATCCCGTGCTGGACGAGGCCGATCCCATTCCCGACAGCTACGTTTTCGAGGTCAGTTCCGCCGGTGCCGAGCGCGAGCTCAAGCGCCCCGGCGATTTTGAGCGCTTCATGGGCAGCGGCGCGGAAGTCCGGCTCTATAAGCCGGTGAACGGCAGCAAGTCCTTTGTCGGAACGCTCTCCGGGTACAACGACGGCAATGTTACGCTGACTGCTGCCGGAAAAGAGCTCACCTTTGAAAAGTCCCAGATCGCGCAGGTACGGCTGCGCGTGCTGTAAAAAAACACCCACGACATAACGTAAGGAGCGAAAATAGATGAGTGCAATGAACGCCGAATTTTTTGACGCCATCGAGCAGATCGAAAAGGAAAAGGGCATCCCCCGCGGATACATGCAGGAGAAGATCCAGCAGGCTCTGCTGACCGCCTTCAAGCGCGACAACCCCGACTGCGAGGATAACGTTGAGGTCATCATGGACGAGGGCAAGAAGACCATCTCCATGTTCGTTCTCAAGACCATCGTGGAGGAGAGCGAGTACGTGAACGACGCCACGCAGATCCTGCTCGACGAGGCGCAGCACTACGATAAGAAGGCGCACATCGGCGACGTTGTCCGCATCCCGGTCGAAACGAAAAAGTTCGGCCGCATCGCGGCGCAGGCGGCCAAGCAGGTCATCATTCAGGGCATCCGCGAGGCGGAACGCGGCATCATCTATGACGAGTTCACCTCCAAGGAGCACGAAATTCTCACCGGCGTCGTCACGCGCATCGAGCCGCGCACCGGCGCCGTGTCCATCAAGATCAGCTCCAACAGCGAGTTTACCGAGGCCATGCTCTCCCCCACCGAGCGCATCAAGGGCGAGGAGCTCACCGAGGGCGACCGCATCAAGGTTTATGTCGTTGAGGTGCGCAAGTCTACCCGCGGCCCGCAGGTGCTCATCTCCCGCACGCACCCCGGTCTCGTCAAGCGGCTCTTCGAGCTGGAAGTGCCCGAAATTTTCGACGGCACGGTGGAGATCCGCTCCATCGCCCGCGAGGCCGGCAGCCGCACGAAGATGGCGGTTTACTCCGCCGATCCCGAGGTTGATCCGATCGGCGCATGCGTCGGCCCCCGCGGCGGACGTGTGGCAAGCATCGTCAACGAGCTCGGCGGCGAGAAGATCGATATCATCAAGTACAGCGAGGATCCCGAGCAGTACATTGCCTCGGCGCTCTCCCCGGCGGAGGTCGTTTCCGTCGAAGTGCTCGAGGAAGGCCGCAGCTGCCGCGTGATCGTGCCGGACAGCCAGCTCTCTCTCGCCATCGGCAAAGAGGGGCAGAACGCCCGTCTCGCCGCGCGTCTCACCGGCTACAAGATCGACATCAAGCCCGAGAGCGCCGCGAACGAATAAATTCTTTCAAACAAAACCCGCAATCCACATATTTTTCAGGAGGAGCGCTTTTGCCGAAAACCGTACCGCTCCGGCAGTGCATCGGCTGCCGTGAACAAAAACCGAAAAATGAACTGATCCGCGTTGTCCGCTCGCCGGAGGGAGAGCTCTCCATCGATCTGCGCGGCAAGGTGCCGGGTCGCGGTGCCTATCTCTGCCGCAGCAGTGAGTGTTTGAAGCGTGCGGTCAAATCGCGCGCGCTGGAGCGCGCTCTGTCCGTCCCCGTGCCGGAGGACGTGTGGGCGCGGCTCGCGGCGGAATTGGAGGCGGGCGATGGATAAGGCAGCACAGTATCTCGGTCTCGCCCGGAAGGGCGGGATGCTCGCCGTCGGCGAGGAAGGAAGCGGCACGGCGGTCGCCGCCGGAAAGGCGCGGCTTTTGATGCTCGCCGCCGACGCTTCTCCCAACGCGCAGAAACGCGCCGCGGGTTTTTTGTACGGTCACCGTGCACCGCTGCAAACGCTGCCCTGGACGAAGGCGGAGCTCTCCGCCATGATGGGCAAGCGCGGATGCAGCATGCTCTGCTTCACCGATCTGCCCCTCGCCGCGCGGTTCGCCGCCGCGCTTGCCGAGGAGCTTCCCGGCTGGAAGGAAACAGCCGAACTGCTCGCCCAGCGCGAGGATAAGCTCAAGCGGCGGAAGGCCGCGCCCCGTAAGCACACCGAGAGCGGAAAAAGGAGGAAATAAGTATGGCGCTTGATTTTAAATACCGCATTCATGAGGTTGCCAAGGATTTCGGCATGACCTCCAAGGATATTTCCCAGATCCTCACCGACTATGCCACGACGCCGAAGAACCATATGCAGGTTCTCGAGGACGCCGAGCTGGACATCATTTTCGAGTATCTGACGCAGCACCACCAGGTCGGCAGCATCGCCGAGATCTTCGCCCCCGAACCGGAGGAGAAGAAGGCTCCCGCCAAGGCGCCGGAAGAGAAAAAGTCCGCCGCTCCCGTGCAGGAAAAGGCCGCTGCCCCCGCACAGGCTCCCGCGGCCGCTGCCGCCCCTGTGCAGCAGCCGCAGAAGCCGAAGCAGGAGAAACCCATCCAGCCGAAGCAGGTCGTGGAAAAGCGCGTCGTCGATACCCGCGGCTCCGCCGGAGCGAACCTTTCGAAGTACGACGAGCGCTTCGACAAGATCGCCGGCAACGCCGGCAATTCCGGCAAGGACAAAGACATCCGCCGCGGCGGCAAGGAAAAGATCCAGAACAAGAACAAGCAGCGCCAGCAGCAGGTCGCAAGCGCCAAGCGCCGCCAGGAAGAGCGCGACAAGATGCAGCGCCTGCAGTTTGAGGTTGCGAAAAAGCAGCAGCTCAAGGTCAGCATTCCCGACGAGATCAACGTCGGCGAGCTCGCCTCCCGCATGAAGAAGACGGCGGTCGAGGTCATCAAGCAGCTCATCAAGCTCGGCGTGATGGCGTCCGTGTCCGACGTGATCGACTACGATACCGCCGCGCTCGTCGCCATGGAGCTCGGCTGCAAGGTGGAGCATGAGGTCGTTGTGACGGTTGAGGATCGTCTCATTGACGACCACGTCGATACCGAGGACGAACTCGTTCCCCGCGCGCCGGTCGTCGTCGTCATGGGTCACGTCGACCACGGCAAGACCTCCCTGCTCGACCGCATCCGCAGTGCGAACGTCGTCGCCGGTGAGGCGGGCGGCATTACGCAGCACATCGGCGCATACCGCGTGATGGTCAACGGCAACCCCGTCACCTTCCTCGATACGCCGGGTCACGAAGCCTTTACCACCATGCGCGCCCGCGGCGCGATGGTGACCGATATCGCCATTCTCGTCGTCGCGGCCGATGACGGCATCATGCCGCAGACGATCGAGTCTATCAACCACGCCAAGGCCGCCGGTACGCCGATCGTCGTGGCGATCAACAAAATGGATCTTCCCGGCGCGAACCCCGACCGCGTCAAGCAGGATCTCACCAAATACGATCTCGTCCCCGAGGAGTGGGGCGGCGACACGATCGTCTGCCCGATCTCCGCGAAGACCGGCGCGGGCGTCACGGAGCTTCTCGAAAATCTCGTGCTGCAGGCCGAGATCATGGAGCTCAAGGCCAACCCGAACCGCCCGGCGCGCGGTACGGTCGTGGAAGCGCGTCTCGACAAGGGCCGCGGCCCGATCATGACCGTTCTCGTGCAGAACGGCACGCTCCACACCGGCGACATCATCATTGCCGGTACCGCCGTCGGCCGCGTCCGCGTTATGACGAACGACCGCGGCGAGCGCATCACCGAGGCCGGCCCCTCCGTCCCGGTGGAGATCGCCGGTATGTCCGAGGTACCGTCTGCGGGCGACGTGTTCAACGCCGTTGCCGACGAGCGCATGGCGCGCACGCTCGCTGAAGAGCGCCTTGCCGCACAGCGCAGCGCCGCTGCCGCGGGCGCGAGCAAGAAGGTCTCTCTCGAAGATCTGTTCGCCCGCATCCAAGAGGGCGATCTCAAGGACTTCAACATCATCGTCAAGGCCGACGTGCAGGGCAGCGCCGAGGCCGTCAAGACCTCGCTCGAAAAGCTCTCCAACGAGGAAGTCCGCGTGCGCGTCATCCATTCCGGTGTCGGCGCGATCAACGAGTCGGACGTCATGCTCGCCTCCACGAGCAACGCCGTTATCGTCGGCTTCAACGTCCGCCCGGACAACGCCGCGCGCGACAGCGCCGAGCGCGCCAAGGTGGAGCTGCGCATGTACCGCGTCATTTATGACTGCATCAACGACGTCGAAGCCGCCATGAAGGGCATGCTCGCGCCGAAGTTCCACGAGGTCATCATCGGCCACGCCGAGGTGCGCCAGACGTTCCGCGTGTCCAAGGTCGGCACCGTGTGCGGCTGCTATGTGCAGGACGGCAAGATCCAGCGCAATTGCAGTGTGCGCGTCAACCGCGACAACATCGTCATTTTCGAAGGCGAGCTTGCTTCGCTGCGCCGCTTTAAGGACGATGTCAAGGAAGTCTCCGCCGGTTACGAGTGCGGCATGCAGGTCGAAAAGTTCAACGACATCAAGGAAGGCGACATCATCGAGTGCTTCGTCACCGAGCAGCTGTAAGAGAGGAAGGGTAAACTATGCCGTCCAATCACATCCAGCGCATCAACGACGATATCCAGCGCACGCTCGCCTCGCTTCTGCGCGAGGTGAAGGATCCGCGCGTGCAGCAGGGCGATCTGCTGAGCATTGTCCGCACCGAGACGACGGGCGATCTGCGCTACTGCACCGTGTATCTGAGCGTGCTCGGCGACGTGAACGAAAAGGAGCTCAAAAAAGGTCTCAAATCGTGCGGCGGCTGGCTGCGGCACGAGCTGGGCACCTCCCTCTCGCTGCGGTATACGCCGGAGCTGATCTTTGATCTTGACCACTCCATCGAGCACGGCGCGCACATCAACGACATCATCCGGCATCTGGACGACGCTTCGCCCAAGGCCGGGGAAAACGAGTAAGCATGGAACTTTTGGAATGCGCCGCGTATCTCCGCGCGCACGACAACTATCTCTTGGTGACACATCAGAGGCCGGACGGGGACACTCTCGGAAGCGCCTCTGCGCTGTGCCACGCGCTGCGCCGTTTGGGAAAAACGGCGCATCTTTATAGAAATCCCGAAATTACGGAGACCTTTGTCCCCTTCGTTTCGCCGTACTTTGCGCCGGAGGGATTTGTTCCCGAAACGTGTGTGAGCGTAGACGTGGCCGAAAGCAAGCTTCTCGCCCGCGGCTTTGCGGGAGAGATCGCGCTCAAGCTCGACCACCACGTTCCCCGCGGCGAGCAGCCGGAGAACGCCGTTATCTGGACACACAGCGCCGCCTGCGGCGAGCTTGTTCTCGCGCTCATTGAGGAGCTTTTCGGCGCGCCGGATAAAACGGAGGCCGATCTTCTCTATATTGCCGTCTCCACGGACACCGGCTGCTTCTGCTACGCCAACACGAACAGCGCCACATTCCGCGCCGCAGCGCGCCTTTGCGACGCCGGGGCGGATCTGCCGTTGCTCAATAAGCTCTTTTTCCGCACCAAGTCCCCGGCGCGTCTCGCGCTGGAGGGCATGGTGTATTCCTCGCTCTGCTCCTACCGCGACCATGCGATCAACATCGCCGTCATCACGCTCGACATGCTGCGCCGCGCCGGTGTCACCGAGGACGATTGCAGCGATCTTGCCTCGCTCGCCGGACAGGTCCGGGGCAACCGCGTATCGGTAACGGTACGCGAGCTCTCCGTAAACCCGCCGCGCAGCAAGGTGTCCCTGCGCACGGACGGCGGCGTGGACGCTTCGCAGGTCTGCGCCCGCTTCGGCGGCGGCGGCCATAAAATGGCGTCCGGGTGCGAGCTCGATCTCTCGCCGGACGAAACGGCGGACGCGGTGCGCCGCGCCGTGGAGGAAGTATGGGCATAAACGGCATTCTGCTCCTCGACAAGGACGAGGGCTGGACAAGTCAGGACTGCGTTTCCAAGCTCCGGGGCATTCTGGGCGAGCGGCGCATCGGCCATGCCGGTACGCTCGATCCGCTGGCTACGGGGCTTCTTGTCGTGCTTGTCGGCCGCGCCACGCGCGCGGCGTCGTTTGCCGAGGCGGAAACAAAGGAGTATGTCGCGGCGTTTCGCCCCGGCATCGTTACCGATACCCAGGATATTACAGGCAACCTTCTGCGCTCGGCAGACGTCTTACCTACCGAAGAGGACGTCCGCGCGGCGCTCGGGCGCTTTACCGGCGAGATCGAGCAGATCCCGCCGATGTACAGCGCCATTAAGATCAACGGCCAGAAGCTCTACGACATCGCCCGTCGCGGCGGCGAGGTGGAGCGGACGCCGAGGCGCATCACGATCCACTCCATCGACTATCTCGGGCAGCAGAACGGCGATCATATACTTCGTATCCGCTGCTCAAAGGGCACCTACATCCGCACGCTCTGCCACGATCTCGGCGAGTATCTCGGCTGCGGCGGATGCATGGCAGCGCTTCGGCGCACGCGCTCCGGGAATTTTTCGGTGGAAAACGCGCGGCGCATCGGAGCGCTCACGCGCGCCGACCGCGACACACTTCTCCCGGTGGACACGCTCTTTTCTTCCGCCGCGGCGCTGACGCTTACCGCCGCGCAGGAAAAGCGCTGCCGCTGCGGCAATCCGTTCCGGACGAACGCGCCGGACGGAGAGACGCGCTTTTATTCCGAAAACGGCGAATTTCTCGCCATCGGGCGCGTCACGGACGGCGAGGCCGTCACGGTAAAAAGTTTTTTTGAGGTTTGATCATTCATGGCAGAGAGAAAATGCGTTCTGGCGCTCGGTTTTTTTGACGGTGTACACCGCGGCCACGCGGCGCTTTTGAACCGCACGATCGAGCGGTCCAAAGCGCTCGGCGTCGATCCGGCGGTCATGACGTTTGATACGCATCCCGACACCTTTGTGTTCGGAACAAGCGTGCCGCTCATCAACAGCGCGGCTGACCGCGCCGCCATCATCCGGCGTCTTTTCGGCATTGAGCGCGTGGAGTTTCTGCACTTCACCGAGGAAACGATGCACATGCCGTGGCAGGAGTTTCTCCAGCGCATCCGCGCCAAGCTGGATGTGGCGGGGTTCGTCGTCGGCTACGACTTTTGCTTCGGCTGGCGCGGTGAAGGCACGGCGGAACGCCTGCGCGATTACTGCGCAACCAACGGCCTCACATGCGACGTGGTCGATAAAGTAGAACTCGACGGCATCACCGTGAGTTCTACCTATATACGCACGCTGCTGCAAGCCGGGGACATGCTCCGCGCCGAGCACTTTCTCGGCCATCCGCATTTCCTCTCGGACAGCGTCCGCCACGGCCACCGGCTTGGCCGCCATCTCGGCGCGCCGACGGTGAACATGCAGTTTGCGCCCGGCGTGCTTATCCCGCCGCACGGCGTTTACGCCGCGCGCGCCATTCTCCCGGAGGGGGAGTTTGCCGCCGTTACGAACATCGGCGTCCGCCCCACCGTGAGCAGCGAGCCGGTCGTTACCGTGGAGAGCCATCTTCTTGGTTTCGACGGGGATCTCTATGGCCGCACGCTTTCTCTGGAATTTTTCGACTTTCTGCGTCCGGAGCGGCAATTTGCCGATCTTGACGAGCTTGGCGCGCAGATCGCCCACGACAGCGAGCGCGCCCGGCAGATTCTGGAGGCGCGCCGATGAACTTTGCCGATATTCGAAAGAAGCTTTCCGGCGCGCAGCGTCCCGCCAGCGCCGATCCCAGCCGCGCCTTCGGCTCGGAGGCCGAAATGATGGAGGCTCTCCGAAAGCAGGAATTCACGCCCCCGAAGCCGCGTCCCACAGCGGCGGAGGTCATGGGAAGCATCCGTCAGCGCCTCGCGCGCCCCGCGGAAGAATCCCAGGAACGCATTCCCCGCGACGATTCCGCCGCGCGTACATATGCCCCCGAGGCCATGGCGCAGCCGGAATGGGAAAATCCTTTCACCGCGCCCGAAAAGCCGAAGAAGCCGGCGCGGGACGTGCCGGTATACGAAACGGTCGGCGGCGATATGCCGTTCGAGCGCCGCGCCGCCGCACCTTACGCGCCGCGGAGCTATGACCCCTACGGCGGCAGCTATGCTGCGCCCTATCCTCCTACCGGGTACGCGCCTTACGTTCCCACTGCGCCTTATCCGCCGCAGGGCTACAGCGCGAGTGCCTATTCGCCGCCGTACTACGACCCCTATGCCGCTCCTGCGTATGACCCGCGCTATGCCGCGCCCTATCCTCAGAACGGATATTACGCCCCGCAGCCGCCCTACCCGCCGCAGGGCTATGCCCCCGCGCCGGAAATGGCGTATGCTCCGCAGGCCGGGATGATGTATGCCCCCCAGCCGGAATATGACGTACCGGACGACGCTGCTTTTTACGGCGATGCCGCCCCCGCCCCGGAGGGCTATCCCGCGCCGCCGTACGCCGGTGTGCCGCAGCCCGCCGCCGTGGCGGCAAAGCCGAAGCGCAAGCCGCTGGAGGGCGCCGATCTCCGGTATCTTCTCTGGTCCGGCTCCATCGTCTCCGGTGTTGTGCTCACACTCGTAGCGTTCGTTTACGCCTGCACACTTTGAATACCGTGAAATGCGCCTCTATAGGAGGCGCATTTTGCATTTTCTAAGATATTTCTGTTAATATCCGGCACCAAAACCGTAGTATATGGGTGAAGGCGAAAGGAGGTGGCAGCCAATGACCGATGCGGAGATCATCCGCCTGTTTTTTGAGCGCTCGGAACAGGCGATCGAGGAGCTTGCCCAGGCGCACGGCAGCGCCGCGGCAAGGGTTGCCCGGAACATTCTCGGCAGCGAGCGAGACACAGAGGAGTGCCTCAACGACACGTATCTCGCCGTTTGGAACGCCATCCCGCCGCAGGAGCCCGCGCCGCTGCGGACGTTCGTATGCAAGATTGCGCGCAATCTTGCCGCGGCAAAATACCACGCCAACACCGCGAAAAAGCGAAACAGCCGCTACGACGCAGCACTCGACGAGCTGGAGGAATGTCTCTCCGACGGCGGCAGCGTGGAGGAAGCCTACGACGCGAAGGTGCTCTCCGAGGCGATCAACGGCTTTCTCGCAGCGCTGAGCTACTCTGACCGGTTTCTCTTCGTGCGCCGGTACTGGTATTCCGATTCGGTGCAAGACATTGCCGCTTTGACCGGCTCCACCGCCAACAGCGTGGCTGTCCGCCTCTACCGTCTCAGAGAAAAACTTCGACATCACCTTATTAAGGAGGGATTGCTTGTATGAAGCGGGAAACGATCTCCGCGGCGCTGGGTGGTTTGGACGACCGGTTTATCAACGAGACCGCGGTCTATTCTCCCGGGAAAATGCAGGAAAGCCCGGAAAGGATCGCCCCCATGAAAAAGAAACGTCTTGTCAGCCTCGCGCTTGCCGCGGCGCTGATCCTCGCGCTGGGGATCACGGCCTACGCAGCATGGAGCATCCACGCCGCCCGGCAGGAGGAGATCAAAGCCGATCTGAAAATTGAGGAAAACAGCGTAACCGGCTACGCCGAATACCCCGTACCGGAGACGAGCGGCAGTGCAGTCTCCGACGTCTCGGAAACAGAGGCAGTGGAGTCCGAACTTGTACTGCTCTCCGCTGTAAACGCCGGAGATTTGCAGCGCGTCTATGTGAACATCTCCCCGGTGAGCGAAAAATGCATTGCCGAATACCCCGGATACCCGGGAGCGCTGAACTTTTCCTGGAGCATTGACGGCACTGACCTCGGCGGCTTTGCCTCGCCGAGGCTTCCATCCGGCCTCACGCTGCACGGGCAGGAATCGATCCGCGACGCCGTTCTGCAATACGCCTATGACCGCGAAACGCAGACGCTGACGCTCGTGTGCATCGTGGAGGACATGCTCCTTGAAAAGGCCGCAGCAGCGCTCGGCACGGACAGCTTTCCGCTTCTCGTGCATATGTCCGACAGGGACATCGAGATGCAGACCTTCGGGCCGGTAACCTTCACCCCGACGGATGAACAGACGCGATATTTTGATTTTGGAAACGCCGTCTATACCGACGCGGCATCGGGCAAGTCGCTCGAGATTTCCGGGCTCGAGCTGACGCCGTTCGGCGCGGTGTGGAAGGTACGCTATGAGGGTGCCGAGGCATTCCACACGCCCGGAGCCAGCCAGAGTGGGTACGAGCCCTACTCGCTGCTGGAAGACATGGTATGCACCGAGTCACAGATCATTTTCTCCGACGGTTCGTCCTTCTCCACCGGCGGTGCGCTGAGCGCCCCGTACACCAGCGGCGCGGTGGAACTTCATTGCGAATGGGGCAGCGCGATCAACATAGACGATATCCAGAAGATCGTTCTGGGCGATCTTGTCCTTTGGGAAAATAAGTAAAGCCCCTTCCCGCATATCCAAGGCAGGGCGATGCCGCCGGAGAGATATCTCTCCGGCGGCATTTCATTTCATCAAGAGCGCAAGCAGGCGCGCCGCGGCGCTCTCCTCGGCGCGACACTCCGCGGCAAAGCGCCGCGCCGCTTCCGGTGCGAGCGGCAGAGCGTTTTCTCCGGCACTCTCGTAAAGCCGCATCCGCACCCGGGAGAGCAAAACGATCCGCCGCAGCGCCGAGAGGACACCCGGCGGCGTACCGGGACGAGACTGCGGCGGCCGCTCCCCCTCGCGGAGGAAAAACTCCGCGTGCAGCGCACGGCAGCGCGCTTCGCAGCGGCGCAGCGGCTCGCCAAGCGGATTCTGGCACGCGCGGCTCGCGCGCACAAGATAACGCAGCAGCCCCGCGGCCTCCGTCTCCAACCGGAGACATTCCCGCAGCGCGTCCGGCTTCTCTTCCGGCCTCGTCGGTGCAGCGCTTCCATATACGCGCTCCAACACCCGCTTCATGCGTTCGGTATCCATACGACCGCCTCCCCAATACAGTCTATTCCGCCGCGAGGCTTCGGTTCCCGTCTTGCAATCCGTGCAAAACTATGCGATAATAGATAAGAAATTATCTGTGGGAGGATGCTGCTCATGCCGAGATTCTTTCTCTCCGGCGGAAGCTCGATCGCCGGAGGCACGGCGTTTATTCTGGGAGAGGACGCCGCGCACGCCAAGGTGCTGCGCCTTCGCGTCGGCGACACGATGATCGTGTGCGACGGCGGCAAGGATCACCACTGCACCGTTACGAAGATCACCCCCAACGAAGTCGAGGCCGAGATTTTCGAGGTCGTCCCCTGTCAGGGCGAACCAAGCGTGCACACCATCATTCTCGCGGGGCTGCCCAAGGGCAGCGACAAGACCGACTACATTCTCCAGAAATGCACCGAGGCCGGCGCATCGGAGATCTACTTCTTTGCTTCCAGCCGGTGCGTGGCGCGCATCCAGGGCGACGCGGACAAGAAGATCACCCGCTGGCAGCGCATTGCCGAAGAGGCCGCCAAGCAGTCCGGCCGCGGTGTGATCCCCACCGTGGGGTTCCTGCCCGATCTCGCGGAGGCCTTCAACAAGGCGAACACCACCGCCCTGCCCCTCTTCATGTACGAAACCGGTGAGCGTGAAACACTGCGCGATGCCGTGGAGAACGCCGGGAATATTGCCTCCGCCGCCATTCTCACCGGCCCGGAGGGCGGCTTTGAGCCGTTTGAGGCGGAGCTCGCCCGCATCATGAAGCTGCACATCTGTTCGATGGGGCCGCGCATCTTCCGCTGCGAGACGGCGCCGGTCGCCGCGCTCTCCGCACTTATGTACGCCACCGGCAATATGTAAAAAACTTCTTCCAATTTTCTGTATATTTCATCGAATCGCCCGCGAAAAAGCATTGCTTTTCCGCGGGCATTCTGTTACAATACTTTCTGTCGAAAACATTTGTTGCTAACTCAAGGACATTTGATATCTTAGAGAAAGAAGGCGATGCCGTGAAAGTCGCGGTTTTGGGATATGGTACGGTCGGCGCAGGCGTATACCAGATGCTGCTTGACGCCCCCGGTATGGAAGCGGGGCCGGTGCTCGTGCGCCCCGGAAAGGCGGTCGAGCCCTTTCAGGTGAGCGATGCCGCGCTTATTTTCGGCGATCCGACGGTAGACGCCGTGGTGGAAACGCTCGGCGGGCTGGATCCGGCATACTCCTATGGCATGCGCGCGCTCGAAGCCGGGAAGCACTTCATCACCGCGAATAAAGCGATGGTCGCCGCGCACGGCTTGGAGCTCGCCTCGCTCGCCCGGGAGAAGGGCGTGGCGTTTCTCTTCAGCGCAGCGTGCGGCGGCGGCGTGCCGTTTCTGCACAATCTCGCGCTCTCGGCAGCGACCGACCGCATTGAGGCCGTTTCCGGCATTTTGAACGGCACGACGAACTATATGCTCGACGCCATGCAGCGCCGCGGCCTTTCCTATGCCGACGCGCTGCACGAGGCGCAGTCTCTCGGCTATGCCGAGGCCGACCCTACGGCGGACGTCTCCGGGCTGGACGCGCTGCGGAAAATGCAGCTCGCGTGCGCCGTCGCCTTTGGCGTGCTGCCGCAAAGCGGCATGCTCTGCGAGGGCATGGAGCACTTCACCGCCGCGGACGTGGAGGATATACAAGGCCGCGGCCTTGTCTGCCGCCTTATGGCGCGTGGAAGCCGTGCCGGGGACAGCGTTTCGGCGTATGTGGAGCCGGTGCTCTTCCCCCGTGCCGCGCCGGAAAGCTCGGTTTTCGTAAACAACAACATGGCGCGCTACACCGGCAGCCGCTGCGGCTCCATCGTGCTGATGGGACAGGGTGCGGGGCGCTTTCCCACGGCGTCCGCGGTGCTGCGCGATCTCGCCGCGGCGCAGCAGGGCGCGCGGGCCATGTTCCCGGAGAACTGCCGCGCCGCAGAGGCGGATAACCGCGCGGCGGTACACACCTATTACATCCGCACCGGCGGCTTTGCCGCCGTTCGGCTGCCGCTCCGGTCGGTGCTCGCGCAGGGCGACGTTGTCCGCGCCGTGACCGAGCCGATGAGTGCCGAGAAAATGCACGCACTTGCGCAGAACATCCGCAAGGACGGAAACGATCTGTTCTTCGCGGCGCTGGAGGAAGAACTATGCTGAAAGTATGTAAATTTGGCGGCTCGTCCGTCGCAGGGGCGGAGCAGTTCCGCAAGGTGCGCGATATTGTCCTCTCGGATCCCTCGCGCCGCGTTGTCGTTATCTCCGCCGCCGGAAAACGCACGAGCGATGATCATAAGCTCACCGACCTTCTCTATCTCTGCCACGCGCATCTGACCTATGGCGTCTCCTGCGCCGACATTCTCGCCGCGATCCGCTCCCGGTTCGTCTCCATCCGCGACGAGCTTGGCCTTTCCTATCGCGTGGAGGAGGAATTTGATGCCTACGCCGCGACGCTCTCGCGCGACACGAGCGTGGACGAGCTTGTCTCCCGCGGCGAATACTTCACCGCGCGGCTCATGGCCGAAACGCTCGGCTACGCCTTTGTGGACGCCGCCGACTGCGTATTCTTCGGCTTTGACGGCCAGTTTGACCGCGCCCGCACCGACACCGCCATCGCCGCAGCGCTCGAGAAGAACGGAAAAATCGTTCTCCCCGGCTTCTACGGCCGCGTGCCGACCGGGAAGATCAAGGTTATGACACGCGGCGGCAGCGACATTACCGGCGCGCTCGCCGCCGCGGCGGTGAACGCGGACGTATACGAAAACTGGACGGACGTTTCCGGCATTCTGATGGCCGATCCGCGTATTGTGGAAAATCCCCGCCCGATTCCCCGCATCACGTATGCGGAGCTGCGGGAAATGGCGTTTATGGGCGCTTCGGTGCTGCATGAGGAGTCCATCCTCCCGGTCAAGGAAAAGGGTATTGCGCTCAACATCCGCAACACGAACCGTCCGGACGACCCCGGCACATTCATCGTGGAGCACATCGAAAGCGAAAGCGAGCTCGAGCGCCCGATCACCGGCATTGCCGGGCGGCGCAACTTCACGATCCTCACGGTGCTCAAGCGCAACATGAACGCCTCCACAACGCTCTGCAACGCGCTCGAAATTCTCGACCGCTATCACGCCGCCGTGGAGCACATCACGCTGGGGCTCGATAGCTTCGCGCTCGTCGTCTCGTCCGCGGCACTCGAAAACACGCTCTACGACGTGATCGCCGATATCCAGAAGACCTGCCGCCCGGACGACGTGCGCGTGCAGGACGGCATCGCTCTCGTCGCCGCCGTGGGACGCAAAATGCCCGCCCGCCCCGGCACGTCCGGCAAGCTCTTCCAGGCGCTCGGCGAACACGGGCTGAACATCCGCACCATCGCCCAGGGCGCGGACGAGCTTTCGATCATTGTGGGCGTGGAAAACTGTGATTTTGAAAAGGCGATCCGCGTATTGTATGACGGGTTCACCGGCTGACGGAAAGGAGTTTCTCATTTATGAAAAATTGCAGCATCGCCATTCTCGGCGCGACCGGCGCGGTCGGCCGCGAAATGCTCAACGTACTGGAAGAATATAATATTCCCGTTTCCTCTCTTCGACTCCTCTCGAGCGCGCGCAGCGCGGGGAGCAAAATTCTCTTCCGCGGGGAAGAGCTCACCGTGGAGGAGGCGACGGACGCCTCGTTCGAGGGCATGGATTTTGTTCTCGGTGCAGTAAAGAGCGGCATGTCCCGCGCGTTTGCTCCAGCCATCGTGAAAAGCGGCGCGGTGTACATCGACAACAGCTCCGCTTTCCGCATGGATCCGGCCATCCCGCTCGTTGTACCGGAGATCAACGGCGAGGACGCAAAAAAGAATTCCGGCATCATCGCCAACCCCAACTGCTCCACGATCATCACCGCGATGGCCGTCGGCGCGCTCAACCGTCTCTCGCCGATTGAGAGCATGGTAGCGTGCACGTATCAGGCCGTGTCCGGTGCCGGACAGGGCGGACTGGAGGAACTGGAGCACCAGATGGACGCGCTCGCCCGCGGCGAAAAGTGCGAGGCAAAAGTATTCCCCACGCAGATCGCACTCAACGTCATCCCGTTCATCGGCAGCATGCTCGATAATCTCTACACCGATGAGGAGATGAAAATGCAAAACGAAGGGCGCAAGATTTTGCATCTCCCCGATCTTCGCGTCACCTGCACCTGCGTGCGTGTGCCGGTCATGCGCTCGCACTCCATCGCCGTCACGGTGCGGACAAAGGAGAAGATCACCGTTGCCGAGGCAAACGAGGCCATCCGCGCCTTCCCCGGCTGCCGTTTGATCGAAGACTACGAGGGCCGCTGCTACCCCACCCCGCTCGACACGAGTGGCCAGGATCTCGTCTGGGTCGGCCGCGTGCGCGAGGATCTCACGCAGGAAAACGCTCTCACGCTCTGGTGCTGCGGCGACCAGATCCGCAAGGGTGCGGCGAGCAATGCCGTGCAGATCTTGAAATACCTTCTGTAAACGCTTTTATTTATATGCAAATATCCGGCAGACTTTCCGTGGAAAGTCTGCCGGATATTTTTTCACTCGTTTCATACAAATATGCACAAAGCATTTGGATAATATTCTTGTATCAGTGGTTATTATCCATAATATTGAAAATTCTATGAATTTTTTCTCATTTTTGTATTGACTCAAGTGAATGAATATGCTAATATTCGCACCATCTTAAATAAAAATTCATTTCGCAATGGAGGCACACAACAATGAAAAAGAAAACATTCGCTAAAGCACTTTCCCTCGCTCTTGCCGCAATGATGCTCTTCGCGCTTTGCGCCTGCGGCGCGGCAGCGCCCGCCGCGGAGCCCACCGCAGCCCCCGCGGCTGACACCTCCGCATCCGAAGCTCCTGCCGAAACCGAAGCTCCCGCTGAATCGCAGGGCGTGCTCGACCAGATCAAGGCCGACGGCGTTCTCTACGTGACCCTCTCCCCGGACTTTGCCCCGATGGAGTTTGTTGACTCCTCCAAAGACGGACAGGAGCAGTACGTCGGCTTTGACGTAACGCTCGCCAAGTACATTGCCGACTACATCGGCGTGGATCTTGTTATTGAGCCGATGAGCTTTGATGCCTGCCAGACCGCCGTTTACACCGGCTCCGTGCCGATGTCCATTTCCGGCTACTCCTGGACGGCGGAGCGCGGCGAGAACTATGAGATCTCCGATTACTACTACGCCGGCGAAAACGAGACCGAGCAGGTCATCCTCATCAAGAAGACTGACGCGGACAAGTACACCTCCGTCGAGGACTTTGCCGGTGTGGACGTCGGCGCGCAGAACGCCTCGCTCCAGATGAATCTTCTCACCTCGCAGATCCCCGACGCGAACCCCGTCACCATCGGCGATCTCGGCGTGGGCGTGCTGGAACTGCAGAACGGCAGCATCGAGGCGCTGGCCGTTGCGAAGGGCAATGCCGAAATGATCATCGATTCCAACCCCGATCTCATGATCTGCTCCTGGGAATTTGAAGTTGCTGCCGAATACGAGGCGAACGTCATTCTCATCACCAAGGGCGAGACCGCGCTGCTGAACGTTGTGAACGAAGCTCTCGCCAAGGCCTATGCCGATGGGCTGTACGGCACGTGGTACGACGACGCTGTCGCGCTTGCCAAATCCGAAAACGCTGCCGAAGTCAGCGTTGAGGACTGATTGAAATAACAAACCGCCCGCCGGAATTCTCTCCGGCGGGCGGAGGGGAAGGATCCGTCCAATGAGCTTTATTAAATTTGAAAACATCGTAAAGCTGTTCACCAAGTACTGGGAGAAGTTTCTGGTGACCGGCGTATCGTATACGCTGCTGCTCGCCGCGATCACCGTGGCGTTCGGCGCGGTGATCGCCTGCCTGCTCGCGGGAATGAAGCTTTCCAAGATCGCACCGCTGCGGTGGCTTTCCACGATCTACATTGAGGTCATCCGCGGCACACCGATGCTTTTGCAGCTGTACTTCTTCTATTTTGCCCTGCCCGCGCTCATCCCGGCGCTCAACAAGCAGAAGTTTCTCTGCATCGCCATCGCGCTCATCTGCAACAGCGCTGCCTATGTCTCCGAGGTCATCCGCTCGGGTCTGCAATCGGTAGACGCCGGACAGAGCGAGGCCGCCATGAGTCTCGGCATGAATTCGTTCCAGCGCACCTGGTACATTCTCGTGCCGCAGGCGCTCAAAACGATCCTCC
Organism: bacterium; assembly: GCA_963618015.1. GTDB lineage: Bacteria > Bacillota > Clostridia > Oscillospirales > Oscillospiraceae > Apopatocola. Next base: position 4,248 of record CAVEQS010000040.1, on the reverse strand, counting down.
CCGCACTCGGCAACGAATTCATCATGATCGTGAAGGACACCTCCCTCGCGTCCACGTTCTTCATCGGCGATCTCATGACGCAGTATCTCATCGTGCGCGGCGCGAGCTATCTGCCTCTCGAGCCGCTGGTGATCGTCGGCGTCATTTATTTTATTCTGACATTCCTTCTCAGCAAGCTGTTCGGATTCTTTGAAAGGAGGATGAGCCGTGCAGACCGGTGAAACGCTCATTGAGGTCAAAGACCTCTGCAAACACTTCCGTGACGGTACGGTCAAAGCGCTCGACGGCGTGAGTCTCACGATCTGCAAGGGCGATGTGATCGTCATCATCGGCCCCTCCGGCAGCGGAAAGTCCACGTTCCTGCGCTCGCTCAACCTTCTTGAAATGCCGACCTCCGGCAGCGTTATCGTGGAGGGGACGGATATTACAAAGAAGAAAAACGCGCAGGGAAAGAAGATCGATCTCGATCTTCACCGCCGGAAAATGGGCATGGTGTTCCAGCATTTCAATCTTTTCCCGCACAAAACGGTGCTCGAAAATCTGACCATCTCCCCCATCCTCGTAAAGAAAGCGGATAAGGCAGCGGCAAAGGAAAAAGCCATGGAGCTCTTGGAGCGCGTGGGTCTCGCCGACCGTGCGGACGCCTATCCCTCGCAGCTCTCCGGCGGACAAAAGCAGCGCGTCGCCATCGTGCGCGCGCTCGCCATGGAGCCGGACGTAATGCTCTTTGACGAGCCGACGAGTGCACTCGACCCCGAAATGGTCGGCGAGGTGCTGGATGTTATGAAGCAGCTCGCCCGCGACGGCATGACGATGGTCGTCGTGACGCACGAAATGGGCTTTGCCCGCGAGGTGGGCAACCGCGTTGTATTCATGGACGAAGGGCGCATCGTGGAGCAGGGTACGCCGGAGGATATCTTCCAGCACCCGCAAAGCGCCCGTTTACAGGATTTTCTCTCCAAGGTGTTGTGATATGAACGAAATCAAAAAAGTCGCGCTGCATACGGTGGAGGAGAACGCTTCTTTCTTCACCTCGATCTCCGACGCGATCTGGGACGAGCCGGAGCTCTCACTCAAGGAATTCAAAGCCGCGGCGCTTTATACCGATGCGCTGGAAAAGCTGGGCTTCACAGTGCAGAAGAATCTCTGCGGCATTGAAACGGCGTTTTCGGGCTCTTACGGCTCCGGCCATCCGGTGATCGGCATTCTCGGCGAATTTGACGCGCTCTCCGGCCTTTCGCAGGAAAGCGGCGTCGCCGTGCCGCAGAGCGTCACCCCCGGCGGAAACGGCCACGGCTGCGGGCACAATATGCTCGGCGCCGGTTCGCTCGCCGCCGCCGCGGCGGTGAAGGAATATCTCGCCGCGAGCGGGAAGTCCGGCACCGTCATCTTCTTCGGCTGCCCCGGCGAGGAGGGCGGCGCCGCCAAGGCGTATATAGCGCGCGAGGGGCTCTGGTATGGGCTCGACGCCGCGCTCACCTGGCATCCGTCCGATACGAACGAGGTATCCACCGGCACGAACAATTCGTGCATTCAGGTGCTCTATAAGTTCAAAGGCGTCGCCGCGCACGCCGCCGGAGATCCGCACAACGGGCGCAGCGCGCTCGACGCCGTAGAGCTCATGAACATCGGCGTGCAGTTTCTGCGCGAGCACATGACCGACGACTGCCGCATCCACTACGCCATCACCGACGCCGGCGGCGTATCGCCGAACGTTGTGCAGGCAAACGCCTCCGTGCTCTACATGGTTCGCGCCAACAAGGTCGCCGATTCCGTAAAGCTCCAGAAGCGCGTGGACGCCATTGCGGAGGGCGCGGCGCTCATGACCGGCACAACGTATGAGCGCGTGTTCATCGACGGTACGGCGGAGACACTGCCGAACTTCACGCTGGAAGCGCTGCTGCACGCAGCTCTCGCCGAGACCGGCGTGCCGGAATATACCGAGCAAGAGCTCGCCTTCGCTTCGGCGCTTTGCCAGACGTTCCCGCCGCAGACGCGCGCGCCCGGCATCGGCGCAAAGTTTGACAGCAACATTGCCAAAAAATCCCGCGCACTTTCGGAGAATATGACGAAGCCCATGAACGACTTTCTGCTCCCGCCCTACTCCGGCGAGGGTTTTCTCCCCGGGAGCACGGACGTTGGCGACGTGAGCTGGCAGACGCCGACAGCGCAGGCGCTCATCGCCGCATGGCCGGCGGGCGTGCCCGGGCATTCGTGGCAGGTCGTTTCCTGCGGAAAAACCTCTCTCGCGCATAAGGCCATTCTCTGCGCCGGAAAGACGCTGGCAAGTGCCGCCATTGCACTCATCGACGATCCCGCGGTACTGCAAAAGGCGCAGGAGGAATACACCGTTCGCTCCGAAGCCGGTTATGTCTGCCCCATCGAGCCGGACGCCGTACCGGTCGCGATCTGACACAGTAAAACGTTTTCAAACAAATGTCCGCGGGTTCTCTGCCCGCCGGACATTTGTTTTTTATTCATTGTCACAATCCACAGTATATTCATTTTTATCTCGCTATTCCCGTTCATCATTCATAAATTTCAAATATTAGTGAATTTTATTCGCAAGCAGGCTTGACTTTATGAATGACAAGTGTTAATATCCAGCTATACTAAATAATAATTCATTTGGAGGAAGAAACAATGAATACCGTTCCCAAGTACATGTCCAACGCCATCACCGCCATCCAGTGCGCAACGATCGTTGCCCTGATCGCGCTGTTTGCCCCGCTGTTCATGTAAAAGAACAAAACTCCCGGGTCTCCCGGTGAGAGACGAAAACCCCGGCACGCTTGATGTGCCGGGGTTTTCGCGTCCATATATTCAGTCGATCGGTGTGTTTTGCAGCAGCTTTGTTGCGAGCCGCGCCTGCTGCAAATAGATATCCCGGTTCTCCGCATCGGAGGCGTAATACTGCCCGTAGTAATCGCAGACGGCGATCTGATAAAGATACAGCCGCTGCATATTTTCGCGGTCATATTCATTCAGTGTTCCATAGCGGCAGTAAGCGTCAATATAATGCGAAAAGAGCGCTTCGTCGATCTTCCCTTCCGCACAGCACGGCGCGCCGTAAATAAACGAGCGCGTGATCTCCCAGATCGCGGGATGCACGCAGGCTGTCGTCCAGTCGATCACGGCGGTCACATGGTCATCCTCGCAGAGGAACTGGCTGATAAAATAATCGCCGTGGGTGTTGCAGCGCGTCAGCCGGTTCAAATCGAACGTCCACGCCGGGAATCGCCCCATCAAACCAATGCGCCATTCGAGCTCCGCGGCGCTCTCACTGTCGCCAAGGCGGTTTGCGATCTCCAGCGAGCGCCGGTAAGATTTCGCCGCCCGCCGCGGCGTCATGCTGGCGAAAAAAGCCGTCCCGATCCCCTCCGGGAGTTGGGGGTAAGCGCGCAGAACGCCATGGATCTTCCCCAGCAGTTCCGCCGATTCCAACAGCAGCGCTTCCGGCGCGCTGTTCCACTCCGGCGTTTTGCCCGGAAAACGGCGCTGCACGGTGAACATACGCCCGGCGTCGTCCCGCGAAATATACGCCCCGGCGCTGTTTTTTAAAAACTCGCAGGCAGGAATGCCGTGCAAGCGCAGAAAGGCGCACAATTCCGGCTCGGTCTCCGGGTGGTTGATCGCGCTGCGCGCCGGGAATTTCAGCACATAATCCCCTTCCTCGCAGCGCAAAAACCACGTATCCGAGCCCGCGCCCGTGGATGCGTGCTGTGCTTGGCGGAGATGCAGCCCGTATTCGTTTTGCAGCAGCGCTTCAAACATGGTCTTCCACAAACTCCCGGAGCGGCGGGATGTCCTCCGCTTTCCAGTAGCGGCTGCCGTCTGGCGTTCGGTTCAGGAGACGTTTATTAAAAAGCTCGCGCCGGAGTGTTGCGCTGTCGTGAAAAAGCGTCCATGCATCCAATACGTCATTGATCTCCGATTCCGTATACTGCCGCCCGGCTTCCACCTTTTCCGCCAGATACCAGAGCGCTTCGAGCTTCTTTTTGTGCTTGGCCGGGAGTGCAGTCAGCCGCCCGTCCGTGTCGAGAAACGGTTTCAAGCTTGCCAATTCCTGTTCCATTTTTGCCTTCTCTCCTTAAATCCCTCATTTTCTTATATTATAGCTGCCTTTGGCAAAATTGCAATGCCGTTCCCGTCTTGCCCGCAGGGAGAGAAAAACGCTGTGCGAAGCATTCTTCGCTGCACCAGTAAAATGAAAGTAGACACTCACAAAAGTGTGGGGTGTCTACTTTT
>CAVEQS010000039.1:0-24902 GCA_963618015.1 bacterium | reverse complement strand
ATGTCTTCTTTTATGCGGTTTCCAATTTGCGCAAGTTATTGTACATTATCCAAAGGGAGCTGGCTCGTCGCAGGCGAGACTGAGGAATTATAAACCGTCTCCCATCCGCATGTTCGGGGGAGACGGTTATTTTCACATCCCGGTATAAATATCACCCGCGAGGAGGACGAGGCATTCCCGCGTCTCGCCGAGCGTATTGACATACGAGCTGACGGCGAGGGGCATGGCGTAAACATGGAATGTGTTGCCCCGAATGAGCCGGTCAACGCTTCCGGGGACGAGCACAAAGCAAGGGTACTCAAAATTCCGTTCGGCGGCCAGGATGAATGTCATCTCCGCGCCGCCGGGGACGAGAGCGCCGGTGCGCGCCGTGATGATACGCATGCTGTAGATCTCCATCCAGTACGGCTCCTCGCGGAAGGAATCGTCCGTGAAGCACTGGGCGATCGAAACGTTTTTCGCCCGCAGGTCTTTATACACGGAATTGAAGAAATCCTGATGATCCTCCCGCTCCCAGAGCCTGGTGTCCTCGCGCAGGAAGGCAAGCTGGCTCTCCGTGAGACCGAACACCGGCTCGCACGTGCCGAGCGAGACGAGCGTTTCGAGCCCGTCAGGGGTGAAGCGCCCGGCGGTGAAGGTGCCGGTGCGCGTGTAGAGAGCTTCCGCGTCGTAGGCGAGCGTTCCCGTGCCCTCCATGAGTCCTGCCGACCATTCGCCCGTGTAGGTGAACGGAACGCCGGATTCGCTCTCACCGGTGAAAACGCCCTCGCCGTCCGGCAGGCCGTCTTTGCCGTCTCCGGCGTAGCTGCCTGTCGTCTCGCGGCCTTCCAGCGAGACGACGCAGTGCTCATCCGTCAATACGCCGGCGCCTGCAATTTCGCCGCCGTTCCAGCCGCCGTACCAGGTGAATTGCTGACCGGCGGCGTTCACGCCGCCGAAAAGGCCCTCGCCCTCAGGGCCGGAGCTTTCCAGCGCGCCGGTATAGGTGCCGGAAAAGCGGCTACCGCCGTGCCGGATCTCCCACGGGAGATCGGAGGCCTCGCCGCGCACTGCCGTGCCGCCGGAAAACTCGCCGGTGAACACCGCGCCGGAGGAGAGCGTAAACTCACCCTCGCCGTCCGGCATACCGGAGACGAGCGAGCCGGTGTATGTTCCTTCCTCCACGCGCCCGAAGAGCGCGGCGCGGCAGGGAACATTCTCGCCCTCGCCGTCGAGAAGACGCTCGGCGGTGAGCATCCCTTCAAAGCGCCAGCCGCCGCCCTGCACGGTGCCGGTGTAGGTACCCTTGGTGAGCGTGCCGGTGAAGGCCGCCGTTTCCGCGGGGAAGGAGAGCGTGAGCGGCTCGTCCGTCAGATGCCTCGTGCAGCCGGTGAGCAGGAGAAGCGAGAGCAGCGCCGAAAAAAGAAGAAGTCGTTTTTTCATGTTGCTCTCCCTTCAGCCCGGCAGCAGCTCGCCTGCAAGAGAGCGCGGCAGCATATTGTCCGAGACGGTAAATTCCTTGTAGCCGTGGCGCGCACGCGCCGCATCGCTCATTTCATAAAGGCCGGATTCGCCGCGGTCGCGGCGCACCGCCATTTCGATCTCCACATCGTAGGTGTAGCGTTCGCCGTCACGCAGGATCTCCACCCAGCCGTGCGGCGCATCCGTGTCGCCGTAGGTGCCGCTGACGATCTTTGCGTCATAGCCGAGAGCACGCGCCGCCGCCCAGAATGCGGAGGCATAGCAGTAGCAGTTGCCGCGCCCGGTGGAGTACATCGTGAGCGCTTCCTGCGTCGCCCAGCCGACGTCGCCGGTCTTGTAGTAGTGGCGGCGGAAATAGGTGAAGCTGTCGCGGACGTAGAGATACATGGCGCGAAGCCTCTCATCGCGGCTCATCGTATCGTCCGTAGTCTCGCGGATGGCGGCAAGAACATAGCCGTCCAGCTCGCTGTTGCCGGAGGTATAGCGCCCGGCAGCATCAAAATAGAGCGAGCCGGCATAGGCGTTTTTGAGGAAGTATCCGTTGGAACCGGCGTAGTAAAGCTGCGAATCGATCAAAACCGGCCCCTCGGCGGGGCGGCTATCCGGCCCGTCCCATTTAGCGGCACCGTCTGCGGCGGTATATATGTCGCCGCTGCCCCATTCGCCGGGGATGACGTCGGGATAGAATGCCGTTTCCGTATCGGCGGCGGGCAGAGAAAAGAGCCGGTTAAAGAATACCGCGGCCTCGGCGCGCGTCACGTTCTCGCCGCCGTGCAGCGAAATGGCGGTCATGGCGTCCGCCACCGCGTCCGAGGGGAAAACGCCCTCGAGCAGCGCTGCGAGCGAGGATTCCGTGAGCGGGAGAGAGGTATCGTCTACGGCGAGAGAAAGCCCGGCGGCACGCTCCACGGCGGACGCGGCTTCCCCCGCGGTCAGCGTATCCGCACCGCGGAAAAGGCCGTTTTCGCAGAGCATGTAGCCCGCGGCGTATACCGGCGCGGCGGTGGGCTCCGGCGTCGGTACGACTTCCGTTTCCATCTCCGGTGCAGGTGTCAAAGAAGCTGCGGCCGGAGCGGGTGTGCGGAGAAGCCCGATGCCGGGGCAGAAGAGCGCAAGCGCTGCGAGCAGCGCAAGAACGAGCACTGCGCCCGCGGCAATGATCCAAACGGTCTTTTTCCGGCTTTTTACCGGCTTTTTCGTTTCGTTACCTTCGGCCATGGAATGCCTCCGAAAAGAAAATATACAGAGGATACGCAAAGAATGAGCGGCGCGTGGAGCGCCGCTCGGAAAAGCCTCGCAGATTTTGCTCCCGCAGGAGCAAATAAAGTCTAAATCATTTTCTCCGGCGACATGTGCGTCGGAGAAAATTCCTTTCGGCTCGCAGACGTGCGAGCGAAGCGAGTGCGCTGCGGCGAGCCGCTATCCCCTTCAAACGAGAGCCCTGCTTTGCAAGGCTCTCGTTTGAATCTTTATAGTAGATGGACGCCGCGAGCCTTGCAAAGGTTCACGGTTTCTTCGTCCCAAATACCGGATTGTACTTCGCCGATGTGCGCGCAGCCGATGAGCAGCATGCAAAGCCGCGACTGGCCGACGCCGCCGCCCATCGTAAACGGCATTTCGCCCGCAAGCAGCGCCTTGTGGAAGGAGAGCTTCCGGCGGTCGTCGCAGCCGGCGAGCGTGAGCTGGCGATCCATGCTCTCCGGGCTGACGCGGATGCCCATGGAGGATACCTCAAACGCGCGGTCGAGCACGGTGTTGCGGAAGATGATGTCGCCGTTTAAGTCCCAGTCGTCGTAGTCCGGGGCGCGTCCGTCGTGCTTCTGGCCGGAGCGGAGAACTTTGCCGATCTGCATGATGAAGCAGGTCGGGTGCGTTTTGGTGTACTCGTTCTCGCGCTCGGAGGGCGTGAGATCGGGATACATGTCCTCGAGCTCCTGACTCGTGATGAAGGAAACATCGCGGCTCAGATGGGCTTTGAGCTGCGGGAACTCCCATTCGAGCTCGTCGCCGGTCATGCAGATGGCCGTAACGATGCGCCGCACGGCGTCCTTGAGATAGTCGATATTGCGGTCTTCCTCGCGGATGACCTTTTCCCAGTCCCACTGGTCAACGTAGACCGAATGGAGGTTGTCGAGTACTGCCTCGTCGCGCCGGATGGCGTTCATGTCGGTGTAGAGCCCCTTGCCCTCATAGAAGTTGTACTCGCGCAGTGCCCAGCGCTTCCACTTGGCCAGAGACTGCACGACCTGGCACTCCGCGCCGTCTACGGCGGGAACATCAAAGGAGACCGGACGCTCGATGCCGTTCAGGTCATCGTTCAGGCCGGTGTCGGTGCGCACGAACAGCGGCGCGGACACGCGCTTGAGATTCAGCGCCGAGCCCAGATTCTTTTGGAAGCTCCTCTTGATGAATTCGATGGCTCTCTGCGTCTCGTAGACGTTCAGCCGTGGTGTGTACCCTTCGGGAATAATGCAGCCGCTCATGTTTACCCCTCCTTGTTAAAATTTTTTTATGATGAGATATGCGCGGCAAAAAACTAAATTTGATACGCCTCGGCGAGCTTTCGCAGATGCATCCGAAACGCTTCCACGGCGCTCTCCGGCGAGAGAAGCTTCATATCCCCGCCGAACGAGCAGACCCAGCCGAAAAACGGCTCGCTCACCGCCACCGGCACGGTCACGGTGAAATATCCCTCGCGCGAGGGGATGAGCATGGTGTCTGCGCCGAAGCGGTCGATCACGGCTCCCGCGAGCGTATTGCGGCATTCGAGCCGGATTTTCTCCGGTGTGCCGGAAAACATACCGAAGTGCGCGCTCGTATATTCGCTCATGTCGAGCGCGGCAAACGCTTCGCGTCCCTCGCGCCCGTCCCCGGCGGTGCGCAGATCGCAGATCTTGTCCACGCGGTAATGCCGGATGGCGGAAGCGGCGCTGTCGTAGCCGACGAGATAATAGTTCTCGTCATCCCACAGCAGAGCGTAGGGGCTCACGTCGTACCACGCGCCGCCGCGGCGCAACATGCGCTCTCCGCGCCCGTTGTACCCGGCGTAGTGAAAGCGGATGCACTTGTCGCCGTTGATGGCGGCGTGCAGCTCGTCCACCAGATAGTATATGGACTCGTTCATCGTCTTGATGCGGTTTTTGACGACGACCTGCCGCCGCAGCCCCTTGGCCTGATGGACGCTGGTGAGCCCTTCAAGCTTGGTGATCAGCTCCAACGACTTTTTGCGCGTGATGAACCGGGAGGACTGCACGCTGTCGGCGAGCAGCCGCAGCTCCGGGAGCTGGAACACCCGTTCGCCGATATACCAGCCGCTGCTGTTCCCGTCGCGGACGCGGATCAGATCGAGACCGAAGGCCTGCAGCGTTTCCAAATCGCTGTACACGCTCTTGCGCTCGGCGCTGATACCCTCCGAGGCAAGATATTCCAAAAGCTGCGCCGTGGAGACCGGGTGTGCCTCGTCGGAATTGCGTTCAAGATACTCCCGGAGAAGCAGCAGCTTGAGCTTCTGGTTGGCGGAGCGCGCCACAGCGGTTCCCTCCTCGAAGAAATATTTTCGTCATTATAATACCAAATCTTTCACAATGCAATGGGGAAAAGTCATTGAATCCAAACCCGGAAAAGATTATAATAAGGAAAAATGACGAACCCTTCGCGCGCGGGACTACCAAAAGAGCTTTCCCCGCGAAAAAGAGAAATCCGGAGCAATTTATGGAAAACCATCGCTTTTATCTTTCGACGATCTCCGAAGACGCTGCCGATACCGCGCGGCGGTACGGTCTTGGGCTGGAGATCGCGGAATACTGCACCGCCTACAACATGGACGAGCGCTTTTCAGAAACGGATCAGGCGGTGCGCGAAAAGCTTTCAGAAATCGCGCGCGTGACGCTGCACGCGCCGTTCAACGAGCTTTTCCCCTGCGCCATCGACCTGCGCGCGAGAGCGCTTGCCGCGGATCGCTTCCGTGAGGCGATCGCCCTCGCAAAGCGCTATGGCGCGGAGAAGGTCATTATCCACGGCGGATATAACCCCAAAATGTACTATCCCTGCTGGTATACGGAGCAGTCGGCCGTTTTCTGGAAGGACTTTCTGCGCGTTGACCCCGGCGTGGATATCGTTCTTGAAAATGTGCTGGAAGAGGAGCCGGAGTATCTATTGGATATTGTCCGCGCCGCAGATCATCCGCGGCTGGGGCTTTGTCTTGACATTGGCCATGCGAACGCCTATTCGGATGTTCCGGTATCCGAGTGGCTGGAGCGCTTTGCGCCGTATCTCCGGCATTTTCATCTGCACAACAACGACGGCTCCTGCGACGCCCACGCGCCGCTTGATGCCGGAAGCATCCCGATGAAAGAACTTTTAGAGAAAGCACTTGCGCTCTGCCCCGGCGCGACCTTCACGCTGGAATTGCCGGAGGACACCGCGCGCGGCGCGCTCTGGCTCGAAGAAAACGGATTTATTCCCAAGGAGACAAACGCATGACACTCAGAGAATGGACAGCAAAAATTGCGCCGCCGGACGAGGCGGCTATGGAAGAGGCGCGCCGCCGTCAGGCGCAGCTTGCCAAGCCCCCCGGCAGTCTCGGACGGCTTGAGGAGCTTTCCGTGCAGCTCACCGGGATCACCGGGCGGGTGCATAACAAAATCGAAAAGAAGCATCTTCTCGTTTTCGCCGCCGACAACGGCGTCGTGGACGAGGGCGTTTCGAGCGCGCCTCGCTCCGTGACGCTCTCGCAGACCATAAATCTGACACGCGGCAAGACCGGCGCGGCGACGCTCTGCAAGCACTTCGGCTGTGATATCACCGTCTGCGATGTCGGCGTCGCGGCGGACATCCGCGAAAAAGCAGTGCTATGCCGTAAGATCGCCTACGGCACAAAGAATATCGCCTATGAGAGCGCCATGACGCGCGAAGAGTGTGAGCGCGCGGTGCTCACCGGCATCGAGCTTGCTGCGGCAACGGACGCGGACGTGCTCGGCGTCGGCGAGATGGGCATCGGCAATACGACAACGTCCTCTGCCGTGCTCGCGGTGCTGCTGGGCGCGGATGTGGAGGCCGTTACAGGCCGCGGCGGCGGCGTGACGGACGAGGCGTTTGCCAGGAAAAAGGCTGTCATTCAAAAAGCCATCGAGACCAATGCGCCGGATAAATCCGACGCGCTTGACGTGCTCGCCAAGGTCGGCGGATTCGATCTCGCCGCCATGTGCGGCGCGTTCCTCGGCGCGGCGGCGACGCACCGCCCGGTCGTGATCGACGGGCTTATCTCCGCCGTGGCGGCGCTCTGCGCCTGCCGCATCTGTCCGGACGTGCGCGCGTATCTCGTGCCGAGCCACGCTTCCTATGAGATCGGCTATAAGCTTGCCATGAACGAAATGGGACTGGAACCGATGCTCCTGCTCGGCATGCGTCTCGGCGAGGGGAGCGGCTGCCCGCTCGCCTTCGAGGTGCTGGACGCCGCCTGTGCCATCATCAATGACATGGCGACGTTTGACGAGGCCGGTATTGACGACGGCTACCTTGACGAGATCCGCGAGGGCGACAAATTCACCGTGGAGGGCGCGCAATGAAAGCATTCATCTCCGGGGGCGCGAAAAACGGCAAAACGACGCTCGGACAGGATCTCGCGGTATACCTCGCCGCGGGCGGGACGCATTACTATGTCGCCACCATGATCTCCGCCGACGCCGAGGACGACGAGCGCATCCGCCGCCACATTGCCGACCGCGCGGGGCTGGGCTTTGAGACGATCGAATGCCCGCGGCACATCCTCTCGTGTCTCGATACTGCCGACAAAAACGGCGTATTCCTGCTCGACAGCGTCACGGCGCTGCTGCAAAACGAAATTTTCCCGCCGGAGAAAAACTATGCGCTTGATCTCCCGGCGGCGGAGCGGTGCGCGCAGGAGCTTTTGGAGTTTGTCCGCTCGGTGCGCAGCGCCGTGCTCATAAGCGACTATATTTTCTCGGACGCCGGGGAGTACGACCCCATGACCGAGCAGTACCGCCGCGCTCTTGCCGGGCTCGACCGGATGCTCGCGCGCGAGTGCGACACGGTCGTGGAGCTCGCCGCCGGGCGACGCATTGTCCATAAGGGGGGGCTCCCGTTTTGAAAAAATATCTGCACGCTCTGGCCATGTGCCGGAGCATGTTCTGCGCGATCCCGTGCCTTTCTCGTGTGTGGGACGAGGAGGCGCGCAATAAAATGCTTCTGTTCCTGCCCGTTGTCGGGCTGGAGATCGGCGCGATCTGGGCGCTCCTTGCGTGGCTCTGCCGGTATCTGGCGCTCCCGGTGCCCGTATATGGTGTCGTGCTCGGCGCGTACCCGTTTCTTGTGACGGGCTTCATCCATCTTGACGGCTTCATGGACGTGACCGACGCCGTGCGCTCCTGCCGCGATCTCGCGCGGCGGCGCGAAATACTCAAGGACTCGCACGTCGGCAGCTTCGCCGTGATCGGCATCGTGCTGCTTGCGCTGTGCCAGACGGCGCTTTTCGCCTCCGTCAAGGAAACGGCCAGCCTCTGGACGCTCGTATTGCTCCCGGCGGCCAGCCGGTGCGGCTCGGCGCTTGCCGTAACGGTGCTGCGCCCCATGTCCACGAGCCAGTACGCCGCGCAGAAAAAGCCGAGGTCGCACATCGTTGTCCTCTGTGGGCAGCTCGCGGTATACCTCGCGGCGGGCTTCCTTGCCGGGTGGAAAACCGGCCTCGCGCTCACCGGCTGCCTTGCCGGATACGCGCTCGCGCTTCGGAAGGCTTACCGCTCGCTCGACGGCATGAATGGCGACATTTCCGGCTACGCGCTGACGCTCTCGGAGCTCTGCGGCGCAGCGGTGTGGGCGCTTATCTAAAGAAAAGGAGAAACACCATGGTTTTTATTTTCGGCGGCGCCTATCAGGGCAAGACCGATTTTGCGAAAGAGACCTTTTCTCTTGCAGAAGAGGACATCTTCGTCTGCTCCGGCGCGGAGATCGATTTCTCCTGCCGGTGTGTGGACAGCATCGAAAACTTCACGCTGGCCTGTACCCGCGCGGGGATCGACCCGGTCGAGTTTTTCCGCGCGCGCAAAGAGGACTGGAAGGACAACATTCTGATTTGCCGGGACATGTTCTGCGGCGTTGTGCCGATGGGCGCGGAAACGCGTGCGTGGCGGCAGGATACCGGCCGCCTCACGCAGTACCTGAGCCGCGAGGCCGGGCACGTGAGCCGCATTTTCTGCGGTCTGGAGCAGCGGCTTAAATGAAGATTCTCCTGCTGCGCCACGGGCTCACCGAGGCGAACGAAAAGCATCTCTACTGCGGCAGCACCGACCTGCCGCTCTCTCCGGCGGGGCGCGCCGCACTGCGCCGTATGGATCCGCCTGCGCCGGGCACGCGGTTTATCACAAGCGGCATGCGCCGCTGCAACGAAACACTTGAGGCTCTTTTCGGTGCGGTGCCCAAGGAGATCGAGCCGGATTTTCGGGAAATCGATTTCGGCGACTTTGAAATGAAGAGCTACGAAATGCTGAAAGACGATAGCGCCTATCAGGCGTGGCTCACCGGCGATAACGAGAAAAACGTTCCGCCGCACGGCGAGAGCGGGGAGCACATGACGGCGCGTGCTCTTGCCGCCTTTGCGCGCGTGCAGGCCGCCGGGCGAGACGCCGTGATCGTGACGCACGGCGGCGTGATTGCGGCCATCATGGCGCATCTTTTCCCGGAGGGGAAAAACCGCTACGAGTGGCAAAGCCCGAACGGCGGCGGATATGTGATCGAAAACGGGCAATATACGCCCTTTTCGCCATGCTGAACAGCAAAAAGCCATTGAAAGCGCGCTTTTTTGCCTGTATAATGAAGCTGCTATGAACGTTTATGTGCTAAACATCGCGCCGCTGCGCGGCCGCGAGCGGGAAGCGCTTGCTCTCCTTTCGGAGGAGCGCCGGGAAAAGGCGCTGCGCATCCGCCCCGAGGACGCGCGGCTGCGGAGCATCGGCGCGGGTCTTCTGCTGCGCGAGGCAGGGATCGCGCCGCCGTTTTCCTATGGCGGGCATGGAAAGCCGTACATCCCCGGCGGTGTGCATTTCTCGCTCACGCACAGCGGAGAGCTTTGTGCGCTTGCTGTGTGTGAGACTTCGGTAGGGCTGGACGCCGAAAAAATCGCGCCCGTGCGCCGCGCCGCGGCGCGCGCTCTCACGAGCGAGGAGCGTGATTTTATGGAGCTCGACCCGGAGCGGCGGTTTGCCTATCTCTGGACGCGCAAGGAGGCCGCGCTCAAATGCACCGGCGCGGGGCTCTCGCAGCCTATGAACACCTTTTCCGTGCTGGGAGATGCGGCCATTCTGGACGGCGAGACGCTCTCGCTCTATACCGTGGAATACGGCGACTGTATGCTATCAACGGCGGTCGCGGCGCCTTCAGCGGCCTTCGTGCCGCGGCGCGTCGATGCGTCGGAGCTTCTATAGGAGGATACGCTATGGAACTGAGAGAAACCGGAAAGCCCGGCGCGACGGCCGTGCTTCTCTGGCCGGACGACGGCATGGACGCCGCTGTATTTGCCCCGGTCGTTCGCACGCTGGAAAAATCCTGCCGCGTGCTCGTTCCCATTTTCGCGCCGGAAGAGCCGTTCTCCGCGCGTGTCGCCGTCGTGGAGAGCGCCCTGCTCGCCGGGTACGATGGGCGCATCTGGGGCGCTTACGGGCTGCGTAGCGGCGGAAGCGCGCTTCTCTCGCTGCTTGCAAATGGCAAAGTGCGCGTGCGCACTTCCATTGTGGAAGGAGCGGTGGAGCTCCCGGCACAGGGGCTCTCGGCGTATTCCGGCACGCTCGTCCATTGGAAGGGAAGCAAGGACAAAGGCGCGGGAAAATCGTGGGAAGCGCTGCATAAGGCGTTCCCGGCGCTGCGCTCGCTCACACTGCGAAAGCTTAAAGCGGGGCAGGACGTTGTATCTATCCGCCCGGATATCATGACGAAGCGGCTTTTGAAAGCTTTCGGCAGCGCGGGAACGGTCCGCGTGAGTACGCTCGTGCCGCACAGCGCCGCGCGCGTCTGGCGGCAGCTCAACCGTCGACCGGCGGGGAGGGCGCTCGGACGGCTTCAGACGATGCAGCCGCTCCGCCGCACCGACGAGGATCGGACGCAGATCATCGAGGGCGCGGCAAAGGGCGTTCCGCTCTGGAGCCACATGACCCGCGTGGAGCCGTGCGGCGAGTACGGCGCGGTGTGCGTCGATCAGGTGGAGATTTCCGCCGGAAAGCTTACCCCGGCGGCCATGCGTGTCGCGGAAATCTATCTGAAAGCAGTACAGAAGAGCAGAAACCGCCAAATGCGAAAAGAGTGACGGATTATAAAAAAATCGGAAACAGATGCCCTGTTTCCGATTTTTTTGCGAAATTTGTTCATTTACCTATTGAATGTTCGGCTCCTGTGGATTATAATCTTAAATGTCGAATAAATAACAAACCCACATAGGAGGAACCGGATAAATGGCAGAACGGGAAACCGAAGACCGTCGAGTACGGAAAACAAAAAAACAGCTTCGCGGCGCGCTCACGTCGCTTCTTCTGGAAAAGGACATCAGCCGCGTAACGGTGCGTGACGTGGCCGATCTCGCGGACGTGAACCGCGGCACCTTCTACGCGCACTACAGCGACGTATACGATCTTCTCCACCAACTGGAGGACGATCTTCTGCGCCGTCTGGACGATGTTGGCAGCCGCCACAATACCCGCCAGTCGGACGGGAAAACGTTCCGGTATCTGACCGATCTTTTCACGCTCGCAAGCGAGTATTCGGACATTTTCTACACGCTCTATTGCCGCAGCGGCGATTCCGAATTCCAGGACAAGATCTTCAATAAGCTCAAGTACCAGTATCTTTATGAGTTCCTGTCCATCTTCGGCGGGAGCGAATCCGAAAAGCTGGACTATTGCGCCTCGTTCATCGTGGCCGGCATGTGCACGCTCGCCAAGGTGTGGATCGAAAACGGCATGCGCGAGACGCCGGAGGAAATGGCGCGTCTCGGCGGCGCATTCGTGATGCACGGCGTCGAAATGCTCCAGTAATCCGGGCATGGTACACATTCTGGAAGCGGGCATGCTCGTCTGCTTCGGGCTTTCGTGGCCGTTCAATATCGCAAAGTCCCTCCGCTCCCGCACGGCGAGGGGCAAGAGCGTTGCGTTTGAGGTGCTCATCATCGTGGGCTACCTCTGCGGGCTGATCGGGAAATTTATCCTTGGCGATCTGAGCTACGTGGTGTTTTTCTACATTGCCGACATTCTCATGGTCGCGACGGATCTCGGCCTGACGCTTCGCAACCGCCGCCTCGACCGCGAGCGCGACGGCTGACTTTCCCTGCACTATAAAGACAGAAAACCGGAGAAATGCCGTATGAAAGGCACTTCTCCGGTTTTTTATATAAAAAATGTAAGAATGAATACCGTCTTGTTGTAAAATATGAAACGGTATGGTATTATTTTCATGAGCCTAAGCGTTCCGGCGGGAAAGCAAAAGGTCCCGCCGATAGGCGGGACCTTTTGCTTTCACACACTGTGAATCCGCAACTCAATGCGGTAAGGGCGCAGAACGCTTATTTGAACTTGTAGTGTAATCCCAAGTGGTAGTCGGGATCACTTATATTTTTAGCAGATTTTTGGAATTTGTCAATAGAGGAGAATGCAAAATGGAAGAGAAAGAGACGATCCGGCGTAATCCTCCGTATTATCTCGGCCTTGATGTAGGTACAAATTCCGTTGGTTGGGCAGTAACTGACCCGGAGTATAACGTCTTGCGCTTTAAGGGAAATTCCATGTGGGGTGCGAGACTGTTTGATGAGGCCAAAGCGGCGGCAGACCGGCGCGCGGCAAGAGTTGCCCGCCGGCGTTTGGAACGGCGGAAGCAGCGGCTCTTGTATCTGGAAGAGCTTTTCTCTGCAGAGATCGGAAAAACCGATCCGCTTTTTTTCCGTCGGCTGCACGAGAGCGCCCTGTTCCCGGAAGATAAGACGTCCGGCATCGGGAAATACACGCTTTTCAATGATCCCAATTTCACCGATCGGGATTATTTGCGCCGATATCCTACAGTGTACCATCTGCGCAGCGAGCTGGTGCATTCTTCTGAGCCCCATGATCCGAGACTCGTATTTCTGGCACTTCACCACATTATCAAGCATCGCGGCCATTTCCTCTATGAAACATCGGAGAATAGCGACGAATGTTTGACGATGGACGCCGCAATGAAAGAACTAAAGAACTATCTGGCAGAGGAAATGGAGATCGACTTCGCGCCGGATGCCAGTTTTGCGGCGCTTCTTTCGGATCGAGACCTGCGCATCTCGCAGAAAAAGATGGCGCTGCGTGCGGCGCTGGGTGCATCGGTTATGACGGATGAAAGCGGAGCGGATATAAAAGCCATAGCCGACCTTCTGGCCGGAGCAAAAGTAAAGCTTGCTGCCATTTACGATGATCCGGAGCTGAAGGACGCCGAACCGGCCAGCGTTGCGCTGAGCGACGATCTGGACGCAGTGTTCGATGTGCTTTCGTCTTCGCTTGGTGAACGAGTCGAACTTCTGCTCGTGGCAAAGAAGGTTTTTGATGCGGCGCGCTTGTCGGAAATGCGCGGCGGCGAAGCGTATCTCTGCGATGCGAAGGTTCGTCAATATGAGAAAAACCATGCCGATCTTCGCGCACTGAAAGCCTATGTAAGAGAAGCAGTACCGGATAAATACCGAAGCATATTCTATAAAAGTACGAAGTATCCCAATAATTATGCTGCATACAGCCGCTTCCATTCGGAGAGCGGCGACAAAACCTGCAAGCAGGAGGATTTTTGCGCTTTTTTGAAGTCTGTACTGCCAAAACCGGCGGCAGAGCATCCGTTCGCGCCGCTGTATACGCAGATCGAGGAGAAAACCTTTCTGCCGCGGCTTACCGGCAGCGAAAACGGCGTCATTCCTTACCAGCTCCATCGGCAGGAACTGCGCAAAATATTGGATAATGCATCGGTGTATCTGCCGTTTTTGCTGGAAAAGGACGAAAACGAGGTGTCCGTTCGTGAAAAAATCGAAGCGGTCTTCTCTTTCCGCGTACCGTATTACGTTGGGCCGATGAAAGGTCATTGGGCAGAGCGGACGGGAGAAAAGGTTTACCCGTGGAACTTTGAAAGAGTTGTGGACCTGGATGCGAGTGCCGCGGCCTTTTTGAAAAACCTGATTGGGAAATGTACCTATACCGGCGCACCGGTGCTGCCGAAGGACTCTCTGCTGTACAGCGAATTCATGCTTCTCAATGAGCTGAATCCGCTGCGGGTAAACGGAAAGGAACTCCCTGTCAGCATAAAACAGCGGATGATCGAAGATCTTTTCCAAAAGGAAAACCGCCGCGTAACGAAAAAACGCATTCTGGATTATCTGGTCATGCATGGGTATGCCTGTAAATCCGACGAGGTCAGTGGCGTTGACGATCCGATAAAGACCCGCTTGAGATCGTATCACGATTTTGCGCCGCTGCTCCCCAAACTTGGCGAAGAAGCTGTCGAGAAGATCATCGAAGGTACGCTCGTTTACAGCGATGATAAGCGCATGCTGCGGCGATGGCTGAAGAGAAACTATCCTATGCTCACCGAGGATGAGTTGCAAAGCATATGCCGTCTGAAATACGCGGATTGGGGCCGTCTTTCCAAAGAGTTCCTTACGGAGCTGTATTCCGCTGCTGACGAGCAGGGAGAAGCGCAGAACATTATAGGGTTTCTGCGGAATACGAATCTCAATCTCATGCAGCTGCTCAATGATCCCCGATATGAGAATCTGGCGGCCGCAGCGGAAGAGCGGCGCCGCAACCGGTTCGGGAGCGACAGCCTGCGCTCTCAACTGGATGAAATGTATATTTCTCCGGCGGTTCGCCGCAGCATCTGGCAGACGCTGAAGATCACCGACGAGATCGCCCATATCCGCGGCGGCGCACCGGAGAAAATATTTGTTGAGGTAGCCCGCGGCGAAGACGCGGCGAAAAAGGGAAAGCGGACAAAATCAAGAAAAGAGCAGCTGCTGGAGCTTTATAAAGCCTGTGGGGAGGATAGCAGCAAACTTTACGATCAATTGGCGGCAACGGACGAGAACAACCTGCGGAAAGACAAGCTGTTCCTTTACTATACGCAGTTTGGAAAATGCATGTATTCCGGTGAGCCGATCGATCTGGAAACGGCGCTGCACGATGACGAAACCTATGATATCGACCACATCTTCCCGCGTTCTCGCATCAAGGATGACAGCATCGATAACCGTGTGCTGGTCAAGAGCGTCCTCAACCGCGAAAAGACGAACACGTATCCTATTTCCCAGAACATCCGCGGGAAAATGTATTCGTTCTGGAGCGCGCTGCATGAACAGCATATGATCTCTGATAAAAAGTTCGACCGCCTGAAACGGAATACGGAACTGACGGAGGACGAACTGGCGTCCTTTGTGCAGCGCCAGTTAACCGAAACGCAGCAGTCTACCAAGGCGCTTGCCCAGCTTTTAAAGGAACGGTACCCGGAGTCGGAGATCGTATACTCCAAGGCGGGCAATGTTTCAGAGTTCCGGCAGAAGTATGAAATGCTCAAATGCCGCGAGGTGAACGACCTGCACCACGCCAAAGACGCCTATCTGAACATTGTTGTCGGCAACGTGTACAAAACAAAGTTCACCGACCGCTTTTTCCTGAACATCCGAAAGGAAAACTACAGCCTGAATGCGGTCTTTGACCGGGATACGCCGGGCGCGTGGAAAAAGGACGAGAGCATTGTCACGGTGAAAAAGTACATGGCAAAGAATAACCCCATCATCACCCGTATGCCGAGGGAGGAGAAGGGGCAGCTCTTCAATCTGAATATCATGCCTGCCGGACAGGGACAGCTTCCGATCAAAGCCGGAAAACCTATTGAGAAATACGGCGGATACAACAAGCTGACCGGCTCGTATTACTGCGTTGTGGAACATACGGAAAAGAAAAAGCGCGTTCGTTCGATCGAAACCGTGCTGCTGTATGCCCGTGGACTGTATGAGAGCGACCCGGTAAAGTATTGCCGTGAGATACTTGGTCTTGTTGATCCAGTCGTTGTTGTACCGAAGATACGTATTGATGCACTTCTGGAGTTGGATTGTTTTCGGCTTTACCCATCAGGGAGAACCGGGGATATGATCGTTTACAAGCATGGGTATCCGTTTGCCATTGATGCGGAAAGGGAACGCTATATTCGCAATCTGACGAAGTACATTGAACGCTGCGCCAAAGCCGAACTTCCGGTAACGGCTTATGATAAAATCAGCGCAGAGGAAAATGTGGCGCTGTACAACTGGTTCATTGAGAGGCTTGAGAGCAGCGTGTACGGAAAGCTCATGCCGGCTCTTCTCACAAACTTGAAAGCAAGTACAGAGACATTTGAAAGCATGAGTATTCTCGCGCAGGCCAAAACGCTGATGGAAATACTGAAAGCCTTTAAGTGCGATGCGCAAAACCCAAATTTGAAAGAACTCTGCGGCAAAGGAGTTGTCGGAAGAATCCAGAAAAAAACCGCTTTGCAAGGCTTCCAATCGGCCTATCTCATCCACCAGTCGCCGACCGGCCTGTACGAGTACCGTACCGATCTTCTGCACTGAAAAGCGATGAGCTGGCGGGTTGTAACGGTGTCCAGCCTGTCGAAGCTGGACTATAAAATGGATTATCTCGTCGTGCGAAATGCCGATGGAGTAAAGCGCATTCATTTGAGTGAGATATCCGTTTTGATGATCGAATCCACCGCGGTCTCGCTGACGGCATATCTGCTTTGCGAACTGAATAAGCGAAAGATCGACGTGATCTTTTGTGATGAGCGCCGCCTGCCCTACGGGATGCTTCTGCCGCTGCACGGCAGCCATAATGCCAGCTTGAAGCTTCGCGAACAAATACAGTGGAAGGAATCGGCTAAGGCGGCATTGTGGGCGGAGATCGTCCGGGAGAAGATTGTCGGGCAGATCGCTGTGCTGGAATCGGAAAACTGCACGGAGGCGGCGTCGCTTCTGTGCGGTTATCTGGAAGAGGTGCAGCCGGGTGACGCGACAAACCGCGAGGGACACGCGGCTAAGGTATATTTCAATGCGCTCTTCGGAAAAGCATTTTCCAGAGAGCAGGAAAATGCATGGAATGCTGCGCTCGATTATGGATACAGCATCGTCCTTTCCGCGGTGGCGCGGGAGATCGTTTGCTGCGGATATTCCACGCAGCTCGGCATATTCCATGACAATATGTTCAATAAGCTGAATCTGGCGTGCGACCTCGTCGAGCCGTTCCGGCCGCTGGTAGACTATGCTGTGCGGCAGATGGCGCCGGAAAAACTGGAGCATGACGAAAAAATAAAACTGGTGCGGATTTTGAACCGCCAGATCATGATCGATCGCAGCCGCCAGTACCTGCTCAACGCGATCCGTATGTTTGTCAAAAGTGCTATGGATGCAATGCGGGAGGAAAACCTTTCTTCCATTCGGTGGCCGGTATATGAGTTACAGATTTATGCGAATGATGATCTTCTTTGACCTTCCTACCGATACGATCAAGGATCGGCGGGAGTATGCCCGCTTTCGCAAATACCTTATCAAAAACGGCTTTGTCATGATGCAGGAGTCGGTATACTGCAAACTGATCCTGAACCAAAGCGCGGTGCGGCCGGTGGCGGACGGCATACGAAAAAACCGTCCGCTCAAAGGCCTTGTGCAGATGCTCTGCGTGACGGAAAAACAGTATGCCGGTATGGAATACATCGTGGGCGTCGGTGAGAGCGACGTACTCACAACGGACGAAAGGTTTGTGGAACTATGATGTTGGCGCACCCGCTTCTGCAAAGCCCGATCGAGTTCAGGGAAAACCGGATCCCCGTTTTTGTCGTGGAAAACGGACAACTGTTTCGCCAACTGATCGCCGATCTTTTGGCACAGGAAAACGGCGAACCGGGAGAATTTGCTCTCTCCGATAATTCCAGTCTGATAGAGATCGGGAAAAACGTGCAGATAACGCTGAACCCTCTTTTTCCGGAGCTTGACGGACGGCGTGTTCTGACGAAGATCCAGCAGATGGCGGTAACGGCGGCGGAGGAACATCCGGCGAAAACGGCGGAGTGTCTGGCGGCGCTGAATGACTACGGCGCAACGCTCACTGCGGCCATTCCCTTCAATGTTACGTTTTCCGAAATGGAGAGCGCCGATGACGTGGTAAAGGCTCTGGCGTTCCATGTGGATACGGAAGGAATGTCCATCCCGGAACAGCTGCTTGAAATGATGCGGCTGCACAGAGAGTGCTTTCGGAAGAGGCTTTTTGTGTTTGTAAATCTTAAGGCGTTTCTTTCGGAAGAGGAAGTAACCCTTTTCTATCAGTCGGTATTTTATGAAAAGCTGTCCGTTCTCCTGCTGGAGAGCGGACAGAAAGAAACAGTCAGACCGTGTGAGGAGGTGCGGATCATCGACAAAGACCTTTGCGAGTTTTAGATTCTGTGCTATAATCGTTTTGCTGCCGCCGGATACTCTGTTGTAGTGTCGGAGTGCTGCTCCAAACTGTTGTCAAAATGCGGATTTTTACGCTTTTTTTGGAATTTGAGGTTTGAGAGTAGTGTAATCCCAAGTGGTAGTAAAACAATGCGGGACGTCTCAATGTCGAACGCGCTGTTTGAGAGTAGTGTAATCCCAAGTGGTAGTAAAACTTTGCTGTTGACATTGTGCGAACATTGCGTGTTTGAGAGTAGTGTAATCCCAAGTGGTAGTAAAACATACGGTTGATAGCGTTGATAATGCTTTCTGTTTGAGAGTAGTGTAATCCCAAGTGGTAGTAAAACGTCCCAAAGTCGTCAGTCTTGTAACTATCGGTTTGAGAGTAGTGTAATCCCAAGTGGTAGTAAAACTTCAGCTGCACGTGGCCGAATTGCAATGCTGTTTGAGAGTAGTGTAATCCCAAGTGGTAGTAAAACGCGAAAAAACTGAGAAAAAAGGTAAACTTAGTTTGAGAGTAGTGTAATCCCAAGTGGTAGTAAAACTGTGTTCTCCTCCCGCGAGTGATTGCAGCTGTTTGAGAGTAGTGTAATCCCAAGTGGTAGTAAAACGGCCGCTTTTAATTTTCTGTGTCCAATTTGGTTTGAGAGTAGTGTAATCCCAAGTGGTAGTAAAACTAAGCAGCGAGGAGACCGACGCAATCCTGGGTTTGAGAGTAGTGTAATCCCAAGTGGTAGTAAAACTGGCAATCAATGTGGGAATTCCGGCGGAGCGTTTGAGAGTAGTGTAATCCCAAGTGGTAGTAAAACAAGCTCCATCCGCTGATCGTTGTACGCTTTGTTTGAGAGTAGTGTAATCCCAAGTGGTAGTAAAACAGCGAGAGCCGTAACGAGCTAATTTTTCGTGTTTGAGAGTAGTGTAATCCCAAGTGGTAGTAAAACCCGGTCGAAAATCACAACACCAAACATAAAGTTTGAGAGTAGTGTAATCCCAAGTGGTAGTAAAACACGTTATCGACGGAACCTCCACGCCCACTCGTTTGAGAGTAGTGTAATCCCAAGTGGTAGTAAAACCACCGACGCTACGCGCGCGTAAACCCATTTGTTTGAGAGTAGTGTAATCCCAAGTGGTAGTAAAACTTTTCCGAGTGCGGGAAGCTCGCTGCGGTGGTTTGAGAGTAGTGTAATCCCAAGTGGTAGTAAAACCAGCGGGCGACAGCGGTGCAGCCACAGCGGGTTTGAGAGTAGTGTAATCCCAAGTGGTAGTAAAACCAAAACTGTCGGATAAAACCGCGCCAGCGCGTTTGAGAGTAGTGTAATCCCAAGTGGTAGTAAAACCAGAAAGAGAAAGACCGTAGATAATAGCGTGTTTGAGAGTAGTGTAATCCCAAGTGGTAGTAAAACGACGCATTTCACCAGAAACACGCGAAGGCTGTTTGAGAGTAGTGTAATCCCAAGTGGTAGTAAAACGACAAATTCGTTCTTTATGGCCATATCCGAGTTTGAGAGTAGTGTAATCCCAAGTGGTAGTAAAACAGATCGCGTTTACGCGAGCCATGACGACGTGTTTGAGGGTACTAAGTACGAAAAACCTAAATAACCCCATACGTATGGATAGCCGAGTTTGAGAGTAGTGCGATTCCAAGCAGCAGTAAAACCAGAAAGCTCCGAGGGAATGATGTCCATGTGTTTGAGCGTAGTGTAGCTTTTGGCACCGGGATTGTTGTTGCGTTTGAGATTTGAGAGTAGTGTGATCTCAGATTTAAGCGGATCTCTTTTTTACAATCATTTTACGAAACCGCGGTAACGGATTTTACCGCGGGGCGGTATGCTTACGTCGTACCGAAGGGTAAGATGTGATTTGAAAAAGGAGAATACAATTATGAAAGCAAAGAGAATTTTCACGCTGGCCGTTGCGGCCGTACTGACGCTCGCGCTGCTCGCCGGCTGCGGCGCCGCTGCCCCGGCTGCCGATCCCACCGCCGCCCCGGCGACGGATGCCCCCGCCACTGCCGCCCCGGCGACCGAGGCTCCTGCGAGCGAAGCGCCCGCCGCCCTTTCCGGCAGCGTGTCCACGAACGGCTCCACCTCGATGGAGAAGGTCGTCAACATCCTCGCCGAGCAGTTCATGCTCGACAACCCCGGCGTCAGCGTTACGTATGACCCCACCGGCTCCGGCACGGGCATTGAGTCCGTCCGCACCGGCAGCTGCGATATCGGCCTTGCCTCCCGCGCGCTCAAGACGAGCGAGACCGGCCTCACCGGCACGGTCGTCGCGCTCGACGGCATCGCGATCATCGTCAACAAGGATTGCCCTGTGGAGGATCTGACCATTGAGCAGATCGCGTCCATCTTCAAGGGCGAGATCAAGAACTGGAACGAGCTCGGCGGCGAAGACCTTGCAATTTCCTGCGTCGGCCGTGAGGCCGGCAGCGGCACGCGCGACGGCTTCGAGTCCGTCACCGGCACGAGCGATGCGTGCGTCCTCGCGCAGGAGCTGACCTCCACCGGCGCTGTGATCTCCGCTGTGGCGGCGAACCCCAATGCCATCGGCTACGCCTCTCTCTCCGCGGTCGAAGGCCAGGACGGCATCAAGGCTCTGAAGGTGAACGGCGTGGTCTGCTCCGAGGAGACCGTTCTGGACGGCACCTACGCCGTGCAGCGCCCCTTCGTTCTGGTGACCCGCGAGGGCGAGACCCTCTCCCCGGCGGCACAGGCGTTCTTTGATTACGCCACGAGCACCGCGGCGAACGACCTCATCCGCCAGGCCGGCGCTGTCCCCGTGGCGAAGTAAACCACCAATAAAAACCGCATAGCCAAAAGCTCTCCGGAAACCCGGAGAGCCTTTGGCTTTTTAAAAACGAAAGGAAACGGTATGAACAAACGCATTTTAACGGTGCAGGACATCTCCTGTGTGGGGCAATGCTCGCTCACCGTGGCGCTGCCGGTTTTGTCGGCGTGCGGCGTGGAAACGGCGGTGCTGCCCTCGGCGGTGCTCTCTACGCACACCGGAGGCGGCTTCACGGGCTACACGTTCCGCGATCTGACGGCGGACATGCCTGCCATCGCGCGCCATTGGCAGAGCGAGGGGCTTTTCTTTGATGCGGTGTATACCGGCTATCTTGGCAGCGGCGAGCAGATCGCCCACGTCCGGCGCATCATGGACACGCTGCTTGTGCCGGGCGGCGCGCGCATCGTCGATCCCGCCATGGCCGATAACGGAAAGCTCTATGCGGGCTTCGATGCTGCGTTTGTGGAGAAAATGAAGGAGCTGGCATTCTCCGCAGACATACTGCTTCCCAACATCACGGAGGCGGCGCTGCTCACCGGCATGGAGTACCGCCGGGAGTACGATGAGTCGTATATTCAAAATCTTACCGGTGCGCTGCACGAAAGGGGCGCCGGCACGGTCGTGCTCACCGGCGTGAGCTACGAGCCGGAGACGACCGGCGTTGTGGTGAGCGGCCGAGAGTTTTCCAGCTACTACCGGCACGCGCGCCTTGCGCGAACCTGCCACGGCACGGGCGATCTCTTTGCTTCGGCGTTCACGGGGCTTTTGTGCCGCGGGTATGAGCCGTTTCCGGCAGCGGAGGCCGCGGCGGAGTTTGTCCTTGCGTGCATCCGGCGCACCGAGCCGGAGCACTGGTACGGCGTGCGGTTCGAGCCGGTGCTCTACACGCTCGCGGCGAAGGCTGCGGGGATCGATTTGCCGGAATGACCTTGCCGCGCCGTGGGGAGCGTGTTATACTAAGGTAAGAATGCCTCCGGTTTTGGCCGGAGAAAGGGGAATAACGCTATGATCCTTTATTTTACCGGTACAGGAAACAGCGAATACGCCGCAAAGAAGCTCGCCGCCGCGCTTGGGGAGGAGGCAATGCCGCTCATGGAGCGCATCCGCTCCGGTGTTACCTCGCCGCTCGAATCGGAGACGCCGTGGATCGTCTGCACGCCGACGTACGCCTGGCAGATCCCGCACATCGTGCGCGACCATCTGCGGAGCACGCTGCTCCGCGGCAGCAAGGAAATTTATTTCGTTATGACCTGCGGCGGCGAGATCGGCGAGGCGGGGAAGTATGCCGCCGAGCTCTGCGCGGAGAAAAATCTCACATACCGCGGCTGCGCCCAGGTCGTCATGCCGGAAAATTACATCGCCATGTTCGATGTGCCGGACGAGGCCGAGGCGCGCAAAATCGTTGCCGCGGCAGACCCCGTGCTCGACCGTCTGGCGGAGCTCATCCGCGAGAGAAAGCCGTTCCCGGCGGCGAAGGTCGGCGCTGCCGATAAGATCAAGAGCGGCATCGTGAATAAGACGTTCTATCCGCTTTTTGTCCATGCCAAGCAGTTCACCGTGAGCGCGGCGTGCATCGGCTGCGGCCTGTGCGCAAAGCTTTGCCCGACGCGCGCCATAACGCTGCGCGATGGCCGCCCAGTGTGGGAGGACGATTGCACCCATTGCATGGCGTGCATCACCCATTGCCCCACGGAGGCGATCGAATACGGCAAGAAGAGCCTCGGCAAGCCGCGCTACCGCTGCCCGGTGAAGCTGTAAGCTCCGTGCAGAATAAGGGAGCAGCCGGACTCGGGACGAATCAGGGTACGGTGAACGGCACAGAACAAGCCATCCGTGCCGCGTTTATCACGCTCTACTGTCGGCGGCCTTTCGATAGGATGTCCGTCAAGGAGCTGTGCGTACAGACCCCTGTGGCGCGGACGACATTTTACGGATACTATGATAACCTCGGCACGCTGAAAGCGAAGATCGAGGATGAACTGATCGGCGGAATTCTGGAGATCGCACGGTATACTGCGGAAGACTCTTTTGCGGCGATGGACCTTCGTGTGTTTTTCTCCCGCACGCTGGACTATATCAAGTCCCATTGGCAGGAAAACTACGCCTTTCTGATAGCTCAGCCCAACCTTGTGTATATTGCCAAGTGGAAGCAAGCCATCAAGTATCATTTCGAACTGCGCTTCCCGGAGAAAGCGGCTGTACCCAATCATGGGCTGATTATGGAAGTTATCGCCTCGTCGGTCATCGGTGCATATACCTATTGGATGGAGCACCCCGAAGAAGTGAATACGCATCGTTTGGCGGACATCAGCGTACAGATGCTGAGCGCTGTGGAACAAATCATCTGAAGGAGCTGCGGCAAAGCCGCGGCTCCTTCGCGCTTTAAAAGTCCGAACACTTTTGGAAAATGTGTCGTTCCACCGGCTTTTGTTCTTTTGTATGATGGAGACAAACAGAAGCAGGAGGCAATGTGTTATGGCAGAGTTCAAAATACATGTATTTCATACCGGCGAGGTGTGCGTCGCGCCGGAGCTTCCCTTCGGCGGAGAGCATTGCAGCACCGTCAAGGCCTCCGGGATCTTCGCCAAAAAGTCAGACCGGCTATGGCTGCCGATATCCGCCTATCTCATCGAGTGCAGCCACGGCAGAATATTGTTCGACTGCGGCTGGCATCGGGATATGAGTCCCGACGGCGTCTTTGATAAGAAAGCGCAGATCCGGTCTCTCGGTTCGCTGCCGCTGTATTTGACCAATCAGGGGCGCCTCAAACAGGGCGCTGCCATTGACGAGCAGTTGGCAGCGCTGGGGATCCGCCCTGTCGATTTGGATCTGGTGCTGCTTTCCCATCTGGATTGTGACCATGCCAACGGGCTGAAACTGGTGGCGGACGCAAAGCAGATCCTGGTTTCCCGAGATGAACTGGCCTTTGCCGGGAACGGCACGCCGGTCAATCGTATCCGCTACAATGCGGCTTGGTGGAGCGAAACAAAAATGCAGACCTTCGACTGGAACGGCACGGAGGGGCCCGCGGGAAAGTCCTATGATGTATTCGGGGATGGAAGTCTCGTCATGGTAAACATCCCCGGTCATTCCAAGGGGCTGTGCGCCCTGAAAATCACCCGCGCAGACGGAAAGTTCGTTTTGCTGTTTTCCGACGGCGGCTACGCCGGAAAGTCGTGGGAGCAGCTTATCACCTCCGGCATTGCCGACGATAAGACGGCGCAGAAGAAGTCGCTTCAATGGATACGCGCCCAGAGCTTAGACGAAAACTGCGCGGCATCCCTTGCTAACCACGATGGGGATGTGCAGCCGCAGATCATGGAATTGTGAGGTGATGGGTATGCGGAAAACGGCGCTCATTACCGGCGCGTCCGGCGGATTGGGACAAGAATTTGCAAAAATCTACGCGCGGGAGGGTTACGATCTGGTGATCGTTGCCCGCAGCGAGGGGAAGCTGTACAAGCTGAAGAACGAACTGGAGACACAGTATGGCTGCCGCGTGTGTCCCCTGACGAAAGATCTGTCCCATCCGGGCACTGCCTATGAGATTTTTAACTATACGTTGGAACAGAACATCACCATTGACGCGCTGGTCAACAACGCGGGGTTCGGCGATTTCGGGAACTTCTGGGAAGTAGACGCCAAACGGCAGACCGATCTTCTGCAAGTCAATATCGTAGCTCTGGTGCAGCTTACGCGGATTATTCTGCCCGGTATGGCGGAACGCGGACGCGGCAGTATCTTGAACCTGTCCTCCGTGGCGGCGTTTAGCGCCGGGCCGCGGATGTGCCTGTATTATGCCTCCAAGGAGTTCGTCCGCTGCTTCAGCGAAGCCGTCGCCGAGGAGGTGCGCGGCACAGGCGTTAGCGTGACGGCGCTCTGCCCCGGCCCCACCGCTACCGGCTTTGAGCAGGCGGCGCAGATGAAAAATTCGCATATGTTCTCCTTGTTCCGACCGGCGGACGCTGCGGCTGTTGCAGAAGCCGGCTTCCGCGCGGCGGAGAAGGGAAAAGTGCTTTGTTATTGCGGTTTGCCGACCCATTTGATGAATATCGCCGCGCGGCTGCTGCCGAGAAGTGTATGCCGGTAAGCGTAAAATAAGAGAGCGGATTGAAGAAGGAGTTCCAGTTTGCAATAATGCGGAGTAAGGAAAAAGAGTGCGAAAGAGTGCCATCGCAGTCTTTTGCGC
>CAVEQS010000038.1:0-27721 GCA_963618015.1 bacterium | reverse complement strand
AAAAAAGTAGACACCCCACACTTTTGTGAGTGTCTACTTTCATTTTACTGGTGCACGGATGACTCATTCCGCCGCCATTTTTATTCGAGCCGGAGCCGGGCGAGGATTTCTTCGTCCGCCGGACAGAAGGCATATCCGTCGATCTCCTGCGGCGTGATCCAGCGGATGGCGTTATGCTCCAATAGCTGCGGCGTACCGCTCATGATCTCTGCGTGGAAAAGCGTCAGGTGAATGGTGAGGTCGGGATATACGTGTGTCAGCTCCATATAGACGTCTCCGACACGGATCGAAACGCCCAGCTCCTCCCGGCACTCGCGTATGAGCGCTTCCGGCTTCGTCTCCCCCGGCTCGACCTTGCCGCCGACAAATTCCCAGAGCAGGCCCCGCGCCTTGTGCGCCGGGCGCTGGCAGATGAGAAAGCACCGCGGTTTTTCTGTATCGTGGACAAGCGCTGCAACAACTTCAACCATGGGTTTATCCTCATATTGTCAAATAGTTTTCCTTTATGGTAGATGTATCGGAGCAAAAAGTCAAGGAACCGGACAGGGGCAACGGAATAGAATACAGAGGAAAGACATTACCGGAAAGGGCTGAATTTGCCATGCAATCGATCATTCCTCTGAAGGATATGAAGCCCGGTACACAGGGCGTTATCACGGAGATATTACCGGAATGCGCCCTGAGCCGCCGCCTCCTGGATCTCGGCTTCGCGGAGGGGGCGCGCGTAAAATGCCTCTTTCGCAGCATGTTCGGCGACCCGACAGCATACGAAATTTGCGGTACGGTGATCGCTCTCCGTGCCGGGGACAGCGCTTCTGTGCTCGTCCGTCTGCCGGATGGGGTGGAGTCGTAATGGCGGACACATACCGCTTTGCGCTGGTAGGAAACCCCAATGTAGGGAAAAGCTCGCTTTTTAACGCGTTGACCGGCCTGCATCAGCATACCGGGAACTGGCCGGGGAAAACGGTCGCGACCGCGACGGGACAATGCGCTATCGACGGAGCGAGCGTTGAGCTCATTGATCTGCCGGGAACCTATTCCCTCTCCGCTCATTCTCCGGAAGAGGAGGTCGCGGCGGAATATATCTCCTTCGGCAATGCCGACGCGGTGATCGTTGTCTGTGATGCTACGGCGCTGGAGCGAAATCTCCACCTTGTGCTGCAAGTTATGGAAATCACAGACCGCGTCGTCGTATGCGTGAATCTGATGGACGAGGCGAAAAAGCGCGGCATTTCGGTTGATCTGCCTCGGCTTTCACAGCTGCTCGGTGTACGCGTGGTCGGGACGAGCGCGCGGCAGAAGAAAACGCTCTCTCCCCTGCTGCGCGCGGCGCTCTTCACCGTACGGGAAAGGCCGAGGGAAGTTAGCCCGGTACGCTATAGCAACGCCATTGAGGCAGGCCTCTTTTCCGTCACGGCGCGTCTGGATGAACTGCTCCCCGGAAAGGTGCCGAAGCATCGGTGGATTGCTATGCAGCTTCTATTGGGCGATTGCTCCACCGCCCGATCGCTGGAGAAAAAGCTTGAACGGCCCTTGGCGGCAGACTCGTTTTTATCCGAGGCGATCCGGCTCGGGCAGGAGCGAATCATCCGCGCCGGGGAGAGCGTGGAAGCGTCCATTGCAACGACGATTCACCGTCATGCCGCTCAAATATCATCGAAAGTTGTTTCCGCGAAACAGCAAAACAGCTTTTCTCGCGACCGCATAGCCGATCACATCCTGACCGGAAAGAAATTTGGCGTTCCGGTCATGTTGCTGTTGCTTCTTGGTCTTTTTTATTTGACTGTTCAGGGTGCGAACTATCCTTCAGCGCTGCTCTCGTCCGTGCTGTTCGGCTTTGGGGATGTTCTTTCGCGCTGGGTGCTTGCCGCCGGGTTCCCGGTATGGCTGCACGATGCGCTGATTCTCGGTGTATATCGCATGACAGCATGGGTCGTGTCCGTTATGCTGCCGCCGATGGCGATCTTTTTCCCGCTGTTCACATTTCTTGAAGACGTGGGCTATCTGCCGCGGATGGCATTCAATCTGGATAGGCCGTTTGGACGCTGCCGCGCCTGTGGTAAACAGGCGCTTACCATGGCAATGGGCTTCGGCTGTAATGCGGCCGGTGTCGTCGGCTGCCGGATCATCGATTCACCACGCGAGCGGCTGCTTGCCATACTCACAAACAGCTTTGTCCCGTGTAATGGACGATTTCCCATTTTGATCTTTCTGCTTGGCACATTCTTTTCGGCCGGAAATTCTCTCGTATCGGCGCTGCTGCTGATGGGGGCCGTATGTCTCGGCGTTGCCGCAACATTTGGCACAACGCGGCTTTTGTCCGCTACGGTGCTGCGCGGAGCACCATCCTCCTATGTGCTGGAACTGCCTCCCTACCGAAGACCGCAGCTCGGAAAGATCGTTGTACGCTCACTTCTTGACCGGACGGCGTTTGTTCTGGGACGCGCCGCCGCGGTTGCCGCGCCTGCCGGTCTGATCCTCTGGCTACTCGGAAATATTTCCGTCGGAAATGTCTCATTGCTGCGGTATCTCTCTGATGGGATCGCCCCGATCGGGCGAATCCTTGGCATGGACGGCGTAATCTTGTTGGCGTTCATTTTGGGCTTTCCTGCCAACGAAACGGTAGTTCCTATTGCCATGATGATTTATCTGGCGGAGGGTTCTCTCAGCCGGAAACTTTCCGCATCGGCCATGAGCGGGATTTTACTCGCCAACGGTTGGACAGGGAAAACGGCAGTGTGCGTCATCGTGTTCACGCTGATGCATTGGCCATGTTCCACAACGCTTCTCTCAATAAAAAAAGAGACCGGGAGCTGGAAATGGACAGCGCTCGCCGCTGTGCTTCCAACATTCTGCGGTGCGCTGCTGTGTATGATCATAAGCTTTTTATTTTAACTTTCAATAGTAAAAAGTCCCGCCAGTTCGGCGGGACTTCTCCATGGAGCGGATAATGGGAATCGACCTGTGCTGCGGCGCAGGCCACCTCGGGTTCGATTCCCGTTAAACGGAATATCCCCACCGGCAAAACCGATGGGGATATTCTATGGAGCGGATAATGGGAATCGAACCCACCTCTACGGCTTGGGAAGCCGTCGTTCTACCGATGAACTATATCCGCATATTTTGTTTACTGATGTACTCTACCAAAATATACCCGAAAAGTCAAGCGACAAAAAAGGATTCATAGCTTGTGACTCGTCCGAATACGCTTTGGCAGGAGTGTGATTTGGAATGAAACGTGCAAAACGCGCAACCATCTATGTGGCAGCGGGACTGTTTGTTGCGGCTGCCGCCGCGAAGCTGCTCTTCCCTGCCCGCACATCCGAAACGATCCGCACGATCGAAAAATCGTTCCACCGAGCGGACTACCAGACAGAGGAGACCGTCGCCGCCGTGACGGAGGCAGCAGACGCCGCGACGCCGGTCACGGTCACGATCAACGCCGCGGAATTTCTTGGTCTTGCAGAACCGGTCAGCACGGAGGAGCTCTCTCCCGCCGTGGAGGAAGCAATGGCAGCATTCATGGAGGAACAACAGCCGTTTGTCGATCTCGGTGTTCCGGCGAACGTGTCCTATGACGCACCCATGCCAAAGTTTTCCTTCGTACCTCCGATTTCCGCCAGGGTGTCCTCCGATTTCGGTTACCGGCTGCACCCGATTGATAATGAAACAAAATTCCATTATGGGATGGACCTTGCGGCAAATTCCGGGGATGATATCGTCTGCTTTGCCGCCGGAACGGTGACAGAGGTCGGAGAAAATAACACCAGCGGGAAGTTTCTCCGCGTAGAGCATGAGGACGGATACGCGACGATGTACGCGCATTGCGGCCAGATCTACGTCGAAGAGGGGCAGAAGGTCGATGCCGGAGAAAAGATCGCGCTTGTCGGCGCAACCGGCAAAGCTACCGGCCCACATCTTCATTTTGAACTGACACACGACGGCGTTTATCTGAATCCGGCGTTCTACCTGGCAGCGCTTTGAGCCGCTGCCGGGTAGAGATCACCGCCGGGGCTGCCGTTTTATTTCCGCTGCTCTTCTATCTGGACGATTCCGGCATTTTCTCCGCGGTTTTGCCCGCCGTATTCTTTCACGAGATCGGCCATTGTATTTCCGCAAGGATGTACGGTGGCCGAATTCTTTCGTTCCGAATGAGTTTGAGCGGGCTGTGTCTTGAGACGACGCCGTTTTCGTCTCCGCTTTCGGAAGCGGTGTGCGCGGCGACAGGGCCGGTATGCGGTCTATTATGGGCAGCACTATGTTCATACATTCCCGGCGAATGGTTGGAGCGCTGCCGGGATGTATCGCTGTATTTTTCCGTATGCAATCTTCTTCCGGCACAGCCGCTCGACGGCGGGCGCATTCTCCATGCGCTCTGCGGGAATGCAACGGCCGTTCGGATCGTCTCGGCAGGCACCGGGAGCATCTGTCTCGCGGCGGCAATACTCACGCGCCGGTGGGGGCTGGCGCTGCCCGCTGTGTGGATCCTCGCGGCGCAGTTCACAGCATGACAGCACGCAGATTTTCCATCGCGCGTCGTTCCAGCCGCGACACCTGCACCTGCGATACGGAAAGGATCCGCGCACAGTCGCTCTGTGTCAGGCCGTGAAAAAAACGAAGATTGATCACCTGCTGCTCCTTCTCCGGCAGACGCTCTATGGCCGTGCGAAGCGCAACGCTCTCCAGCACGCGCTCCTCCTGTCCGTAATCGCCGAGCACGTGCTCAAGTGTGAAGCCCTCGTCCCCGCTTTCGCGCTGCAAGCTCTCCGCCGGTGCTGCCGCGGTCTCCGCCTCGGCGATCTCCTCCACGCTGACACCGCATTCTGCGGCGATCTCGGAGAGCGTGGGTTCCCGGCCAAACGTCTGCTCCAGACGTCGGCGCGCTGCGTGAATCTGCTGCGCGCGCTCCTTGAGACCACGGCTTACCTTTACAGCTCCGTCGTCACGCAGAAACCGCCGGATCTCCCCGGCGATCTTCGGAACGGCATAGGTGGAAAACTGCGTGCCAAACCGTTCGTCAAACCCCTCGATTGCCTTGAGGAAGCCGAGACAGCCAAGCTGATAAAGATCGTCGGCGTCTACCCCACGGCCAAAATACCGGCGCGCAACGCTCCAGATAAGACCGGTATTTTCCTCGATCATCTGCTGTACGGCATCGCGGTCGCCGGAGTGCGCACGGGAGAGAAGCTGTGCGCGGCTTTCCATCAGCGATCGCGGACGCGGCGCGGGAGCGTGCGGAGCATGATAACGCTCGTCCCTTCGCCCGGCGTGGAACGGACCGTGAGCTTATCCATAAAGCTCTCCATGATCGTAAAGCCCATGCCGCTGCGCTCTTCGCCGCCGGTCGTGTACAGCGGCTTTCTCGCCTTTCCGACATCCTCAATGCCGCGGCCCCAGTCGCGGATGACGATCTCCAGCCGGTTATCTTCGAGAATACGGCAGCGCATGAGAATTTTTCCGATGCAGTCCGGGTAGGCGTGAACAATGCAGTTCGTCACCGCCTCGCTGACCGCCGTTTTGATGTCGCCGAGTTCTTCCATCGTTGGATCCATCTGCGAGGCGAACACACCTGCTACGGATCGTGCCAGCGCTTCGTTGCAGCTTTTGCTGGGGAATTCCAGCTTTATGTAGTTTTCGTATTTCATCGTGCAGCTTTCCCCTCCGTAAATTTGATTGCTACAAACCGTTCTATACCGGATGTGCGAAGGACCCTTGCGCATTGCGGCGCCGGGTCGAGCAGAAAGACGTCTCCGTCCGTCTCTTCCATCCGCTTTTTCACGCGCAGAACGACGGCGATACCGGAGCTATCCATAAAGGAAACACCGGAAAAATCGAGAATGCACCGCCGCGGCAAAAAACGGTCGATGAACGCTTCGGTTTCACGAAACGCCGAGCGCGCCGCATGATGATCGAGATCGCCGGTATATCGGATGCAAAGGCAGCCGTCGGAATAGGCGCTTTCCAATTGCATAATGTATTTCCCCCCAAAACAAAATGGCGCTGTGGTTGTCCACAGCGCCATTTTAGCGGGCGTACTATGAAAATGTTGCCGAAGCGGGGCAGTCAGAACGAAAAAGATGCGGTATTTTCGAGCGTCTCTGGCAGATAGATGAACACTTCCCGGCGGTCGGCGATGCAGAGATAGCCGTTCTGCTCAAAAGCACGGGCATTCCACGCCCAATCGTTCAGATAAACGCTCAGGCAGTACTCGATCTCACCATTATTTTCCGCATACAGGCAATAGCTGTCGTCCGCGGCGAAACCGAGAAGGTTTTTCTCTGGCAGAACGATATAGCTTTGCAGGCTTTCCAGCGTGCTGCTGTAGTCACTCCCGAACGTGCGCTCCGCCGTCTTTTTCAGCGATGCATCATAAAGCGAGAGAACCATCTGCCCAGCGGCTGCGTGCCGGAAGGCGGCAAAGCCGCCGTTTTTCCATGGAAGCAACGCATCCGCTGCAATAGCATCCCCGCTGGACGAAGCTGTGATGGAACCGGGAACAGAGAAATCGGCAATATAGGAGCCTTTTTCCCCGGAGAGCAGCACCGCATCCGGGGTGAAGCCCGCCCAAACGATGCCGCTGCCGTCCGGCAGTTCCGAAAGCTTCGCTGTAACGGCAAGAGAGTCGTCGAGCGCATAGAGCGTGCTGCCGGACGGTTCCGCCGCCGGAACGGGTTCGCCTTTCCCTTCATACATACGAAAATACGAACCGGAAACTTCGGAAGCGCAGACGTACCCGGAACTGAACGGCGCAATGGC
The DNA here is from genome assembly GCA_963618015.1 of bacterium. Classification (GTDB taxonomy): domain Bacteria; phylum Bacillota; class Clostridia; order Oscillospirales; family Oscillospiraceae; genus Apopatocola. The sequence goes on along the minus strand of CAVEQS010000038.1, from coordinate 20,965 downwards.
GCTCTTTTCCGGCAGCACACCGCTCACGATGCCGGAGCTTCCCAACCGAATACCGGATGCGTCGTAATCAAAGCGGAACAAATCGGTGCAGACAAGCTCGGCATACTCCGTATAGCTTCCCACATCATCGCTCATGCGGCGGGACTCCGCAGATACGGAGCGCGTATCTGTCAGGAAGATGCTGCCGGGTACGGCATACACATTTTTCGCTTCCGCGCCGTAAACAGCAACGGCGTTTCTCTGCGCGGCCTCGTCAAGCGAATAAGCGCCGAGCACCGCGCAGCTATCGCCGCCGGCCGGAAGCGCATACAGGCTTTCGACGGGAAGAAGGCGGCTCTCCGCGGCGGTATGCACGCAGGGAACGTATTGTTCCGCATTTGCAGCATCCGACACATCGGAAACGGAGTAATCCGTTGCAACACAGAGCGCACCACCGCTCATCCATGCCCCGGAAAATATGCCGTCCTGACCGACGCTCGCGAGCAGTACGGGCGTGTAGGGATCGGAAACATCGTAAAAATCTACGCCAACATATTCAGAATAATGTATCTCACTCCCGATACTCTCGTAGCCGTATACATCCAAAAGAACGGCAAGGCGCGAGCCGCGCAGGAACAGCGCAAGCGGCGTGCGCTCGCTGCCGGTAAAGGTACCGGAATCGCTGCCGGAACTGCTCCACGCGGTGCCGACCGGCGTGGTGGAGATAAGCTCCCCGGCTTCACCGCTCAGACGGAAGATGGTAAGATTTTTGTCCGAAAGCGCATAGATGTACTCGCCGTCTACATGGAGGATATCGCTCTCCGTAAGATCGTGAAAGGACGCGGCAGCGGACAGAGCGGAAGCCGTCTCCAGTGTTCCCGTATTCTCCCCCGCTGTCTCGTCCGGCAAAGCAGAAAAAACGTCGTTGTAGTCCGAAAACGTACGAAGCTCCGTTCGGTTGGTTTCTGCCGCCGCCTCCAAGGAGATGGGCGCCGGTGTCGCCGTCGGAGCGGGCGTCACGACCGGTTCTTCGGTAGCGGCTGGCTCCGGCTGTCGGGAAGAAGAGCAGCCGGCCAGAAGCGCGATAACGAAGAAAATCGTGCAAATGATAAAAACTTTTTTGAGATTTCTCATAGTAACTCCTGAAAAAAGTGCTTTTTTTGACTGGCGAGAGCAGAAAAGTTGCAAAAAAGCAAAAATAATTCTTTACAGATAATTTGTATTGTAGCATAATATCGGCGGAAATCCAATACTTCCGGAGGTTATTTCATTATGAGAACTGTTGGTGCTGTCGTTCGCGGCATCCGTACCCCTATCGTCCGTGAGGGCGACGATCTTGTCTCGCTGGTGCGCGACAGCGTCCTGGCCGCCTCCGAGACGGAGCATATCACCTTCCACGATCGCGACATCGTCGCCGTGACGGAGTCCGTCGTGGCGCGCGCTGCCGGTAACTATGCCACGGTGCAGAACATCGCTGACGATGTGAAGGCGAAGTTCGGCTGCGATCATATCAGCGTCATTTTCCCGATCCTTTCCCGTAATCGCTTTGCCATCGTGCTGCGCGGCATCGCCACCGGCATGAAGAAGATCACGCTTATGCTCAGCTACCCCTCGGACGAGGTCGGCAACCATCTCTTTGATGAGGAACTGCTGGAGGATTCCGGTATCAACCCGTACAGCGATGTGCTGACCGAAGAGGAATACCGCAAGGCGTTTGGCTACGCGCTTCATCCGTTCACGGGCGTGGACTATGTGGACTATTATAAAAAGCTTATTGAAGAGTGCGGCTGCGAAGCCGAGATCCTCTTCGCCAATCAGGCAGAAGCCGTTCTTACGCGCGTGAAGAACGTACTCTGCTGCGACATTCACACCCGCTTCCGCACGAAGCGCCGTCTCGCGAAGGCAGGCGCGGAGAAGGTTCTCGCGCTGGACGAGCTGCTCACCGAGAGCGTCAACGGCAGCGGCTACAATGAAAAATACGGCCTGCTCGGCTCGAACAAGTCCTCCGAGGACAAGGTGAAGCTCTTCCCGCGCAACGGGACAGAGTTTGTTGACGCGCTCGCCATCGCCATGCGCGAGGCGACCGGCAAAAACATTGAGTGCATGATCTACGGCGACGGCGCATTCAAGGATCCCGTCGGCAAGATCTGGGAGCTTGCCGATCCCGTGGTTTCCCCCGCCTGCACCGAAGGTCTCATCGGCAAACCGAACGAACTGAAGATCAAGTATCTGGCCGACAACGATTTTGCCGGTCTCAGCGGCGAAGAACTGCGCTCCGCCGTGGAGGATTCCATCCGCCACAAGGATGCCGATCTCAAGGGCAACATGGCCAGCCAGGGCACCACGCCCCGCCAGCTTACCGATCTGATCGGCTCGCTCTGCGACCTTACCAGCGGCAGCGGTGACAAGGGAACGCCGGTCGTGTTCATCCAGGGCTACTTTGACACCTACGCTGAGGAAAAATAAGAAAAGGACAAATACCGTCGGATGGTTTTGCGCCATTCGACGGTGTTTTCTGTTATGCACAAAATATCGGTTTTTATTTCTCCGATTTTCACAAGATATATGCATTGCAAAAATTGTCCAAATTCGATAAGATGAAATCAAGTTAAGCCGTGGGGGTGATACAGATGCAGCTCCTGGAAGATCGAATCCGCCGCGATGGTGTTGTGCGTGATGGCGGCGTTTTGAAGGTGGACAGTTTTCTGAACCATCAGATGGACGTTGTGTTCTTCTCCGAACTTGCCAAAGAATTTGAGCGTCTGTACCATGACTGCGGTGTCAACAAGATACTTACGATCGAGGCATCCGGGATTGGCATTGCGTGTATAACCGCTCAAACCTTCGGATGTCCTCTTGTTTTTGCCAAGAAAAACAAGACGCTGAATATCGCCGGGGATGTGTGGACATCCAAAGTCCACTCCTACACCCACCAGAGAGTTTACGATATCATCGTTTCCAAAGACTTTCTCGGCCCGAACGACCGCGTACTCGTCATCGATGATTTTCTTGCCAACGGCGCGGCGCTCACCGGTCTGATCGAATTGGTAGAGCAGTCCGGCGCAACGCTTGTCGGCTGCGGCATCTGCATTGAAAAGGCATTCCAGCCCGGCGGCGATATGCTTCGCAGCAAGGGCATCCGCGTGGAATCTCTCGCCCGCGTCAAATCCATGAGCGTGGAAAACGGCATAGAGTTCTGCTGATCGCGGTTTTTACAAGTTCATATCTGTCGATATAAATCAAATGATACGGTTTTGAAGTCTCTACCCGGTCGCCGTAAATGACCGGACTATCGACGAGGAGCAAAGCAGTTTTTTCTGCTTTGTTTGTCGTTCGTTTGCGGAGACCGTATTCGGCCTCCGCAATTTATTTTTGCTTTCCTTCCGGCTTGCCGGCGGAAATAGACAGTACAGTAGTAAACAGTAAAAAAACAAAAAACTTACTGGAGGAAGAAAACATGAAAAAGCTTGTCGCTCTCCTGCTCGCGCTGACGCTGTGCGTCGGTCTCTGCGCCTGTGGTGCTCAGCCCGAGGCTCCCGCGGCCACCGAAGCTCCCGCTGCCGACGCTCCCGCGGAAGAGACTCCCGCCGCCACCGGCGAGACCGGAACCACCGCTGCCCCTGCCAACCTCAAGGTCGGATTCATCTTCCTGCACGATGAAAACTCCACCTACGACCTCAACTTCATGAACGGCGCCAAGGAAGCCTGCGCGAACCTCGGCCTCACCGATGACCAGGTCGTTTTCCGCACCAACATTCCCGAAGGCCAGGAGTGCTACGACGCCGCCGCTGAGCTCGCCGACGCCGGCTGCAACGTGATCTTCGCCGACTCCTTCGGCCACGAGGACTTCATGATCCAGGCCGCCAAGGAATTCCCCGAGGTCCAGTTCTGCCACGCCACCGGCACTAAGGCTCACACCGAAGGCCTTTCCAACTACCACAACGCGTTCGCTTCCATCTATGAAGGCCGTTACCTTGCCGGTATCGCTGCCGGTCTCAAGCTCAACGAGATGATCGAGAACGGTGACTTCACCGCCGAAGAGGCGAAGATCGGCTACGTCGGCGCTTTCACCTATGCGGAAGTCGTCTCCGGCTATACCTCCTTCTTCCTCGGCGCTCGCTCCGTCTGCCCCACTGCCACCATGGAAGTGACCTTCACCGGCTCCTGGTACGATGAGACCGCCGAGAAGGAAGCCGCCAACAAGCTCATCGGCAACGGCTGCAAGCTTATCAGCCAGCACGCCGACTCCATGGGCGCTCCCACGGCCTGTGAGACCGCCGGCGTCCCCAACGTCTCCTACAACGGCTCCACCGAGGCTGCCTGCCCCAACACCTTCATCGTCTCCTCCCGCATCAACTGGGCTCCCTACTATGAGTACGCCATCAACGCTTTCGTGAACGGCGAGACCATCGACGCTGACTGGACCGGCACGCTGGCCACCGGCTCCGTTGTCCTCACCGACATCAATACCAACGTCGCTGCCGCCGGCACCGCCGAGGCCATTGCCGAAGCCACTGCGAAGCTCGAGTCCGGTGAGCTCCAGGTCTTTGACTGCGCGAACTTCACCGTCTCCGGCGATAACGTCACCGCCACCATGACCGTTGATGCCGACGGCCACGTTACCTCTTACCTCGCGGACGTTGACACCGACGCTGCCTACACCGGCGACACCGAGGTCGTTGAGAACGGCGCTTTCAAGGAGTCCGCTTTCCGCGCCGCTCCTTACTTCGATCTCAAGATCGACGGCATCACCCTTCTTGACACCAAGTTCTAATTGAACCGCATCTAACCGTTTACCGCACAGCGGGCAGCGCAATACAACTGAATTGCGCTGCCCGTTTTCCCCGTTGGTCACCGCATAAGAAAGCACATGATGTATGCGTATGCTTTCTTATGCGGTATTGGACTTTAATTTTATTGCAGGGAGTGACCGTATTGGAAAATAAGATCGCCGCAGTCAAAATGCGCAACATAACCAAGACCTTTGGCTCCGTCGTCGCAAACGACAAAGTCTGGCTCGATATATACCGGGGCGAGATCCTCGCGCTGCTCGGTGAAAACGGCAGCGGCAAGACGACGCTCATGAATATGCTCGCCGGAATCTACTTCCCCGACGAGGGCGAGATCAGCATCGATGGAAAACCTGTCATTATCCGCTCTCCGAAGGACGCCTTTGATCTCGGCATCGGCATGATCCACCAGCACTTCAAGCTTGTGGACGTGCTGACGGCGGCGGAGAACATCGTTCTCGGCCTGCCCGGCAAGCTCGATCTCAAAGCGGGTTCGGCAAAGATCCGGGAGATCTGCGACAAGTACGGCTTCAGCGTTGATCCCTCACAGAAAATTTACGATATGTCCGTCTCACAGAAGCAGACGGTCGAAATCGTAAAGGTCCTCTACCGCGGCGCGGACATTCTCATTCTCGACGAGCCTACTGCTGTTCTCACGCCGCAGGAAACGGACAAGCTCTTCGCCGTGCTGCGAAACATGCGAGACGACGGAAAAGCCGTCGTCATCATCACGCACAAAATGCACGAGGTCGAAGCGCTCTCCGACCGCGTGGCGATCCTCCGCCACGGCCAGTTCATCGGCGACATGCTCACCGCACAGACGAACGCACAGGAAATGACGAACATGATGGTCGGCCACGCGGTATCGCTGAACATTGAGCGCCCCGATCCGGTTGATCCCAAGCCCCGCATCGAAGTTAAGAACCTCACGGTTCGCAGTGTGGACGGCATCATCAAGCTCGACGACGTTTCCTTTACCGCCAACAGCGGCGAGATACTCGGCATCGCCGGTATTTCCGGCTGCGGACAGAAGGAGCTTCTCGAAGCCATTGCGGGTCTGCAGACCGTGGAATCCGGGAGCATTTCCTATATCGAGGACGACAGCTCCCGCGAAGAGCTCATCGGAAAGGATCCTCTGAGCATCGCCGAGCTCGGCGTCTCTCTCTCCTTTGTTCCGGAGGACCGTCTCGGTATGGGTCTCGTCGGCAACATGAACCTTGCCGACAATATGATGCTCCGCTCCTTCCGCCGCGGCAAATCGATCTTTACCGACCGCCGCTCCCCCCGCGCGCTGGCGGAATCGGTGGTGCAGGAGCTGAGCGTCAGCACGCCGAGCGTGGATACGCCGGTGCGGCGTCTCTCCGGCGGCAACGTGCAGAAGGTGCTCGTCGGCCGCGAGATCGCGAGCGCCCCGACCGTTCTTCTCACGGCGTATGCCGTGCGCGGTCTCGATATCAACGCATCCTATACCATATATGACCTCATCAACCGGCAGAAGAAAAAGGGCGTTGCCGTTATATACGTCGGCGAAGATCTGGACGTGCTCCTTGAACTGGCCGACAGGATCCTCGTCCTCTGCGGCGGCAAGGTCAGCGGCATCGTTGAAGGACGCAAGACCTCGAAGCGCGAGGTCGGCATGATGATGACAAAGCTCGGAGGTGACAAGGCCGATGAATAAGCAGAACAAGGAGCCGCTGGCTCACATTTCCAAGCGCGGTGCGATGCCGTGGTATAAGGCCTGGGCCATCCGTCTCGGCGCAATCGTTGCGGCGCTGCTGGTGTGTGCGCTCGTCACGACCGTCACCACCGGCGAGAACCCCATTTCCGTCTATGGCGCTATGATCAGCGGCGCTTTCGGCACGGCGCGGCGGAGCTGGATCACCTTCCAGGGCATGGCCGTTCTGCTGGTGATCTCCCTGGCCGTGACCCCCGCGTTCAAGATGCGCTTCTGGAACATCGGCGCCGAGGGACAGACGCTCGCTGGCTGTCTTGCAACAACGGCGGTGATGATCTGCCTGAGCGGCAAGATGTCCAACGGCATGCTGATCCTCACCATGGCCGTCGCGGCGATCGCGGCGGGCGCGCTGTGGGGCTTTATCCCCGCCTTTTTCAAGGCCCGCTGGAATACGAACGAAACGCTCTTCACGCTGATGATGAACTATGTCGCCACGCAGCTCGTGGCCTACTTCATTATCGTGTGGGAGGTCCCGAAGGGCGCAGGACAGATCGGCATCATCAATCAGGCCACCCAGCTTGGCTGGCTGCCGCAGCTCGGAGGAAACAAATACCTGCTGAGCATCGTTGTTGCCGCAGTGATGACGATCGCGGTATACGTATACCTCAACTATACCAAGCACGGCTATGAGATCAGCGTTGTCGGCGAGAGCGAGCGCACTGCGCGCTACGTCGGCATCAAGGTCGAGAAGGTCGTCATGCGTACGATGGCGCTCTCCGGCGCGATCTGCGGCCTCGCGGGGCTGCTCCTCGTCGGCGGCATCAACCACACGGTTACGACGACGATTGCCGGCGGCCGCGGCTTCACGGCAGTCATGGTGTCCTGGCTCGCGAAGTTCAATCCGATCATCATGATCTTCACCTCCCTCCTGCTCGTCTTCCTCGAGCGCGGCGCGGGCGAGATCTCCACGGCCTTTGGTCTGAACCACTCCTTCTCCGATATTCTTACCGGCATCATCCTGTTCTTTATCATCGGAAGCGAGTTCTTCATCAACTATAAGATCAACTTCCGCAAAGCCGCAAAGAAGGAGGAGAACTGAGCCATGTTCGATATCGTATCCTTTGTTCCGAGAGCCGTTGTACAGGGCATCCCGCTGCTGTTTGGCAGCACCGGTGAAACGCTTACAGAAAAATCCGGCAACCTCAATCTCGGCATTCCCGGTATCATGTATGTCGGCGGTATCTGCGGCGTTATCGGCGCGTTCTTCTATGAGAGCGCCGTCCCTGCGCCGGGTGCTCTCAACCCGTTTCTCGCCGTCATTATTCCCCTGCTCTGCTCGCTCCTCGGCTCGCTGCTGATGGGGCTGCTCTACTGCTTCCTCACGGTAACGCTCCGCGCGAACCAAAACGTTACCGGCCTTGCCATGACAACGTTCGGCGTCGGCTTCGGCAACTTCTTCGGCGGCTCGCTCATCAAGCTCTCCGGCGCGGACGTGCCCTCCATCGCTCTTTCCCGCACGAGCGCTTTTTTCAGCGCGTCGCTTCCCTTTGCGGATAAACTTGGCTGGTTTGGGGAGATCTTCCTGAGCTACGGTTTCCTTGCCTATGTCGCGATCATCATTGCCTTTGCCGCGGCCTATGTTCTCAAGCGCACCCGCGTCGGACTGCATCTTCGCTCCGTCGGCGAAAGCCCGAATACTGCAGACGCCGCCGGCATCGACGTTCGGAAATATAAATACGTTGCCACCTGCACCGGAAGCATGATCGCCGGACTCGGCGGATTGTACTACGTTATGGACTACGCCTGCGGCATCTGGTCGAACGACGCCTTCGGCGACCGCGGCTGGCTTGCCATCGCGCTCGTTATCTTCACGATCTGGAAACCGGATGTCGGCGTACTGTCTTCCATTCTCTTCGGCGGATTGTATATTCTGTATCTGTTCCTGCCCACCGGAACGAATCTTGCCGTCAAAGAGCTTTACAAGATGATCCCTTACGTCGTCACGATCGTGGTGCTGGTCATTTCCTCCATGCGCGACAAGCGCGAGAATCAGCCTCCCGCGTCCCTCGGCCTTTCGTACTTCCGGGAGGAGCGCTGAATGAAGTACTTGACCGTACTCTTTGATCTGGACGGTACACTGACCGATCCGGTGCAGGGCATCTGCGGCAGCGTCCGCTATGCGCTGGAAAAGGCCGGGCGCCCGGTCGGCCCGATCGAGAGCTATTACAAGTACATCGGTCCTCCCCTGCTCCGGTCGTTTGAGGTCTACGCAAACGCAACGCCGGAGGAAGCGCAGGAGCTTCTTGGCTATTACCGCGAGCGTTTTTCGACCGTCGGCCTTTTTGAAAACGAAGTATATCCGGGCATCCCGGAGCTGCTGCGCGATCTGAAAGCGTCCGGCACACGGATCGCCGTGGCCACCGGCAAGCCGACGGTTTTCTCCGAGCAGATCCTCGAGCACTTCAGCTTGCGGCAGTACATCGACGTCGTCTCCGGCATTCCGCTCGACCGTGAGCCGCTGGACAAGTGCGAAGTGATTTTGCACGCACTCTATGAAATGGGCATCACGGACAAGACCGGCTGCGTCATGATCGGCGACCGGTCACACGATGCCATCGGCGCAAAAATGGCTCGGATCGGTTTTATCGGCGTGCTCTATGGTTACGGAAGCCGCGAAGAGCTGGAAGCCGAGGGCACCGATACGATCGCTGAGAGCGTCGATGCGCTCCGAATGCTTTTACTGGATTGACAAATATCCCCGCGGACTGGTCTGTCCGCGGGGATATTTTTAATGACAAAAATTGCATTTTCCGAATTTGAATAACGCCGGTGCATGCGGTCAAAATAGGCTCGGACACAGCAAAAACGTGTTCGATTCGAGAGAAAGGAGTTGCAATCAGATGTCTACCAACAAGAGCAATCATCTTGTCAATCCCCAGGCCCGCGAAGCGATGGATCGCTTTAAGATGGAGGCTGCCAGCCAGGTCGGTGTGAACCTTACGAACGGCTACAACGGCGAGCTTACCTCCCGCCAGGCCGGCAGCATCGGCGGCCAGATGGTCAAGAAAATGATCGAGGCCTACGAAAACGGCATGAAGTAATCATTCCCCATAGAAAAAGCGCGAAGGGATCTTCCCTCCGCGCTTTTTTCAGTTCATCACTTCGATCACGTTGATCGCGGCGGCAGTCAGCTCCGTGTTGGAGAGGACGGCGTCGGTGATCTGCGCGACCTGTGCTTCGGTCAACCCCTCCGCAGCGGACGGTACCGCAACGGTGCAGCCCTGCGAAGAAAGATATACCACACAGTCGGCAAAGTCCTTGGCAAGCAGTTCGTTCTCGATCTTACTTTCGAGCAAAGACCAGTTGGCCATAACGGTGATCTCGTTCATGGCGCTGTCGATAACGTCCTGTGAGGCGGATTCGGCGCACGCCGCCGTTTCAAGCAGGGAGAGCGCCTGATCTCTCGACTGCTGGCGCGTGAGCCGCGCTTCCGAGAAATACCCGGATACCGAAGCAGGGAGCACGTCGGCCGCCTGTTCCTCCGGCGAACCGTCCGCGGCGTTCACGGCGGTCGTCATTTTATCCTCGGCGTCCGCCATGGCGCTGTTGCCGTCGCCCCAGCGCTGGTTGTACGACCAGTTGAGGAACGCCGCCGCGCACACGAGCAGCAGCACCGCCGCGATAAGAATGTTTCGTTTGAGATGGGGACGCAGATTTACGGTCTTCATATGATCCTCCTCCTAAGATATCAATTCTTCTACTATGATCCGATTGCTGCCAAGCCCGGTGAAGGCGCTCACAGCCTGTATAACGCGCAGCCGTATATCCGGCGATCTCGCACCGGAACAGACAACTACTGCGCCGGAATACTCTCCTCTGTGGTTTGCCTCCTCGGAGAGCAGCGCGTGCACCTCTCCGACACCGTCGATCTTTGAGAGCACGGCACAGAGCCGTTTTTCCTCCGTGGTGGATACATTCTCGTCCTTCCCTGCCGAGCTGCCGCCGGACGTTTTTGGCCAGAGCAGGAGCAGCAGCCCTGCGGCGAGCAGGACGATCAGCACACTTTTCTTTTGCAGGAATGCGCTCAGAGCGCTTTTTCGGTCACTCATCGGCCCAACGCTGCCTTTCCGCCGGGATGCCCAGCTCCGCGGCAAGATAAGCGCTCAGGCGATATTTCTGTTCGGCTGTAACCGCTCCGCATATCGTAACTTCACAGGGCACCCAGCTCTCATCCCCCCATTTCACCTTCACCGAAACCGACGGCTCCGGCATTCCTATGGATCGTGCCTCGTCCAATATGTATGCCGCCGTTTTCTGTTCTATGTATGTTCGCAGCAGTTGATTTTCCTGTTCCTCCAGATCGTCCGTCAGTTCGGCAACGGTCCGCCGGTAGTCGTCCAGCGCGAGCGAAAACGACGCCTTATCCGTCCGCAGCACAGGTGAGAGCAGCGTACACGCAAGGAGAATACCGCAGGTGAAGCGCGTTACACGCTTTACGCTTCCCTCCGGCGTAAGTTGGAGCGCCAGCGCCGAGAGAAGCGACGCCGCGACAAGGGAACGGATCCACGAGAAAAACCACTCCGTCATACGCTACACCACCGTTTGTATTAAGGAATACAGCGAGAGGAAGAGCATCATAGCCCCTGCGCCGTTAATGGCGAGCAGCAGTGCAAACGCCGTGCCGAGATTGGATATGAGCTCCGAGAAACGCTTGTCTGCCACGCACTCGCACACGGCAGCGGTCAGCTTATAAATAAGAAATCGCACGCCAAGCGTCATAACCGGCGGAAGACAGATCGCCGCGACGGCGAGCAGTCCGAAGATGCCAATCGTTGCCTTGAGCGTTCCGGCTGCTGCGGCGAGCGTTGAGGCCGCGTCGGATAAAATGCTCCCGACAACCGGGAGTGCAGCAGATACCGCCGTTTTCGTCACCCGCGCGGCGAGCGCGTCCGCTGTTCCGGTGACAACGCCGGTGAGCGAGAGCCACGCGGTAAACGCTACGCAGACACCGCTTATTAATGTTGTACATACCGTCTTCATGATCTTCTTTGCCGTTTTCAATATCTCGTTCCCCACGGCAGCGTCCGCAACGGACAGCGCAGCATAGCCGCATACACACGGAACAAGAATGCCGCGCGAGGCAGAGAGGAGAATATCCATACATACCGCCGTCGCCGCGTATTTTGCCGCGGCACTTCCTGCCGCGCCGGACGCTGCTGCGGCGGACGAAAGGACCGGCAGAAGAACATGGGAATAGTCCGAGAGTGTATGAAGGGTTTCTGTCCCGAGCGAAAGATACGAACGAAAATCCGAGATCGTCGCCGTACCGATAACGGCAACGGCGGCAAAGGTGATGTACGGCGGAGCGCGGCTGCCAAGATCGAGCGTATCGGTGAGCGATACGAGAACGCAGACACAGAGCAGAATTCCACCCGTCCGGCAGATGTCCGCAGCGGAGGAGCGCACCTTTTCCCACACCGAGAGCAGAAGCGTTCGCCAGACGCCCTCCTTGGGAAGCGCCTCCGGCGAAACGCCGGAGAGAATGGGCGCCGCTTCCTCCGGCAGCGCCTCGGTAAGCTCGTCCATCCCGGGGATTACTATCTCGGATGCTGCAAGCGCTTCTCCGGGACATACTACAAGCGCCAACAGAAGCACGATCAAAGCAGCTGCTCCACAATGGCGAGAAGCGAGCGGATGAGCGGCAGGGAGATGTACAGAGCGCAGAGCGTTCCGCATAGCTCCACAGCGGAAGCAATGCTCCCCTGCTGCGCATCCCGGCATACCTGCGCTGCCAGATGCGTTATCATCCCGATCCCGATGCATTTGAGTACCGGAGAGAGATATACCGCATCGATGCCGCCCTTCTCGGCGATCTCGCGCAAAACATCGGAGATACGCGAAGCAACTGCCGATGCGAGCCATACGATGATCACGCCTGCAAGGATCGTCACGGTAAGGGATAGCTCCGGCGTATATTTCCTCAGCAGCAGCGCCAGAATGCTGCCGATCACTGCCGCCGCAGCGGCGCGAAGCACAATTTCCATTCATTCTCTAAAACCCGAACAGATCACGGATCAGATCAAAGAGCTCGCTGATTTCCTGCACCACGATCACCAGCACGACGACAAGGCCGGTGATGCTCGTCATGAGCGCCTGATCCTCCCGGCCCGACCGCGTGAGCAGAATGTTCAGCACGGCGACAAGGATGCCGACGGCCGCAATTTTAAATATCAGATCCACATCCATTAAGGTGCTCTCCTTTGCGGGGTTGTCCACTGTCAAGGTATGAGCCTACAAGGGCGTATATGCGAAAACCTCCGGGACGTGTTCCCGGAGGTTTACATAATTATTCGTTTTGCCGTATCAGATCAGCCCGAAATGCTCCAGCGCCAAAGCGAGGCCATCCTCGGTGATGGGCGCTGTGACATAGTCTGCTTCCTTTCTGAGGAAATCCGGCGCGTTGCCCATGAGGACACCCGTGCCGGCCTCGTGCAGCATGGGGAGGTCGTTCGGCCCGTCGCCGAAGGCAAAAGAGTCCTCCGGACGAAAACCAAGATGGCGCATTACGGTTTTCATGCCGCCCGCCTTGGAGAGACCTTTCAAGACAACTTCGCGCATGGAATGCTCACGCCCAATGAAATCGAGCCGGTCGGAGAAAGTGTTCACGAACCGATCGGGGTCGGCATTCTCCTGCGGCCAGCAGACAAACTTATCAAAAGCGAAATCCGGCGTATCGGTGTTCGTAAAGCCCGGAACGCCGATGCTTGTAAGCCAGGCAAATTCGCGCCGCGCAATGGACGAAGTACACCGATCATCCATCCATACACCCTGCTCGGATTCAAACAGCATATCCATACCGCACGCGTAGCCTATATCGCGGATGTGCGCGGCCTCCTCGTGCGGAATCGTCCGGTACAGCAGAGCCTCCCCGTTCAGAAGGATATGCCCTCCGATGGAGCAGATATACCCGTCAAAGCCGAGAGCTCGGATCTGCGGCTCAATGTGCCGGAATGGACGGCCGGTATTGATAATAAGGACATGCCCGGCGCTCTGCGCCTTTTTCAGCGCCGCGCGGGCGCTCTCCGGGACGATGTGGTCAAATGTCACGATCGTACCGTCTACATCAAAAAAGAGGATCTTTCTCTCCATTTTCTATTATCACCCGGCGGTATTGTGCCATAATATTGCCGAAAAGTAAAGTCTAAAGGAGCAAAACGGCAAGAAGGCATCCCGCGGCAAGCCCAAGCGACGGATAAAGACGTATGGCGGCGCGCTTTTTTTCGCGCAGCGCGTCCCGCACGTGCCGGACGGACTCGTCCAGCGCGTCGAACGCCTGCTCCGGCTCTGCGCCGGACGAGAGCTGCTCGCCGAGCCGCAGCAGCGGCTCTTCCAGCGCTTTGGGAAGCGCGGCGCAGCGTATGCTCGCCGTCCAAACGGAGAAAAAGGAAAATTCCCGGACGAGTGCGGAGGCCCTTTCCGCATTCGGAAACAGCTGTGGATACCGCGCCCCTAACCGTTCCAGCAGCTGCGGCAGCGGCGTGCGATGGCAGAGTATCTCTGTTCGCATGTCACGGGAGGCATTGAGGATCATTTCGGCGCAGCAGAGCGCCGTCCCCACACGCTCCAGCGCAGAAAACCCGGCGTAGGCTCCGGCAGCAATGAGAAATACCGCTCCAAGCGCCGCCGTCATAGCATGACCTCCTCGTACGTCCGCCTGCCGCCTGCCACGCGTATCACGACGGCACGGGTAAATATACGCTCGCTCTGAAGCTTTCGGTAAACCTCCCGGCGGGAGATCTCCGATGCATCGGCGGCGTGCGCTGTGGCCAGCAGAGAAACGCCGCAGTATGCCGCACTTCGGCAGGCGTCAGCGTCTTCCGGCTCGGATATCTCGTCCATGGCAATCACTTCCGGCGACATGCAGCGAAGAAGGATCATCGCGGCGCGCGCCTTCAGGCAGTCGGACAGCACGTCCGTCCGCTCGCCAACGTCAAACCCAGCTCCGGCGGCGGAAAGCGCGGCGATCTCTCCGCGCTCATCGCAGAGTCCCACACGCGTTCCTCCATCCGAGATCATTCGAACCATATCGCGCAGCAGCGTCGTTTTTCCGCCGCCCGGCGGAGATAGGATCAAGGTGGAAGGAAACGGACGAATACAGAATCTGTGCCCGATCCCCCGTACCTCCCGTGGGATACGGATACACACCGAGAAAAGATCATCCCGGCTCCAAAGCCCACGCTCGCAGCTCGGAAAGCGTCCGCAGAAGCCTACGCGGACGCCGCCGTCCGCTGTAATAAATCCGCGGCGCAGGCAATCCGCCGCCGCGTACGGAGAAGCGCCGCTTGCAAGCTCCAAAACACGGGCGAGGTCGGCATCTCCTACTGCGGGCACCCCGGGCAGCGGAAACTCCCCGGCCGAGAGCGTCAGCGCTGGACGTCTCCCGCGTCGAAGCCGTATCTCGCAGACCTCCGCTGCCGTGTTCTCCGGCAGTTGCTCTATGACTTTTCGAAGCTCGCCGGGCAGCAGCCACAAAACCTTTTCCAAGGCGGACAAAGCATCTCCTCCCTTCTCTGCATGACTATGCGGTCGTCGGTTTAAATATTTTCCATTTGTTTATGACTTTTGAAAATATGATACGTCACGTTCGTTCGCCTGCGAACGTGGCGTACACGAAGTATCCAGGTGAAATGGATGGTTTTTCAAAAGCGGGTTTGACTTCCCCGTCGCCATATGCTATCATCGAAATGCTTTATGCGGGTATGATGGAATTGGCAGACATGCGAGATTTAGGTTCTCGTGTCGCAAGACGTGCAGGTTCGACCCCTGTTACCCGCACCAGACAAAAATAATCCGAACCAAGTCTTCGTAATTGGAGACGGGTTCGGATTATTTGTTTTTGAGAAGTTTGAAAACACGCATTTTGCATAGTATATTTAAACGATTTTGTTTAATTATGGCACATTTCACGCCAGTTGATTCCAAATTAGTGTATTGATAATCATATAAAACTACTGGGAAATAACGAAATGTGCGTTTCCTTAGGTTTGTAAATGCATATTTCATGTGTAGTCATAAGTATTGTTCACTTATATAAGATTTTCTCATTATTTTCATGAAATTTGTAAGAATGGCTAACACATTGGAGAAGTCGTGTGTTATAATAAATTTATAAAGGAGTTTATCTGCTGGGGGAAGCAGCTATTTCCTGTAAAAAAATTATAATACGTGTCGGTAAACCTTCTTCATCTGCATATATCCTAAAATAAGAAAGGAAATTTGTATGGGCGAATATTTAGGTGTCATTACAATTAGGAACAGATATGTAAATTTCAAACCACTTTTTGAGTATGTCAATGATGGTTTCAGCCGTATGACCCCATTTGATCGTCAGGCACTTTTGCCTGAATCACAATTCGAAGATATTAATTTTTTTCGTGATGACGGCCATGCAGAGGATTTTTTTGTTGATGGACAGTATTGTCTTCTGACGCTTAAAGATACCGACTTAGAAGATAACATTACTTATGGAATTAGAAATCAAACTGGATATAAAGTTAATATTTCGCCTAAAATGGATAATGGCGAAATCCGTTCCCTTAGTGATGTAAACCGCTATCTCCTCATTGACAAATCCGGATACGATGGCTCGTACAAAACAAATCCTAAACTAGTTCTTAATGGCTCTTGTGTCTATCCTGGTCTTAGGGTAGTCATTCTTGATGAAGACGATACTAATACTGTAATAGGGCCTTATACTGTTGAAAAATCCAATGAGGAAGAAGCACTGTATATTCGTACAGGTCTTCAAGCACAGAAATTTATCCTTTGGGGGTACAAATATCCTGCATGCCTAGATCAGTACGGCATTAGCCTCGGTCGTTATGGAGACCAACACATATACTTAAAAATTGACAAAAAAATATGTACGCAGGTTCCAATTGATGTTATTACAAAGGAGCAATTGCTGGCTTCTTTCCGGGAAACAATAAGTCAAGAGTACTTTGTTGATGGAAAGATTGATTTGTCACAGATAGATGTTCTGCTAAAATCCCAAAAAGATTCACTATTCGTTGGGGATCAAATCCCGGCATCTGTACAGGCTACACGGTTTGAAGTTCTTAGCAACATACTCACCGATGAAGAGAACCTAAATGAAACCTTTGGTTTTATCTCTTCCACGATTACGGCTCTTTTAGAAAAGTATCAGGGAAATCCACAATACAATCATTTAGTTGAAAAATTAGCTAATGACCCTGATTTCATGTCTAGGATACAGCGCTTCGAGATTATTTCAGAAAAAATTGAAGCTAAGCAATCCGAACTGCGCGAATTAAGCAATCAGGCAGAGGCTCTCCAGCAACAATTAGCACAGCAACCCCAGCGGGAATATGCAGAAGGTTTACTCGCTGAATATGAAGAACATATCCAAGAGCTTCGTCAAGAGAAAACGAGCCTAGAGAATGACATCTCTTCTCTCTTAAATTCTCGTGAGGAATTTAACACTTTAGAAGAGCTCGAGCAGCAGGTTTCTCATAGAAATTTACGGTTGCGAGAAATTGAACGAGATATGGACACCCTTGAGAAGAAATTAGGGCGTATCTTCGATGATGCTGCAGAAAAAGCCGTGAATTTTGCCTTTGATGGAATGCTTTTTAGCAAAATGCTTCGAAAAACTGCTGAATGGGAAAATAATCAAAATGCTGCAAACTACAATACGAAGGAATCTGCATTCAAACAATTACCACTTTCAAATGCAGCCGGAACAGATTTGATTAATCGAGTCGTTGCAGAGATTCAAACCGTACGCCCTAATTATGACCGTAATACTATTTTGAATATTTTCATCTGTTATACACAGGGGTTTCTGACCGTCTTTTCAGGGGAGCCCGGTACGGGTAAGACATCTATCTGCAAGATTTTGGCCTCAGTTTTAGGACTTTTGGTACCGGAAAAAGCACTTCCTGTTTCCTCTGATGGATATATTCCCACAAGGTTTATTCCTGTTTCTGTTGAACGAGGCTGGACAACAAAGCGTGATTTTATTGGTTACTACAATCCTCTCACCAAATCCTTTGATCGAAGCAACCGGAGATTATTTGACGCTTTCAACATCCTCGATATTGAAGCAGGCGGGCTTGGTGCTGATTTGCCTTTTGCAATCTTGCTGGATGAAGCCAATCTTAGTCCAATGGAATACTATTGGGCTGACTTCATGAACCTTTGTGATGAACTAGATTCAAGCAGTATGCTTAATTTGGGCGATAATTTCTGCTTCAGGGTTCCTATGAATCTAAGGTTTGTTGCCACAATTAATAACGATCATACTACTGAAGCGCTATCCCCCCGCTTGATTGACAGAGCATGGATAATTAGATTGCCAAAAGCTCGTTCGAGTATGACAAAACCTGTCAAGATTAGGACATCTGGAGATATGATTTCTTGGAGTGCGTTGGTGCAAACATTTGGTACGTCCGAACAGAACTACACTGAAATGAGTGGTATGGCCAAGAGTATATACGAGGAATTGCTCAGCAAGTGCAGACTCGCCAAAATAAATGTCAGTACTCGTGCGGACAACGCCATTCGGATGTACTGGTCTGCCGCGCAGAGACTCTTTGATTCTTCTGCTGATACAGACGCCTCTATTTCAGCGCTTGACTATGCTGTTGCGCAAAGAATTCTCACACATATTGATGGAAGTGGTGCGAAATTCGGAGAGCAGCTAACCGAAATTCAACAGTTCTGCTGTGACAAAAACTTACGTATTTCTGCAGAAATCCTACAAGAAATTATCCATGTCGGAGCTGACTCTATGCAGTATTATCATTTCTTTGCTTAGGAGCATGAACTATGGGCGAATTAATCTTGCGGCTTTTGCCGGATCATGGTGATCCGCAGGATCTGGTTTTTCTAGATCACCAAGTAGAAAACTCCATACTTGATGCCGCAAAGTTTTCTACATCATTTGTATTCTGTGACCGTAAATACCAGGCTCAGTTGATATACTCTGATGAGACTATTGAGAATCTGAAGGTCTTTGTAAATGGAGAGCCGGTCAACATCAATTTTTCGTCAGACTCCGGCCATATTGTTTTTTGGGACGAAGATTTCGGTGCACGAATTTTTCAGGAATGTTATGGCTATGTCCAGATTACTATTTTTTATAGCGACGCTGATGGTAACCAACATTTACGAGATACGGAATACATCCAAGTTATGGTTCGGAAAGGACGCCAAAACGACTCAGTTCACCGCATGACCGAATATGTGTACGCTCAAAACGCAGAGTTGCTTTATGGAAAGTCTTTACCCAAGGAACCCTCTGGTTTAAAAGATAGCGCCAAGAAAACTCTCGAATCCCGGATTCTTCTACTTGAACGCATCGCAGTTATTTACGAAGAGAACTACCGATATTTCAAAACAAACTGTAGATTCAAAACTGTTCCTCGCGAACGTGTTGACCATTTTGAAAAACTTCAATATGTCTCTAACAATACACTACAATATATTGCACAGCATCCAGAGGAACTTCAGTCTGTACACCATTTTACCGGTATAAAAGTGGGAAAGAATTTCTATCAACCCAACAAAACGTTGTTAACCGATAGTGTTAAATCTGTTGATATTTATGAAAATCGCGTTGTAATTGGTTTCTTGATGCATTTGAATACTGAAATTGCAAGAATTGAACAAGAGTTAATTTCCATTACAGAAAACATCCCACAACATGTTTTTGAGACCGATGGTTATGTCACATCTTCTTATTTCATATATGCAAATACGATAGCCTCGCTCAAAATAATTTTAGCAGATGTAAAAAAACTACGGCAGAAATATGAACATCTGTACGTGTCTTATTCTGCTGCCCTTCCAATAATACCATCCCCTATCGCCGGGCCACCTCGGTTTACGCACCTTTTTAAGTCTATACAGCAGTACCATCAGATTTATCATTGTGCTTTATCGTGGTTCTCTATGGGGGTATTCTCCTTGAATGAGGAGCACTTTATGCTTTCGTTCATAAAAATGAGTACCTTGTATGAAGTGTATGTATTAGCTAAAATAGTTTTTTACTTTAAATCTGCTGGGTATGAAATTTCGGACGCAAAAAGATTACTATACCCTATTTCTGCGTTTTCCCGCTTCCGTAATGCGTATTGCAACAATGTGTTTGTATTCAAAAAAGGTATCAATACAGTAACAGTATACTATCAGCCCGTCATATACAGCACAGATATGAGTTCATTTAGTGGTATTGGTCTATACCGAAATACTGCAATCTCCTTTCCATCCTCAGATGAGGGAAGTATAATTCAGCGAAGAACGCAAGTGCATAATCCGATGTATACTCCTGATTTCGTGCTGAAATATGAGACTGAAGATCACACGGGGGCGCGCTACCTTCTTGCAGATGCAAAGTTTAGTACTGTTAAAACTGTAAAAACGCATCAAGTTGCAAAATTAGCATACAAATATTTATTTTCTATTTCACCCATTTCTGCTTCAGATTCTGTCGTTGGACTTTGTGTTTTTAATGGTCAGTCAGATACTGATGTTGATAGAGCATATAATATTTATAATTTCGAACTTGTCAACTCAATTTCTCCAAAAGCTGAAATTGTGACGTTGACCGAGAATTCCACGGAAAATCGTGTACTACATGAGGTCTTACTGCACAACTCGGTAGGTCTTTACCTGAATCATTCACCTCGCAGAGTTATTGAGCTACCAATACCAGATTCATCGCCAGAGGCTCAACATATGCTCTACCAAACAGAATCATATGAAAGCAATACAGCAATTTTAGCGGCTCCTCCGCTAGCACCTGCTGTTGCTTCGGTGGACCATATCTTACCTTCTAATTCACTGGAAATCAAAACATCATCTTCTTCAACTTCTGATGAACCGGTTAGAGCTAGCCAAAATCCACAGATAGCAAAGAGAAAGAAAAACAAGTCTAAGAATGATCCCTCGCTATTGGATATTTCCGTACTCAAGCTAGATCAAATTACGGTCAGCAAACTACATGAAGTTGGAATCACGACTATTGGTAGTTTGGTTCCGAACCGTAGTAAGCAAGATTTGGCAAATAGCTCTCTTTTAAACCGCAAGCTCCGACGTGAAATTGAGGCCCGGCTGAAATCTTTGAAGGTTCAATTGAGTGATAAGTCGAGTCTAAAAAAGCGAGAAGAGCTTAAATAGAACAGTATTTTGCAAATTTATAAGAAATCTCAGTATACAACCATTTTATCTGAAACGGAGGAAAAACTGTAGCCTTTCCGATGAGAAGCGTGCGATCTGGCTATCAAATTGAGATGCCGTTTTAGCAGGCTGAGCCAGAGTAAGCAGTAAAATGCTTGCTCTGGCATATCTTTTTTTACTGTGCAAGATGCACTGGAGTGTTATCTGTCACGGCTTTTCCCTTTATCATCTAAGTAAACCACCGGCTATGTCAGTTGATACAAAGATAATGTACAATAACTTGCGCAAATTGGAAACCGCATAAAAGAAGACATAGCTT
>CAVEQS010000037.1:0-28652 GCA_963618015.1 bacterium | reverse complement strand
TGCCGACGATACTTGCCTGGCGACGGGCTGGGAAAATAGGTCAACGCCAACACAATGAGCCCGAGACCAAACCCTCGGGCTCGCTATATTCCTCCTTAGCTCAGTCGGTAGAGCACGCGGCTGTTAACCGCGGTGTCGTCTGTTCGAGTCAGACAGGAGGAGCCACAACGGTCGGGCCGCTGCCATAAAGGTGGCGGCCCGTACTTTGTATCAGGGCTATGGGCCTTTAGCTCAGTTGGTTAGAGCAGCCGGCTCATAACCGGTCGGTCCGGGGTTCGAGTCCCTGAAGGCCCACCACTTCCAACAACAACCGCTCCGCTGGGTTGCTGTTGGAGCCTTTTAAAGCGGATGGTTTGGAAGCATAGGGGAATAGCTCAGCTGGTAGAGCGGCGGTCTCCAAAACCGTAGGCCGAGGGTTCGAAGCCTTCTTCCCCTGCCAGAGACCCGGGCGCCTGAAAAAGGCGCTCGGACTCTCGAAACTTCTTGACAAGCAACCGGGAATTAGGTATAATTCCCATGCTTCATATGGCGCTGTAGCTCAGTTGGCTAGAGCATTCGGTTCATACCCGAAGTGTCACCGGTTCGAATCCAGTCAGCGCTACCAAAAAGGGGGCACATCCTCCGATGTGTCCCCTTTCCAAGTAAATATGGCCCGTTGGTCAAGTGGTTAAGACACCGCCCTTTCACGGCGGTAACATGGGTTCGAGTCCCGTACGGGTCACCAAGCTCTCTGTCTTACGGCAGAGAGTATTTTGGAGGCGTAGCTCAGCTGGTTAGAGCGCATGCTTCACACGCATGAGGTCGATGGTTCGAGCCCATTCGTCTCCACCAAGAAAAGCCTGAAATTTCAACGGTTTCGGGCTTTTTGCTTTTCTCGGGATTCTCTCCCGACACACCAGACACCCCCAAAACACCCCTAACGCTTTCAATTATTCATAGAAAAACGCCGGGCAAGTCCTACATCAGAAGGCTGCGAGGATCGCGGCCGTTCGGGCTTGCGCGGCGTTTTGCGCGGGCGGCGTGTCCAAATTGGACACGCCTTTTCTGTTGCGGGTTTACTCTTCGGGCGGATTCGCGCCGCTGTTGCCTGCGCTGTCTGCGAGGCCTTCGGCGAGCAGGTATCCGATCACCGAAGCGCCGGACATGATGAGACCCGAGACGGTTTCCGCCGTCGCCTCGGATTTCCCGAAGGCAACGATCAGACCGGCGACGAACCCGGCGACGGCCATCCAGAGTTTTCTGCTGGTGAGCTTCCGCACAATGTCTTTCTTGGTCATTAGGGTATCCTCCTTAAGTAGTTATTCCGATCTGGGCGAGCGCCGCCGCGAGGATCGCGCCAACGATCAACCAGAGCGCTTTTTCAAAGATTGCTTCCCCGCGTTTACGGGGCTTGTCCTCGAGTGTTTTGACCGAGGTTTTGATCTCGTCCACATGGTTTTCGACTTCGCCGAGGCGCTGCACCATGACTGCCATGGACGTTGCAAGGGAGCGGATTTCGTCCTGCACCGCTTCCAGCTTGTCAATACGGCGGGTGTTGCTGCGCGCTCGCTGATCCACTTCGGCGAGCTTAACGGCGTTATCCATTGCTTCATCCTCCATGGCTATACCCCAACATTCGGTTTACTTCGCCCTGCACGAGATCATAAAACCATGTGCCGAGCTTCTGCTTTCTCTCTTCCCCGTTGCCCCATTTGGCGTCAAGCACCTCCCGCGCCATCGCGGTGGCGTTTACAATGATGTCCTCCGGCTGCGCCGGGGCGAGGCTTTCCGTACCGTCAAAGTAGCTCAGCGGCACGTACATCACATCGAGATCGAGCGGACTGCCGCGGTACTGGTGGATGACGCATTTCCCGGAGAGGTCGGGGTAATGCTCCCCGTCGTTCCAGCCCCATGCGGCGATCCACTTATCGTATCCGGTCTCCCCGATGTGCTCCTCAAACCAGCTCAGCGAGGCGTACACGCCGCTCTTGTTCCCAGCCTCCGCCATGGCCGCGCAGAATGTCTTGCACATCGCGGTGATCGTCTCGTGGGGCGGGAAGCCGTTTTTTGCCTTGTATCCGTCGGCGTCCTCCATATCAAACCACACGCCGAGCCGCGGCTTTCTGCCGTTCAGGAAGCGGAGACAGGCCTCCGCCTCCTGCCGCGCCTGCGCCTCGTAGAGCGCGTAGCTGTACCAGTAGAGCCCCCATGGGATACCGAGAGCGTCGCACTTGGCAATGTTGCGCTCCGCCCACGGGTCAACGCTCGTCCAGAACCCGCCGCGGATGATCACAAAGCCGTCCTTGTAGTGCGTCAGGTCGATGTCGCCCTGCCATTGGGAAATGTCGATGCCGTTCATTCGTCGACCTCCTCCCAATATTCAACGGTTCCGGGTTCCCACACGTTGTTGTCGATCTTGCTTACCCATCGTTTCCCGTTGTGGGATACCTTGTCACCCTTGCTGTAGGAGTCTTCCGAGCCGAGCGGCTGCACCCATTCTGGATAGCCGTCTTTGTCGATACCGATTGCCTTGTAAAGGCTGGGCGCAGCATCGGGCGGCCACTCCTCCGCACTGGTATGGTCTTGCAGAACAAGATAAAGCTGCGGATCGCCGACAGCGTTTACGCCGAAGCTGATGATCGCTTTAGCTTTGTACGTCTTGCCGACCTCGTAGACAGGGAACACAGACGGGATTCCCAGCACCTTGTCAAGCTGCGTCTCTACGTCCAGCGTTCCGACAAACATTTGCAGGGCTTTCCGCATTTCAAGGGCGGCTTGCATGATGTCCATGGTCAACCCTCCTTACCGGTCAGCAGAACGGCCATTGCCCGGCGGAGCTCTGCGATCTCTTTGTCTCTGGCCTCTTCGGCTTTCTGCTGCGGGGTCTTTTCGCCGAGCACGATCCACGAGCAGCCGTCCCGGACGATGTTGCTCAAAATCACGCCGTCCTCGATCTGCTCGGTGCTGCCGCTTTCCGTATCGGTGATGGTGACGATCGCCATGTTATCCTTGAAAACGGCGTCGTCTACCGCCGCGGCGGCGATAAAGTTGTTGCCGTTGAGCACGAGATTATCCAGCTCCGTGCCGTCGGCCAAAGTGATTTTATACATTGTCTCACTCTCCTTTATGCTTTGATGCAGAATGACGGGCGCACGCCGTGGACAGCAGCAGCGCCTTCGTTGTATGCATTGTTGTTCGTCCACGTGCAGCTGAAACTGACCGTTCTCGCAACGTCACGCAGCCAGGACTTCTGATTGTTGGAAATTAAGTCATGGCGGAAGGCAAACAGCGGGAACTGGCTGTTGTCAATGGTGTAGTTAAAGGCGTAGTTCACACCCTGCATGCGGTTGGCAAAAACGGCGCCGCCATACACATTCTGCTCTGTCATCAAGACGACCGTTACCTGATAGCCTGAGCCGCCGGTCTCGTACCCGCCCGTAGCAGCGTTTTTTAGATAAGCGTAATGCGACAGAATGTGATCTTCACCAAACGCATTGTTTACCAAAGTCTTCGCCTGATTCAACCCGCTGGTATACATCTTCGAACTGACATACGCGCCCTCCGTAGTGTTGGTGTCGTTCATCGATGCTTCGTACAGGTCTGTGTCAGGGACAATGACAGCATGATGCTCGGTGGTCTGGTCGTTCAGATAGTAGTCAAACGCCGCAATGCGCCAGTTGACGCCGTTGATCTCCCAATAGTCACCGATGAAAAGATCCTCAAACGTTCCGGCCTCGATCGCCGCCCACTGGGCGGCGGTCACCGCCGAGCCGAGGTTTGCCCCTCTATAGATTGCATTGTGCGCCCCGGCATTTCCGGGGATGGACGTCGGGATCCGCCCGGCGGGGACCTGCGCAGCGCCCAGCGAGGAGACAACGCCGGTAATGCCTGCCTCGCCGAGCGAGACGACACAGAAAGCCGCCTGGTAGTGCGTCCCGGCGGTGTTGATGTCCTGTTGCTCGAGGGCGGGGAAAGCGTCCTGCGATGCGGCATAATCAACCTGGAACTGTGCCTGCTCAAAGCTCGTCTTTGTGGCGGCGCGGGTGAGGTCGATGTCGATGATCACGCGGGCATAGCCGGAAGTCGCGCCCGTGATCGAGAGCGTCTCGCCGGAGGTGCGCAGCTCGCGCGTGCCGATGAGCAGGCTGCCTGCGGCGATAGAGAGGGTGGCCGCGGCAAAAGTGATAGCGCAGCCGGTGAGGATGCCGTCGGAGAGCATAGAGCCGTACAGGCGGCCGTCATCCGACGGCGTGATTTTCTGGTTGGAAAAGGTGATCCCGGTGAGACTCATTTGACCAGTCCTTTCAATTTTTCTGTGGCGGTGAGCAGCAGCTCGCCGCTGCGGTAATACCAGCGGTTGTCCGTGGATCGCCGTCCGGCATAGGAAATGTAGCTCTCCATGTTCTCGCCGTAGATCTTAAACGTGCAAGGATCAAAAACGGAGAGCTCCTGATCGCTCCAAAACTCGATTTTGTGGGAGCTGGAGGATTTTGCAAAACGCTCGGCCGCTTTCACGGCCGGATCGTCCTTTGCAGCGACGGGGAGCGTGAGCCACGCGCCATGCACGCGGCGGGCCGGTGGCGACGTGACGACCGCGCCGCTCTCGGTAAGATAGAAGTCGGCGGTCTCGATGTCGTAGACGGTGTTTCCTTCGGCGTCCTTGACATAAGTGACCTTTCCGGTCGTTGGATCCGTGCTCTCGATGCGTGCCACACTGTGGCGCGTCGTGATCTTGGCAAGGCCGCTGTCGGAAAAGGCGACGGAGGCCAGCTGGGAATGCCCGTCATTGAACGGGACGTTGCGGGCGGTCTTGGCGACGGGCGTGAGCACAAGCGCGAGCGTGTCGCCGGAGATACTGAACACCGGCTTGATGCCGCGCATGCGGCGCAGCATCCTGAGATAGTCGGAGATCGCGTATAGGCCGTTGCTGTCCGCCTCCGGCGGGAGAAAAGCCGATGTGTCCAAATTGGACACGCTCATGTAGGGCAGCGCGTATTGTGCGTCTGTCTGGTTGATGAAGTTCGTCGTCAGCTCGGCAGCGGCAAACGCCCCGCCGCTGCCGCTTGCTGGTGCGGTGTAGGGCAGGAGCCGGGAGAAGGCGTCGCCGGGCGCGGCGAGCGCCAGCAGCGTGCGGCCGTCCTGCGGCGTCACGGTCGAGATCGTATAGATCATGTCGTCAATGATCGCCCAGGAGCCCGCCAGCGAGCGCGGTACTTCGTTTCCGACGACGGTAACGGTGCTGCCCTCCTGCTCGGCAGAATCGATGCAGAGCGAGCTGGAAAGAACGTTCAGCGCCGCCACGGTCTGGAAATCTGAGAAGCGTTTAATAAACAGCATCTTTAAACACTCCTGTAGTAGTAGAACACTTCGACGTCCGCTGCGCCGGAGATCGCAGCCTGCGCCGCAATCGAGAGCGTGCAGGGCTCGGAGAGCGGCAGACGGAAGAACGGATCGCCGGACAGGTCGATCTTTGCCAGGAGATCTGTTCTGACGCCTTCGGCGGAGATTTTGTAGACATGGCTGTCGAGGTAATCGGTAGAGAAAAGCAGCGTCTCTCCGGCGGCAATCGTATCGGAGATCCGGCAGACGCCGTAGAGCTTGCCGGTGAGCTGTCCGGTCAAAGAGATCACCGGATCGACCGCGCCGCCGTAGAACGTAACGGAGATCGCAGCGGGGACGTGGCCGTCCGGGTGCAGCGTGCCGGAAAGCGAGGACGTGGCGTCTTCGCCGTAGATCAGATCGTCGGTGTAGACAATGTCATAACGCATGGACTCATCGACGGTCTGGGATTCGAGATCCAGCCGCGTGGCCGCGGCCTTGAACCACGGTGAGCGCGCGAGCAGCGAGAGCTCGCAGGAGAGGAAAGCGTTTTTGTTAAGCTCGCTCTTAGTGACCGCCTGGACATCCACGCGGCGGTGGAACTCCTCCGATCCGTAGGGACAGTAAATCAGCTCAAGGCTTTCGGCTGCGGCGAGCCAGTTGATCAGCTGCCGGTAGGTAGGATAGGCCGGGCGGATAAAGACAAGCGCGGCATGCAGAGCGCTCTGCGGCTCGTTCGCCGAGCTGACGCCAACGAAAAAGCCGTTTTGCAGATCCGCGTAGGTCTGGGCGAGGGTAACGCCGAGACCAGTCGGGTCGGTCAGATAAACGCCCTTCTCGCCTTGCAGCGGCCAGCGCTCTCCGGCGGCATTCAGGAAGTAGAATTTTCTCATCAGATCGCCTCCCCGAACTCTCGATTGAAGCGGGCGAAAAGGTAATCGATCTCGCTCTCGGTGAGAGACTGCGTATAAACGTTCATAGTGTAGGTGCTGCCGCCGGAGCGTCCGGCGCGCCATTCGGCGGCCTGGGCTGCCGTGAGGACGGCCTCGTCCGCATGCAGGGCAGCGGCAAAGCCGTCGTAGGGGACGCGTTCCATGCCGACGTCGAGTTGTGGGAGCTGCTTGCCGCCGGTGTTCCCGGCGGACTGCGTTGATGTCCCGTTGGCCGAAACGTTAACGCTGAGGCCTCCGAAAAGGCCGTTCCACAGATTTTTGAACCACGCCTTGAGCGATTCCCAGCCGGCGGCAATGCCCTGTTTGATCTGTTCAACAGCGTTTTTGCCGATATTTTTGATGTCGGAGGTTTTTTCTTCGAACCCTTCCACAAGCGCCTTGACGGCGTCACCGGCGGCGATGATCAGCTCCGGCAGCGCCTCGATGATGCCCTGCACCAGCGCGAGGACAAGCTCAAGGCCGGAGGCGACGAGCTCCGGCGCATGCTGCACAAGCGCGAGGAGCAGCTGCGTGATCATCTGCACGGCGGCGGGGATGAGCTGCGGCAGCGCGTCCGTGATGCCCTCGGAGACGCTTTCCAGCAGTTCAAGCCCGGCGTTGAGCAGCTCCGGCGCGTTCTGGATGAGAAAGCCCACAAGGGACATGACAACGTCCACGGCGGCGGTGCCGATGCCGGGTGCAGCAGCGATCAGACCGTCGGTCAGCGTCTGGAGGAGCTCTCCGGCGCTGTCGAGGATCAGCGGGAGGTTTTCGTTGATGCCCGTGCCGAGAGCGGAGACGATCTCCCCGGCCATGCTGAGGTATTCCGGGAGCTTCTGCGCGATGAGCTGCGCGCCGCGGCCGATGTACTCGCCGACGACCTCGCCCATCTTCTGCGTGTCGCCTTCGGTTGCCTCCATAGCGGCGGAGAAGTCGCTCAAAAATGCCGTACCCTCGGCGGAGAGCGATTCCAGCATCGGGAGCAGGATGGAACCGAGCGCGGCCTTGGCAGCACCCGAGGCGGCTTTCAACCCGGTCAGATTCTCGCTGAGCTGGGCGTACTGTGCATAAAGCGGCTTGCCGTCCGCGCCCTCGGCCGTGGCGGCCTCGACGGCGAATTTGCCGAGCGTCTCAAAGCCCTTGGCAGCCACCACGGCCGCGCCGCCCGCAGCGACAAGTGCGCCGACGGTCGCGCCGGTAATCAGCTTGCCCGTGGCTTTGGTTACGGCCAGGGCGCCGCTTGCAACTTTGGAAAAGGTCTTGAAGCCCGCAGAGGCAACATCCATTGCCTCGCCGAGAACCGGGACGCTGTGCGCGGCCTCTTTTGTGTTGGCGGCGAACTCCTTGATCTTCTTCGCGGCGTTGTCCTTTGCGGCGGTGAGACGCTGCGTAATGGGGACATACTGCGTCTCAGCTTTCCGGGCGGCCTCCAGTGCCGTCGTGTTTTCGGCAATGGAAGCCTTTGTCTTGAGAACGGCAGCGGCGGCACGGTTGTGCTGCTGCGTCAGGAGATCGAGCTCGTCCTCCATTTTTTTGAGAGTCTTTTCGTTAGCCTCTCCGGAGGCACGAAGCTCGTCGTACTTCTTCCGGGTTTTCTCAAGCTGCCCTGCGGTCAAAGCCTCCTTTTGCTGCTCGTTTTCAAGCTGATCGCTGAGCACTTTGCTCTGGGCTGTGAGAGCTGCCATGCTCTTATCGTTCTTTCCAAATTCGGCGGTAACAAGCGCCATTTCCGTTTTTGTGACAGCAAGCACGGAATTGGCATCTTTCATTGCTGCTTTAAATTCGGCCTCGCCGGTAAGCGCGAGTTCGGTATCAATTTTGCGAGTGGCCACGGTCAATCATCTCCTTCCGCCCAGGCGGGGGCGTCGTTTCGCTTCGGCGGTGAGACGGCGGCGAGCATGTCGGAAAACTCCCCCGGCGAGAGGAGCAGCGCTTCGCGCACGCTCAGATTGAGGCAGCGCGCCGCCACGGCCAGCCACCGCGCCCGGATCGCGCCGGGGGATTCTCTTTTTTTTCGGCGTCCTCCCGCTCCTTCTCGAGGAGCACAAGATTGATCTCTTCGTCCTGGTCCTCGGTGATCTCGCGGGCAAAGCCGAGGCGGAACGCCTCGCGGATCGCGCTGCGAAGGTTGAGCGCGTCTGTCGGCGAGGCAGTACGCATGAGGTATTCCGCGTCGAGTGTCGGCACGGGCGGGCGGTGCAGATATGCCCGCTGCGCCGCGCCCTGTTCGGAGAGCAGCGCCGCGAGATGGCAGCAGTTCTCCCAGCCGTCAAGCGAGGGATCCATGCAGCGGGTCGTCTCGAAAACATCGCCGGTGCCGAACTGGTCGTAAACGGCGAAGAGCGCCGCGGCGGTGACGGCGAGGACGTACTCGCTGCCGCGGAAGGTGAATTTTACAGAGCGCATGGTCGGCTCCTTTCGGTCGAAATGAAAAGCGGAGGCAGCCGCGACGGCTGCCTCCGTGCGCGTGCGTCAGGCGGCGGGGTTTGTCTGGGTAAACTGCGATTTGAGCCAGGTGTCCGCAGCGGCCTCCGCGCCCGTGCCGGTGAACTCCTTGCGGACTCGCCAAGAACCCGAGTTGTCGGCCGTGCACTTGAAGGAGACCTTGTTGTTCTGCGGCGTGATGCTCTCGGCGCGCGTCGCGGCGTCGGCCTTCTCGGCGGACGCGATCGCGGTGCAGCGGCGGATAAACGTGCCGCGGAAGATGACGGACTTGTCCTTGAGCATGATGGGTTCAAGAAAGCCGTATCCGCCATAAGGCGCGTGGTCGTCCTTGCCGCTGTCCTCGCCGGTAGCCTCGGCGTAGGTGTGGCCGTAGATATTGGCGTTGATCTCGAGGTCGGAGCAGGTGGTTTCTGCGTCGAGCTGCGCGGAGACGAAACTCTCATCGCCGACCTGTTCCACGTCGTCGCCGTAGATGGAGAGCGTCGCGGTCGTGATCGTGAGCGTGCCGCTCACGGCAGCGCCCATGTCGATCATGGTGTCGTAAGTCGGATGTCCGGTGTCCGGCTCAGTTTTGATCGGTGCCCAGTAGGATTTGCGCATGCCAATGGGGACTTTTACGGTTTTGGTAGTGACTGCCATGGATTCACTTCCTTTACAAATTCAATGATTTCAGGTATTCATCCCAGACGGCAGCCTCGGCGGAGACAACCTCGTCGCTCGCCTCCTCGTTGGCCGTTTCCATCCAATGGGTTGCTGCCATACGTGGCGTGCCGTATTCCAGGACATAGGCAACTTCGGCGTTAGTCTTCTTGTAGTTGCCCATTTTCTTGGTTTTCCGGATGCCGCGGTACTCGCTGGGACGTCTTCCCTCCGGGGTGACGAGCACATAGGGGCCGTCATCGCCGGTTTTGCGTTTGGCTTTGATGCTCTCGATAAGATGGCCGGAACGCTTTATAGCTTCCAGCGTCTCTCGCCATTTTGAGGCAAGCACGGCGGCGCCCGCTTCCAACATGGAATACTTTGTCTCCTCCGGCGTCTGGGCGAGCTGATCAAGAGAAATATTCAGCTCATCCATGCCGTTGCAACGAAAGCCGGCCATCAGATCAGCTCCAACTGCACGATCGTGCGAAGCGCCGCCCAGTCGTCGTCATACGCGCCGAACTCTTCCAGCGTGTAGGTGATGCACCAGGTGCGCAGCAGCTCACACACGTCAAGCGGCAGCGTGTCGGCCTTGTCCTGCGTGAGGATATCGAGCTGCACCTTCTCAATGTCGAAAAGGTTCTGATCACTGCCGTAGAGGCTCGCGCCGGGGTAGGTGTGGGCCACGATGTAGCGCTTGACGCCCTGCGGCGCGACATGTGCATAAGTCTCCGGGCAGATCGTCTGGAGCAGCGCGATGAGCTTTTCGAGCGTCATTTCGTCACCTCCGGCGCGGCGATCGCATAGCGGTCGTCCATGCGGCGCAGCGAGAGGCGCGTGACGGGGTTGCCGTCGGCGTCGTACTCATACTGTGCCTGTTCGATGCGCATCGGCGTGCCGCCGGAGACGACGGCAAACATGCCTGTCTCGATCATGCGGCCGAACGGCACAACGACCATTTTGTCGATCTGCGATCCGGCCTGCACGCTGTCCCAATACCGGGAGGCGTACACGCTCTCCTCGCGGCCGAGATGGCGCGAAACGAAGCGCAGCTTCGTCTGGAGCGGCGTTCCGGCGTCGAGCGCATAGATCTTGACTTCTCTGTCGTAAACGTTCATGCGGTGGCCTCCTGCGACGCGTCGCGGACGATACGGTTATTCAGCGCATAGCGGAGATACGTCGGCATGGCCGACTCGCTCGCGCGCTGGCGGTACATCCAGGCGGCGTACGCGCTCAGCAGCTCGTTGTCCGTCGGCGCGGAGAGATCGAGCGTGATGCCCTTTGCTTCGAGCTGCACAACGGCGGCGGCAAGCTTCGTCTGCATGAGGGTTTTGGTCTCGTCGGGGATGTCCGTCCCGGTGTAGCCGAGATCGGCCACCATCAGGTTGTAGGCGGTCGCGGTGTCAGCCACGAGTCAGCCCTCCTTTCAACGGGGATTCCCCTGTGTCCAAATTGGACACAGGGGAGCGCTTCTGCGGAGATATCAGCTCTGGCTGTCGGTGCCCTTCTTTGCCGTGACAACGACAAAGCCGCCCTTCGTGGTGACATCCACGTCGGCGAGCACTTCGCCGCGGACGGTCAGCAGGCCTTCGGCGAATTTGTAGCCGTCGTTTACCTCCACATCGAAGCCGCCCCAGAGAGCGAGCTCCGCCGCCTGCGGGTTGCCATAGAACATGGTTTTCTTGGCGGTCGTGGTGAGCGAGAGATCAGAGAGCGCGGTGACGTCGGAGCAGAGGCAGTAGCGGCAGGAAAGACCGTTGTTGTCCTTGATGATGCCGGTGCTGGGCGTGGCCGTGTCGGGGATGATGGAATAAACCGGGAGATATTCGTTCGTGCCCCGGACGGCCGCAAACGCCTTAAGGTCCTTCTTGTTGAGGAAGAGGACCGCGGCACCTTCCACGTTCTCGTCGCCGCCGTAGGTAAGGATGATGTCCGACAAAAGGTTCTGATCGAACAGGGCGGCACCGGTCGTCGCAGAAGACGCGGCGATGAGATCGAACGAATCGTTGAGGGTGCTGGCGGTGATCGCCGTGACGGCCATGCCGGTCAGCTTTTTGCGCAGCGCGCGGCGGGCGGATTCGTTGACCTTCTCCTCGTAGTTCAGCGGGGACTGCTTGCGGATCATTCGGGATACGTAGGCAAGCGTGCCAACATTGGAGGGAGTGAGCGAGACCTCGGCGAACGTCGGCTCGCTTTCCGTGGGCGCGGTGCCTTCGGTGAAGGTGTTCGCGGTGGAGTCAGCCGTCATGACGGCGACCTTGTACACCGCGTTGCCTTCCAGCTCAGTCATCTTGAGGAGATCGATGAGGGCGGAGGGGCCGCCGACGGGGTCATTGATGCCGCCGACAACGGTCGGACCGATGACGCCGGCGGAAGAGCTCAGGACAGGGGTAAGACCTGCACGGAGGAATTTGCGGACATCCTTGTAGGTGCGCTTGCCGGTGCGCTGGAACTCAGCGGCGGCTCGGACATCGAAGCGCTGGACGCTGCGGCGGCGGGAGCGCGCCTCGCTGTCATCGCCGGTGTCACCGCTGCCGGTCTCTCCG
The DNA here is from genome assembly GCA_963618015.1 of bacterium. GTDB lineage: Bacteria > Bacillota > Clostridia > Oscillospirales > Oscillospiraceae > Apopatocola. The sequence continues at coordinate 16,792 of CAVEQS010000037.1, read as the reverse complement.
GAGAGAGCCTCTTCCTGCGCCTTTTCGGCGTCCTCGATCTCGCCGATGACCTTGTCGAGTTCGTCGCGGATGCGCTTGAGCTCGGCCTTCGTGTCAGCCTGGTTGGTCTCCAGCTCGGCGACGGCGGCCTCAATGTCGGAGGTGTCCTCCTCGGTCGCGGCGGCAATGGCCTGCGCGAGCTCATCCTCGCGCTGCTTGTACCCGGCGAGCTTCGAGCGGAGCTCGGCCTCGCGCTTTTCGAGCTGGTCCTGTTTCTTGCGAAGCATGATTACTTTGAGCATTTTGCAAGTCTCTCCTTCATGTTGTTTTTCCAGGCGGCGAGACGACGCTCGCGCCGGGCGGGGGTGTCGGCGCTGCGGGCAGAGACGCTTGTCTCCTCGTAGGCCGGGAACGTGACGACCGAGACCTCGTAGAGCTTCACCTTGCGGATAAGCCAGAGCTCTGAGCCGTCGGGGTTGATGATGTATTCCTCGTCGAGGATGTCGAAACCAAACGAGCACTGCGACACGTCGCCGCGCTGCACGCGCGCATAGAGGTTCATGGCGTCGCTGTCTGCCGTGTTGATTCTGATGGTGCCGTAGAGCCCGCGCTCATCCTCGGTGAGCGTGAGCGTTCCGGCGGTCGTGCGGCCGAGCACGATGCGCGTGTTGTGGTCGCACAGGGCGCGGACGTCGGCGTGAAGCTCGTCCGCGAAGGAACCGGGGGCAACGCGCTCCGTCGCGCCCGGCCAAAGAAAATAGTCCGAATTGAAAACGGCGAAATAGCCTTCGATCACCGGCTCGCCGCTTTCCAGCGTCCGGGTCTGAAACGAACCCGGAATGCTGCGGATCTGCCGCGTCTGCCGGTCAGGTTTCGTCGGCATTGGTATCGCCTCCTGTCAGTTTTTTCTGGTCGCCGATCCGGTCGGCGGGGATGTAATTCTCCAGCATGACGAGCTCGTCAAGGCCTTCCCTCGGGGAGAGGCCGATCCAGTCGCGCACCTCGTTTCCGGTCATCAAGCCGCGGACGAACTCCTCGTTTCCGATGGATGCGAGATCCTTGAGGTCGTAGGCGTAGAGGCTGCGGCTGTTGAAGCGGAAATAGAGGTCGCTCGCGTAGAGCAGCTTTTTCGTCAGCTCCTGCTCGATCACCTGCGCCAGCGGGCGGAGGACGGTCGAAACGAACACGTTGAACTCCTCGCGGTTGAAGCTTCCGACGCCGAGAAGGAAGCCCGGCACGCCGAAGATCGCGCCGACGCTGCGGCGGTCGAGCTCGACACCGTCTTTGATGGCGAGATCCGTGAGCGAGAGAGGCTTAACGCTGTTCACGCTCATCACGTCCGCAGGGAGGACGACCGGCTCGTCAGGGTTCTTGCGTTTCCAGAAGTTCTCGAGGAACTTCGTTCGGAGATCTTCGTCGGCAAGGTCGGTGTCCGCGTTGACCGAGATGATGATCGGCGGTTTATAGTCACTCGACATCATGGCGGTCTTGGTCGTCTGCGCGGCCATGATGCTGTCTACGACGGCGGAGAGCTGTACGCGCGGCGAGCAGCCGAGCCACGGTTTTCGCACGTCTGGCCGGAGCCGGAAGTGGAGGACTTCGTCCGGGCGGAAGGCCGTGCCGTTCTGCACGATCTCGTAGGGGTTTCCGTCCGGCCGAAGCTGCGCGACGGCCTGCGGCATGGGAACAAGATCCGTGAGGATCCCGCCGGATGTGGTCGGCAGGACAAAGGCGTTGCCCTCGAGAAGCATTTGCTGAACGATCCAGTTGACCCAGGTCTGCCGCGTGGTGAGCGAGAAAGGATCAATGTCCACCTTCCGCGCGAGCTCGTTGCGGACGCGAACATCGCCCTTGTCGGTGTTCTGCATGAGGTGGATCGTCATGCTGCCGATCATGTCGGCGATGCGCCAGATTGCCGCAGCCACCTCCGGCGCGTCGATCATCGCGTGGTAGCCGGGCGGACAGATCACGCCCGGCGACGTGGGCTGCAAGCCGATGACAACGCTCTGCGATTGCTTTGCCGCCTTATTGCGGCGGGAAAAGATGCCCGATTCAATCAGCCCCTTTCTTTGAGCTCCCAAACCAGCGCGCGGCGGCTGCGCTCTTGTCCGTGTCGATCAGCATTCGGATGGTGCCGAACACGGCGGCGTCGAACACGTCGATGCGGCTTGTGGGAGAAATTTTTTCGTACTGCACGGCGTCGTCCACCTTCTCCTGCGCGCGGACGTTCGAGATGCAGTACTCGAACGGCTCGGCGTGGAAATAGCAGAGGCAACTGATCTTTGCCTTGTGCTCGATGTAACGGAAGCCCTCACTCTTCTGGAGATAGAGCTGCGGCTGATCCACCACGGAGAAGCCCGCCTTTTTCATGGCGGTGTAATAGGCGCGGGCAAACTTGCGGTCGTGGCCGACCTTGCGGATTTTCCAGCCCGCAGCCTTCCAGGCAAGGAACTGCTTGACCGGCTCTGTTGGATCCATCGACGCTTCGTTCGGCATGTCGAGCCAGCCGTCTTTCTGCCAGCCAAACAGCGGGATATTGTCCTGGTCGGCCTTCTCCGCCGCCGCTGTGATGGGGAACCAGCAATGCGGCAGAATGCAGAGCACGTCCTCCGGCGGCGTCCAGTCCTCTGTTGCAAGGAGCTTTGCGGGGATCTCGCCGACGAGCGCCGCGGCGGTGAGGTCGTGGAGCTTCGAGAGATCCGCGCCGCCGTAAGCAGACTTGATGAGCTTCGCGGCCTCGGCGGGGGTGAGGTCGTACCGGAGATCGCTCCGGCGGAACTCCTCCACGTCGAACCATGCCTTGAAGCTCGACACGAACACGTTGAGCGAGCGCGTCAGAAACTCCTTGCGCAGCGTCGGGTTATGCTCTGCCTGCAAGGCGGCGGCAAGCATGTCGTCCGGACGGATGGTCACGCCGTAGGATGGGTTTGCCGCGCGATGGACGGCCAAGGACGTGAAGTCCACCTCGCCGTCCGGCGAGCGCGGGGCCTCGGCCATGAAGCAGAACATACGGTCGGCGTCCGGCCCGGTGATCACGCCGCGGAGGATCTTCTCCATGTAATCGCGGTGCTGGGCGGCGAAGCTGACGCCGTCGTCGCCCGCGGTGAACGTGGTGAGGATGAGCTTGTTGGTGTAGCCCTTCGCGGCGTCGCGAAGTCGGGTGTAGGCGCGGGGGTCTTTGTAGAGCTCCAGCTCGTCAAGGTGGACGAACGCCGCGTTGAACGAGTCAAACAGTTCCGGCTTAAAGGCGAGCGTTTCCAGATCGATGTGACCGCCCCAGATCTCGCCCTCGACGCTGTGGCCGAGCGATGAGTCGATCAGACGCAGCTTGTCCGGCGGGTTGTTGTCGGCCACGAGGCCGAGCTTCTTGAGGTTGTAGACAAGCCAGTCGAACCCCTCCATGCCCTGCTTGAGCGAGCCCGCGACGGTTTTGCACTTCGCGCCGCTGCGCCGATGCCAGAGGGCAAGCGCAAATTGCAGTGCCTCCGCCCAGGTGGTTTTTACGGTCTTTCGCGGCGCGAACACACCGGCTTCGGTAAACCGGCGGATGCCGGTTTCCGGGTGGTAGAATCCGCAGATGGCGAACGTGCAGAGAAGCTGCCAGGACATGAGCTCCAACGGCGAGCCGCGCAAAGGCGTGCCGTCCAGCCGCTCGCCCTGCGAGAACGCGAAAAGACCGGTCATGATCTCCACGCAGAACTCCGGCAGCGCCGCGCGGAAGAGCCAGCGGCCGCTGTCGAGATCGTCGAGGAAGCGGCGGCAGGACAGGCGTGTCAGATCGCAGATCCCGGTGTCGGCGTCGGTCTGCTCGGCGTAGGTGAGCACCTCCGCCATGTGCGGAGAGCGCGGCGCGCGGGGGTGGCGGTCAAATACGGTGTCCAATTCGGACACACTCTCAGCTCCTTTCCGGGAAAACAAAAAAGCCCGAGCCTTCGCCCTGTCGTGGGACAGGGTAAAGGCTCGGGCTCTCAGGCTCTGGCGCTTATTCGGTGTTTGATTCGACGGCGTCGTAGCTGCTGACGCGCTCAGCGATGGCGTCCAGGCGGGCGGCGATCGCGCTCCGCTCATCCGGTGCGTCGCCGGTGCCGCGCTCGCGCAGGCGGCGCAGCGCTTTCGGCGTAAGGCCGAGGGCGTCGCGGTGCGCGAGGATCTCGCGCCGCAGGGCTGTGATCAAAGCATAGTGGGGATTTAACGGCGACGGCTTTTCGCCTGGCGGCGCGGTTTCGCGCCACGCCTTTTTCACCCGCTGGAGATCGCGTTCCAGCTCCGCAAGGGTTTTGATCTCCGGCTCAAACGCCGGTTGATAGACGCCGAGAGCGCGCAGCTGCTCTGCGTAGATCTGTTCGCGTGTCGCCACGATGTTGCCTCCAGTGCGCGCGGCGGTCGCGCGCGGTTTCCCGCCCACGGCCCGGCCGGGCACGCGGGCGCGTTTTTTGGGTTTGCCTCGTGTTTTTGCTGCCCCGGAAATTTCCCCGCCGTGTGTGCGCGGAGCCCCGCGCCCAGCTGTAAGCGGCCCATAAGGCGGCCTCAAAGGGAGGGGGGGATCGTTTTCCGGCGCAGCGCCTCGCCTTTCGGCGTCAAGCGCCGCGTGGCGCGGTCGTGCATACTGTCGTGTGCCGCGGCGGAGAGGCTCACGAGATTCCAGAGGCAATAAGCGTATTCGGGGTAATCCTCCGCAGGCCAGATGTGATGTACCGTCACGGCCTCGACCGTGCGGCCGTACCGTGCGGCGTCCTGGCAGCGGAAGCCGTCGCGCCGCAGCGCCTGCTGGCGCAGATGCCGCCAGCGCTTATTGGCTCTCGAGTAGTCAAACATGGGCAGAAATGCAAAAAAGCCAGAGCCACGATCACCGACACATGTCGGGAATCAATGGCTCTGGCTCAAAGGCTCGGGCGCATATTCGGCCACCGTTGTCAGGCGGCAATGTTTGCAAAACAGCGGGAACGCGGTCAGCCGCGTCGTCGGCAGCACACGCTGCTGCGTCGGCCTGCCGCAGATCGGACACACTAACCGATCTCCTGCTACACGCAGTATATCACGATGCACGGTGTTTTGTCCAGCATTTTCAAGCACTTTTTATTCCCTCCTGTCTAAAGATATACAATGCCCCAAGTCTGAAAAGATACGGCCTTGTTTGATTTTGGGCGGTCGTTTCGGCTTTCGCCGCGGCGGTTTGTAGGGCAGCAGATACTTAATATAACAATACCGCCCCCATGCATTATCCTTCTGCTCAGAGTCAAGCACGATCGCACCCGGCGGCGCGGAGAGCGTGAGAGCATCATCGACAAGCTCGCTCGTGCGCTCGGGCCGTTTGAGCCCGCGGCTCGGCACAAAGCCCTGCTTGCCCGCCGGTTGGCGTTCCTTGCAGAGATAACGCGCGCGGGCCTCGTAGTCCGTGCCGTCCAGCAGCCCCACGATCTCCACGTTGTCGCCGAAGCGCGCCCAGAGCGCCCGGATCGTCTCGACATCATCGCCGGTCGAATTGAGCACCATGTGATGATGCCAGCGTCCGGGCTTGCCCTCATCGGTGAGGTGCTCGACATTTTTGAGGTATCGCACCTCCTCGCCGTCCTCGCGGCGGACGCGGCGCAGCTCGTCGATGAACCAGGCGAGGCAGCGCACGGCCTGCTCGCGGCTGTGCGGGAGATCCGCGTCGCGATAGGTGAAGGTCACCCAGAGATCGTGCCGGTCAAAGTTTGCGGCCATGATCGCCTCGCACTTCTGCCACATGGCGCGCTGGTTGAGCTTCGTCCGGGCGGCGCTGGATACGCGGCTCTTTGCCGCGCGCTGCGTCGGCTCATCGGCGGCCATGGGCTGGGTGTACAGCACGGCGCGCACCATCCGCCCGGCGCGGACCTGCGTCAATCGTTGTGTTTTCGGAATGTCGTCACCCTCTTTCAAACGCAAAAAGGACGCGCCCGCAGCGCGTCCAACACTTTTGAATTATCGAAAAACCTTGAAAAATCAAGAAAAACTATTGACATTTACCCTTTTTTGGCGTAATATAACAATCACAGAGGAGGTGATGCAATGGGTAAACACGAGAGGCCGAAGAAGCCCGCCAGACAAATCGACTGGCTGACGATCCTGATCGGGATGCTGGCGGACTTAATCACCGGGACGATCCTCTTGATCCTCGCGAAGATCACAGAGTGACCGCCGGGGAGGCGAGAACATCGCCTCCCCCTTCTCAAACTAACAGAGGCATGCGGAAAAGTCAAGTCGAAAGGAGTTTGAAAAATGAAAAGCGTTTTAACGTTTCTCGGGATCTTTCTGATCTGCGCGGGTCTTGTCAAAGGGATTCTCGCGCTCATCGCGTGGAGGCGCTCGCGCCGTGGGTGAGCTGTTGAGCGTAGCACAGTGGGCGGAGCGCTACGGAAAAGACGCCCGCAACGCCCGGCGTCTGATCGCCGAGGGCCGCCTCGAAGCCGTCCGTATCGGCGGACGCTGGGCGATTGACAGCGACACCCAGCCGCCGCCGGACGCACGTGTCAAAAGCGGCAAATATAAGGACTGGCGGAAAAGGTGCGCGGGAGAGCCGGAGCAGTAAGCTCCGGCTTTTCTCATAGATGGGAGAGGGCGAGGCCGAGTTGCACGGCCTTCTGTCGGGCAAGAGGAAGTCTGCCGCAAGCGAAACGGCATGACAGAAATTCCCGACGCGCAGCTCGCCGCCCCAAGTATGGAAAGGACGCGCTCACAGCGCGTCCTTCTCTTTTCGGTTTTCGTTGAGTATCGTTTCGAGCTTAGCCGAGAGCTGGGCGATCACCTCGCGCAGCTTCTCGCCTCCGGCGTCGTCAAGCCCGGCGGCGTAGCCGGCCGCGTAGAGGGAATAAAGATAGCGGTTCATCTCCGGCAGAGACAGGGCTTTAATTCGTCGAAAGGTCTCGCCGTCGATAAAGTCTTCAATGGCTTTCGGCATTAGCTTTGAACACCTCCTCCGTCTGGCGGATGATGCTGCCGCCGTAAGAATCGCGGGTTAACGCGAAGAACTCTTCGGGTGTCAACTCATCGCTATCGATGTCAACGTCATGCTGCCGGGCGAACTCTCGCCGCCCCTGCTCGCAGCTTCCGGTCAGCCGGTGGTGCCACGAGAAAAAGTCCATGGCCGGACGCTTGACGCCGGGCTTGAACTCGGCGCAGAATGCCTCGATGCGCTCTTCCGTCGGCATATCGTCGAACAGCTTTTCGAGCAGCGCTTCCCGCGCCTTGTGCAGCGTCTCGCCGTGGGCGAATGTGTTGCCCTGCTTGCACACAAACGTCAGCGCGAGCGAGAGATCGGGACGAACGATAAAGCCCTTGGCCGCGTTCCCGATGATGTGCGAGAGGATTGTTGGCAAACCGTCGACCATATCGACCGGTTGGCCGTTTAAAGATTTAAACCAGTAACCCGAGCCGTAGCCGGAGCCGGAGCCGTCGCCGGAGCCGGAGCCGGAGCCGTAGCCGGAGCCGGAGCCGGAGCCGTAGCCGGAGCCGTCGCCGGAGCCGTCGCCGGAGCCGTCGCCGGAGCCGTCGCCGGAGCCGGAGCCGTCAAAATCCGTATGGAGGAACGCCTCCCGCGTCAGCACTTCCATTCGCGCACCGCCTTGATGCTCGCTTCGGCTTTCTCTGTGCAGGGGATGATTTCGATAGCGTCGAGGATCGTGATTTCCGCCACCGGCGCGGGGAACTTGCATTCGCCCGGCTTGCTTGTACCGTCAATAGCAAGCTGGGAGAGGCTTGCCGCGCCGTCCCAGTACCATAGACGGCGGCAGTCGGTGAGCTGGACTTCCTGTCCCTCACGGGCGGTGATGGTGCCAGCGAAAACGCCGGAGCAGTCGGCGCGGACGATCACGTATTTTCCGATGTTGGTTTCTTTCATGGTTTTGTCCTCCTGATATTCATGTTCTATCCCGCCGAGCCCAGTCGGTCAGGATGTTTTCTTCATGGGCGAGAGCGTCCACGATGTCGCTCTCGCGCAGCCGCCCGGCGCGCAGACTGTCCAGCACGCTGTGGATCTCGGCCTGCACGGCCTTGAGCTGCACCGGTGTCGGATGCAGCACCGTGCACATCGCCCAGAGAAAAACGAGCAGATGCCGGTTGCCGAGCTGCGTCGCGCTCTGGCGGCGCGTGTTACGCTTCGATTTACTGCTCATCCCGTGCGCCCTTTTCGTCATAATATACCGGCTGCGTCCTGTCGCGGCCGTCGTCGTAATGGAAATAGTCTCCGATCTCGACCGTGTCGTAAATGTCTTGCGGAACATAAAAGGTCTCCGTGATCCAATCGTCTTCCTGCATCGCCTTGATGCAGATTTTGTACTGATCCGGATAATGCCGGGCAACGGGAAGGAGGATGGTGTAGCTCGACTTACTTGCGGCGTTATAATACACATACGGAATAAGCAAATGGTCTGTATGCGCCGGTATGAACTGCTTGTCGCAGACCTCGCCCTCTTCGAGCTTCGGATCGCACCCGCATAGTGTGAGACAAAGCAGGAGAGCAAGCAATAACGACAGGATTCGTTTCTTCATTGCTGGACCTCCCACGGGAACGGCGGCAGCGGCAGCCACAACATGGAACTCTTGACCTCCTGAACGCCGTAATGGGCGATATCGTCGTGGAACTGTCCGTCTCGATAACGGACGATGTTCGGCATGGCCGGACAGCTGGGATCGAGCAGCAGCACGAGCTGCCCCTCCTCCGGCTCATCGACGAGGCAGCGCCGCCATGTGTCCAATTTGGACACGCGCTCACCCTCGCCTCTCCCTCCGGGAGAGGTGGCAGCAGACCCGCCGCTGACGGAGAGGGCGTCGTCCCCGGATGTGTCCAATTTGGACACAATTCCCGGCGCGGCGCTGTGGCCGAAAATGTCCTTGCCGTCGCAAAACGCCGCGGCCTCCTTGATGGACATGCTGGCGGGATTGCCGTAGCCGCAGCGCAGGTATTCATCCCACGCCTCCTTCTGCCGTTCCTTCGGCAGCTTGGAGAGTTCGTAGGCGACGGACTCATTCAGCCGGCCCTCGCGCCACGCCTTTGCAAAGCGCACCTCCGTGAGATTGTTTCCGATGGCCTCGAGCCTCGCGAGCTTGCTGGCGCTCATCTGCATTTCCTCCGCGACGAGATCGCGGATCCGGCCGGGAAGCTCCGCGCCGCTCTCGCGCATGGCGACGAGCGCCTCCTTGAGCCGCCGCGCCTGCTCGGCCTTCTCCCAGCTGGAGAGGATGCGTCCCGTGCTGTTCGCGTGGATCAGCATCACCATCTCGCGGTTGGCGTCGTGCGGGTCGGGATAAACGATGCAGGGGACCTCCGCCCAGCGCGTCTGGCCGCGCATTCGGCCGCGTGCATACAAAAGTTGCAGCGCCTTGAAGCGCCGGTGTCCGGAGAAGATCACATACGCGCCCGTGCCCTGTGAGCGTCGGAACACGCACAGCGGTTCCAGCAGGCCGTTCATATCGATGCTGTCGGCGAGATCTTCAAAGCTGTTGGTGTCGTAGAAATTGCCGTCGTTCGGCCGCAGCTCATCGATGGGAATCATCGTGATCCGCGGCGTGTCCGAATTGGACACAGCCTCCATCTCCGGCACGAGCGCGGCAAGGTTGAACTTCTTAGCCACGGCACTCCCCCCAATCGGCGAGCAGCTCGCAGCAGAGCGCTTCGTAGTCCGAAGCGGCGGCGCTGTGCGGCGCATACTTCCGCAGCGGCTGCCGCGCGAACGTCGCCTCCTGCACCTTGCAGGAGCGGCGGATGGCAGTGCGGAGCACCGGTAGGTCGAGCCGCCGCACTGCGTCCTCGCCCTGCATGCACACGCTCGTGCGCTGCCACATGGTGATCAGCACCCCGCGCACGCGGAGCGCCGGGTTGACCGTCGCAAGATTCTCCACCTGCTGCACGATCTCCTGCGCGCCGCCGATGGCGAAGGCGTCCACCGTCACCGGCAGGATCACCTCATCCGCGGCCACCAGAGCGGCGATGCTCGCCGCCGTGAAGCTCGGCGGGCAGTCGATGAGACATACGTCGAAATCGTCCGCCAGCGCCTCGCAGAGATCGCGCACCGTCCGCAGGGAAATGCCCTTCTGGATGGCCTCGATGTCGATCTCGCAGAGGGAAAGATCGCTCGGCACGCAGCCGAACCCAGCGCCGAGCCGCTGCACCGCAATGTCCGCCTCGCACACGCGCCCGGCCAAAAGGTCGGTGATGGTCGTGCCGTCGGCCGTCGCGCCGAGAAAGTCGGTAAGATTGTGCTGCGGATCCGCGTCGATGCACAGCACCCTCTTTCCGCGGTGCCGCAGCTCGGCGGCAAGGTTCACGGTCGTGGTCGTCTTGGCCGTGCCGCCTTTCAGGTTGATGATTGCTATTGTCCTCATGATGTCCTCCTCTACCCCTTGCCTCCCCTAACAGGGGAGGTGTCAGCCGCAAGGCTGACGGAGGGGTTTTCTTATTTCTTGCGCTTCTTGCGCTTCTGCTTCTTAACGGGGAAATGCGCGCCCTGCGCCTCCGGCCTCGCCGTCTGATCCACCGCGCCGCGGGGATGCTTCGGCCGCTCGCTCAGCGGCTCGGGCTTTACGTCGGCGGCCGCGGCGGTGATGCGGTTCCGCAGCGGGTAAGCCTGCCGGAAGGTGCGCGTCACGCCGCCGCGGGTAAAGGAAAATTCCACGGAATAAAAGCGCCGCTGCGGATGGATGTACACAACGCGCGCCTCCTGCGGCGGCACGCTCTGCTGCCCTCCGGAAGCACCAAACTCCGGCTTTTTCCACACGATATCGCCCACCTTCAAAGCGGGAACACCTCCTGCATGTTGTCGTCCACCGGCGTGAGCTTTGGCTCGTAGGGCTTCGGCTCCGCCCGCCGGTGCCAGGCGCGGGAGTCGGTCGCCGTGAACTCCATGTGCGCGGCGTCAAATTTGAGACAGATCCGCCCGAGAGGGCCATCCTTGTTCTTTGCCACGGCAAGCCACCGGAGGCCGTCGTTCTCTTCGGGATCGTCGAGCGACATGAGCAAAATGACGTCCGCGTCCTGCTTGAGCTGGCGGCTCTCGCGGAGATCGTCCCGGCTGGGGGCGCGGCGCGCGCCCTTGGTCTTGTCCGGCGGCGTGAGCTGGGATAGCGCGATCACGGCCACGCCGAGCTGCTGCGCAAGCGTGTGCAGCTCCATGGAGATCTTCGTGACGATCTCCCAGCGCTCCCGGCCGTCTGCCTTGAGAAGCTGGACGTAATCGATAAAAATCACATCGTACCGGTTGGCAAGCGTCACAGCACGAAGATCCGCCACGCCGAACCCGGCGGCCTCGGTGATGCCGAAGCACATCCGGCTCGTCGCGCCGCCAATGGCGGCAACGTCGCCAACATCGTGCTCGGTCAGCTCCTTGTGCTTGATCTTCGAAAGCTCGACGCGCGCCCTCTGGGCGACGACGCGGTCGGCGAGCTTCCGGGCGCTGGTCTCCAGCGAAAAGAACCCGACACGCCGCCCGCGCGCTGCCATGTTCCAGGCAAGCTGCACCGCAAGCGCCGTCTTGCCAACGGAGCTGTCCGCGCCGAGGACGATGAAGTCACCCGGCTCGGCGGTCAGTACCTCGTCCAGCTGGCGAATGCCCCACTTGAGATAGTTCGGCGGCGTCTTGTCCTCCATGCGGCGGAGGAAGTCGGCGAGCAGCTCGCCGATCTGCTGCGTTTTCACGCCCGGCCGGTCGAGCATCAGCGGCTCCGCCGAAGCGAGGATCCGCCGCGCGTCGGCGGCGTCCACGGCCTCTGTGAGCTTTGCGCCGATGTCCTGCATCGCTCGCAGCGCCGCGCTCTCGCGCAGCACCTTCGCATACGCCCGCCAGTTGGCGGCGGTCGGCGTGAGATCCATTGCGCTGCGGACGGTGTCCTTGTAGGCGTCGCCCGTCTCGGCGAGCAGAACGACCGGATCCACCGGCCGGCCGGAGAGGAACAGCGTTCGCAGAGCCGAATACAGCGTCCGCAGTTCCGGCACGTTGAAGTCCTCTTCGCGGACCTCCTGCACCATCTCGCCGACGATCTGCGGCGAGATCAGCGCCGAGCCGATGAGCGCCGTCTGCGCGTTGTAGTAGGCGATCATGTCCATACCGGAAGATCTCCTCTGCGCTCTTCCGACGGCGGCGCCGCCGTCTTGATCTCATCCTCCCACCGGCGGCGGCGCAGCCACCGCACGGCGTAGGGAATGCCGATGCCGCGCTGCCATTCCTCGCTTGCCTTCTGGCGGACAAGGGCGCGGCTCATGGCGAGCATCATCTCGTCGTCGGGCTTGAGCTCGTCCCACGCGGCGATCGCGCCTTGCTTATCCTCGCCTCGGGGATAAGCCGCCCAGAACCGGGCGAAAACGTCCGGTCTATAGTCAGGCGCGCTCTTCGTGGTCCTGCGCTTCCGCTTTGGCGTTTCCGCACTCTGAGGCTCCCCACACTCTCTTGCCTCCCCTAACAGGGGAGGTGTCAGCGCAGCTGACGGTGGGGTTTCGTCCCCCTCGTGGGGGACTATAGGGGGAATAGTACTTAGTTTATCTTTACTTGATTGCGTGCGATTTCCCGTCGTCGGGTTTTCCGTCGTCGGAAAACTGCACGACGGTGCCGTCGTGCGATTTTCGCATGACGGTGCGGCGGTCGGCGTCTCATGGATGGTGTAGACGTAACCGGCGAACGTGCCGCCTTCGGCGTGGCCCAGCTCGCGCTGTATGTAGCCCGCCTCCATCAGCTCGCCGATACCGGAGCGGACGGACGCGATCCCGTCCGAAACGATCGTTGCAAGGCCCTGGATGGAAATGTCCCAATCGTCTGGCAGCGACAGGATCAGCGAGAGCAGCCCCTTTGCCTTAAGGCTCAACCGCTCGTCGCGGAGGTGGTGGTTGGCCATGACGGTATAATCATGGGTCTTTTCTACGCGATACACCGCCATTATCGCCCACCCCCTTGACAAGAGGCGTTCGCCTGTGGATAATAGGAGATGTCCTCGTGATGTTCTACATCACGCAGCTCGTCGGTGTTCCCGCACCGGCGGGCTTTTTTTATGTCCTTCATGCCTCGTCCTCCGCGCCGAGCCCGGCCATAAATTGAAGGGCCTCTGGTGAGATCTTAAACCCCGTGTCGCTGTCGCGGCTGCTGTCGTGCGAGGCGCGGTACAGAAAGATCTCCAGCGGGTGGATCTCCATGTGGTCAAGCAGCTTGGAGAGGACACCGACAACCGTTTTCCGCTTCATGCCCGTGATGCATATTTCGTAATTCGCACACGTTTCGCGGCGGTCGCCCATGTCGCGGCTTTGAATGTCGTTGATGTGGATATAATTCTCGCTCATGCTTATACCACCTTCATGCCCGGATAGTATCCGGAGTTATTGATCCCGCCGCGGTATTCCTGCGGGCGGCGGACGCGGGTCTTGCGCTGCAATTCCTTCGTCTGGACGTAGCGGGACTGGAGATACGCCTCCACATCGGCGCGGTCGAAGCGGGTGCACTTCGGCGTGATCCGGTAAGCGGGCAGCTTCCCGGCCTTGACGAGCCGGTCAATTGTGTCTTCGCTCACCGTGAGCAGCTCGGCAGCCTGCGCGCGGGTGATCAGCTCAACGCTCAGTTCCATGCCCGGACGCCTCCTTCCGCATACCGCAGCGCCAGCGCCGCGGCGATCACGTCGTCCAGCTCCTCGGTCAGCTCGACGAACTGCTTTTCCTCCATCTCGTCAACGCGCCCGTCGGCGGCGATGGCGAGCAGTTGATCCTCGGCGTGGTCGTCGGCGACCTTGCGCAGCGCCGCGCAGAGCTGGCAGACCGCCTGCGGCAGATGGACGTAGGGCACCGGCGGCAGCACGTCGCGCGCGATCGCCACGTTGAAGCGAAGATGCTCGATGCAGATCGTCGGCGCGTTGTAGATGTCCGCCATGGCCAGCACGCGCATGTCCGGCGGCACGCTCTCGCCGCGCTCCCACGCGGCGACGCTCCGCACCGTAACGCCCAGCAGCTCCGCTGCACGCTCCTGCGTCAGACCGGCAGCCTTGCGGTACCGGCCGTAGATCGTCATGTAGTCGCTCTTCATGGTGTTTCCTCCCGTTTTGTATTATCCTCTTCGTCGAGACCGGCGAAGAAAAGATCGTCGATGGAGCAGCCGAGCGCCTCGGCCAGCTCCGGCAGCAGCGCCGCGTTCGGCCACGTGCGCCCGGTCTCCCAAAAGTAGACCGTGGTTTTGGTGCAGTGCATCCGCTCCGCGAGCTGCACCGCCGTGAGTCCCGCACGGCGGCGCATAAGTCTGAGTCCTCGCAATGTTTATGTCCTCCTTGATTCCCTCCCTTGCTTTTCAGCAGCCGGTACGATATGCTAAAAAGATAGGGGGTATTTATATGAAATTAAACTGCGAATGTGTAAGGGATATCCTTTTGTGCCTGGAAGGCTTCGACTTTTTCGTTCAGAATGAATACGGAGACGTTGACCAGAACATGGCGTCGATAGACGATCTTCGTGAGTCGCTGCCCCGGTACACCGCGCCGGAGCTGCTGTATACGCTGCTCCGCCTTGAAGAAGGGGGGTATATCACAGCCTCAAAGAAATACGCCAACGATATTCTGCAATACTTTTTCGTGACCGGCATGACATATGAAGGGCATGAGTTCCTTGAACGCATCCGCCCGACAACAACATGGGAAAAGGGGTTATCCCTCTTGCAAAAGCTGGGATCGTTCAGCCTCGACTTGCTGAGCAGCGTCTCCGGCAATATTCTCACCGCCGAGGCTTCCCGCTGGATCACTGGCGGTTAAGATCCAGTCGCACGCGAGAATGTCCTCAAGATCCGGATTCCAAAAACGCGGCCTCTGGTCTGCATACTTCCCCGTTTTCAGGAAGAGCAGCGGCTCGCCCGGCTTCGTCGGCTTGATGCAATAGTACTTTCCGATCGGCGCGGCGCGCCGGATGCAAAGCCCATGCACCAGCGCGGCAGATAATGCCTCTTGAATCTGCATCGTTTCTCCTCCTTGTTTGTTTCATTCCCTGTTTCAGGGATTGCCTAAACGATAATCCCTAAACAAGGAATTGTCAAGTTTGATTTAACATTTTATCCCTGTTTCGGGGATATGCCTAAAAAATGGCCGTCCGCATTGTATAATTACGTTTAACCTTGGATCGGAGTTGATGAAATGAACCGGATCAAAGAACTGCGGACGGAGCGGAATATGAAGCAGTCAGAGCTTGCCGCTCTGCTGAACTGCGCCAACACGGCGGTATCAAAGTGGGAGCTGGAAGAAAACGGCATCGACAGCCGCCTTATCAATCGTATGTGCGACATTTTCGGCTGCACGTCGGACTATCTTCTCGGACGTTCGGCCATGCCGAACACAAAGCTGACGGAGGAGGAATACGCTCTGATCCGCCAGTACCGGGCCGCCGATGAGCGCTCCAAAAAGATGGTGCAGCTCACCCTCGAGCCTTTCTCGCGGGGGTGACGAAATGCTGAGCAAAGAAAGCTATGAGCTTCTAAAGAATTTCCCGGAAAAGGTCTGCCTTAAAGACCAACAGCCGATACACCAGGAACTGAAAGAAGCGGGGTATCTCGCCGTCGATCCTACGGGCGGCGGAGATATACAGAACTATCGCTATTACGTCACGGATGCCGGGCGCGCCGCCGTGGAAGAATACGACCGCATGCTCCGCGCCGAAAAGCTCAGCGAGGAAGCAAACGCCATTTCACGCAAGGCAAACCGCAAATCGACGGCTGCGATCATTGTTGCCATTATCGCGATCTTGGCACAGATCGCTTCCGGCTTCCGCCCGGAGCTGTTGGCATTATTGCAGCGGCTATCTCGCGGGTAAAACAAACGTTAAAATGACGGATATGATGGAAAGGACAATCGCAATGGTGCAGTTGATATCCGTCTGTCTGTTCAGCCGCTTTGTCTCCTCTCTCATCCGATCAATACGCTCCTGCCGCTCGCGGTACTCTCGCGCAGCTCTGGCGGCTTCTGTCTCACATTCCTGCATCGTTTCCGGCTCTTCTTCCTCCGGTTCTGGTTTGGCTTCAAATTTCTCGATACGCTCAAGCAGCATCTGCTTCCGGTGCTCCTCGGAATGAAGGTACTTTTCCGTTTCTAATGCAAGCTTAAAAATGGCATCGTCATCCTGCGTACCGGCGAGTTTAAAGACTCGTGAGCAGAGTGCCTCAATTTCCAATTCGCTCAGTTCTCGTGGAAATGTAAACGTGTACTCTCTGGCCATACCGTTTCTCCTCCTTGTTTTTTTCGCGCCATGATTTCTGGCGCGATTAAACAATAAGCCAGAAATCCAGGAATGTCAAGCGTCATTTAACATAAATGTCTGAATTTATGACATATGCTTCAAAACCCTCCGTAAGTTTTGTATAATCTGCATGGAACGGAGATGAGACGATGAATCGCATCAAAGAGCTGCGAGCCGAAAAGGGCATGAAGCAGTCCGAATTGGCGGAGCTTCTTCATGTAGGACGAACTGCGGTCTCAAACTATGAGCTTGAGGTCAACTCGCTCGATCCGGCGCTCATTCACCAGCTCTGCGATATCTTCCATGTCTCCGCCGATTATCTCCTTTGCCGTACCGCTATGCCCTCCGCCGAGCTTTCGGAGGGAGAGTATGCGCTCATCCGCGCCTACCGCGCGGCGGACGACCGCGCCCGCAATATGGTCGATCTCGCCCTTGAGCCGTTCATGGCGTCGGGGGAAGACCGCCGGGCGCAGAACACGGCAGGATAATATACATAAACTTTGCGGCCAGGTTTCCACCCGTGCACCAGTAAAATGAAAGTAGACACTCACAAAAGTGTGGGGTGTCTACTTTTTTGGTATAGTATAAGGGAAAGGAAGTGAGAACATGGGCAAA
>CAVEQS010000036.1:0-28916 GCA_963618015.1 bacterium | reverse complement strand
CCTTTTTGCCCATGTTCTCACTTCCTTTCCCTTATACTATACCAAAAAAGTAGACCCCCACACTTTTGTGAGTGTCTACTTTCATTTTACTGGTGCAGCGCCGGTTCATCCCGGCGCCGCGCTTTTTTTGCCGTATTTTACTGTATAAATGCGTTCTCCACGCGGATGGCGGCGGGGTCGAGCGTGGGATCCATGACACGGACGATCTCGTCAAAGGCGGCGCTGCGCTCCGTGACATAGTATTCGACCGCGCCGGTGCCGCGGCTTTCGGCGAAAAGCGGGCGCAGCGCTTCGGCGAGCGCCTCGCCGACATCGATCATCCACACGCCGGGCAGACGCTTCTCAAGCGCCGGGCGGTACACGGGATAGTGCGTGCAGCCCATGATGAGCGCGTCGATGTTCTCGCCGTCAAACGCTTCCATATACCGCGAGCAGACCGTCTCCGCGACGATATCGTCCGGCGCGATGCCGTTCTCTACAAGCGGCACAAAGAGTGGACAGGCACGCGAAATGACCTGTACCGCGGGATCGGCGGCGCGGATGTGCGTCTCGTATGCTCCGCTTTTGACCGTCGCCTGCGTGCCGATCACGCCGACGGAGCGCGTTTTTGTAACGCTCGCGGCGAGCCGCGCCGCGCTTTCGATCACGCCGTAGATCGGCAGATCAAATTTTTCCCGCAGCGTGTCGAGCGAGTTGGAGCTCACCGTGCCGCAGGCGATGACGATCGCCTCCACGTCCTTGCGGAGCAGGAAACGCACGTCGTCCTCGGCATAGTGCGTGATGGTTTCCACCGAGCGCCCGCCGTAGGGGACGCGGGCGGTGTCGCCAAGATATACCATATCCAGCTGCGGAAACGCCCGCCGTAGCTGGCGCAGCACCGTAAGGCCGCCGATGCCGCTGTCAAATACACCGATCCGATGCATGGTTCTCACCTCATTTGCAATGATTTTACACCGAAACGGTGAAGAATACAACCGCAAATCAGTCTGCGGCGTTTCCGGTGAGAATTTCCTCGCCGGTGACGATATTGCGCACCCAGATGCCGCGGCGAAGCAGGATAATGCCGATGGTCATTTTGATGAGATCAGCAAGGTTCACGAAAAGATATGCCTCCACGAGCGGCAGCCCTGTTTTGTGGATGAGCACCCACGCGATCGGCACCGAAATGACCCAGGTGAACACGCTGTCGGAGAGCATGGTAATATACGTCCGGCCTCCGGCACGGATCGTCCAGTATGCAGCGTTCGTGACGGCGTGCACCGGCAGCATGATCGCGCAGATGCGCATGAGCGAAGCGGCAAGGGACATGATCTCATGGGAGGTGTTGTAAAGCCTCGGGGCGTACGGTGCGATGAAAAACAGCACAATGCCGAACGCTGCGCTTGCCGCGCAGCTGAGTGCTGCAAGCTTCGGGCAGTAATCCCGCGCGCGGTCGTACTCCTCCGCGCCGAGCAGGTTGCCGATGACGATGCCGACGGTATTGCCCATCGTGAAGATGACGGTGTTGAAGAGATTGAGCACCGTGGAGTTGATATTCAGCGCGGCGATGGCGTCCAGACCGCGGTAGGAGTAGCACTGCGTGAGCATCGTCATGCCGAGCGACCAGAACATCTCGTTCACAAGCAGGGGCATGCCCTTGCGGACGATCTGCCCGGCGAGATGGCCGGGGATCGAAAAGCCGCGGTACAGCCCGCGGATATACTCCGGCGGCTCCTTCCGGCCGTGGGTGCCGAGCAGGATGAGACCAAACTCCACATAGCGCGAGAGGACCGTGGCAATGGCCGCGCCACGGACGCCGAGCATCGGGAAGCCGAACTTGCCGTAGATGAGCAGATAGTTGAAAATGAGATTGACGAAGATCGCCGCGATGCTCGCCTTCATCGGCAGGCGGTTGTCACCGGTGACGCGCAGTATGCTCACATACGCCGTCGTCAGGCAAAATGCGGGCAGACCGAAGAGCATGATGCGGAGGTAGTCCTTGCCCTCGGCAAGCGTGAGCGCGAGATCGCCGCCGGTACCCGCCTCGTGCAGAAATGCGCCGATGAGCGCGTCCGGGATGAGCGCAAGAAGCGTTGTGGCGAGCACCGTGAATCCGGCGCAGAGCAGGATATTGAAGCGCAGCGTGTGGCGGATGCCGGCATGATCGCCGCGGCCAAAGAACTGCGCGCCGAAAATGCCCGCGCCGCCGCTGCCGCCGAAGAGGCAGAGGTTATATACGAACAGAAGCTGGTTGACGATGGACACGCCCGACATCGATTCCGTGCCGATGCGCCCGACCATGAGATTATCGAGCAGGTTCACGAACGTCGATACGGCGTTCTGGAGCAGCAGCGGCAGCGCGAGCGCCGCGACCAGCTTGTAAAAGTCTTTGTTTCCGATAAATCGTTTCATAGTTTCCTCCGGTAAAAAGTGCGGTGTCTCTTGGCGAGACACCGCATTTTTTCACTTGTGCGTTGTCCGGAGGAGGTCCTCCGGCTCAGGTGTTTTTCTTGTGATGGTACTGGTAGGAGGTGTCGATGCGGTTGCAGGCAACGTACATCTCCTCGTCGAGCTCGCGCTTCATCTGGAGCGCTTCCTCGATGTCCATATCCTCGAAACGGCCGTTCCGCTCGACGATGACGCGGCTCGCCGCGTCCGACTTGAGCACGTCGATCGCACGCACACCCATCATGGCGGCGGATACACGGTCACGTCCGCTCGGCGCGCCGCCGCGCTGGATGTAGCCGAGGACCGTAACGCGGGTCTCGAGCCCGGTTTCTTCCTCGATCGTCTTTGCGTAGTCGTGGACGTGGCCCACGCCCTCGGCGACGACGACGATGTGGTGGCGGCGGCCGTGGATGCAGCCGCGGCGGATCACATCGATCACGTCATGCTCAAGATCGACTTCCTTTTCGGGAAGCAGCACGGCGGAAGCGCCGGCGGCCATGGCGGTGTAGAGCGCGAGATGGCCGGCGTTGCGGCCCATGACCTCCACGACCGACACACGCTCGTGGCTTTGCCCGGTGTCGCGCAGCTTGTCGATGGCTTCGATCGCGGTGTTGCACGCGGTGTCGAAACCGATGGTGTATTCGGTGCAGCCCATGTCGTTATCGATCGTCGCGGGGATGCCCACGACGCGAACGCCCCGGCGGGCAAGCTCCAGCGCGCCGCGGTAGGTGCCGTCGCCGCCGATGGTGATAAGACCGTCAATGCCGAGATATTTGCAGACCTTCGCCGCCTTATCGATACCGGCGTCCGTGCGGAATTCCTCGCTGCGGGCGGTATACAAAATGGTGCCGCCGCGGCGGGCAATGCCGTCCACGTCGTTGCCGGTCAGCTCAAAAACGTCGCCGTTGATGAGTCCGGCGTAGCCGCGGCGAATGCCGATGCAGGTGATGCCCTCGGCACCGGCTGTGCGCACGATGGCGCGGATCGCGGGGTTCATGCCGGGGGCGTCGCCGCCGCTCGTCAGGATCCCGATTCTGTGTGCTCCTGCCATAGAATAACTTCACCCTTTCTGGATAGTTTTCTTGACGCTTGTAATATAGCCTGATTGCGCCGATTTTGCAATAGATTTGGGGTAAAAAATCGTTTCCAAATTGCGTTTTCAGCGATTATTGCCAATGAGAGCCTTGTAAAAATCCACGGCGCCCGGCAAACACGCCGTTTCGATATTCTCGTTTACGCCGTGCATGCCGCGCATCTGCTCCGGGCCGTAGATCACCGGGGCAAAGCGGATGCAGTTGTCGCAGATCGCCTGATAGTTTTTGGCGTCCGTCGCGCCGGTCATGACGTAGGGGCTCCAGGCAAGGCCGGGGAACACCTCGGCGATCGTATCGGTCACGCACTGCCACGCCTTGCCGTGGATATCCGCCGGGGCAGAATAGTCGCTCGCGGAAAGGACTTCCGTTTCGAGGCCAAATTTTTCCGCGCGTTTTTTGATAAGCGAAAGGCTCTCATCCATGCCCTGGTGCGGGATGAAGCGAAGATTCGCCCACACGCTTGCCTCCTGCGGCAGTACGTTGCAGGCGTCCGAGCCGGAGAGCATGGTAAAGGCCGCGGTCGTACGCAGCATGGCGCCCGCCTGCGGCGAGAGCGCGGGCATGACAAGCTTCATGAGCGGGGCAAACAGCCAGAGATTGCCGAACAAAAGCCGCAGCCCGAAGGGGGCGTACGCCGCGAGGCGCGCAAACATCGCGCTCACCTCCGGCTCAAACTTCTTTCGGAAGGGCGGACGCTTTTCCATGCTGTCCACAAACGCCGCGAGCCGCGCCACGGGCGAATTTTTCGGCGGCGCGCTCGCGTGGCCGCCGTTTGACCGGGCGGTGAAGCGCACGTCCGCCTTGCCCTTTTCAAATACGCCAAGCATCGCAAAATTGCCGTGGATGCCGCCGATGGGCTCAGAGATGATGCCGCCGCCCTCGTCGCAGACGAGAAACGGCTTCACACCGCGGCGGCGCAGCTCGTCTACGAGCTTGCCGCAGCCGGGACCCGCAAATTCCTCCGTGCAGGACGAGGAGAGATACACGTCCTGCTCGGGGACGTACCCCTCGCGCAGCAGCTCCTCGCACGCCTGGAAAAAGCCCATGACGCTGCACTTTGTGTCGGATGCCCCACGCCCCCAGACCTTGCCATCGGCAATGTCGCCGGAGAACGGTGCGTGCTCCCACATTCCCTCCGCCGGGACGACGTCCTGGTGCGACATGAGAACGAGCGGCTTATCGTGGTGTTTGCCCTCCCAGAAGAAGAGAAGGTTTCCGTCGATCTCGGTTTTTTCAAGCTTTTCGTGTACCGCCGGGTAGAGCTCCGCGAGCAGCTTATGGAAGCCGCGGAACTTCTCGAGCTCCGGGTCGTCCGGGTGCGATACGGTCTCATAAGCGACCATGCGCGAGAGCTTTTCCGCATACTCCCGCTCACGTGCCGGGTCGGGGTTCGGCGTATAGTCCGAGGTCTTTTTCTTCATGCAGAGCGTGCGGATCACCGCCGCGAGCAACAGCAGCACAAGCACGCCGAGCGCGGCAAGCAGAATGTAGCCCACAATCTTCATACCGCCGTCTCCTTCCGTGCGCGGCGGTAGAGAATGTACGCCACGCCGATGGCGATCGCGCCGGAGGGGAGGATCATGAAGCTCGTGGAGCCGAGAAGCCCCGGCACGAGAATGAAGAGGACGCTCATAATGACGAGCGGCCAGAGCGCGATCTTCATGTTCTTCCGGTAGTACTTATACGCCATCGCGCCGAAAAGCGCGGGGACAACGTTATCGAATGCCGGCTGAAGCGCCGGGCTTTGCAGCACCGGCTGGAGCGGGATGAGCAGCAGCACGCCGAGAGCAAGGATCACGATCGTCACGAGCGACGCCGTCGCGATCGAAAGCGTGGAGATGATCTCGTTTTCCGGTGTGCCGGTCTTGGCGCCTACGATATCACGCGCATTGACCGCACACGGAATTTTCATATTAATCAGGTTGCCTGTGATAAATGCGAGATACCCGCCGCCCGCGCCGAGCATCGGCGTATAGACGAGATATTCCGCCACGCAGCTCACGAGCCACACGATGCCGATGGCAAGGAAGCCCTTCCCAAACGCGCGCATGTCTGGCATTGCACCGAGAATATACCCCATCAGAAACGGTGCGCCGAGCAGCAGCACGAGCGTCACGCCGCAGGCGATGCGGCCATAGGTATGCGTCCGGCGGTTGTAGGCCTCAAACCGGGCGGTCTTTTCCTGTTCGTTCATGGCATTCCCTCCTTATACGCCGCGTAGCAGCACCGCTGCCGCCATACCCGCGAGCATGCTGCCCGCGATGGAGAAGTTGTCGACCCATGCGGCGTTTTTCTTTTCGGCGAGCCATACAAACACTGCCATCACCGCCGCCGACACCGCGACGACCGCAAGCGGCATCCAGCTTCCCGCAAACGTGAACCGTCCCGCGCCGGAGACGAGAGCGCCGATGTAGCTTCCGATGTACGCGCTCACGAGGCCGATGAACATGGCGGTCATGGCCGTGTCGCCAAAGCCGACGCCCGCCGCGCCATCCTTCTTCGGCGCTTTGAGACGGGAGAGATACTTTTTATTAAACAGAATGGAAAACACCATGCCCCACATGATGCAAACGCCCATCAGAAGGGCGATCGTGGTGAACGCCTGCGCCGTCATCGCCGAAGCCGAAAGACCCGGCAGGCCGACCGCCTCCGCCGCGGCCTCCGCGACCTGCGTTTCATAGTGCAGCGCGCCGATGACCGAAAGACGCAGCCACGACCACGGCGTACCGAGACTGCCCGAGAGCGCAATGACGCCGAGCAGTATACCGACGCTCGGGAGCGCAGCAAACGTGGCACTTGCGGTGATGGTGCGCTTCATTTTCGTTTTGTCCATGCCGATGGCGACGCCGGCGCGGTAGGCGCGGATCATAAAGAACACGCATACCACGGCCACAAAGAAGATGATGCCGCCGCAGATGAGATACATGACCGGACTGTTGAGCTGAGATAAGATTCCCATACAAGCTTCCCTCCCTTTTTCTTACCCCGCAGTTTATCACTTTAATGTGCTTTTGAAAAGGGGGTGTGAAAAATCCTTTTTTCCTCTTTTCTTTCGCCGGGAAATCCGGTATGCTATGCGAAGAAACGAGGAGGGAAAACCTATGATCGTTACGGTTTTGCAGCTTATCGCGGTGTTTGGCGTGCCGGTGCTCATCCTGCGTCAGCGAGAAAAGGGACTTGTGCGCACGTTCGGCACGATCGCAATGGCGTATTTCTGGGGCATCGTCGTCGCGGTGGCGGCGTTTCTCTGCTGGAAGGCGGGGCTGGATATCCGCCTGAACGCCGACGTTGGGCAGATCGGCAGCTATGTGTGCATAGGGCTCGCCATTCCGCTTTTGATGTTCGGAACGAATCTCGCGGACGTGCGGCGGCTCGCAAAGCCGGTGCTCATCTCGTTCGCGCTGCTGCTTCTCGCCGTGAGCGCGGTCGTTGTGATTCTGGGACGGACTCTTGGCGCAAGCTTCCCGTGGGGACGGCAGCTTGCAGCGATGGCCGCGGGCATGTACACCGGCGGCTCGCCGAACTTCAACGCCATCGGCGTCATTCTCGGCGTGCCGGGGGACACGATCGCCATCGGCAATCTCTCCGATATGATCGTCGGTACCGTATTTTACATATTCATCCTTACACTTGCAAAGCCCCTCTGCGCCAGAGTCCTCGACCGGCACGCAAAACAGGGCGCGTACATGCGCGAGAGCGGCGGCGCGGAGAATATGGACGCGCTCGAATGGAACGGCTTCCGCCGCGGCATTGTGCGAAATCTCGCCCTCTCGCTCGCGTGCGTGCTCGTCGGCGCGGTCATCGGCTTTGTCATCTGGAAGGTGAAGGGCGGTGCGCTCACCGATCCGCTCGTCCCGGCGGTGATGATCGCGAGAACGGTGCTTGGCCTTGCACTCTCGTTCGTGCCGAAGGTGCGGAACGTGAAGGAAAATGCCGCCGCGGGACATTATCTCATCCGCGTATTCTCGTTCGCGCTCGCAAGCTCGCTCGATCTCGGCACGCTCGGCGGGAATCTGCTGCACACGGTCGCGCTGCTCGCCTCCATCACGGTGTGCTCCACGCTGCTGCACCTGCTGCTCTGCCGCATTTTCCGCATCGGCGCGGACTGCGCCATCGTCACGATGACGGCGGGACTCTACGGCCCGGCGTTCATCCCGGCGGTCACAAAGCAGCTTCGCTGCGATGCGCTCACCGCGCCGGGACTCATCTGCGGCGCGCTCGGCTATGCTGTCGGCACGTTTCTCGGCGCAGCGCTTTTCTGGGTATTATAAATACGCAATGCAGCAAAGCCCTATACGAATGGCGTTTTGGCCATCCGTATAGGGCTTTTTTCATGAGAGAGAAAATATTTCGTCCAAAAGAGTCCCGTCGCGGTAAAGGACATCAGCGACCTTCTTTGCGCCGCGGAAGGATTCTGCAGGAACCCCGAGCATCCTTTGCGCCAACAGCTTCTGATCGTGAATATCGAGAAGTGTGATTCGCTCATCCTGGAGATGCTGGGCAAGCTCTGCGCGACGAGGGTTAACAGATATGCCGTATTGTGTAATCAGAATGTCTACTGTATCACCGGGGGTCGATTTGCATAAAACATGATCTACCACGGTGGGGATGCGGTGCCGAAACAGTGGTGCTACGATCATCGTTAATTTTGCACCGGCTGCTGCATCGCAATGTCCACCGGAACCACCCATAATTTGACCAAAAGAGTCCGTATGTACGTTCACGTTGAAGTCACAGTCGATTTGAGTCGCTCCGAGCATCACAACGTCCAGAGAATCCACTGCACTGCTTTTAGCCGCGGCACTAGCATAGTGAGCAGCTGTAATTTCGCGGTGGCGAGAATCTGTTTTCAATGACTGCACTGCAGCCAAATCGAAGCACTGCACATCGAGAAGAGACTCAAAAAATCCTTCCTCCAGAAGCTGAACCAGATAGCCGGTCATTCCGCCTATACAGCATCCCCCGTGGACTCCACGAGCTTTCATCAGTTCTTTTAAATAAAGCGCTGTTGCCAAGGAAGCTCCACCAGCTCCGGTTTGAAAATTGAAGCCGTCTTTCAACAACCCAGAGGCACCGATGACTTTGGCCGCATTTTTTGCGATCTGATGTGCAATTGGATCACGTGTCATTTTCGTGGTTCCTGTAGAAATCAGGTTCGGATCGCCGATTTCGGGAACGCAGACCACATAGTCCACATACGTTTCTGAAATAGAGAAATCATAAAGGGGGTATGGTGCCAACTCATCGGTTATGATAACTATCTTGTTGGCGCCAAGTATGTCGGAAAAAGCATAGCCCATGGAGCCAAAGGCGCTCTTTCCATACTTTCCAGTACAATTGCCCATGGAATCGGAACGTGATGCAGCAATGAATGCTACGTCCACTCGCAGTTCCGGCTGTTGGATTCTATCGGCTCTGCCGCCGTGACTTTGAAAAATGACAGGCTTTTCCAGAATCCCGCTTGAAATTGCTTGTGCCACAGGCCCCGAAGCATAATCAGTCTCAATCTCGGCCACAACGCCATTCTTAATATGTTCCAATAAGGGAGCGTGGGTCGGGAAGATAGCGCTGGGACATAGGGTCAGATTTTTTCTTCCTACCTCATTCAGTTCGTCCATTACCAAATTCATCACATAGTCACCGTTGCGGAGCGCATGATGAAAAGATATACGCATTCCATCTTCGATGCCGCAGAGATGGATGGCTTCTTTTAGGGAACCGACTAACTTGCTCATAAATTTACCTCCGCAAGGAGCTTTTTTGCGCGTTCATAAACAGGGACATCAATCATTTTGCCATGGAGGGCAACCGAGCCGATGCCCTTTTCCTGTGCCTGTTCATAAACATCCACAATCTCTTGTGCGTGACTAATTTCTGCATTAGAAGGTGCGAAGCCTTCATTGATGATATCTACTTGGCTGGGGTGGATAGCCATTTTTCCTGAGAATCCAAGGCGGTGGACTTTAAGTACATCTTCAGTTAGTCCCTCCGGGTTTTCTGTGTCGGTATAGGGAGTATCGTATGCTCCAATACCAGCGGCTACAGCGGCGTTAAGCAGTCTGGCTCGGGCATAGGAGATTTCTTCCCCGCCGGTAGTACGTCGACAGCCGATATCGACAGTCAGGTCTTCTCCACCCAGAAGCAGCGCGGCTACCTTGCTGGAAGCTGTCGCTACCTCATAGGCATTTTCAATGCCTCTAGCGGTTTCCAGTTGGGGATAAATTTCAAGTCCTTCCGTGTGACCACGAACGGCACAAACGGCTGCCTCCAGAGCGCCAATATCCTCGGCGCTCTCTACTTTGGGAAGCACAATACCAGCGGTTATGACAGGTGCCAAAAGTTGGATATCCTCCGCGCCAAAAGGAGTCGATAAACCGTTGATGCGGATCAGCACACGAACATGCTGAAGAGGGATCTCCCGCAGAAAGCAGTACACAAGTTGCCGGGCGGCGTCTTTTTCTGATGGGGCTACAGAGTCTTCTAAATCAAAGATTACAGCATGGGCTCCCAGACAATCGCTTTTCAACAGCATTCCCGGAGAATTTCCAGGAATAAACAGCATACTTCTCAGCATTTTTTCTCACCTCCGCAGGAACGCAGAATCGCAGTCTCAGTACGCGCTCGCAGGGCAAAATCCAATGCTCCGTAGTCAGCTACTTCGACAACGGCTCCGGATATGTCGTGTTGTGCAAGAGTACCGCTTATCACCGTGCGTATTTGAGCCTCATATAGACCCAAAACAGTTGATGTGATGTGTAATTCTATTCCTTCCCTGCTTGCAGGAGTAATCCGAACAAGGACATCATCTTTTTTCGCATTTCCAGCATCTACGGCTTTGATTGGTCTCACATTTTACTCCTCCTCTTTTTCAAGTTTTAAAGAGTCCTGACGGAAGGCTGCTGGCCCGATGCAATATTGATCATTTCCGTAGCAGTCGGCAGCAACAATGGCCGGAAAGTTCTCCAGGGTCAGACGATAGATCGCTTCGGGACCCAGATCTTCATAAGCAGCGACCTCGCAACTTGTGATACACTTGGACAGCAATGCCGCAACACCGCCAATTGCGGCAAAGTAGACGGCATTTTCTTTTTGCATAGCTTCCAGGACTGCTTTTGAGCGTCCGCCCTTGCCAATCATTCCCTTGACACCCAAAGAGAGCAGAAGCGGGGTGTATCGATCCATTCGATAGCTTGATGTAGGGCCTGCCGCACCAATAACCTTGCCAGGCTTTGCCGGGGCGGGGCCCAGATAATAGATGGTCTCGCCGGTAAGATCTATGGGAAGAGCTTCTCCTTTTTCGGCGGCGTGTGCAAGGCGAATATGGGCTGCGTCTCTTGCGGTAAGAACCTTTCCACTGAGAAAAACAGGCTCTCCGGCCCGCAGGCCTTTTATATCTTCTGCTTTCAATGGCAGTGTGATCTGCTTGATTATTTCCATAATTCACCTCATAATACAACGCGCTTATGGCGTGAGGCGTGGCAGCAGAGATTGATAGCCACCGGGATTGAAGCAATATGCGTAGGAAAAACTTCAATATTTACTGCTAATGCAGTGGTAAGCCCGCCCAGGCCGCCGGGACCGATCCCGGAACGATTGATTCGGCTCAGGAGCTCCGCCTCCAGTTTCGCGTATTCTGAGTTTGTATTGCGCGCAGTAATCTCACGGCTCAATGCCCATTTGGACAACTCGGCGGCTTTTTCAACGGCGCCGCCGATCCCAACGCCTACGATCACGGGAGGACAACTCTTAGCTCCGGCTGAAACTGCGGCGTCCACAATAAAAGCTTTTATTTCCTCTATAGGTGTTGCGGGGACAAACAGCCGCAATTGACTGCAATTTTCACTACCAAAACCCTTAGCCATAACCGTAAGAGTTAAGGCATCTCCGGGCACCAACCGTGTATGGATGATTGCCGGAATACCGTTGCCGGTATTTCGCCGGTCAAACAAAGGGTCACAGACGGTTGAAGGACGCAGGTAGCCTTCCTTATACGCTCTGCCGACGCCGCGGTTTACAGCAGCCTCGAAATCACCCTCAATATGTACATCCTGTCCTAACTCAGCGAAGACTACGGTCATACCGGAATCCTGACAGAGAGGAATCTGTTCTTCTTTTGCGATTTGATAGTTTTCCAGAATTTGCTGCAGAATCGTGCATGGCAAAGCCGTTTTCTCTTGCCGCTCTGCCTGCTGGATTGCTTCCTCGATAGTGGGGTCAATGGAAAAGTGAGCGTCCAAAAGTGTCTCGCAAACGACGCGTTCGATTTCCACAGCTTGAATACTCTTCATATAGGTTTTCCCTCTATAAGTTCGAACTGAAAAGAGAGGGATGGTTTTGATCCCTCTCCTCTCTGAGGTTCTGTGATTTAGTTTTTGACGGCGTTGACCTCGGCCTTTACTTCCTCATAATCAATCAGATAATCGGAAACTTTGACCTTCTTAATTCTATTTCTGCGAATGTAGCAGAAAAGGGAGAGTCCGCCGAAGATAGCCAATGTCACCAGGGCGACGGTTACACCGGCGTTGCGCACAGACAGGCCATAGTTGAACAGGCCTACCAAAATAGACATAATGCACAGGAAATAAAAAAGGGCGATGTCCTTCTTCCCGCGGAAATACTCAGGCGTTTTCTGAGTTAGGCGAATCATAGCGATGATAGCCAAAATTCCACCCGGGCCAGAGCATAGAATGACCATGTTCTGTACGGTAGTAATGGGAACTTTGAAGACAACCAGAAGCATAGGAACGATAGTATAAAGCAGACAAATGATCCAGGGGCGACCATATTTATTACGCTTGGCCAAAACTTTAGGCAACCAACCCTCTTCGGCCATTTTTGCAGCGGTTTCCAGATTGCCAGGCATTCCGGCGATGTAGGTTGTAAGAATCGCCATAATGGGGCCAACAATAACAAACACCTTCACAAGGGCGCTGGGCATAATGGCGGTTGCAACTACTGTGAGAGGCTGCCCGGCAGCCTCTGCAACAGGCAGAACGTTAGCATCCACAATAGTCAGCGAAACCCAGAAGAAAACGGTGGCGGCCATCCCGCAGAACATAGCAATAGGAATGTTGGTTTTGGGCTTTTCTGCAATAGGACCATAGTAGAGCATCATCATATAGAGGCTCATGCTGCCAAGACAAAGGGGAAGACCGCTGAATATTCCCCCAAAACCGGTCTGGGTAAAAATGGGATCATTGGAAAAATCAAATAAGCCTGTTCCGTCACCGGTTCCGTTTTGCGCGATATGGATCGCACCCAGGATGATAAAAGCGATCAAGCCGACCAGAAGTGCAACGGAGAAAACAGTCTGCAGCTTTCCCATATTGCTGACTTTGCCGCTTACTATAAAGTAAGTGACAATTGCGACGGCAAGGGCAACCCATTGAGAGTAAGAAGCTAAGGCCGGAGCCAGAGAGATGATATAGCTGGCGATTGCCATGGGACTGACCGCGTAAATCAGCATAGTCACAACGCCCATGTAATTGCCGACTGCGGAAACGACGGGGCTTAGGCCTGCAGCGGTCAAGCCATAGGCACCGCCGGCTACAACGGCGCGTCTGCTCAAAAACACATAGGGGAGCGCCATAAAAGTTCCGAGAACAATAGCCAGAAGAAGGGTCAGAATCGCGGCTTTGCCGGAATAAGCAATCAAATAACCGGAATAAGTTACTGTGGCAAGACCCAGAGCCATGCCTATACAACTGAAAATGAGCTGACCTCGCGTCATTTTTTTCATGATGGATATCCTCCTCTTTATTTCAGGAAACGATAAAATCAGGATTCACTTTTTGGATGGTTTTTCTTATAGACATAGATGGAATCGAAATTATCCATGTTATCGCACACGGGAATCGTCAACAAGGACTCACCGCAGACGATGGTGTTGTGCGCATACACGGGCTTTTCGACTTCCGCCTGTATCTTCGCCTTTACATTAGTATGCGGGGCAAAAGTCGGGAAGCAGGAGGAGGACACGTCAACGCGCAACTCGTCACCGGGGAAAATCTCCCACAGCAGAGAAGTCATTTCGAAATTCAGAACGACTTTCTCTCCGGGAATATAGTCACCCAACTCATGACAAAGCGTGCGGATGTCATCTCGGACGCCATATGCGATACCATCTTTGACGATGCAAATACGCACATAGAAACTTGTGTCCTCGCAGTCAGACTTCACAGTCAAATTCACTCGAATATTGCCTTTGATGAAACAATGCTTATCGAACTTTTTACCGGTAAAGCTGATGATATCTGGGCGGGAATTGGGGGCATCCTGCTCCTGCATAATGGGATTCCAGGGCTCATGTTTTGAACGGGCTACACCCATTGTACGCTCACAGCCGCTGTAGAAAATCGCGGGATTGTAGGGGTTATAGAGATAGGTGATTTCCTTTTCGCCCTTTGCATTTGCGCCTAACGCACGGTCGGAGTTCAAATAAAGAGTCAGTCGCTCTTCAGCTTCGTGAAAATACTCCTTTTCATAGAACCACCGATTCTGTCCAGCCTCTGGGAACATGGCGACTTCACCTTTACGAATGTGTACCAGAGGCTCGCCGTTGCGCAGATGATTAAACCAGTTAACTGCGTAATGCTCGGAGAAACTGTACTGTTCAGAGCCATCCATTTCAAAACCTGCCCATCCCTCCTGCGGTACGAAGGAAGGGTGCCCGTAAGGCAAAATAACCATTGCACTTTTCTCTCGGGTTTCCTTTGGGATCATGTGATTCCAAGCGAAGAGGTTTGGCTGAAGCAGCAAATCCATCCATCCGCTGATCAGCAGAAGTGGTGTACGCAGAGTTTCCAGTGATTCATAGATTTCATATCCGGGAGCTTCCGGGCTGCGCCAAAACGGATCATCATGGAATGGATGGGCGTTATTGATGTCGTGGATATAATCATCATGACCCAGCATCAGCTTTCCCCAGTCCTTTTGCGGAAAGGTTCGGAACAGGTTTACATCAGTGTTTACATTGGTGCGCCCGGCACGGAGCTCCATCATTGGGGTCCACGCCCCGCGCCAACCGGTGTTGAAGACGCCATTGACCTGAGAAAGATCAAACCACATGACCGGCTCAATGGCAATTAGGCCTTTGACATCATCTTGATGGTTTTTAGCATCGATCAGGGTCGTCAGGCCAAGATAGCTCCCTCCAATACGGAAAATTTCCTTATTGTAGAAATCCTGATGACGGATCCAGTCCATCGTATCCGTCCCGTCGTTGCACTCATACTTTGAGTGTATATGCTGACCCTCACTATTGCCAGTGCCTCGACAATGCTGAACAATAACACAATAGCCGTTCTCAAGAAAATCGTTGATCTCTCGGCTGAGCATAGGTGTCAGCATTTCGTGGAGCTTCCAAAAGTTTTCAGCGGTAACTTCTTCTTTAAAAGGGGAAAAATAAGGATGACGGATCAGAACAGTCGGAAAACGCCCCTCTTTTTCTGGCTTAAGAACAGTAGTTGCAAGTCGGACCCCGTCCCGCATTGGGATCATATAGGTATCTACGACCATTTCGCTCCTCCTCATATTTTTAGTATGAATAATGTTGCAACTTGATCAAGTGCGCACTTGACTTTGTAAATATAATAGTGTATCTTGTCTATAATATCAAATATATGATTATTATTAAAATTATTATTTTTACTTATGGATGATCGGAAATGAGTATATGGCTTAGCTTTCGCGATGTAGAATATGTCTCGGTCGTTGCGCAGCTTGGGAGCGTTACACAAGCAGCGCAGCAACTGCACATCACGCAACCAGCACTAAGTATTTACCTTAGCAAGTTGGAAAGCCGGCTTGGTACCCCGTTGTTCAACAGAGTAGGGAAAAAAATACTCCCCAGCTATGCAGGGGAGTGCATTTTACGGAGCGGCGGCGAGATTTTGCGGATTCGTGATGAGTTGCAGGATGAAATAGATGATATTATAAAAGGGGAGTGCGGCCGGCTTCGGATTGGAATTCCACCGGTGCGTGGAACAACGTTTCTCCCACCTGTTTTGCAGCAATATCGCAAAAAGCATCCCAATGTGGAGATTGTAATTGAGGAAAGCGATCCGGGAGAGTTACACAGAAAGCTATGTCAGGGAGAATTGAATCTCGCTTTCTATAGCTATGTTTCCGACGACCCAACCATAGAATGTCAAGAAATAATTTCAGACCCTATTGTGCTTTATGTCCCGCCTGAATTCCATCTAATACAACATGCCGTCAAGAGAGATGGTTTTTCCTATCCGTGGCTTGATTTTAATTTGTGCCGTGATGAGCGCTTTATTGTCAATTATCCTTCTCAGCGCACCTATGAGATTTCTAACCGTATTTTCGGCGATTATGAGTTTACTCCGACAATAGCTATGCAGATACAAAATCAGCTTACCGCTATTCATCTTGCTGGAGCGGGAATCGGCCTTTATCTTGCACCGGCCTATTTCTCATTCAACATCTCATTTCCGCAGGAAAATAGCCCTGTAATTTTGAGCGTCGGGCGCCAAAACCCATATATGATGCCTTTTATCGCTGCTTGGCGCAAGGGGCTGTACCCCTCAAAACTTGCGATGGAATTTGTTGAAACGGCGAAACAAGTATATTCTTACTGAGTTGAGCGACTCGATCATTTTGCTTGTGCAGAATATGTCAAGCTGATTTAGCTAAACAATTTGGTTTAAAACCTGAAAAGACAGCCCGGCGGCATTCCGTTTTTGGAACGCCGCCGGGCTCTTTTTCGGTTAGAATTTTTACGCCTTCATTTCCTCGCAGAACTCCACCTGCTCGACCTTTGCTACGAGTTCTGCCGCTTCCGCATGGCCGAGCTCCGGCCGCATGATCTCCAATTCCAGGATGTACCCGTGCGTTTCCGCGGTGCGCGAGCCGATGTCCTGGATATCGTTTACCTGGATGCCCAGACTTTTGACCGCGCGCAGCAGCGCGCTGAGCGGCACGCCGCTCTTGAGCTCTACATACACATTCATCACGCGGGACGCCTTCACGTGGGTCGAATCCAGCTTGTTGAGAGAGACGAGCACGATGTAGATGAGCACGCACATCATGAGCGCGCCTTCGTAGAAGCCCGCGCCTGCGGCGAGACCCATGCACGCCGAGGCCCAGAGCCCCGCGGCGGTCGTGAGGCCGGTGACGTGGCGCTTGCCGGTCACAAGAATGCTGCCCGCGCCGAGAAAGCCGATACCGCTCACGACCTGCGCCGGCAGGCGTCCCACATCTCCCGGCACGCCGAGATTCTGCGAAAGATACAGCGCTGTTATCATAACGGACGCCGAGCCGATGCACACGAGAAGATGCGTGCGCAGTCCGGCGGCGTGCTGCCGCTTGCCGCGGGACATGCCGATGATGCCGCCGCCGAGGAGCGCGATGGCAAAGCGCACCAGCATGGAGACAAGATTTACTTCGTGCAGATAATCCATAACCGAGCTGAAAGATGTCATAAACTACACCCGTTTCGGATAAAAGTAACAAAACCTGATGCTTCTTACCGGTTTTGTGTCGTGATTATAGTACAATTATCCCGAAAGCGCAAGAACAAATTTACAAGAAATTTACACAGATTTTTGGATGGCAGAGAATTGTAAAGCATCTTTGCCAAAGTGGGCCGGTTTCGCGGCCGGCCGGCAGGGATTCTTTTGCACGGTTTCTTATGTTCTTGACATCCGGACCGGCAAATGCGTAAATAAGCAGGCGGTCGTGCATGAAGCTTGTAGGCGGACAGGCAAAACGCACAATATGCCCGTGGCAGCGTTCACGGGTCGGTTAAAGGAGGTTGAGAGGCAATGATCTATTTCACCGCAGATACACATTTCAACCATGCCAATATTATTAAGATGTGTGAGCGGCCGTTTCCCGATGTGGCGGCCATGAACGAGTCCATGATCGCCGCATGGAATGAGCGGGTGCGCGGAAATGATACCGTATATATTGTGGGCGACATGTTCTTCCGCTGCCCTGACCCGGAGAGCATTCTGAAGCGGCTCAAGGGCAGGAAGCGGCTGATCGCCGGCAACCACGACGGCACATGGATGAACAAGGTCGATCTGAGCCGGTACTTTCTCAGCGTGGACAGCTTTCTGGAAACCTCGGACGGAGCACACTCCTTAACGCTCTGTCACTATCCGATGCTGACATGGAAGCACGCCATGCGGTCGTACATGATCCACGGCCATATCCATGCGGATACCAAAGCGGACTTCTGGCCACTGCTTTGCTGCCGGGAGAATGTGCTGAATGCCGGGGTGGACGTGAACGGCTATCGCCCGGTCACATTCGATGAGCTGGTTGAAAATAACCGAAAGTTCAAGGCATTACACGGTGCGCAGGAAAAAAGCAGTATACAATAACTTCAAGCCGTTTTGCAAAATCTTGCACTTTCCGCCGCGCATAGTCATATCTGTGCTATAAGAAAACCTCCGTTCATTAGAATGGCAATAGTGTAACAGCTCACTCTGCCGCGCTGCCGGCTCTTTGGAAATTCTCTTCTTTATAATTTATAAAGCGCCCGAACTCGCATAGACGAGCAAAAAGCACCATCGGCCGATGACCTCATAGTGTTGTTTTGACGTGGCGTGGAGTGCAGGATTCGACCTGCGCTGCGGCGCAGGCCGCCTCGGGTTGCAAGCCTCCCCCGGAGGCTTGCCAAGCGCCCTCGGGTCCGAATCCCATATGCAAAAGCACAGGGCAATCAGATATGGGCGTCTGCCAATGTGTAACCAAATCGAAGCCCAGCGCAGCGGGTTCGATTTGGAAAGGAAAAACAACACCATCGGTCGATCGGACGCCGCCTGCGGCGGCCGATGACCTCATGGTGTTGTTTTGACGTGGCGGGGAGTGCAGGATTCGAACCCGCGTGGGCTTGCACCCTAACGGTTTTCAAGACCGCCCCGTTATGACCGCTTCGGTAACTCCCCATGGACGCCGCAACGGCTTTGTGCTCCAAAAAATTACCACAAATCGCCTGTGCTGTCAATCGAAAAGCGCTGTCGTACAAGGATTTTCGGCAGAAAGGGGTTGCATAAAGGGTATTTTATGGTATGATAATGGGACGTATGTCCATTGCAATTCCACGGTATTGATGAAATGTTGTAAGGAGAGTAATTGAATGAACGACTTTGGAAGCAAGATCTACGCTGCCGCGCAGAAGGCCGTAAAAGAGGTCTACGATCTGGATGTGACGGAAGGCCAGCTCGTCGTTGAGACGCCGCAGGATACCAAGCTGGGCGATTATTCCACCAGCATCGCCATGAAGCTTTCCCGCACTCTCCGACGCAACCCCATGGAGATCGCCGAGCCCCTCGTTGCCAAGCTCGCGGAGCTTCTGCCCGAGTGCGAATCCATCACCGTCGCCCGCCCCGGCTTCATCAACTTCAAGCTGAAGGCGAGCGCGCTCACCGCTGTCATCAACGATGTTCTCGCCGCCGGCGACGATTACGGCAAGAACGATTCCGGCAAGGGCAAGCACCTCCTGCTCGAGTGGGTTTCCGCCAACCCGACCGGCGATCTGCATTGCGGCCACGCCCGCAACGCCGCCTGGGGCGACTGCATCGCCCGCATGATGGAGGCCAGCGGCTGGGATGTGCTGCGCGAGTTCTATGTCAACGACGCCGGCAACCAGATCGTCATGCTCGGCGAATCGCTCACCGCCCGCTACTTTGAGCACTTCGGCAAGGAATACCCCCTGCCCGAGGGCGGCTACCACGCTGACGACATCAAGGTCATCGCCGCGCAGCTCGCCGAGGAAGAGGGCGACAAGTGGCTCACCGCCGATCCCAAGGAGCGCCTCGCGCACTTCATGGACTACGGTAAAAAGAAGGAGCTTGAAAAGATCGACCGCGATCTCAAGGCCTACCGCGTCACGATGCAGAGCTGGATGCACGAGACGTTCTTCTATGAGAACAACTCCAAGCGCATCAACGACTGCCTGCAGCACATGGCCGACATGGGTCTCACCTATGAGAAGGACGGCGCGCTCTGGTTCAAGAGCACCGACTACGGCGACGACAAGGACCGCGTCCTTCGCAAGAGCGACGGCACGCTCTCCTATCTGACGCCCGATATCGCCAACCATGTCTACAAGATTGAGCGCGGCTATCCGCTGCTCGTCAACCTCTGGGGCGCTGACCACCACTCCTATGTCACCCGTATGCAGAACGCTCTCACCGCGCTCGGCTACCCTGAGGGCACTCTTGCGGTCGACCTCATCCAGATGGTCCGCATGGTCGAGGATGGCAAGGAAGTCAAAATGTCCAAGCGCACCGGCAACGCGATCACCATCCGCGAGCTGTGCGAGGATATCGGCGTGGACGCTGCGCGCTGGTTCTTCGTCTCCAAGGACGTTGCGACGCACATGGATCTCGATCTCAAGCTTGCCCGCTCCAAGGACAACAACAACCCCGTCTACTACGCGCAGTACGCCTACTCGCGTATGTGCTCGATCCTCAAGAATCCCCAGATCCCCGAGTTCAAGCCGGTCGACACCTATGACCGCCTGACCGACGAGAAGGAACTGCAGCTCCTCAAGATGATCAGCGAGTTCCCGAAGGAAGTTGCCGCCGACGCGCTCAACCGCAAGCCGAACAAGATGACCGAGTATATCATCTCGCTTGTCAAGGTGTTCCACAGCTATTATAACTCCACGAAGGTCAACAACCCCGACGATCCCGAGCTCACCAACCAGCGTCTCGGCCTCATCAAGGCGACGATGATCACGCTCAAAAATGCCCTCTACCTCATCGGCGTGTCTGCCCCGGAGACCATGTAATTTCCTGCCTGTGATTTTTCACAAACCGCACGAAGCACCAAAAATATACAATCTGATAAAATCATGACCGTACAATCGCCCTTCGGGCGGTGTATACGGCGGAAAAATGAGAAAAGCCGCCGAAAGGCGGCTTTTCTCTTGCTTTACGGGACTTTTGCTGACAAATTCCCAGGTTTTTCACGCTGTTTTTGGGAATATTCCCTGCTATTCATTAATTTTTCCAATCCCGCCGGGCTTTTCCGGCGGGATTTTTCGTCCATTTACGAAAGTAAAGTGTGGAAATTGACGGCTGAAAACATGGCAAACTGTTGATTTTCTGTACAACGATAAGTGCAGAAATATACAATTTCTTCCGCACGGTTCTTCCAATATTTCAGCTTTCGTCGGATATGATAGGGATAGTGAATCCCTGCGGCGGCACGAAAGCGCTGCGCGCCGCCGCAGCCAATAACATTATGTAGGAGAATCAAATCATGAAAGGTATTTGCGTTCGCAGCGAGATCAAGCCGCTGAAAAAAGTACTTCTTCACCGCCCCGGCCGTGAGCTTCTTCACCTGACGCCGGATCGTCTGCCGGAGCTACTCTTCGACGATATCCCGTTCCTCAAGGTCGCTCAGCAGGAGCACGACGCATTTGCGCAGATCCTCCGCAGCAACGGCACCGAGGTCGTCTATCTCGAAGACCTGATGGCGGCAGTCCTCAAGCTCCATCCCGAGCAGACGAAGCCGTTCCTGTATCAGTGGCTCTCCGAGGGCAACATCAAGACCCGCCGCTGGCAGGACAAGCTGTATGAATACCTCATCAGCAATTTCGAGGGCAAGGCGCTCGTCGAAAAGACGATGGAAGGCATCACGCTCAAGGAAATGGGCGGCGCTTCCGCTTATTCCCTGCAGGATCTGATCGCCCCGGCGGACGATCTGATCGTTGACCCGATGCCCAACCTCTACTTCACCCGCGACCCGTTCGCGTCCGTCGGCAACGGCGTGTTCCTGCACAAGATGCGCTTCCCGACCCGCTGCCGCGAGACCATTTACGCGGACTACATTTTCCGCTTCCACCCCGACTTTGAAGGCCTCGTCAAGCGCTACTACGACCGCGACGACCACGCCAACATCGAAGGCGGCGACGTTCTCAACCTTACCGAGGACACGATCGCGATCGGCATCTCCCAGCGTACCTCTCCGGACGCCATCGAGATCGCGGCCCGCAACCTCTTCGCCGATCCCGAAGCGAGGATCCGCACCGTGCTCGCGTTCGACATCCCGAGCTGCCGCGCGTTCATGCATCTCGACACCGTGTTCACCCAGATCGACTACGACAAGTACACCATCCATCCGGCGATCCTCGGGCCTCTCACCGTTTACGAGATCACCCCGGGCGTGAGCGATCCGACCGACCTTCACATCCGCCGCATCGACTCCAAGCTGGAGGACATCCTCGCGAAGTACACCCGCACCGACCACGTCAAGCTCATCAACTGCGGCGGCGACGATCTCATTGCTTCGGCCCGCGAGCAGTGGAACGACGGCTCCAACACCCTGTGCATCGCGCCGGGAAAGATCGTCGTTTACGAGCGCAACGATGTGACCAACGCCATCCTCCGCGACGAGGGCATCCAGGTTCTCGAAATGCCGTCGGCCGAGCTCTCCCGCGGCCGCGGCGGCCCGCGCTGCATGTCCATGCCGATCATCCGCGCCGAATAATTCCATTCATCGAATAAACCCATTCATATAACACACATTACAATCATTTCCTATAGGAGGGTAAATTATTATGGGTCTCAACATTCGCGGCAGAAGCTTCCTCACTCTTCTTGACTTCACCCCGGAAGAAATCAACTACCTCATCGACCTCGCCGTTGAGTTCAAGCGCCTGAAGAACAATGGCGTGGAGCACAAGTGGCTCTCCGACAAGCAGATCGTTCTGCTCTTCGAGAAGACCTCCACCCGTACCCGCTGCGCCTTTGAAGTCGGCGCGCGCGATCTCGGCATGGGCGTCACATTCCTCGATTCCGGCTCCTCCCAGATGGGCAAGAAGGAATCCCTCGCCGACACCGCGAAGGTCCTCGGCCGTATGTTCGACGGCATTGAGTACCGCGGCTTCAAGCAGTCCGTCGTGGAAGATCTCGCGAAGTACTCCGGTGTTCCCGTGTGGAACGGCCTGACCGACCAGTTCCATCCCACGCAGATGCTCGCCGACATCATGACCGCCCGCGAAGAGTTCGGCGACATGCGCGGCCGCAAGCTCACCTTCTTCGGCGACGCCCGCAACAACGTTGCCAACTCTCTCATGGTCGTCAGCGCGAAGCTCGGCATGCACTTCTGCGCCTGTGGTCCGAAGGAGCTCATGCCCGAGCAGTGGCTGATCGAAAAGTGCCAGGCCGTCGCCGCCGAGACCGGCGCGGTGCTTGAGTTCACCGACGACGTCGCGCAGGGCGCGAAGGACTGCGATGTTCTCTACACCGATATTTGGCTCTCCATGGGCGAGCCCGCCGAGCTCTGGGAGAAGCGCATCAAGCTGCTCCGTCCCTACCAGGTCAACAAGGAAGTCATGGCCATGGCGAAGCCCACCGCGATCTTCGAGCACTGCCTGCCCTCCTTCCACGACCGCGAGACGACCGTGGGCGAGGATATCTACCAGAAGTTCGGCCTTGAGGCGATGGAAGTCACCGACGACGTGTTCCTCGGCCACCAGGCCCGCCAGTTCCAGGAAGCCGAAAACCGTATGCACACCATCAAGGCTGTGATGTACGCCACGCTGAAGTAAGGAATCGAAACAATGGCTGAAAGAATTGTTGTCGCTCTCGGGGGAAATGCTCTTGGCAAGACCCCCGAGCAGCAGCTCGAACTTGTCCGCAACACCGCCCGCCCGATCGTCGATCTCGTCGAGAAGGGCTATGAAGTCATCATCGGCCATGGCAACGGCCCGCAGGTCGGCATGATCAACCTGGCGATGGAGTTCTCCGCCAACAAGGGCGGCGGAACGCCGTTCATGCCGTTCCCCGAGTGCGGCGCCATGACGCAGGGCTACATCGGCTACCACCTGCAGCAGGCCATTCAGCAGGAGCTGAAGAGCCGCGGCATCGAGAAGGAATGCGCCACGGTCGTGACGCAGGTCGTCGTTGACGAGAAGGATCCCGGCTTCCAGCACCCGACGAAGCCCGTCGGCAGCTTCTATACGAAGGAAGAGGCCGAGAAGATCGCCGAGGAGAAGGGCTTCATCTTCGTCGAGGACGCCGGGCGCGGCTATCGCCGTGTTGTCCCCTCCCCGATCCCCAAGCGCATCGTGGAGCTGAACGTTGTCGATCAGCTCGTGCGCGCCGGTGACATCGTCATCACCGTCGGCGGCGGCGGTATCCCCGTTGTCGAGACCGAAGAAGGCCTGCGCGGTGTCGCGGCCGTCATCGACAAGGATCGCGCCAGTTCTCTGCTCGCGCAGGACGTGCGCGCCGACCGTCTCATCATTCTCACCGCTGTGGACGCCGTATGCGTCAATTACAATAAGCCCGACCAGAAGGAGCTCTCTTCCATGACGATCGCCGAGTGCGAGAAGTATATCTCCGAAGGCCAGTTCGCCCCCGGAAGCATGCTGCCGAAGGTCGAGTCCTGCATGGAGTTTGTGAAGAACAACGACCATGGCGGAACCGCGCTCATCACTTCCCTGGCCCGTGCCGCCGACGCTCTCGAAGGCAAGACCGGCACGGTCATTACCCGGTAAGCAAATTTTTGTCCCGTTTCGCATGTCCCAGCGAAGTCCGAACAAAATTTTAAGAGAGGGGTTCAAATCATGTCTAAGAAGACCAAGAGATCCATCAGCACATTTGCAATCCTGCTCGCCGTTCTTCTCCTCGTGTCGATCGCCACGTGGATCGCAGCGGGCAAGACCTACACCGGCGAGGACGGCGAGATCGCCGAAGTCGTCGGCGCTACTTCCAGCGATATCTTTATGGCTCCCGTCAACGGCTGGGCAGACGCGGCCGACGTTATCACGTTCGTATTCTGCCTCGGCGCGTTCCTTGCCATCGTGAACGCCACCGGCGCTCTCGAAACCGGCATCCACACGCTCGTCCGCCGTCTGCACGGCAAAGAGCTTGTGCTCATCTGGGTTTTGATGTTCGTGTTCTCCATCGGCGGCACGACCTACGGCATGGGCGAAGAGACCGTCGGTTTCTACATCCTGCTTGCTGCCACGATGATGGCCGCCGGCTTTGACCCGATCGTCGGCGCGGCCACCGTGCTGCTCGGCGCCGGCTCCGGCGTTCTCGGCTCCACCATCAACCCGTTCGCGACCGGCGCGGCCGTTGCCGCGGCGACCGACGTGGGCGTTGCGGTGAACATGGGCACCACCTATGTCATCGGCATCATTCTTTGGCTCCTT
This sequence comes from bacterium, assembly GCA_963618015.1. Taxonomy (GTDB): domain Bacteria; phylum Bacillota; class Clostridia; order Oscillospirales; family Oscillospiraceae; genus Apopatocola. Next base: position 4,250 of record CAVEQS010000036.1, on the reverse strand, counting down.
ACTTACGTTCTCTCCGCTCTGTTCGTTACCGCTTATGCGAAGAAGGTTCGCGCCAACAAGGGCTCCATCCTCACCGCCGCGCAGCTCGAAGAGTGCCAGCAGGCCTACGGCGGCAAGGACGTCACCAATGCGAAGCTCACTGGCCGCCAGAAGGCCGTGCTGTGGCTGTTTGCTCTGTCCTTCGTCGTGATGATCCTTGGCTTCATCCCCTGGGGCGAATTCGTCGGCTACGAAGATGCCGGTGCTTACGGCTTCTTCTCCCACACCACCGCGTGGCTCTCCGGCGCTGGCTTCGGCGACTGGTGGTTCTATGATGCGGCGACCTGGTTCCTGCTCATGGGCATCATCATCGGTATCGTCGGTCTCGAGGACAAGGGTCAGCTCATGAAGCTCATCGCCTCCGGCTTCGGCGACATGGTCTCCGTCAACCTCGTCATCGGCATGGCTCGCGCCACCAGCGTTATCATGGCCACCACCGGCCTCGGCACCTGGCTGGTCGAAGCTTCCGTCACCGCGCTCAGCCAGTCCGGCGTTTCCGCGGGTGTGTTCGGTCTGCTCGACTACATCCTGCACGTCGGTCTCAGCTTCCTCGTTCCCAGCTCCTCCGGCCTCGCCGGTCTGTCCGCCCCGATCGTTTCCCCGATCGTCGCCGGCATGGGCTGGAGCGTCGAAACCTCCATCATGATCAACGTTGCCGCCAACGGCTTCGTCAACCTCTTCACCCCGACCTGCGGCTTCATCATGGGCGGTCTCGCGCTGGCGCGCGTCCCCTACGAGAGCTGGCTGAAGTGGGCATGGAAGCTCCTCGTTGCCCTGTTCGTTATCGTCGGCGTCGTCCTGACGATCGCGATGGCGGTGCTGAGCTGAATTTCCGCTTGAGTTATCGTAGTATCTAATGGTAAAATACCGGGTGTGCGCACTGCGCACATCCGGTATTATTAGATTGATAGTGCCAGCAGCCCTCATTCTTTTCGAAAAGGACGGTGCAGACCATGCCCAGACGAGCCATGCTTCAGGACGCCCGTGCCTCCGCGTCCGATCCCGCGGTGATCTGCTCGTTCGATTACGAGGCGATCGACAAGCCCACCCGCGCCATCATCCACCAGGCGGCACGCTTCCTTTACGTAAAGCGCGGCCGCGGCAAGCTCGTCATCGACGGGGAGGAGTATGTCCTCCAGCCCAACACGCTCGTTGCCATCACGCCGTGGAAGATCACCGACACGGTAGAAGTGACCGAAACGCTTCAGTTCATCAAGGTCATTTACGACTATTCCTATCTCAACTCCGTATTCAAGGGCGTTCTCGGCGCGGGCGATGTTTCCGCCGAGCCCCTGCGGTTTCTCACCGTAGAGCCGGTCGCGTATCTCGACAGCGTGCAGGCGGAGTATGTGGATGGCATCATGGAAAATCTCAAGGCGGAGCTCGGTGTGGAATCCACGCGCGTCAAGCCGCCGGACAAGCCGTTTTCGCAGCTCTATACAGTCAACAAGCTCATCGAACTGATGATCGTTTACCGCCGGTACATCATGTCGCACCGCGGCGAGCTGGATGCCGGACGGGAGGAGACCGTCAAGGATCAATCCGTTTTGAGCTACATTTACGCCCATTCCGCTGAGAAGCTCACGCTCTCGCAGGTCGCGGAGGCGTTCTTCCTTTCGGAATCGGCGCTCTCCAAGCAGATCGCCGGTATGACCGGCACGACGTTTTCAAAGCTCCTGAGCAGCATCCGCGTAGAGAAAGCGTCCGATTATCTCATCTATACCGATCTCACACTCGATGAGATCGCGGGGCTCTGCGGCTTTGTGGACGCCTCGCACGTATCCAAGCACTTTGCCCAGCGTGTCGGCATCACGCCGATGCAGTACCGCAAGATCTACTCCAAAGCCGTCACAAAGTTCAACATCTCCGACAAGGCGATCGCCTTTGCGCTGACGGACTATATCTATAAAAACTATGAGACCGAACGGCTCACCGCTGCGAGCGTCGCCGCCGAATTTGGCGTGTCGGTGCCGGAAATGAACCGTCTGCTTCTTTATTATAATGAGATGAACTTCGATACGCTGCTCAACTCCACGCGCATCAACAAGGCGTGCGAGATGCTCGTGTCCACGGATTATCTCGTGATCGACGTTGCCGTCGCCGTCGGCTACAGCAACATCAAAACGTTCAACATGAATTTCTATCGCTTCAAGGAAATGACGCCGACGGAGTTTCGCGACCGCATAACGCTGCAGCGCACGGACGGCAGCGAAACGCACGGCAAAGGGCGCGGCGCGCGCCGCCGTGCTCCGGCAGTCAAAGCGCCGGAAAACACAAAGGAGACGACCGAATGAAATCCGGAAGACAGGGAACCATCCTCCGAATCGTTTCGGAGCAGAGCATCGAAACGCAGAACCAGCTCATGGATGAGCTGAAAAAGCGCGGCATCACGGCCACGCAGGCCACGCTCTCCCGGGACATCCGGGAGCTTCGTCTCGTCAAGCAGCGCAGCGCGGACGGCAGCAGCCGGTACGCCGTAGCGGACACCGCGCCGTCGCCGGAGATGAGCCAGCGGCTCAAGGATAATCTCCGCCAGACCGTGACGGGCGTTTATGCCTGCCAGAATCTTGTCATCATCAAAACGCTGCCGGGGCTTGCCCCCGCAGTGTGTACCGCCATCGACGGCATCTCGCCGCTGCCGGGACTTGTCGGTTCGCTCTCCGGGAACGACACCGTGTTTCTCGCCATGCGAGATAATGCCGCCGCTGAAACGCTCGCCCGCGAGGGGCACAGCCTCTTTATGGGCTGATTATTTAATGTAAGGTTTGAGCCGTTTTCGTTAACGAAAACGGCTCATTTTGTGTAGAAACCTGCCGAGGATTACGCTTGACGAACACGCCGACGTGTAATATAATTTTACTATCGATATAGTGGGAAACTCAACAAAAGAGATATTAAATGTGGAGGAGTTAGCATGGATAAGCAGACCAAGTCTGGAATGCCTGTGGATGAAAGCAAGTATTCCTTTGAAATCCCCCGCACGGACGAGCCGAGAGAGAAGATCCTCAAGCTCGGCGCCATGATCACCGACCGCATCGGCAAGGTTACGGGCAATGACCCGGAATATTGGGGACTTGCCGGTGTCGTGACGGACGAGATGGCGGATGTTGCGCTCAAAATGAAGGTGCGCAAGCCGAAGACGACGGCGCAGATCGCCGCGCTCACCGGCAAGAGCGAAGAAGAGCTTGAAAAGCTGCTCACCGAGATGGCGTATATTGGCATCGTCGAGTACAACTGGGAAAATCTGGACGGGAAAAACCCGAACCACGAAAAGCGCTGGTCTGTGCCGCAGTATATTCCCGGCAGCGCGGAATTTCTGAATATGCGCCAGTCGCAGATCGATGAGCACCCGGAGGTCGCGGCGTTCTTTGAGCGCATGACGTTCCTCCCGCTCGAAAAGGTCACGCCGATGGTGCCTCCCGGAGGCGCCGGCATCGGCATGCATGTCATCCCCGTGGAAAAGGCGATCGAGACCGAGAATAAATCCGTCTCCATCGAGCATATCTCCCATTGGCTGAAAAAGTATGACGGCGTTTACGCCGCTTCGCCCTGCTCCTGCCGTATGTCCCGCGCCAAGCTCGGCGAGGGCTGCGGCGACGATCCGGAAAACTGGTGCATTGCTGTGGGCGATATGGCACGCTACATTGTTGAGACCGATCGCGGCCATTACATCACCTATGACGAGGTGCTCGAGATCCTGCACAAGGCCGAGGAGAACGGCTTCGTCCACGAGATCACGAACATCGACGGCGAAGAGAAGATCATCGGCATCTGCAACTGCAACGTGAACGTCTGCAACGCGCTGCGCACGAGCCAGCTTTTCAACACGCCGAACCTCTCCCGCAGCGCCTATGTCGCAAAAGTCGAGAGCGAAAACTGCGTCGCGTGCGGCCGCTGCGTTGAGACGTGCCCCGCGGGCGCGGTGAAGCTCGGCCAGAAGCTCTGCACGAAGGACGGCCCCATCGAGTACCCGCGCCACGAGCTGCCGGACGAGACTGCCTGGGGCCCGGACAAGTGGGACATCAACTACCGCGACAATAACCGCATCAACTGCTACGATACCGGCACATCGCCGTGCAAGACCGCCTGCCCGGCGCACATCGCCGTGCAGGGCTATCTGAAGCTCGCCGCGCAGGGCAAATACCGCGAGGCGCTCCAGCTCATCAAGCGCGAAAACCCGTTCCCCGCCGTCTGCGGCCGCATCTGCAACC
>CAVEQS010000035.1:0-28961 GCA_963618015.1 bacterium | reverse complement strand
CTGGGCTTCCTCTAGATATTCTCTTTTTAGTGTCTACTTTTACTTGACAAGTACACTCTGTTTCGACAGAGAATGCTTTTTTCTTATTTTTCGTCCCCGGTGGGCGGCTCTGCTACATGGAGCATGTGGAAGCCCTCGCCGTGGACCTCGTTGGATTCAAGAATGACCGTAAACGATGCCGGGTCGAGCAGCTTTACCTCCCGGATGATCGTGAACATCTCCTTGTTGGAGCAGGCGCACATCACTACATCGCGGTGATCCTGCCGGAAGCCGCCGCGCGCGTCGATGATCGTTGTGCCGCGGCCGCAGAGCTCATCGATCCGCTCCGTGACGGCCTTGCCGTAGTTGGTGACGATGAGCGCAAGCTTGCCGGCGTTCGCGCCGTACATGATCTTGTCGGCAATAACGGCAAAAACAAGGTCGATGAGCATGCCGTAGACGATGCCGTCAAAATCATGGAAGATGATGCCGCCGAGCAGCACCACAATGCCGTCCGTGAGCAGGATGAACCGGCCGAGCGGCAGATGCGGGTGCTTGGCCTTGAGCGCGAGTGTAATAAAGTCCGCACCGCCGGTGGAGGAATTGCGCATATAGATGAGCGCATAGCCCAGCCCGCCGAGCACGCCCGCGCAGATGGCGGCGATGAGCCGCTCGCCGGTATAGACCGGCAGGAGCGGCGCTATGTAGTCGATGAAGAGCGAGGAGAGGATCATGCACCGGACGCTGCAAAGGAAAAACCGGCGGCCGAGCATCCGGTAGCAGATGATCGCCACCGGGATGTTGAGCACGATCGTCATCACGCCGATGGGCAGGCCGAACAGGCGGTACAAAATCAGCGCAAGGCCGGAAAAACCGGTCATCGGGAACTGCGCCGGCAAAGCAAAGTTATAGATGGCAACGCCGGTCAATATGCTCCCGACGATCTCCACGAGCGTATCGAATATCCATGTCTTCCCGAACAGCTTACCCACGACGGCCATCTTCCTTTCTCTCCTTTATCTTTTATCAAAAAGCAAAGAGCGGGTGCGAATTGTGAGACCGATCCGCATCCGCTCTTCTTTTATTTTATCACGCGAAGATTTATCTTGTCAATTCTTCCAAAAGCGCCGCACGTATTTTTTACAATTCGACGAGCTCATACCCCCGGCTGCCGACGCCGAGCGCAGCGGCGCACTCGATCGTGTGGACGCCGTGGCGCGACTCCACGCGCTCGATGAAGTGCTTCTGGCCGGGGTCGTCCGTTGCAGCGTAGACGAGATCAATGCACGCCTGATCGACCGCGACCGGGTCGAGCGAAGCGAGAATGCCGATGTCCTTCATGCAGGGATCCTCCGCCACGGCGCAGCAGTCGCAGTCGACGGAGAGGTTTTTCATCACGTTCACAAACGCCATATTGCCATGGAAGTAGTCCACGACGGCGCTCGCCGCGTCCGCCATGCCCGCAAGGAACACGTCCTGCGGCGGGAGGCTGTCCCAGAATTTGCTCTGGTCGACCGTCGTGCCGCCGGAGTGGATCCACACCTTGCCCGCGGTGGAAGCGCAGCCGATGGAGAGCTGCTTGAGCGCTCCGCCGTAGCCGCCCATCGGGTGGCCCTTGAAGTGGGAAAGGACGAGCATGGACTCATAGTTTTCGATGTCCTTGCCGACGATGTCCTTTTTCAGCACATGGCCGTTTGGGATGGGAAGCTCCAGATCGGGGCCTTCGGCGTCGAGAATGTCCACATCAAACACCTCCGACCAGCCGTGCTTGCGCAGGAGGCGGCGGTGCTGCTCGGTGTAGTTGCGGGAGCCGGCATACGCCGTGTTGCACTCGACGACGGTGCCGTTCACTGCTTCCACAACGCTCTTCCAGAATTCAGGGTGCAGGAAGTTCTGGTTGCCCTCCTCACCGGAGTGCACCTTAATCGCGACCTTGCCGGGAAGCTCTTTGCCGAGAGCACGGTAAAGCTCCAGCACCTTTTCCGGCGTAATCTCCCGGGAGAAATATACGGTGGGTTTCATAACGTGTCCTCCTTATTTTCAACGTTTATTCTTTTGCTTTGCGATGGATTCCTTCACGGACTTCACGAGATCGCCGATCACCGGCAGCGGCTCCCGCTTGCCCTGGAGAACGCTTACAATGCCCTTGATCGTGCCGATCGTGCAGATGATGTTTCCGACGAGGCCGACCCAGCCCCACCATCTTCCGAAAAGGCTCGTAACTGCCCAGAAAATCAGGAGACCGAGCCCCTGCTCCGTGTGGTATTTCATGAAGGGATCGCCGTTCTGCGTGATGGCCGGGATCAGCCAGAAGGGGCCAAGATACGACAGAACGGAAAGCTTCTGCCGATTGACCGACTCGACGGCCTTTTGCCGCATTTCGCTGTCCGCGGCGGAGTACGTTTTTTCCTGCCGGTACTCCCCGGTATTGGGGTTTGTCTGACCGGTGCGCTGCGAGGCGTACTGCGCCTGGGAACCGCCCGCTGTGCGCTGGGAGGTATACTGTCCCTGCGCCGGGCCGCCGGTGTGCGTCTGCTGCCACGGGTCCTGCTGCCAGCGCTTTTGCTGCTCGGCATAGCGGCGCTCGGCTTCTTCCTTTGCCTTTCGCTCCGCTTCCTCGCGGGCTTTGCGCGCGGTCTCTTCCCGCTCGCGCCGCTCGGCTTCCGCCGCAGCTTCCCGTTCCCGGCGCGCCTCTTCCGCCGCGCGGCGGCGTTCTTCCTCGGCGGCGCGCTCCGCCGCCTCCTTCGCCTTTTTCGCCTCGGCCTCCGGGTCGTAGCCGCAGGCGGGACACGCCGTTTCCCCGATTGGGATGTACGCGCCGCATTTATCGCAGAAACTCAACGGGAATCCCCCTTTAAATCCATAAAATCACGTATATAGTATAGCGCGATTCCCATCCGATTGCAAGAGCGTCCCTTTTAGCGCGTATAAGCAAGGGCGGGGCACATCGGCCCCGCCTTTCATGCATATTCGATATATAAATCAGCTCTTTGTTTCTCACATGTCAGGCCATTTCCGGGCGCTCGTCGCCGTAGAAGAACACGGCCACCGTGCCCGGCCCGGCGTGGCTGCCGATGATGGTGCCGATGTCGCAGATGCGGATGTGCCCCTTCACATGAGGGAACCGCTCGCCCAGCGCATCAGACAGCTGCTGGGCCAGCTCCGGGCACTGGGAATGGCAGATCCAGCACCGCTGGTCGTACTCCCGGCCGCCCTGGGCGTGCTCCTCCATGGCGTCCACCGTGGCCTCGATGGCTTTGTGCTTGCCGCGCACCTTGTCGTATGCCTTGATGGCGCCTTTGTTGTCCAGCCGCATCAGCGGGCAGATGTTCAGCACCGTGGCGATGGCCGCCGCTGCGCCGGACACCCGGCCTGTGCGCCGGAACTGGGTCATATCGGTGGAGAAGAACTGGTGGTGCACCTTGTTGCGGTTGTCCAGCACCCACTGGGCCGCCTCGTCCAGCGTCGCGCCCGCGTCCCGCATGTCGGCCACCGTGTCCACCAGCAGCCCGTAGCCGGAGGATGAGCACAAAGAGTCGATCACCACCAGCTTCCGGTCGGGGTACTTCTCCTTCAGCATCTCCGCCGCCAGGAACGCGTTATGCACCGAGCCGGACTGGCCGGACGTGAACGCAATGTGCAGCACGTCGCCCTGCTGCAGCAGGCTCTCGAAAAACTCCTCGTACTCTGCCTCGTTGATCTGGCTGGTCTGGGGCAGCTTGCCCTCCCGGATGAACTGATAGAACCGGGGCAGCGCCTGAGGATCGCGTCCCATGTCGTCATCATACGTCACGCCGTCCACCACATAGGTGTAGAACAGCACCGGGATATGACGGCTCTCCAGATAGCTGTAGGGCAGATCCACCGTGGAGCAGCAGCTCAGAATAAATTTATCAGACATTGTGATTCTCCTTTCTCCACAAGGATGATATCACAGATTTTACCGCAACGTCAATAATACAACTCACTAAGAAATGTAATACTTTGTATTAGAAAGCGGCGGTTTTGCGGCTCAGTTTTCCCGGTTTTTCGTAAACAGCCGGTAAAGATTCAAAACTGCCGCAAACAGCACGCCCGCGATTGGCCAGACGATCCACGTATCCTTCCAGTTTCCTGTCGTGAAGCTCCAGCCGAGATACACCGCCGTGGCAAGCGTCCAGTAAGCGGCGGAAAGCGCCTCCTCTTTTTGATTGCGCTTTTTCTCCGCCGGGGCATAGTCGCCGGACTGCAGAATTTTCTGCATGCTCGACCAGCGGAGCCCCGTCACGACGAAAATCGCCGCGCCGATGCCGGCCAGGAGCAGCGTTCCACAGACCGCGAGGATCATCACGAAATCGCTCCCCACCGCCATGCCGATGAAGATCGGCACCGGGGAGAGGATGCAGAGCGTCGTGCCGATCATGTTGCAGCGCGTGTGGGTGCTTTTATACTGCCGCTGCCGCTCACTCACCATGCCCGTCACGCCGTATTCCGTTTCAAACGGCTCCTTATCAAGGAACGCATAAGGCGCATTTTTAAAGCTGCAGGAGAGGAAAACCGCGACCGCCGCTGCGATGAAAAGGAACATCACGATAAGCCCCGCCGCAGAGGCGGCGGTTTCCGAGATGCCGTAGGCCGGGATCTCTGCCATCGCGCCGAGGATCAGCAGCGGGATGACCGAGAGGATGCAGAGGAACGTCGCCGCTGCCATGCGCACGGAGGCGGTTTTTCGCGATGCCAGATAGTCGTTTGCCTCCGCAAGTGTGAGACGCCGGACGGCGGAATCCTCGCCGCCGGAGGAGAACTCCTCGCTCTCGATCTCGTCTTTAAGTAAATAGTCCGTCGTAACGCCGAAGAACTTCGCAAGTATCAGAATCTTTTCAAGGTCGGGCACCGTCTGCGCGCTCTCCCACTTGGATACTGCCTGCCGCGATACGTTCATTTTCTCCGCCAGTTCTTCCTGCGACCAGCCGTTCTTTTTCCGTAGCCGGGCAATTTTGTCCGCCAGGATCATAATAGTTTCCTCCGTTTCGTGGCGCTTCTGCCGCGCCGTGATGTTGGAGCAAATGTACCGTTTTTCCGGGTTGCGAGCCACCAATCGGCGGCTGGAAATCTGTCAACCGCCGGTTGACAGGGGCCTTTTTCCGCTTTTCATAGTACTTTTTCGGCGTAGAAAATGCAAGACACATCTCACCGAAGGGATGTATCAACGGGGGCGATCCTCGCTGACTTTTTTCCCTTCTCGAAAGGGAAACCCCTCCGTCAAAAACTTCGTTTTTGCCACCTCCCCTGTTAGGGGAGGCAAGTGGGTTTGCGGATAACGATCTTGGCTCCCCTAACAGGGGAGCTGGCACGGCGCAAAGCGCCGTGACTGAGAGGTTATAACAGCACCCCTCTGTCACGGCGATGCAGACACTTTCACGCGCAGAAGCGGTGCTTGCCGATCTGCACAATGAGCGGGCGCGACCAGATCCACTGGCTCGTCGCCGTGACGGGATTGAAGTAATAGATCGCGCCGCCGGTCGGGTCGTAGCCGTTCATGGCGTCGCGCGCGGCGGCATAGGCGCTCTGCGCGACCGGCTCGTCAAACTGCCCGTCATCGAGGCAGGAGAACGCCCCGCGCTGATAAATGACGCCGGAGAGCGTGTTCGGGAACGACGGATGCGCAATGCGGTTCATCACGACCGCGCCGACAGCTACCTGCCCTTCGTAGCTCTCGCCGCGTGCCTCGGCGGAGATGAGCCGCGCAAGCAGCGCCACGTCGCCGGAGGTATTCTGCTCGATGAGCCCCGCGGACGAAATGCCGAGCGCCGCGAGCGTTTCGGTGCCCGCTTTGCCGTCCGCCGCGAGACCGTTTTTCTGCTGGAACAGCAGTACCGCCGCTTCCGTGCGGCTGCCGTAAATACCGTCCACGTCGGCGCTGTAGTAGCCCCAGTCCTTGAGCTTCTGCTGTATTTCGGATACGACGCTGCCGGTAGAGCCGCGCTTATACGAAGCCGCGTCCGCATTCTGCGCCAGCGTAATGACCGCGATATTCACTGCGAACAGCACCGCAATGGCGATGCAGGCGCGTTTTAATCCATATTTTGTCATAAAAACCCCTCCAAACCGTTTTTCATAGTTTGGAGGGGCGCAATTTGTTTTATGATGTCAAATTTTAGTTTTTCTTTGTACGGACTTCCTCGTTCACGCGCGCGATGAACGCATCAAGCTCCATGACGCCCTCGTCGCCGCCGCGGCTGCGGACGGCCACGGTGCCGCTCTCGGCTTCCTTGTCGCCGAGGATGAGCAGGTACGGGATCTTCTGGCTGCGGCCTTCGGCGATCTTCTTGCCGATCTTTTCGTTGCGCAGATCCTTTTCCACGCGCAGCCCGGCAGCGTCGAGCGCGGCGGCGACCTTTTCGGCGGCCTCGTTCGCGCGGTCGGTGATCGTGAGAACACGCACCTGCACGGGCGCGAGCCACACCGGGAACGCACCGGCGTAGTGCTCGGTGATGATGCCGATGAAGCGCTCGATGGAGCCGAGAACAACGCGGTGGATCATGACCGGGCGGTGCTTCTCGCCGTCCGCGCCGGTGTATTCGAGTTCAAAGCGCTCGGGGAGCTGCATATCGAGCTGGATCGTGCCGCACTGCCAGGTACGGCCCAGGCTGTCGGCCAGATGGAAGTCGAGCTTCGGGCCGTAGAACGCGCCGTCGCCCTCGTTGATGACATAGCTCTTGCCCATCTCGGTCACGGCGGCCTTGAGCGTTTCGGTGGCGAAATCCCAGTCCTTCACGTCACCCATGTGATCCTCGGGCATCGTGGAGACCTCGATCTCGTAGCGCAGGCCGAAGACGGAGTAGACCTCGTCGAACAGGCGGACGACATTTTTGATCTCGTCCTTCATCTGCTCCCAGGTCATGAAGATGTGCGCATCGTCCTGCGTGAAGCAGCGGACGCGGAAGAGACCATGCAGCGCGCCGGAGAGCTCGTGACGGTGGACAAGCCCCAGCTCGCCCACGCGCAGCGGCAGATCGCGGTAGGAGTGCGGCTCGGATTTGTATACGAGCATGCCGCCCGGGCAGTTCATCGGCTTGATGGCATAATCCTCACCGTCGATGACGGTGGTGTACATGTTCTGCTTATAGTGCTCCCAATGGCCGGAGCGCTCCCACAGCGCGCGGTTGAGGATCATCGGCGTGGAGATCTCCACATAGCCGTAGCGCTTGTGCACCTGGCGCCAGTAGTCGATGAGCGTGTTGCGCAGCACCATGCCCTTCGGCAGGAAGAACGGGAAGCCGGGGCCCTCGTCCATGAGCGTGAAGAGGCCGAGCTCCTTGCCGAGCTTGCGGTGGTCGCGCTTCTTGGCTTCCTCGATGCGGGCGAGGTATTCGTCGAGCATGTCCTTGCTCGGGAAGCTCACGGCATAGAAGCGCTGGAGCATCTTGCGCTTGGAATCGCCGCGCCAGTAAGCGCCCGTGACGCTCGTGATCTTGATGCCGTTGCCCTTGATGCGGCCGGTGGAATCGAGATGCGGGCCGGCGCAGAGGTCGGTGAACTCGCCCTGACGGTAGAATGAAATGACGGCGTCCTCCGGCAGATCGTTGATGAGCTCGACCTTGTAGGGCTGTTCGGCCTTTTCCATGAGCGCAACGGCCTCGGCGCGGGGCAGCTCAAAGCGCTCGAGCTTCAGCTTTTCCTTGCAGATCTTGCGCATTTCCTTCTCGATGGCTTCAAAGTCGTCGGGAGAGAAGGTGTGCTCGCTGTCGATGTCGTAGTAAAAGCCGTCCTCGATCGCGGGGCCGATGGCGAGCTTCGTGCCCGGGTACAGGCGGCAGATCGCCTGCGCCATAACGTGCGAGCAGGTGTGATGGTACGTTTTGCGGTATTCGGGATTTTCCCAGCTGTAAGCGTTCTCTTCCATGATGTCTCCTCCGGAATATATTATTTCTCTTTGGCAAAATAAAAAAAAGCACACCCATGCCGAAACGGCACAGGGGTGCTTTGAAAACACGGTTCCACCCTGTTATTTCACTTCATTGACCCATAACGCGGTCAAACGGGCGGGCATTTCCTCCCACCGGCTCCGGGACGGTCGGCTCCGAGCTCATCCGCAGGACGCTTTCACCAAAGCGCGTCCCTCTCTGCGGGGATTCCTTCGGGCGTTTCCCTTCAACGCCTATGTCGGGACTATACACCCAAAAAATCCGGGTGTCAAGCCCCCTGCATTGCACGGAGCAAAAGCGCCGTCAGCGCAAGCAGCATGGGCTGATGGACAAGATAGATAAGAAGCGATCGGCGGCTCAGCCACGCAAGAGCGCGCGGCGCACCTGCGTACCGCATTTCCGGCGGGATATCGTCCAGGCGCTCTGCCGCCGCGGCCGCGGCGAAAAAGAGTGCGCCCCACGGCAGCAGCGGGTAGTAATCCGCCGAGGCGAACGTTGCCGTGCGCAGTCCGAGCGGGAAAAGGAACGGCACGCTCACCCGCACACGCACGGGCAGCATAAACGTCAGCACGAAAACGAGAAGCGCCGCGCCGCAGGCGGCAGTGGCCGGCAGCGCTTCCCAGCGCTTCCGCACCGCAGCATACAGCAGCATGCACGCGCCGAGCAGGTGCAGTATGCCCCAGTATACGGGCGCACCGAAAAGATACGTCGCCGCCGACACGAGAAGTGCCGCGCCAAGCACGACGAGTCCCCGGCGCAGAGGGCGCTTCGAGAGCCGCGCGCATACGCCGGAGATCGCAACAAAGCTCCCGGCGACGGCATAGCGCGCAAGTTCCATGACGCCGCTTTGCATAAGCGAGTCCGGCACGATCCCCGCCGACGCAAGATCAAACAGGAAGTGCCATACGATCATGGCGAGCAGCGCCGCTGCCCGCCATGTATCAAGAAACCCTATGCGTTTTTCGCTCACTTGGAAACGTTGAAGCGGAAGAGCGTCACGTCGCCATCGTGCATCACGTAGTCCTTGCCTTCCAGACGGACAAGCCCCTTCTCCTTGGCCGCGGCCATGCTGCCGCAGGCCTTGAGATCGTCAAACGCCACGATCTCGGCGCGGATGAAGCCCTTTTCAAAGTCGGTGTGGATCTTTCCGGCGGCCTGCGGCGCTTTCGTGCCGCGGCGGATCGTCCAGGCGCGCACCTCATCGCTGCCCGCCGTCAGGAAGGAGATAAGTCCCAGCAGCTCGTAGGACGCCTGAATGAGGCGCTGCAGGCCGGACTCGGTCATGCCGAGCTCTTCCATGAACACGGCGCGCTCTCCCTCGTCGAGCTCCGCGATCTCCTGCTCAAACCGGGCGCACACCGGCAGCACGCGGCTGCCCTCGGCATCCGCAAGCGCTTTGACCTGCTGGTAATAGGCATTGTTCTCCGCCCCGGCGGAGAAGCCGTCCTCGTCGAGGTTCGCGGCGTAGATGATGGGCTTGTTGGTGAGAAGGTCGGACGCGGCGATGATCTCGCGCTCCTCCTCGTTGGCTTCAAAGCTGCGGGCGGAGCGTCCGCCGTCCATCCACTCGATCAGGCGGCCGAGAACTTCCGCCTCTTTTTTGAATTTCTTGTCGCCGCTCTTGGCATTTTTCTCCGCTTTGTCCTGGCGGCGGCGGAGCATCTCGATATCGGCAAGGATGAGCTCGAGATCGACGGTCTCAATGTCGCTCACAGGGTCGTGCGAGCACTCATGACGGATGATGTCGGCGTTATCAAAGCAGCGGACAACGTGAACGATGGCGTCCGTGTTGCGGATGTCGCCGAGGAACTTGTTGCCGAGACCTTCGCCCTGCGACGCGCCCTTGACAAGACCCGCGATGTCCACGAACTCGATCGTGGCGGGGGTGTATTTCTTCGGCTGGTACATCTCCGCGAGATAGTCCAGCCGCGCGTCCGGCACGGTGACGACGCCGACGTTCGGCTCGATCGTGCAGAACGGATAGTTCGCCGACTCCGCCCCGGCGTTCGTCAGCGCATTGAAAAGCGTGCTCTTGCCCACGTTGGGCAGACCCACGATCCCAAGTTTCATAGCTTCCTTTATCTCCTTACGGTGAATTGGCTCATTAACAGGAGAATTATAGCAGACTTTTTCTCATCTCACAAGCGGTATTCACGCTTTTGTGTCCGGCACGGCGGAGATCCTGCATCGTATCAATCCGTAAAAAACCGCTTGATGATCGCCCACAGGGCATTTACCAGCATCCAGCCGATCCCGGTTGCAAGCGCAACGGCGGGCAGCCCCATTTTCTTAACCAGGAGCCAGGAGAGGATCACGCGCAGAGCAATGTGGCTCGCCGAGCCGGCGAAGGGGACGGAAACACGGCCAATACCGTTAAAGTAGCCGGCGAAAGCGTTGCCGGTATAACAAAGCGTATAAAAGAGCGCGACGATTTTTATGTAGGCACACGCATTTTCGTAGGACGGGCCGGTTCCCGTCCCAAGCATAAAGCGGACGGATGCGCTTGCACTGACATACATGATCGCCGACATTGCCAGACCCATGCAGAGCATCAGCATGAAACTGCTGCGGAACGCTTCCCTTACCCGTTCCTCCTTCCCTGCGCCGCGATTCTGCGCTACGAGCACGGATGTCGCCGCGCTTCCGCTATCGCCAAACGAGTTGGCAAAGCCCTCAATGCGTGTCGTTGCGGTATAAGCAGAGATCATATCTGTGCCGCCGGTATTCACTGCGCCTTGTACGAGCAGTTTCCCTATGTATAAGCTCGACTGATGCAGCGCCGCAACAAAGCTGAAGTGCGCCGTTTTACGGAGCAGCCCCGGATCCATGCGGCAATCGGCACGGGTGAATATCAATTCCGGGGTCGTGCGGTGCAGATAGACAATGCACACCGCGGCCGAAAGCACCTGTGAGGCCGCCGTCGCCCACGCCGCGCCCGAGATCCCCCATTGAAACTTGGCGACGAAGCAATAGTCCAGCGCGAGATTGACGGTAACGGCCGCCGCCAAAGCGAACAGAGCGGCATTTGCCCGTCCTATGGCACGCAGCAACGCGCTATAGAGATTATAAAGGAACGCCGCCGGGAGACTGAAAAGAATGATCGTAAGGTAAGCACTGACAAGGCCGGTCAATTCCTCCGGCGTTTGGATGAGCCGCAGCAGTGCCGGAAGAATAAGCGTGCCAAGCGCGCTGCACACAACGGTGATAAGCAGGCCGAGAGAAAGCGACAGCCAGTGTTCCCGGCGAAACGCTTCCCGGTCTCCCGCGCCGTAAAGCTGCGCAAAAATAACAGAGACGCCGGTACACGCGCCCGTTATCATAAAAAGGAAAAGATTCATCACCGATCCCGCAACACCCACGGAAGCGAATTCTGTTCCGCCCGCGAAACGGCCAAGAATAAAGGCGTCTGCCGTATTATAGAGCTGCTGTAAAATATTACCCATAACAAGCGGAGCCGCAAGACGCAGCAAATGCTGCGGGATGCTTCCGTTTGTCAAATCATAAGACCTTGTCATGTCCTTCACCCACACAAGCAATTTGACAATATCATGCCACTGTATTATGCTTTGCGTAAACCAACAATCCGTCACAGCAGTTTTGACATTTTCGCAAAGGAGGCAGTCATGGATCTTGACCGTTATTCTGTGCTCTTGTGCGCCATCGAGACCGGAAGCCTGTCCGCCGCGGCAGAAAAGCTGCAATATACGCCGTCCGGCATAAGCCGCATGATCGCCGCATTGGAAGAGGAGACCGGTTTTCCGTTGCTCTTCCGGGAGCATAATGGCGTTCGTCCGACCGGAGAGTGCGAAAAAATGCTGCCCGCGATCCGCGAATTGCTCCACGCCGGGGAGACCTGCGCTCAGCTTTCCGCACAGCTCCGCGGTTTAGATACCGGCACGGTCACGATCGGCACAGCCTACAGTGCGTTTTACACGCCGCTGGCAAGAATCATTTCCGATTTTCACCTGCATTATCCCGGCATTCAAGTTCAGCTATGCAGCAGCTACAGCACCGAGCTGCTCGCGCAGCTAAATTCCCACAGCGTTGACCTTTGCATTATCAGCGCGCGTCAGGGAGAGCACAGCTGGCTTCCCCTTTTACAGGATGCGTTGACCGCGTGGCTTCCCGCTTCTCACCCTATGGCAGGTCTGCCCGCCTTTCCCGTTGCCGCGTTTTCCGAGGAGCCATATATAGAGACCTATCTCAAAAAAGATATTGATAACGCGCATGTATTTGCCCGCTGCGGCATTACTCCGAATCTCAAATTTTCCACCATGGACTCTCTGGCAACCTACTCCATGGTAGAAGCGGGATTGGGAGTAAGCATGAACAATGCGATCAACGGACACGCATGGTCCGGGAACGTCCGCATTTTGCCGCTTGACCCGCCGCAGGTGGTAGAGATCGGCATCGCAACGCTGCCGGATCTTACACCGGCGGCAAAAAAGCTGTTTGCTTTTATAAAAACGAAGCTCTCCGATCTCCTGCCGAACGCAGAGCACAGCCGATAAACAAGACAGCTAAAATCTTGCAGGGAATGCATAAGCATACCTTGCTTTTTCCACTTCGCACCGATATAATAAAAAAAGTTTAATCCGAGGATACGTGAAAGGACCGCAGAAATGGATACCCGCAAAGAGCTTTGCCAGAAAATGATGGACATTATAGATATAGGGTATGACTTAATGGCCGAATATGATTCGCTTCCCCATAAATATGGAGATACGATCATGTATCAGGCAGAGTCCAAAGTCATTCAATATATAGGAGAGCACGAGTCCGTAACAATAACGGAGATCGCCTCGGCCAATCGAAAAACTCCCAGCGCATACAGCCAGATCATCCGCCGGCTAAAGGAAAAAGGCTGGGTAGAACAGGTTCGCAACCCGCAAAACAACCGTGAATATATTCTGCTTCTCACAGAATCGGGATGGAAGGTATTCAACGACCATCACGACTTTGAACAAAAGTGCTACGCACGTACCTTTCAAAACCTGAGCGCATTTACGATCGAGGAATTGGAAATATTCTGCCGTGTTCAGCAGAAGCTGAATGAAGCGTTCAAATTGGATGTAGACGACAGCCACGCTCTGTAAGAAAAAAATCGTTTCTTGTTGTACCTGCACAAACCGTGCAGGTACAATTTGTTTTTTCTGCGTATTGCAAAATACATGTTAGCTGATTATTATTTAAGTACGTTAACAGTTAACGAGCTAATCAAATGCCGAATTCAAAAAAAGAAAAGCACGGAGGTTATGTATGGAAATCGAAAAATTTGTAAAGCGTTATTCGCTGGATCGAAAGAACTCCACATCTCTGAAGTGGGACCTGCTGGAAGAACGCTTTGGAAATCCGAACCTGATCCCCATGTGGGTGGCCGACATGGATTTCCGCACAGCAGAATGCGTTACCGATGCGCTGCATCGCAGAGTTTCTCATGGCGTGTATGGATATGCTTTTATTCCGCAGTCTTATTATGACGCGTATTTTGACTGGATGGAAAGCCACTACCGCTTCCGCCCCAAGAAAGAATGGGTCCGGTTGGCGACCGGTGTCGTTGCGGCATTGTATTGGTTCGTTAACTGCTACACGAAGCCCGGCGATCATATCCTGATCTCCACTCCGGTTTATTATCCGTTTGCCGGCGCGATCAACGACTGCGGCCGAAAAGCCGTTTACTGTGACCTTCTCTACGAAAAGGGCCATTTCTCTTTTGACTTTGAAGCCTTTGAAAAGGCCATCGTGGAAAACGACGTCAAGATGTACATTCTGTGCTCTCCGCACAATCCCTGCGGCCGTGTCTGGACGGAAGAAGAACTGGATCGGATCCTGGGCATCTGCCAGAAACACCATGTTCTCGTTGTGGCCGATGAGATCCATCAGGACTTTGTGTTCGGAGACAGCAAGCAGATCTCCGCGCCTGCGGTCGCTGGCGGCAAGTATCTCGACAATATCATCCTTGTCAACGCCGCGTCCAAGAGCTTCAACCTTGCCGCGCTGATCCATTCCAACATCGTGATTCCCAATGACGACCTGCGCGCGATCTATGATGCGTATGCGACAATGCATGTGGAAACAGACTTCAACATCATGGGGATCACGGCAACGGAAGCGGCGTATGCATGCGGCGAAAACTGGCTGAACAATCTCAAGCAGGTCATTTGGTCAAACTATCAGTATATCAAGAAAACGCTGAACGAGCAGGCTCCGAAAATCATCGTCTGCGATATGCAGGGCACCTATCTGCCCATGCTGGATCTGCGCGGCATGTTTGATATGGAGCATCCCAAGCGCGAGGGTGTTGTGCTGAACGGAAAGGCCCCGGTAAACGGAGATGTTCAGCATTTCATCCAGGAGGACTGCCAGCTTGCCGTCGACTACGGCGAATGGTTCGGCGGAAACTTTGGCGGCTTCATTCGCCTGAACCTCGCCACCACGCCCGAAACCGTCAAAAACGTTGTTGATCGCATTGTGACCAACTATAAAGCGCTGCTCGGTGAATAAGCTGAAAGGGTGCTAAGGAGAGGAATTATATGAAAATTAAGAGTGTCATTAAATCCTACATGGATTCGCTGCTCATGATCCTCGGCATGATCATCGGCGCTATTGTCGGTATCATCTTCGGCGAACGGGCATCCGTGCTGACGAGCGTAGCGGATGTATTTCTGAATCTTCTGTTTTGCATTGTTGTTCCGCTGGTATTTGTCTCCATCGTCAATTCCATCGCAAATGTCGGAAGCGGGAAAACCGTGGGCAAGCTGATGCTTGTCATGTTCTCCGTATTCATCATCACGGAGATCCTGTCCGCGGTGATCAGCCTGACCTGCATCGGATTGATCAACCCGGGCGCCGGTGCCGTTCTGCCCGCCACCGCTGAGGCCGTGGAGGGCGAGGCCGTGAGCTTTAACATTCTGGCTCAGCTTACGGTCAGCGATTTCAATCTTCTGTGGAGCCGCTCCAGCCTGCTGGCCATTGTTGTTTTTGCCGTTCTGACCGGTCTTGGTCTGCGGGCCGCCGGAGAAAAGGCGGATACGCTGCGCGCGATGATCTCCGGCCTTTCCGAGACGATCATCAAAGTCGTGGGCTATATCATGAAGCTCTCCCCGATCGGCCTTGGCTGCTATTTCGCCTCGATGGTCGGCCAGTTCGGGCAGCAGATCTCCGGGCCGATGCTGAAGGTCACCGTGGCGTGCTGGATCTTCGCCCCCATCTACATTATCATTTCCCAGACGCTGTTCTCCTTCATCGGCGACGGAATGAATGGTGTTAAGCGGTTTTGGAAGAATATGATCTCTCCCGCGCTCACCGCCCTTGGAACCTGTTCCAGTGCTGCCAGCGTTCCTGCCAACATCCAGGCGGGCAAGAAGGCCGGGCTCTCGGAAGGCGTCAACTCCGTCTGCATGCCGATGGGATGCAATCTCCACAAGGAAGGCGCGTGCCTGATCGTTGTTCTGACGATGGCTTATATCGGCCCTATGGTCGGAATGAACCTTCTCGAGCCCAAAACCTTCCTGATGATCGTGCTCTGCTGCATCATCGGTGCCACCGTGACCGGCGCAATCCCCTCCGGCGGCAACGTCATCGTCATGCTCACCGTTTCCATGTTCAATTTCCCGACGGCTACGATCCCTCTCATCATTATGCTCCACACGCTGTGCGATGCGCCCACCACTATGCTGAACGTTGTCGGCGACCTTTCGAGCGGCATTATCATTGATCGCTTTATGAAAGCCGACAAAACCGACGCTCTGAACCCGTAATTATTCCGGTCCCCCATTCCCCGTAGGAATGAAACAAAAGCCCTGCACCACGTCATTTGACGTGATGCAGGGCTTTTCCATCTCACAAGCCATATTCACTCTTTTGTGTCCGGTGAGGCGAGATGGCTTTCACGGCGATATTCGAGCGGGGCGCTGCCGTAGGCGCGGCGGAACGCCGCAGAGAATTTACTCTGGTTGAGATAGCCCGCGCGGTTGGCCACCTCGATCACCGATAGGCGCGTTTCGCGCAGAAGCTTTGCCGCCAGGAGCATCCGGCGGTGCGCCGTATACTGCGAAATGCTCTCCCCGAACACGCCGGAGAAATAATTCTTCACGCTGCTCTCGCTCACCGAGAAGCGCTCGGCAAACTCGCGCGCCGTATGCTGCCGCGAGAGGTCGGCAGAGATGATCTGCTCCGTCTGCCGGGCGATCTCCACCTGTGTTCTCGTATAGTATGCCGCTATCGCCGGCTGCACCGGCGCGCTATCCGAGAGCAGCAGCGCAAGAAGATCGATGACCGCCGTCTTCCGCCCCGCGGCGACGCTTCCATCGCTGTTCGCATTGCAAAGCCGCTCCAGCAGCGTCTCCGGCAGGACAAAGGGCGCGAAGAATGTCTCGCCGTCCGGGCAATACCGCTCCCGGAGCCGCGCGATATCCACGCCGAAGCCCTCGCGCAGCAGCGGCACTCCTTCCGCCGCCGTTTCCGGGTCGATGAAAAGCTCCACGCCCTCATATACCCGGCCCGGATACACATACTCCTCCCGGGCGAACCGCTCCGTGAGCGAGATCTGCCCCGCAGTCTGGAATACGCGGCGGTTATCGTTGAGCACAAGCTCGCAGCGGCCACGAGCACAGTAGTTGATGATGAGCGGCCCTCTCGCCTCCGGCGTACTCTCCTCCGGCTGCGGCGCCGGCCAGCGGGGCGCATCCACGGCGATCTGCGCGAGCGTCACACCCGGAAAGAGCGTATAAAAGCGCATCCGTCCGTTCCCTTCGTCGAGCGCGAGGCGCAATTCCGCTCCATCCGGCTTTTCTTCCACCGTTACGCCGGGCAGCGCCCGGCATTGTTCGAGTATATTCGCTGTGTTCATGCTTCCTCCCTCTTCGGAGTCGATGTCGTTTTGGAGCGAAAATGCCGCGCGGCGGTAGACGCCGGGGCGCGCTCCCTGCTATAATCCTCCGCGAGTTAGACAAAGCTAACCAAAAGAAATGGAGGATGAAATAATGAACGAAAAAATTCAGGCGAAAGACCTTATCAGCCTTGGTCTCTTCACCGTGCTGTACTTTGTGCTCGGCTGCTGCGTGGCGATTCCCATCGGCTTTGTGCCGGTCTTTCTGCCGGTGCTCGGCGCACTCTGGACGCTCATCACCGGCATTCCCTTCATGCTGTACGCCGTGCGCGTGAAGAAGTTCGGCCTTGTGACGATCATGGCGATCCTCTCGGGTCTGCTCATGGGTCTGACCGGCATGGGCTACTGGGGCATTCTCACGGGTGCGGTGTTCGGCGTACTCGGCGATCTCCTTATGAAGTCCGGCGAATACCGCAGCGCGAAGAAAACGATCCTCGGCTACGGCGTGTTCAGTTTGTGGATGGTCGGCACGTACATCCCGATGTACTTCATGGTCGAGCAGTCCCGCGCGGACTTCGCCGCGGGCTTCGGCGAGGAATACGCCGACAAGGTCATGTCTGTCATGCCGACGTGGAGCCTGATCCTCGTTGTCGCGGGTATCTTCGTCTTTGCGATCCTCGGCGGTCTGCTCGGCAAGGCCGTGCTCAAAAAGCACTTTGTGAAGGCCGGTATCGCCTGATGAACGCATCGGATCGCACCGCAGCGCGGCGCGGCCTGCTGCTCGATCCCCGCACGAAGCTGCTGATGCTTATCACCGTAACGTCGCTGATGCTGTCTACCGGCAACAGCGGCGTTATGAACATCGTCAAGCCCGTGCTGAGCATTCTGCCGTTTGTACTGCTGCTTACGGAGGGAAAATGGAAGACGGCGGCCAAGTATCTCGTGCTCTATGCCGTGTGCTTTGCGCTCGAGCGGCTCGCGCTCTACCGGCTTTCGGGGCTCGCGTCCTTCCTGCTGCTGGCCGTGTGCTCGATCATGACACGCTTCGCTCCCGGCATCATGATGGGCGAATTTCTCATTGCATCCACCTCCGTGAGCGATTTCATCGCCGCAATGAAGCGGATGCACGTTTCAGAGAAGATCATCATCCCGCTCTCGGTCATTTTCCGGTTTTTCCCCACGATCGGCGAGGAGAACCGCGCCATTTCCGACGCCATGCGCATGCGCGGCATCCGCTTTGGCGGGAAGCATCCGGGGCGGGTGCTCGAATACCGGCTCATCCCGCTGATGATCTCCATTGTGAAGATCGGCGACGAGCTCTCCGCCGCGGCGCTCACGCGCGGCCTTGGCGCGCCGGTGCATCGCACGGATATCTGCAAGATCGGCTTTCATGCGCAGGATTTTGTCATGATCGCCGTGTGCCTTGCGGCGTTTGTGCTCACGTTCGGAAGCAGGTGGCTTGGATGATCGAAATCGAAAATGTATCGTTTTCCTACCAGTCCGGCGCGGCCTCCGGCGGCGTGCGCGACGTATCGCTCACCATACCGGACGGGCAGGTCGTCGTGCTCTGCGGCGAGAGCGGCTGCGGCAAAACAACGCTCACGCGCCTCATCAATGGCCTTATCCCGCACTATTTTGAAGGCGAGCTCACCGGCTGTGTGGAGATCAACGGACAAAACATCACCGCGCAGCCGCTCTACGATACGGCGCGGCTCGTCGGAAGCGTATTTCAAAATCCGCGCTCGCAGTTTTTCAATGTGGACACCACGAGCGAAATCACATTCGGCTGTGAAAACCTCGGCATGCCGTGCGAGGAGATCCTCCGGCGGCTGGAGCATACCGCATCCGTGCTGCACCTGAAAAACCTGCTCGGCCGCAGCATTTTTGAGCTCTCCGGCGGCGAAAAGCAGAAGATCGCATGCGCCGGAGCGTTCATCATGGACCCGGACGTTTTTGTGCTCGATGAGCCCTCCGCCAATCTGGACGCCGACGCCGTGCTCGATCTGCGAAAAATGATCGCGTATCTCAAATCTCTCGGCAAGACCGTTGTGCTCTCGGAGCACCGGCTCTATTATCTGCACGGTATCACCGACCGGTATGTGTATCTCCGGGACGGGCACATCGCCGGAGACTATACAAGCGAGGCGTTCGAGTCGCTCGGCGGCGAGGAGCGCCGTGCGCTGGGGCTTCGCGCGCTCTCGCTGCGCGAGCTGGCCGTGCGGCACGATACGCTCCCGGCGGCGCAGAAAGCGGAGCTGCGCGGCTTTCGCTTTGCCTATAAGAACGCCCCCGAGACGCTGCACATCGGTGACGCCTCTATCCCTTACAGCGGCATCACCGGCATCATCGGCCACAACGGCGCGGGAAAGTCCACATTTTCCCGCTGCTTCTGCGGGCTGGAAAAGCGGTGCGGCACAGTCTCTGTAGACGGAACGGATTTCCGCGCAAAAGACCGGCTCAACCGGTGCTACATGGTCATGCAGGACGCCGGGCACCAGCTCTTCACCGAGAGCGTGCTCGACGAGGTGCTCATCAGTCTTCCCGATGAGGACGAGACCGCCGCAAAGGACATTCTCGCGCGGCTCGATCTCACGCCGTATCTTGACCGCCACCCGGCGTCGCTCTCCGGTGGGCAGAAGCAGCGGCTGGCCATCGCCTCTGCCATCGCGGCGGAGCGCTCCGTCGTCTTTCTCGACGAGCCGACCAGCGGGCTTGACCACCGCCACATGATGCAGACTGCCGACCTTTTGCGCGCGCTGCGCCGCGGCGGGAAGAGCGTGTACGTCATCACGCACGACCCCGAGCTCATCGGAGAATGCTGCACCGACATTCTCCGACTGGAGGATGGGCGCATCGCCGAAAGCTACCCGGTGGACGCCGCGGGGATGGAGAAGATCCGCGCCTTTTTCCGCATCGAATGAATATATCTTCCGTCCGCTGCATGCGCCGCGGACGGTTTTTATTTGCCGAGTTAGCTTTATCTAACTCACGCATATTATAAAAACGCCTCCGCGGCTTGTCAAGCCGTGGAGGCGCTCCGTCTGCCAAAAAGTATTTAAAGTATTTATTGTACGGCGGGATCCCCGGCATACATAAAGCCGTGATCACCGATCCTGCGTTTCGTTAAAGCTTTCCGGCCGCAATGTCGTTCAGGCACGCTTCGAGCCGGTTCAGCCCTTCCGCCAAAACTTCGTGACTTGTGGCGAGGCAGATGCGGATATGGCCTTCGGAGCCGGGGCCGAAGAAGCGCTCGCCTCCGGGCACGAGAGCCACGCCATACCGTTCTTTCAAAACGGCGACCAGTTCCACAGGGTCTTTGCCCGTCTCCGTCACATCCGGGAAGATCACAAATGTGGCCTGTGGTCTGTGGCAATGGATACCGGGCATCGCTTCGATGCGGGAGAGCGCATAGTCTCGATTCTCCGCGATCTGCTGACGGAATTCGTCCACACGGTAAAACGCCTTTTCCAGCGCCGCCTGACCGGCGATCTGTGCAAGCACATCGATACCGCCGATCGTGGTATCCACAAGAGAGGCTTTGACCACACGCTCGTAGTTTTCCTGATTTGTCGTATACACGCACCCGATGCGCATACCGGCCAAACCAAAGGTCTTGCTGAAGCCGTAAACGGTAAGCGTTTTGGCGTTGCGCTCCGCGCCCAGCTCCAGCAGACTGCGGAAGCGGCACTCCGGGTAGATCATGTCCGACCATATCTCGTCGTTCATGATGTAAAAGCCATACTTTTCGGACAGCGAGAGCAGATACTCCAGATCCTCCCACGAATACAGCATGCCCAGAGGGTTATGCGGGTTGCAGAAGCCGACCATTTTCGTGTTCGGCGTAATATAGCTTTCCAGGCCTTCCAGGCTGACGCGGTCTTCCTTCAGATTGCTCGGGAACAGGACGACTTTGGCTCCGGCGGATTCCATACTGGTGCGGAACAGAAAGTCCACCGGGTCAAATACGATGACCTCATCGCCGGGCTTCAAAAAGGCATCCGCAATGATCTTCATTCCGCGCGCAGCGCTGTCGACCGGGAGCACCCATTCCGGGTTTACTTCTTCATTTTTGCGTTCCTTCATCGCCTTGGCAATTGCCTGGCGGAAGCTGGGCAAACCGCGGTGCGGCGTATAGGTGAAATAGCCCTCGCGGATGTATTCCTGCAGCGCCTCAACGATCTCCGGCGCCGCCGGGAAATCGTGATCTGCCGCCGTGAGCGGGATCACGCCGTCCGCCTGCTCCGCCCAGCGCATGTTGAATGCCCGCTGCTTGAGAACATCAAAATTTATGTTTTCGTTGGTAAAGCCCTTCATGGCGTTTCTCCTTATTTACTGTTCCGCGATCACTTCCACTTCGCAGAGCAGTCCCTTGGGAAGCGCCTTCGCCGCGATGCACGAGCGGGCCGGGCAACTGATAAAGTGCTTTGCATAAATTTCATTGAACACGGCAAAATCCGCCATATCCGCCAGGAAGCAGGTCGTCTTGACGACCTTCGTCATATCGCTCCCGGCAGCCTCCAGAACGGCGGCAACGTTTTTGCATACCTGTTCCGCCTGCGCCGTGATATCCGCTCCCGCCGTTCCCGTTGCGGGATCCACGCCGATCTGGCCGGATGTGTAAACAAAGCCGTTGGAAATGATGCCCTGCGAATACGGGCCGATCGCCGCAGGCGCATTGGATGTGTTGATCTTGTTCATTGGTTTTCTCCTTATTGGGTTATTTCTTTTTTATTTCTCTCGAAGCTATGGGGCGGCACGAAAGCCGCCCCGGTTTTATTAAGCTTTTTTCCTGTCTGCAAACAGGCCGTAAATCAGGACGCCTGCGACGGCAACGCCGATCACACGCCACAAAAGAGTAAGTACCGCCATTATATTCGCTCCTTTTATCCGTTAGTAATTCAGGCCTTCGCGGATTCTTTGCCGTAAGTTGCCAGACCGGCGATGAGCATCGTGAGCGTTGCGCACACCGTGCCCACAATGATATGATGCACGCCAAAGGCGCCGCTGGACGCCCCCTGCGCGACCGCGCCAAAGATCCACCAGCCGCAGGTAGAGGCCACCGCTACGATGATCGTAAGCAAAGCCGCCTTCGGCGTGAGTTTCTTCCAATAGAACATGCCGATAAAGATCGGGAACATGGCCGAGGTGACCGGCGCGCTGATATTCTGCATAATGGAAATAATGTCGCTGCCGAAGATGGCAAAAACGAGTCCCAGTGCCGTGAACACGATGCCGGACACGCGCGTCGTCGTAAGCGCCGCCTTGTCGCTGAACTCCGGCTTGAGCGGGCGAACTACGTTGTTGGTAAACGTGACGCCGATCGCGATGAAGAGCGAGGCCGCCGTTCCCATGACCGCCGCGAGAAGCGCGGCGAGAGCGAACGCGCCGATGAGCGGCGTGGTCAGCGTGTCCAGCATGGACGGAATGATCGCGTCACGGCCGGCAAGGTTCGGAAGAAGGACAATACCCGCGAGACCGACGAGAACACAGTTGGCCATGTATGGTGCGCCCAGAAGCACCTGCGAGCCGATCAGGGCAACCTTCGCTTCCTTCTCGTTTTTTGCGGAGCAGATCTTCAAAAAGCCTTCCGCGTTGACCATATTCGTTGCGAAGATATAAAGGAAGGTAGAGAGCATGGGGAGCACGCCCATCGTTGTCGGCGCGAGCGCCGCGGGTTTGATCTCCGCAATGCTCTTGACCAGCCCGCCAAAGCCGCCGACAGAATTGAGGATCAGGTTCGGCAGAATGACAACGACTGACAAAATCATGATGACAATATTGATCGTATCGGTTTTCACCGCGCCGATCATTCCGCCGAGCGCCGCATACACGACCATTACGCCTGTCATGATAAGGCATGCGGACACGATATTCAAGGACGGAATAAACACCATGAGGATCGTGCCGAGGGATTTGATCTGTCCGGCAAGAGCGGCAAACAGCGCAAACACCGTGAGCGCGCTCATCGCCTTCGCAACCTTTTTTCCGAGCTTCAGCTCAACGAGCTCAGGGATCGTCGTGACACCCGCCTTGCGGATCTTGGAAGCAAAGAAAATGCCGCTGAAAATGATGCCGAGGATCGCGCCGACTGCCAGCACACAGCCGGAAATGCCGAACGCCCACGTCATGGACGCCACGCCCATTGTAGCTCCCGCTCCGATACCGGCAGAAGCCATGGAGCGCATATTCTGCCACATCGGAACACCGTCACCGGCCACCGCGTAATCCTTTGCGGTTTTCACTTTTCTCGACTGAAGCCATCCGATAAGCAGCATCACAAACATGTATAGGATGGCGACAACTATTTTAAACATCGTAAACCTCCTAATTATTTCTCTCTGGATAAAACGATGGACAGGGCGTAAAATCCCATCCGTTCGATCCCGCACGATCTGCTGCACCATCAAAAAAGTACTCGCCGACATGCGCTCTCTGACGCCGTTTTTCCCTCCTTGGCCATAGGATACTAAAAAAAAGTTTATCCGTCAATTGGGTATAGTAAATAAAATTTCACCGTTCATTTATTTATACTGCCCAAAGCATCCTTCCGCGTCTTTTATTCCACGCCGCAAAAATCTCAAATAATTCAATATATTGCAACGGTTTTGCCGTGTTCTCCTTCCGTTGCTTTGCATTTTTCCAGCCTTTATTCGCTGAAATTACTTTTACCTATTGACTAAAATAAATTTCATTGTTATAGTATGATCACATAAGCCGCTATTCTTTATTTCACAGAAAGGAATTGAAATATGGTAGACCTGATCCTTCGCAATGCCACTGTAGTCGACGGCACGGGCCGGGACCGTTTTCTTGCCGATGTGGCCGTAAAAAACGGCCGGATCGCCGCCGTCGGCGATCTGAAAGGGCATGCCGCCGTTCAAACGATCGACGCCGACGGGCTTATTCTTACCCCCGGCTTCATCGACGCGCACGCGCACTCGGATTTTGCTCTTCCGCATAACCCGACCACTCACTCGCAGCTCGCGCAGGGTGTGACCACCGAGATCATGTGCAACTGCGGCATCTCGCCTTACCCCGTCTGCGACCCGACGCTTCCCGCGCCGCCCCCGCCCTCCATTCAGTTCAATGCAAAGGAAGATTTCTGGAAGGATTACAAAGAGTATTTTTCTATTCTGAAAAAGCAGGGTATCGGCGTCAACACGTATCAGATGGTCGGTCACAACTGCCTGCGCATCGCCTTCATGGGCTATGAGCAGCGCCCGTGTACCGACAGTGAGCTCCGTGCCATGCAGGAGTACCTGCACGAGCTCATGCAATTCGGTGTGCGCGGTTTTTCCACCGGACTGACGTATGAGCCCGGCTGCCATGCCGCGCCAGAGGAGATCAAGGCGCTGGCCGCCGTTGTCGGCAGCTACGGCGGCATGTACACGACCCATATGAGCAACTACTCCGGCAGTGGGATCGAAGTGGCCATGGACTTCGCCGTAGAAACGGCGTGGGAAGCCGGCACAAGCCTCCAATTCTCGCATGTTGCTCCCCACGGCGAGGGACTTTGGGGCAAAGGAAAATGGCTCGCCGACAAGATCGCCGGCTATCGGAAGCGCGGTGTTGACGTCTGCGCCGATACGGGCGAATATCCAACCATCGGTGTATGGTGGGCGCCGAGAGCCATATTCCCGCGGGATATATACAACTGGCAGGAGCCCTGGGAAACGGCGGTCGTAAAGATCCAAAACGCCATACGCGACGAGTCTGCCAACCGCAGGATCCGTGAGCATGTGCTAAAGGCACTCTCGAGCGAGCACGATTCGTTCAACGCGCAGTTTTTCCTCATCCAGAACTGGGAATCGATCATCATTTACGAGGTAAAGCCCGGTGGCAGCTATGTCCCCTTCGTCGGAAAGTCCGTGGCGGAGATCGCCAAAACGCTCGGCAAGGAGCCGATCGACGTGTATTTCGACATGCTCCTCTCCGACGGCGCATACCTTTCCTCCGTGAACATTCTCGAAAAAGCGGAAGACCGCGCAGAGTTTTTGAAATCGCCCTATGTCATGTTCGGTTCCGACATCATCTCCACCAGTCTGGACGAGCCGTTTACCTGTTTTGCCAAAATGCAGGTTCACCCGCGCGTGTTCGGTCACGCGATATATGCTCTCGAGACCGTTGTCGGAAAAGAGCATCTGCTCACGCTGGAGCAGGCCGTGCACAAAATGACCGGTCTTTGTGCCTATCATTTCCGTCTGCATGACCGCGGCCTGATCCGCCCCGGATACAAGGCCGATCTCACGCTGTTCGACCCGAACGATTTGCACGAGCGCGGCTCGTTCCTGCATCCGACCGCCGGATACCCCTCCGGGATCAAAAATGTGTGGGTCAACGGTGTGGAATCGTATAATGAAAGAGGTTTTACCGGAAATCTCGGCGGAACGGTCCTTCTGGATTAATGCTTGTATTTTGGGGAATGTTTTGGTAAACTCAATGTATAACATTTGAACAAAGTCAGGATAAATTTTACATGCAAAAGAATCAAGCGCCTCTGGAAGACGACAATCTGGTTCTCACCGAAACCGACCGGAAGATCCTTCAGTCGTACTCTGCCATGCTCGACGGGCTTTCCGAATACCTTGGCGAGGGCTATGAGATCGTGCTTCACAGTCTCGAGGATCATAACCGGTCTGTGATCGCGCTGAAAAACGGGCACTATTCCGGCCGAGAGATCGGTTCCCCGATCACCGACCTCGCCATCTCCATGCTCAAGGAAATAAACAACGGCAGCCACAGCACCGATCATCTGGCCTATTTCAACACCGCCGATCCGTCCAACCCGAAGAAGTCCATTACCATTGCGATCCGCGGGGAAAACGACCGCATCATCGGCCTGCTGTGCATGAACATGTATCTCAACACGCCGTTTTATAAGATCGTAACGTCGTTCTCGCCGCTGGGTGCCATGGCCAAGGCGGAGCACTTCACCAACAACACCGACGATCTTCTCGCCGGGATCCTGGAAGAAGCGAGGGAAACCGTCAATCACGACAGCAGCATTTCCCCCAATCTCAAAAACAAAGCGATCGTTTATTTGATGGCGGGCAAAGGCGCTTTCAAGCTGAAAAATTCCGTCACGCTGACAGCTCGTGCGCTCGGCATCTCGACCAGCACAGTGTATCTTCATCTTCGCGCCTATCAGGAAGAAGCCGATCAATAAACGAAGAAAAAGGATCTCCCCATCGTCACATAGGCCGCGCGTTCAGCGCACGGCTCTCTACTGCAAAACCGCCGCAGCTTGACAAGCTGCGGCGGTTTTTTTACTCCGTATAGGAAAATATCTCTTCCACCGTGGTGTGAAAGACTTTGGCGATATCCATGGCCAGCTTCAGCGAGGGGTTATACCGCCCCCGCTCGAGATTGACGATCGTTTCGCGCCGGACACCGACGAGATCGGCAAGCTCCGACTGCTTGAGTCCCTGTGCTTCCCGGTATTCTTTGATTTTGGTCGTCAGCGCCATGCTCAGACTCCCTTTTTATCCATAACGCAGAAGAGAACCGTGCGGACGACCGCGAGCAAAACGAGCGTTCCCATCAGGCCGTAGCCGATGATCTCCGTAGAGATCGCGAATCTCCCGGCTGCACAGACAAAGCCGAGCGCCACAATCAGTCCAACGGCGATCTTCAGGCAGATCGCGTCGCACCGCTTGAGATTGGCCTCTGCCATTTCGTCCGGCGCTTCCCGCTTATACTTTTTGACGCGAATGGCGCGGGATACAAAATAATAGAACGTGAAAACGGCAACGACATACTGGATCGTCGTATAGTAGTCCTTCCAGTCGTTCCGCGCCCACATCCAATAATACACGGCGAGCAAAACGGCAAAAATGATCTTATCCGCAACCAGCTCCCGCAGCGATACTTTTTTCATACAGTGCCTCCTCAGAAAACAGCAAGTGATATATTTATCACATTTGATGTGGTAAATATATCACTTTGTCTTTTTTCTGTCAATAGTAATGTGCGAAAAAAATCACATGTGAGACCGGCGCTGCCGGCGCAGCTCTTCGCGCTTCTTTTTGGCGGCATTGTCGAGCAACACGCCGGCCAGCATGCCGAGGCTGATGCCAGGCGCCATGCCCAAGACCATCTGGCCGCACAGCTGCCCAATGGACATACCGATGGCGATGCCAAAGAGCATGTAAATGGATATTTGGCTGGGAAGCGGGCTCTCCCGCACAAAGCGCGGCCCTTCCTCGCCCGTCGTTCCGTCCGGCGCAAAGCCGCATTTTTCGAGAACGCGCTGCGAGGCTTTGTTTTCCGCCTCGGTCTCCGCCTCCACGAATACGACGTCCTTCTCACCGAATGCCCACGCCGTCATGGCCTGCACCGCTTCGGTGGCATAGCCCTGCCCTTCGTACTCCGGCAGAACGCCGTACCCGATCTCTACCGCATGGTTTTTGACCGGCCCTTTGAAGCCGAGATCGCCAATATAAGTCAGAGAATCTTTCAACGTCATCGCCCACGGCGCGTACCAGACTCTGTTTTCCGGATCGCTTTTGCACCCGGAGAGCATTTCGCCGTAAGCGGAGCGAAGCTCCTCAGAAGGCGTGCGTTCCATCAGCGCTTCGATCTCCGCGTCCGACATCGGGCGAATCGTCATTCTCTTTGTTTTGATTTCCGTTTTCATGGTATATCCTTCTTTCCTTCCACATGGGTCAAACATTTATCTCGTATCCGTATTCGCGCAGCACGAAGCCGTCATCGAAGGCTTCCTCGTAAACGCCCGCGGCTTTGGTAAAGCCGTTTTTCTCGTAAAGGCGGATCGCCGGTTCATTGCTGTCCACCACAAACAGCCGGAGATACGCAGCGCCAAAGCCTTTCGCCAGCTCCCCGGCCTTCGCAAGCATGGAGCTGCCGATTCCCCTTTTGGCATATCGGACGTCTACCCCCAGTCGGTCGATATACACGGCCTTCGCGCCGTTTTCCTTCCATTGAACAGCTGTTTCTCCCGCATTTGTATCGCACAGGGCAAATGCCGATGCGATTTCTCCGTCATACGTCAAAATATAAAGCCGCTTCTTTTCTATATCTTCCGCCAGAAATTCCGAGGGGTAAATATCATCCCATATTTGAATGCCCCGCTCCTCCATGTTTTTTACGATCCGCCCGTACATTTCCTTCAGTTGGGGCAAATCGCGCATAACGGCGAAACGAAAAGCCGTTTGCGAAATTGCATCGGAATCATTCATAGTGTTTCCCCTCCACCTTTCGGCAAATGCTCCGCACAGCGGCGCGGCACCGGGGATACGCCGTAATAGGCGGCCAGCGCCGTGAACTCCCGGCGGAACGATGCCAGCAGTTCCTCATCCGACAATTTCAAATGTCCCGTATTCGCCAGGATCGCCAGTCCATAGGAATAGTACGCCATGTCCCGGTGCAGTTTTTCCGCAAGCTCCCCGGTATAGCCGTATTCATCTACGATGGCCGCGATGATTTCCGGCAGCAGCATATCGTCCTGATAGGGGCCGGGCTGCTGGCCGTCCAGATACAGCCAGCGGAACAGGTGTTTTTCCTCCGCCGCGAACTTGACAAAGCCCATGCCATAACCGCTGTACCGGCTGTAGCGGCTATAGATGCTGCCGCCGTTTTCCCGGCTGCGGAGTGAATCCCGCACATGCTGCGCATGCAGCATAACAGCCCGCTCGGTCACGGCGGCCTTCAGTTCCTCCATATTCCGAAAGGACAGATAAATTGGCTGCGTGGAGCAGCCCAGCTCTTTCGCCACGCTGCGCGCGTTGATGGCCGATGCGCCGCCCTTTCGCAGCACGTCCACCGCCGCATCAATAATGGCCTCTTTCGATATTTTCTTGATCGCCGGCATAGCTTTGTCTCCATCGAATAACTTATGTTATCAATAACTTTTGTTATATTATGATCAATTGCTTCATTTGTCAAGAGAAAAGCTGAGGTATGACATGCATCGTCATACCTCAGTTTCTGTTCAAAACCTTAAAAGATTTTCGAAAGCAGCACCGCCGCACACTTTATCCTTATCGGCTTTCCCGCACAGATTATTACCCGCACAGATTATTAATACTATACTCTCGCAATCCCCGGCATGATCAGCGGCGTGGATCTGCAAAAGGATATCCGTCCGCCCGCTGCTCGCCATCGCCGGCATTTTCATTATCGCGCTCAATCTCTGCCGTCTCATTCGCCGGTTCTTCCTTTAAGCAGGACAAGTCAAGACCACCGGCGTAGCCGGTGGCTTGCACAAGCCCTATAAGGGCATAGGA
>CAVEQS010000034.1:0-29869 GCA_963618015.1 bacterium | reverse complement strand
CCGGCGCAAAGGGCAAACCCACAAACGGCGAATTCATCGCCATGATCGCCGAGCATGTTTCCCGGCAGGCCGTTCTTTAATACAGAAATACAGGAGACAGAATTTGACAATCCATAACGAAATCGGCAAGACCATAGTGTCTGCCCGTGCGTTCCGAAATATTTCACAGGAACAGCTCGCGCTGGAATGCGCCATGAGCGTTTCGTATCTTCGCCGCATCGAGCACGGCACGGCGAATCCGACGATCAACGAGCTCTCCCGCATCGCGGCGGTCTTGGGCGCGGAGTTCCGAAACCCAATCCATATTCCCGGACTGGCAAATACGGCGGCAAATAAACACTGACCAAACCGCCCCGGACGCAGAAAACGGATCATACCAAACACCCCCGGCGCAGGAAAACGAAAGCCCTGTACCGGGGGCGTTTTGCGATAGCTTTCCTGTTATCGATTATTTAAGCAGTGCCGGAAGCTTTGGCTGTTGACAGGTGCAGCCCATGGCATTAACATATCAAGCGATATACATTAAATAATGCGCTTTGGGTAAAGGAAGCGAAAGGTTAATGGAAATTCGGCCATTGAACAAGGAGACCTACGCGGGCAGAAAATTTACCGCCCGGTACACGACGAACGGCTATTACGATATCGCCGCATCCGAGGACGGCTTTTCGATGAAATACACGCCGTTCGAAACGCCGGTCGAGCGCTCGTTTGACGATGTGTTTTTCGGCGAGTGGCTCGAGGCCCCGGCAGCATTCGGCGCGTTTGAGGGCGGGAAGCTTCTCGGCTTCGTCGAAGGCTCGCCGGAGAGCTGGAACAACCGCTACCGGATCAGCAACATCTGCGTATTTGAAAAGGCCGGGCGCAGCCGCGGGATCGGAACGGCGCTCATGGACGCCATACAGGATGTGGCCGCGGCGTCGGGCGCGCGGATGATCGTTCTGGAAACGCAGACCTGCAACGAGACCGCGATCGCCTTTTATAAAAAGAACGGCTTTTCGATCATCGGCCTGGATCTCTATTCCTACTCCAACGCTGACCCGGAGCGGCACGAGGTGCGTCTCGAAATGGGAAAGAAGCTATACTGACGGAGGAAAACGTCATGGTGCATATCCGAAGAGCGCGGGAGGGGGACGACCCCCCTCGCTTATATACAAACCGAAAGCTGGAAGGTGGCGTTCGCGGGCATCGTTCCGGCGGAGCTGCTTGCAACGTGCACAAACGCCGGGCGCGCCGAGAAGATGTACGCGCGGCTGCTCTCCGAACGCCGGGGAAACGGCTATCTTCTGGCACTGGACGGAAAGCCCCACTGCATTGCGTGGTGGGACGCCGCCCGGGAAGAGGACATGCCGGGCGGAGCCGAGCTGCGGTGCATCCATTCGCTCCCGGACAACTGGCGGAAGGGCTATGGCAGCCGGATGATGGAGCGCGTTCTCGCGGATGTGAAAGAGGCCGGATACAACAGGATCGTGCTTTGGGTGTTCGAGACCAACGAGCGCGCGATCCGGTTTTACGAAGCGCACGGCTTCGCCGCCAGCGGGAAAAAGCAGCCCGCCCTCGGTACGGTGGAGGAGATGTACGTTCGAACGCTCTAAAAGCGC
The DNA here is from genome assembly GCA_963618015.1 of bacterium. GTDB lineage: Bacteria > Bacillota > Clostridia > Oscillospirales > Oscillospiraceae > Apopatocola. The sequence goes on along the minus strand of CAVEQS010000034.1, from coordinate 28,271 downwards.
AAATTGCCTGCCGGGCGACCGGCGGGCAAAATTTTTTTCAAAACCCTATTGACATTTTGGGAACGGGCTGCTATATTAACAGTAACGATAATTATTATTGATTATGAAGTCTCACAGCGAAGGAGAACCCCATGGAAAGCACCCGGCGGCAAAGCAAAAAACGTGACGCGATCCGCGAGATACTGCTCGCGTCGTACGATCATCCGAGCGCGGAGGAGATCTACCGGCGGCTCAAGCCGGACATCCCGGATCTCTCGCTCGGCACGGTGTACCGCAATCTCGCGCTCTTCCGCGAGGAGGGCAAAGCGATGAGCGTTGCCACCGTCGCAGGGCAGGAGCGGTTCGACGGCCGGACGCACCCCCACGCGCACTTCATCTGCGAGAGGTGCGGCCGCGTGGACGATGTGGACGCGGTGCTGCCCGAAACACTCGTCACCGGCGAAATGCCCGGCGAGGTCCGTTCCTGGGCTCTGACATTTTACGGCATCTGCCGCTGCTGTGCAGCGGACGATCATAAAGAAAGCAACAAAGAAAACAAAGAGAAAAATTGATTTGATGGAGGATCTTATTATGAAAAAGTGGGTTTGCCCGGTTTGCGGTTACGTTCATGAAGGCGAAGAGCCCCCGGCGGAGTGCCCGGTGTGCCATGTCCCCGGCAGCAAGTTCAAGCTGCAGGCGGAGGAGAAGACCTGGGCGGCGGAGCACGTCGTCGGCGTCGGCAAGGTGTTCGGCGAGGACGTCCCCGCCGAGGTGCGCGAGGAGATCATCTCCGGTCTGCGCGCCAACTTTGAGGGCGAGTGCAGCGAGGTCGGCATGTATCTGGCCATGTCCCGCGTTGCGCACCGCGAAGGCTATCCCGAGATCGGCCTTTACTGGGAAAAGGCCGCGCTGGAAGAGGCCGAGCACGCCGCGAAGTTTGCCGAGCTCCTCGGCGAAGTCGTGACGACGTCCACGAAGAAGAATCTGGAAATGCGCGTTGACGCCGAGAACGGCGCCACCGCCGGCAAGTTCGAGCTTGCGAAGCTCGCGAAGAAGTACAATCTCGACGCCATCCACGACACCGTGCACGAAATGGCGCGCGACGAAGCCCGTCACGGCAAGGCCTTCGAGGGCCTGCTGAAGCGCTACTTCGGCAAGTAATCTGCTCTGTATACGAAAAAGGCTAACGGATTTTTCCGTTAGCCTTTTTGCTGTATTATTGCGCGTTATCGAATGACAAGATGGCCTTCCACGCGGACGATCTCCGGCTTGGAGTCAATGGTTACATCGCCATACCCATTATCTTCTATGTTGTAACGTTCGGTGTATTCAATGACCGGCCATGCGTCATTCTGATAAAGCAACGCCGTTACACTTCTGGTTTCAGTATCAGAATACGATGCGCCGGAATATTCGAGAGTATCAAAGTTTATAGTAAGGTTCCCGCCCGAAAAATGAGTCTGTTCGTAGGTGTATTCAATATCTACTTCGGAAAGGTTCAGGTTCATCCGAGCCTCATAGACGTCCTTCAGTTTCAACTCATGACTGACGGAAACGCAGTTAACATTTCCGTGATCGTCCTTATACTCCAACCGATTCCCGTCGACCCATTCGTAATATTCGAGGTAGTTGTCCAACGTCAGTTCCACCGTGTGTTCTGCGATGAACCGGTTATAGTCCTCTTCGCGGACGAAAACAGCGCCCTCTTCGCTGAGATGGTACATGCTGAGACGGTACATGTCATCCTCCTGCGTAATGTTCAGCGTGTAAATTCCAGCTATTGTGATGCTGCTATCTTCTACGGCATACGGCATAGATTCTCCATTTATGTCGCAGGTGCCGTCCTCGTGAAAAACGATCGTACTGGTTCCGTCGGAACTCACGTCTTTCCACGCAGTGGAAAACAGGAATTCATAGCTTTTGGCGTTGAGCTGCTTCTGTGCGTCCGCAATCATGCTCTCGATTTCTGCGTTGCGGTCGAGGCTCTGCAGCGCCTCGATGGCGTTTTCGTAGTCCCCGGCGTCATACAGGGCTTTGGCGGCTTCAAATTCCTTTTCGCTGGAGTCGGCGCAGGCGCAGAGCGTCAGCAGCATACAGAGGGCAAGCAGGAGAACGAGGGCTTTTTTCATCTTTCTTTCCTCCAAAATAAAAAGGTGCGCAGCCGAAGCCGCGCACCGAAAAATGCAGAGCCTCGATTGCTGCGACACAAGTTTCGGATCAACCCTAAGGTATGCGAAACAGAGGATGCATTTTTACCGAGGCAAAAACGCAACCTTACGATTGATCCTGATATGAACTTGTGTCGCAAGATCATAGTATCACAGGCCTCCCGGAAAAACAAGCGCGTCCGCGGGAAACATTGACAAATATCGTACCAAAAAAGCGCCGGATACCTCCAGACGCTGCCCGATCGCCGCAATATAATAGGAGAAAAAGGACGGGAGGAACACCCATGACAAAGGTACGCATTGAGCCGGGCATCTGCGGTTTTACGGCGATCGCAGAGGCGGAGGCCACGGAGGACTATACGGTACGGCTGCGCGTGGCGAGCGGCTGCGGCGCTGTGCAGGAGATGATGAAGGCTCTCGGCAGCACGTTCAGCGCTTTTGACGTCTGTCTCACCAAGCCGGGTACCGGGCCGTTTTACACCTACGCTGCGGAGCATTTCCCCGTTCACGCCGCCTGCCCGGTCATCGCCGGTATCACCAAGTGCGTGGAGGCGGAATGCAATCTTGCTCTCCGGCAGGACGCCGGGATATTTTTTGAGGAATAACGCTTTTCTTGTGTGTTGAAAAACGGACACCTCCATGATATAATTCAATCCCGCCGCAGTGCGGCACTATTTTCCCGGAGGTAACGCCATGAACGTCTGGCACGACATCGACCCCGCCCGCATCCAGCCGGAGGATTTTCTCGCCGTGATCGAGATCCCCAAGGGCAGCAAGAAGAAATATGAACTGGATAAGCAGACCGGCCTGATCATTCTCGACCGCATTCTGTATACATCGACCCACTACCCCGCCAACTACGGCTTCATCCCCCGCAGCTACGGCGACGACGGCGACCCGCTCGACGTGCTCGTGCTCTGCTCCGAGCCACTTGATCCGCTCACGCTCGTGCGCTGCTACCCGATCGGGTACATCTCCATGCTCGACGGCGGCAAGAACGACGAGAAGATCATCGCCATCCCCTTCTCCGACCCGAGCTACAACAAATACCGCGATATTATGGATCTGCCCAGCCACACGTTTGACGAGATGGCGCACTTCTTTTCCGTATACAAGGCGCTGGAGGGCAAAGAGGCAGTCGCAGGCGACGTGAACGGCCGCGAAGCCGCCGTGGAGATCATCAAAAGCGCGCTCGCACACTACGACGAGTGCTTCGGCGATAAAAAGTAAATCATATAGCGTTCATTTAAAACTCAAACTTGCGCCCCGGCAGGAAACTGCCGGGGCGCTGCTTTGTCTATAGGGCAGCGCAGGCGGAAGCATAGCGAAACAAAACGACAACGGCCAATACATATAAAATGTGTATGTATTGTAAACGGGAGGGCGATTTGCCCTCCCGCCTGCTTTTTCTCTTTGCAGTGCTGAATGGGAATATTTTGTGGTCACAGGTCGGAACTGCTCGGAAAACCACAATTTCTATTGACATGAAAAGACCAAAACAGTATAATTATTCTCAAGCTGGAATAATCTGGCTTGAGAATATTCTCAAGAGAGAATTATTTTAAAATTAAAAGGAAACCGGAGATCGGACATTCGCCGCATCCCGGCATTTCTGCACCTTTTGGAGAAGAGGATTTCCGAATGAAGCGCTCTTTTTTCGTGCTGCTGCTGGCGCTTGCCCTGCTGCTGGGACTGGCCGGCTGCGGCGGCAGCCATACCTATGACCCCCTGGCCGGCGTGGAGACTACCGTCGTCACTGACAGTGCGGGACGCGACGTGGAGATCCCCGCGGAGATCACGGCCATCGCCGCCTCCGGCGGCACGGCGCAGATGATTTTGATGACCATCGCGCCCGATCTTCTCGTCGGCCTTTCGAGCAGCCCGAGCACCGCGCAGCGCCCGTATTTCCCGGAGAGCATGTGGCGTCTGCCGACGTTCGGCCAGTTTTACGGCAGCAAGGCCAGCCTGAACATGGAAGCGCTCATCGATGCCGAGCCGCAGCTCATCATCGACCTCGGCGACCGCAAAACGAGCATCCGGCAGGACATGAACACCATCCAGCGCCAGACCGGCATCCCGACGATCTTCCTCGAGGCAACGCTCGAAACGTTGCCGGAGGCATACCGGACGCTCGGCCGCATCCTTCACCGCGAAGAGCAGGCCGAAGCGCTCGCCCAATTCATCGAAAAAACAACCGCCATGGCCGCGGAAAATGCAGCGCAGATTCCGGAGAACGAGCGAAAGAGCGTCCTCTTCGGCACGGGCTCCACGGGGCTTGCCTGCAATGCGCAGGGCTCCTCGCAGGCCGACGTGATCGAGATCGTCGGCGCGGTGAACGCCATCATCCCCGAGGAGGTCACGAACCGCGGCGGCGGCACGACCGTGAGTCTCGAGGAGGTCTACACCGTCGATCCGGACGTGATCCTCCTCTCCGCCGGCGGGCCGTATGCGCAGCTGGAAACGAACGAGTGGCGCGGTCTCAGCGCGGTGCAGAACGGTACATATTACGAGATCCCCAATCTTCCCTACGACTGGATGGCCTCACCGCCGTCGGTCAACCGTGTGCTCGGTGTATGGTGGCTGGGGAATCTTCTGTACCCGGAGCTGTACGATTACGACATGGTCTCTGTCGCGCAGGAATATTACCGCCTGTTCTGGCACTACGATCTCACCGCGGAGGAAGCGCGGGACATGCTCGCTCGCTCCACGCTGAAATAAAAAGAGGAAAAGCTTATGAAAAACTGCCGCAGAGCCGTTCTGGTTCTGCTGATGATGGCGCTGCTCGTGCCGTTTCTCATCCAACCGGCCAGCGCGGACATCGTGACCGACACGCTCACCGTGAAGGTCGGATATTTCGGCATGGACCCGGACGATTACATCGAGGTCGCCACCTACCAGTGGTGGGAGCTGGAGGAAGCCCTGCCGCTGCACGAGGAGACATATTCCTTCTTCCGCGGCGACGCGCTCAACCGTCCCGGCGAGATGCGGACGGTCGTGGACTCCGCCCGCGGGTTTTATCTCACTGATCTTCTCGACTATGCCGACATTTATCTCGGCGACGTGAGCAGCCTGAGCTTCTATACGCGCGACCAGGAGGCCGGCTCGTTTGTGAGCTTCACGGCGCAGGAGCTCTTCCGCCACGACCGCTATTACTTTGAAAACCTTGCGATGCATCTCCGCGATCCCTACCTCACCAGCGACGGGCTCGTATACGACGACTCCGAGGCGTGGGACTATGCGCGTGTGGTGGAGCCGATGCTCGCGCTCGAGGACAACTGGGCGAACTTTGAGATCAGCAACAACGAAACGCCGCCGAACTTTGACGGCCTTCACGCCGGGAACCGCTTCCGTCTCCTCTTCGGCCAGCACGAGCCGCAGGCCACCGAAACGAGCAAATCCGCCAAATACGTCCACACGGTGCTCGTAACGCTCAGCGGCACGGCGATCTATACGCCCGACCCGCCGGAGCTGGACGGGACGATCGGCTCGCATGAGGTGACGATGAATGTCACCGTCAGCAACAATAAGCTCCTTGACGCATTGCAGCAGCTCCTCCGGTATGCCTCCTCGGACGAGGGCGTATTGAGAGTAACCGGCTGGAGCATCGACTACAGCAATGAGTACAGCGATCTCGCCACCGTGACGATATCCTACGACGTGATCGCCGAGGGCGAGGCGACCATCAATGCCTTCATCGGCGGAAGCGGCGGGAGCACGCAGCTTTCGACCGTGACGACCGGCACCACTCCGCCGAAGACGCCGGACAATCCCGATCCGGTGACTCCCGACAGGGACAACGCCGGCGGCGACACCGTCAAAGAGCCGGACGGCGCGCAGATCATCGCGACGCCGGACGGCCTTCCGGGGCTCCGCGTGGAGCTCTCGGAGAAGGACCGGCAGCTTCTCGCGCAGAGCGAGGCCGTGGCCGCACCGCGGCTCGTCATTCCGCTCTCGCCGGAGCTCGCCGCCGCGCTGCGCAGCGCGCAGAGCGAAGAGCCTGCCGGGGAGACGCCGGAGGAACCGGCGTCCGGCCCGGAACGCACGGCGCTGGAGGTTGCGCCGCCGGAGCGGCAGACGAAATATCTTCTTGAAACGGGCATCGCCATGCTGGCGCTCCTGCTTGCGGGCGGGCTGTGCGAGGCTCTGACATTCCGAAAAGAACGGGGAAAGAGAATATGAGCTCCATTTTTCATACCATATTAAATACGATCACCGGCTCGCTCGATACGCCGGTCGTCATCATCCTTGTGCTGCTGCTCGCGTTTGCGGTGTTCTCCATCGGCTGGATCCTTGTGGAGCACTTCACCGAGCACCGCCACATGAAGGTCTGCCTGCCGCAGCTGCTCGATGAGCTGCGTGCCGACCCGGCGAACCGCGCTCGACTCATTGAAAAAAGCGCGCTTCTCGCCCGGCAGAAGGAGGCGCTGCTCGAGCTGACGCGCCATCCCGCCTTCACGGACGTGATGCGCGGCTCGCTGGCGGAAAATCTTCTCTCTCGCGAGCAGGCGTTTTACGACCGGCGCCTCAAGCGCACCGATCTCACGGCGAAGCTTGCGCCGATGTTCGGCCTGCTCGGCACGCTCATCCCGCTCGGCCCCGGCATCATCGCGCTCGGCCAGGGCGACACGTTCACGCTCTCCGTTTCGCTGCGCACGGCGTTTGATACGACGATCGCCGGTCTTGTCGTGGCGGCGGTCTGCCTTGTGATCTCCACGATCCGGCGGCGCTGGTACCGCGGATATATGGCCGATCTCGAAACGCTCACCGACTGCGTGCTGGAGCTGGAGGCCGGAAAATGAGACCGAGACGGCACAGAAACGATTTCTTTTCCGACGACGAGGGGCTCAACCCGATGGACTATGTGTCCAACCTCTCGGACGTGATGCTCATTCTCGCCGTCGGCATCATGCTCGCGCTGATCGTGCACTGGAATGTGGACATCACGCCGGCGGACAACGGCGCGGCAAACGATTCCCTGCAGGCCGAAGCGGCCTTTACCGAGGACGAGCTCGACAGCATGCGCGACGACGCGACCGAAAGCCCGGACGCGCTCGAAAAGCGCGGCGAGCTCTATTACGATGCCGAGACCGGCACCTATTATATTGTAGAAAGCGGGAGCGGCGCATGAGCGAAAAACGGCAGCAGAGGATAGCGGAGCGGAAAACGCCCCGCTACGCTCTGCGTTTTGCCGTTTTGCTCGCGGCGTTCCTTGTGATATTCGTCGGCTCGTTCCCGGTCGGGCGGTACGCGCTCTCGCTGCGGCAGATCGTCTCGCTCATTGCCTCGCGCTTCGTGCCGGTCGAGGCGTGCTGGCCGGCGGCGGCGGAAAACGTCATTTTTGAGATCCGCTTTCCGCGCGTGGCCGCCGCAGCACTCATCGGCGCGGCGCTCTCGCTCGCGGGCGTGTCGTATCAGGGCATGTTCCGAAACCCCATGGTCTCGCCGGACATTCTCGGCGCTTCGACCGGCGCAGGCTTCGGCGCGGCCATCGCCATTCTGCTCGGCGCGGATTACTTTCTGATCTCCGCCTCGTCCTTCGGCTTCGGCCTGCTGGCCGTGCTGGCGGCGTATCTTCTCAGCCGGTGCAGCAAAACAAACCCGACGCTTGCGATGATCCTCTCCGGCCTGATGATCTCCTCGCTCTTCCAGGCGGGGACGTCGCTCATCAAGCTCGTGGCGGACACGCAGCAGCAGCTCCCGGCCATAACCTACTGGCTGATGGGCAGCCTCTCCTCAATCAAGATCGAGGACGTGAAATTCCTCTGCATCCCCGTGGCGCTCGGCGCGCTGCCGCTCTTTATTCTCAGCTGGCGGCTGAATCTTCTCACCGTCGGTGACGAGGAGGCGCGCACGCTCGGCGTCAATACGACGGCGCTGCGCGCGATCGTCGTTGTCTGCGCCACTCTCCTCACCGCCGCGAGCGTCGCGGTGTCCGGCATGATCGGCTGGGTGGGGCTTGTGATCCCGCATTTCTGCCGCATGATCTTCGGCTACGACTACCGGCGGCTCATCCCGGCAAGCGCACTCTTCGGCGCGGCGTATCTCTTGCTCGTGGACGACGTTGCGCGGCTCGTCACAACGCAGGAGCTGCCGCTCGGCATCCTCACGGCGTTCGTCGGCGCGCCGATCTTCGTTTATCTTGTCCTGACGGGAGGCGGAAACCGTGATTGAGATCGAAAACCTCTCGTTTTCCTACGGCACCCGCCCGGTGCTCGAGGACGTAAACTTTTCCGCGCAGCCGGGGCAGCTTGTGGCGGTGCTCGGGCCGAACGGCGCGGGGAAGAGCACGCTTTTCCGCTGCATGCTCGCGCTGCTGCGCTCTTACGAGGGCAGCGTCCTCCTCGATGGGGACGAGGCGCGCGCCCTCTCCCGCGGCGAGCTTTCCCGCCGTGCGGCGTACATCCCGCAGAACGCCGACCCGGTATTCAATTACACCGTGCGCGAAACGGTGCTCATGGGCACGACCGGCGCGCTCTCGCCGCTGCACCGTCCCGGTGCGGCGGAGGAGGAGCGGGCGATAGAAGCGCTCGAAGCGCTCGGCATCGCCGATCTCGCGGAGCGCGGCATCGGCCGCATCTCCGGCGGCGAGCGGCAGCTCGCGCTCATCGCCCGGGCGCTTGCACAGAAGGCGCAGACGCTCATCATGGACGAGCCGACCGCCAACCTGGACTACGGCAACCAGCACCGCGTGCTCCGGCGCGTCCGCGCTCTGGCGGAGAGCGGGTATACGGTGTTTCTCTCTACGCACAACCCCGATCACGCGCTTCGGTTCGCCACGCACGTGCTCGCACTGCGGCGGCAGCAGCCCTGCGCCGCCGGGCGGGCGGAGGACGTGCTCACACCGGAGCTTATGGAAGAACTGTACGGCATCCCCGTCGCGATCACCCCGGTGGAGCTTCCTGCCGGGACGGTGCGGACGTGCACGCCGCTTTGAGTATAAGAAAGAGAGGGCCTGCCTTCATGAGAACAAAGATCCGCGCTCTTCTGGCCACATGCGCCGCGCTTTTGTGTCTCGGCGCGGTGAACGCGCTCGCTGCCGACGAAACCTATACCGGAGAGCTCGAGCGCCGGGACGGGTACGAGCTCGCCTCCGTCCGCTATACGCTCGACGGCGGGGAGACCTGCGCCTTCGCCGCCGTGACGGAAACGGCGGACGGCTATGCCTATTCGTTCACCGCCCCGGCGGGTGAGTATACCGTGACGCCGGAATACTATTCCACGACCGTCTGGGACGGCGCGGTGGATATCTCGTGGTATAACCCGGATGCCTCGGTATACTACATCTCCAACGGCGCACAGCTCGCGGGCGTGGCGGCGATATGCAGCGGCAGCGTGGATGCGAACACGCCCGACTACCGCATCCGCGGCGATCTCTCGCTTCTCGAGAGCGAGACCGTGGAGGATTTCCAGCTCGTCGGCGCGGGCGGCGGCAACGTGACGCAGACCGTCCACCGCGGTCTGGCGAAGAACAGCTTTGCCGGAAAGACGATCTATCTGACCGCCGACATCGACATGGGCGGCCAGACGGACGCGACGAACTGGACGCCCATCGGCGGCACGTACCCGATGAAGGTGGACGACGCGACGGTGACGAGCGGCGCGGACCCGTATCTCACGGTGTCATACTTCGCCGGTGTGCTCGACGGCAGCGGCCACCGTATCACGAACCTTTACTGCGACCGGCACAACGCCGCGCATTTCTCGTATTCGCAGGGCATCGGTCTCGTCGGCTATCTCGGCGGGCTGTACGACGGGCAGAGCGCTCCCGCGCTCAATCCGGCGGTGCGCAATCTCTCCGTATCTGGTCTCGTGCACGGCCGCCGCATGGTCGGCGGCATCGTCGGCCGCGTGGGCGACGGCGCAAACTTCGTCAGCGTGGAAAACTGCGCGAACTTCGCCGAGGTCATCTCCCATGACGCCAAGGGCGTCGGCGGCATCGTCGGCACGGGCTGGGCGAGAGACGGCGCAATCGTCAACTGCTACAACACCGGCTATGTCCATAACGACGACTACCAATGCCCCGCCGGCGGCATCTGCGGCAACAACCAGAATATGGACATCTATAACTGCTACAACGTCGGCAAGATCTATGGCGCGGGAGCGCGCGGCCGAGCCATCGGCGGACATGACGGCGGCGTGTACTCCGTCCGCAGCTGCTACTATCTTGAAAACTGCGACAATAACCCCTCCTCCAACGGCTGGTATCAGGGCACGGGTACAGACTGCGTGATCGAGTGCACGGCATTCTCCCAGGCGTTCATGCAGAGCCAGGATTTTCTGAGCTATCTCAACGGCAGCGGCGAGGCCTATGTCTATAACCCCAACGGGTACCCGCAGCTTTTCTGGGAGGCCGGACGCAGCGGCACGGTCGAGGTGAGCGTGGAGAAGCCGCAGGGCGGCACGGTCACGCCGAGCCGCACCGGGGCGGTGCGCTACGGCGAGGTCATCTATCTCTCCAACACGCCGGACACCGGGTGGTCGTTCCGCACCTATACGTTCAACGGCACGACGACTCTCGGCGATTACTTCACCGCCACGGAGGACACGGTCGTTTCCGGCTCGTTCGAGTCGATGAAGGCGGGCGTGCTGAACATCGAATACAACGACGCCTGCAATATCATCGTTACGAAGGACGGCACCGTGATCGAAAACGGCGAGAGCCGCAACGTAAAGAATTATCCGGTCAACAACGGCGATCCGATCTACGAAAACGACGTTCTCACCGCCTCCATTACCTGGCGCGAGGGCGCTTACCCCGAAAACCCCGATCTCGTCTATACCGGCATGACCGACCCGACGAGCTCGAACGCCTATTACTGCACCTATTCCTATACCGATAAGCCCGGCACCTCTTCGTCGTCGAAGCGGCACACCGTCACTTCCGACATCACGACGGAGGGCACGTCCCTCACGCTCTCCGTGCAGCCGAAGACGACGCACAAGCGCTGGAACGATCCGTATATCCGCGATGTCTCGTGGTACAACGAGACGGACACGGTGTTCACGCTCACCACGGCGCGGCAGCTCGGCGGTCTCGCGTATCTCTGCAAAAGCGGCGTGACCTTTGAGGGAAAGACCATCCTCCTCGGCTGCGATGTGTCGCTCAAAAACGACGACGGCACCATCGGCGACCGCTGGTGGGGCAGCATCGGCGGCTACGCGGATGCGGCCAAGTCATTCTCCGGCACATTCGACGGACAGGGACACATGATCTATGACATGATCTCCAAGTCCGAAGGCAGCGGCGCCGGCTTCTTCATGACCTGCACGAACGCCACGATCCAGAATCTCACGGTCAGCGGCGTTTCCCACGCGAAGAGCGTCGCCGGCGGCATCGCCGCTACCGCGATGAACACAACCTTTAAAAACTGTGTGAGCTACGTCAGCGTTTCCGCAGCGGACGTCAGCATCGGCGGCACGGGCGGCATCACGGCGCGGGCAGAGAACACCGCGTTCCAGAACTGCTTCAACTATGGCGACATCTCGGCTTACACCGCCAGCGGCGGCATCGCCGGAACGGTGGCGGGGAACTCTTCCCGTCTCGAAAACTGCGTGAACTACGGCGATATCTACGCGCAGGGCGGCACGAGCGGCGTCGGCGGCATCACCGGCGCCATGTCGGGCTCCGGCGCCATCGCGCAGTGCGCGAACTACGGCTCGATCTCCGGCGCGGGCGTCCCGGCCGGCGGTCTGGTCGGCAATGCGGAAGGCAGCAGCGCCGCGGCGATGACCGTGCTGAACAGCTACAACGCCGGAGAAATTGCCTCCACATACGCGAAGGCGACTACATATCTCGGCGTCGGCGGCATCACCGGCCATCTCCAGTACGCCGCGCTGACGAACTGCTTCAACTACGGCGCGGTGTCCGCCGGAGAAATCTGCAACGCCGGCGCGATCGCGGGCATCGATAAATGCCGGAGCATCTCGCGCGCGGCAAACGTGTACTATCTGGATACCTCGAGCGAGAAGGCGTTCGGCCTAATCTCCGGCACCGGCAAGACGGTAACGGCGCGCACCGCGGACGAAATGGCGGACGGGGCGTTCCTCGGCGAGATCAACGCGGACAGCTGCTTCACACTTCTCGAAAACGCAGTGCATCCGGAGCTTTCCTTCACCGCCGGAAAGGCGCACACGCACTCCGGCGGCACGGCAAACTGCCACGCGCAGGCCGTGTGTGAGAGCTGCCGCATGCCCTACGGCGCGCTCGATCTGCAAAACCACGACGGCAAGCAGGAGCTGCGCGGCGCGCTCGAGCCCGTGTGGACAACGCCTGGCTATACCGGCGATCTCTGCTGCACAGGCTGCGGCGCGGTGCTCAAAGCGGGTGAGGTGATCCCCGCAAGCACCGAGCCGGTGCTGACGCTCTACGAAAAGACCGGCGATGACGGGGAGGAAACGCTCGTTAAAACATACACCGCCGCCGAACTGAGCGCACTCTTTGAGGCGAACAACGAAGGAAACCTTGTCTACCAGTACTGGAAGACCGGCGAGGAGAACTTCATGGTCGCTACGCAGTACGTAACGATCCCGGCGCTTCTCAAGGACGCGGGGCTCACCTTCGCCAAGGGCGACGCGCTCGTTCCGGACAGCAAGGACGACACCGTGACCTGGGAGACGCTGGAGGAAAAGCAGTGGTACTTCACCTCCGAAACGGAAAAGCAGAGCGTATCGCCCAGTCTCGCGTTTGCGTATGGGATCGGCAAGGCGCCGGGCACGGTCGCCGATACCGCGGCGGAGGCGAGCATCTCCGGCAGCCTGCGTCTGGGCTACGGCGTCCCGGACAACGGGTACGGGACCGAAGCCGGACGGCGTCTCGTGCAGGGCATCACAAAGCTCACGCTCGTCCACAGCGCCCCGGCGTATGTTCTCGGCGACGTGAACGGCGATGGAAAAGTTAACCTCATGGATGCTTCCGTGATCTACTCATACCACCTCGGCAATCAGAAATTGACGGCCGAGCAGCTCAAGCGGGCCGACGTGAACGGCGACGGAAAAGTCAACCTCATGGACGCTTCCGTGATCTACTCATACCACCTCGGCAACATCTCCAAGTTCCCGGCGGAAAAGTAAGGAGTCGGAAAGATGAAGACAAAAAGAACCGCAGTGACCGCGCTGCTCCTTCTGGCGCTTCTTCTCTCCTTCACCGTCCCGGCGCAGGCCGCCGTGGGGTACAGCGCCTCGGTGCGCCCCCCGCGGCAGAGCGCGGCCGTCGGCAGCACGGCCAATGTCGCCGTGCAGCTCTCCGGCGAGAGCACATGGAGCGCGGGCGAATTCCGCTTTACGTACGATGCCGCGCGGCTCGCCTTTGACGAGAAAGCTTCGTCGCTTCCGGACAACTGCGCCGTGACGAACGCGAATGGGTATCTTACGCTCCGCGTTTACGGCGCGGAGAAGAACATCCGCACGCCGCTGACGCTCGCGTTCCGCGTAAAAGCGGCGGGCGAGGCGAAGGTGACGCTCACCGAAGCCTACGTCGACGCCGGGGTAAACGCCGCGAAGGACGCGCCAAAGGCAACGATCACCTCCGCCGTCGCCATCATCGACGGCCGCGGCGAGAGCTACCGCGTCACGCTGCCGGACTGGTTCGCCGGCGAGGACACGGCCTACAAGGGCGAGGATTACACCTTCACCGCGAAGGATACGAACTACACCTATATGTTCACCGGCACAACGATGAACGGCGAGACCGTCTCCGTGGACGCGGACGATGCCGGAACGAGCTTCCGCATAGCAAACGTCAGCGGCGATATCATCGTTCGCGCCGAACGGAAGCCGCGCTCCTACCGTGTTTCGATCAGCGGCTCGGCCAAGCCCGATATCACCGGCGCGGCGAGCGCAACGTACATGACGGACTACACCTTCACGCTCAAGCGCGCCGGCGGCTACAGCTACGGCACGCCGGAAATCTATATCGGCGGCACGGCCTTCACGGGCTATCGTGCCTCCGGCGATACCTACACCATCCCCGGCGTCTCGGTCACGGGCAACGTGATCATCCGGCTCAACCGCACGGCGCTCACCCCGGCGCAGACCGTGTCCGTCACGGTCACGGGCAGCGGCGCGGGCGACGTGAAAGCCCCCGCCACGGCGGTCGTCGGGCAGAACTACACGTTCTCCTATACCGAAAAGGACGGCTATGACTATGAGCTCGCCGTCACCGTAGGCGGGAAGCGCGTAACGCCGGAGCGACGCGAAGACGGCTCCTTCGTCATACCGAACGTCACCGCCGCGATCACGATCCGGCTGGACAAAACGGCGCGTACGACCGTCAGCGTGCAGGAATACGTGAAGCTCGACAAGGCAAAGAGCCTCTATCTCGTCACGGTCAGCGGCCCGGCGGACGCCGGACAGGCGTACACGTATGACGGCAGCGTCATGTACCGCAGCGCGGCCTACAACGGCTGGGCATGGCTCGTCATCTACGGCGGCGCTCCGGAGACGCTCCGGCGCGAAGCGCCCGCCAAGGTGGGCATCGCCGCCGCCGCGGCCACGGAGATATCCTACGGCGGCGACGTGAACATGAGCGGCACGGCGGACATCAACGATGTGCAGTTCATCTGGAACATGTACAACGCGCAGTATGAGAGCTTCACCGCCATGTCCATGGAGAAATTCCTCCGCGCGGATATGAACGGCGATCGGATGCTCAACGTGGAGGACGCCGCAGCGGCGCTCCACCGTCTCGGATGAGACACCGTTTTTGTGCTCTCCGCCCGGGGCTCCGGGCGATACAACAACGCGACAGTGAGAAAGAAAGGGGAAGGCGTTTCCCATGAAGAAAAGAATTCTGTCTGTGATTCTGGCGGCGCTGCTTGTGCTGACGCTGCTCCCGGTATCGGCGCTGGCGGAGGAGGATCCAACGGACGAAATCTTCAAGGCCGAGGACGAAGTCCTTCGCGTATATGAGCTGACGCCCGGCAGCGGGATCGACCGTGAGCTCCGGCACACCTTCACGTACGGCGAGCTTTGCACGCTCGCGGAGGAAGGGCAGCTCGGCTACATGTACCGGGAGGACGGCTGGAGCGTCTGTGCCGTTACGGAGTACGCGCCGCTCGACCGCGTCCTCGCCGCCGCGGGGCTTGCTCTGAACGCGGACGACGTGCTCCGTCTCCGCGGCGCGGACGGCGGAGAGACGGCCATCACCGCCCGGGAACGGGAGGAAGCCGCCCGCTTCTACCCGGATGGCAGCTCGCCGGACGTGTATACGGATGTCCCCGCCGTCATCGCTCTCGCGTGGAGCTCCGGCAGCGCCGGGGACTACGGTACACCGGACGACGCGCTCACGAATCTTGCCGCGGCCGCCGTGCGGGACGATCTCCGCTTCGCCTGCGGCATCAGCGCAGAGGAGTTTGCGAACGCATCCGCACCGGGCGAGCGCCTGACGCAGAGCCTGCGCGAGATCACCGTTGTCCGCCCGTGCGCGGAGCACACCTGGGAACAGACGCCGGGAGAGGCGTGGCGCGCGTCGGGCACCGAGACCTGCACCGAGGGCGCGGAGTATTTCGTGCATTGCTCCGTCTGCGGCGCTGTTGGCAGCGACACCTTCCCGACCCCGGCGCTCGGCCATGATTTCGCCATCCACATCGGGAACGATGACGAGACGCACACACTCCAATGCAGCCGCTGCGATGCCGCCGAGACCGTTCCGCATGTCTACCAGGACGGCGTCTGCTCCTGCGGCACGCCGGAGCCGGAAAAGAAGCTCGTCCGCATCGCGGTATCCGCCCCGGCGGAGATCACCGTCGGCGAGACGGCGGAGGTTTCCCTCACGATCCGCCACGACGACGGGACGGTGACGACGTGCAGCGCCTACCGCTTCACGCTCACCTACGACGCGGAAAAGCTCACCTATAAATGGGTCAGCGACCCCGCCGCGGCCGTGACCGATAAGGACGGCACACTCACCATTGTCGGTTCCGACGCCATGTCTCTGGCCGATCCCTTCACCGTGGCGTTTGAGGGGCAGGCGGAAGGCGCCGCCTCCGTGGCGCTCATCGGCGCCGGCATCGACGTCGGGACGACACCGCCGGACGCCCCGGCCGTCATCGAGCCCGCTGCTGCGGAGATCACCGTGAAAGCGGCCTCCGAAGAGGAGCCGAAGGACACTGCCGGCGAGAGCGCCGAAACGAATGGCGCGGCGGAAGAGACCGTGGAAGTGCCGGCCGAATTCACCGTGGAAACGAAGGAATTTCTAAAGGCGAACGACAAGAGCGTCGTTCTCATCCTCGCTGCCGGAACACCGGCCGGGGGCAGAACGTTTGCCTATGACGGCAGCGCGATGTTCTATTCCGAAAAATACGGCGCATACGCGTATCTTGTTTTCGCAGAGGCGCCGGAAGCGGTCCTGGCCGGGGTCGAAGCGAAGATCACCGAGATCGGCGGCGAAACCGCAAAGATCGACTATACCGGCGATGTGAATCAGACCGGCGCAGTAGACGTGAACGATGCGCAGTTCGTCCGCAACATGTACAACGCAAAGTACACCGACTTCACGACCGGCGCAGCGGTGGAAAAATTCCTCCGCGCCGATGTGAACGGCGACGGGATCATCGATGTGAAGGACGCCGCCGCGATCGTGGAAAAAATCGCATGAATACGCGGAGAAAACCCTTCCGTCAAAACCTGCGGATTTGCCACCTCCCCTATTAGGGGAGGCAAGACAATTTACCGCAAACCCACTTGGCTCCCCTAACAGGGGAGCTGGCGGCGGCAAAGCCGCCGACTGAGGGGTTATCCCCATAGCCCGCACCACCTCCCCGAAGGAGAGCATCCGCTCTTCTTCGGGAGGCCGACCGGTACCGCGTTTCCAACGCGGCAGCGGTCAGTCTCCCGACCAGAAAAGCAAAGGAGTTAAGAACCTATGAAACGAATCTTTTCCGGACTGCTCGCAGTCTGTCTCATCGCAGCGCTGCTCACGGGAGCCGCGCTCGCCGCGGACAACTCCCGCAGCTACGACTTTGATCTTGCGAGCAACGGCAGCCATGCCATCACGGCATCGACGGGCGACATCATCACCGTAACGCTCACGCTCCGCCGCACGGACAGCGATGCTGCCGCGGATATCTACGGCATGCAGGACGAGATCCGCTACGACGATTCGTTCTTCGAGATCGTCGACGGCGGCGCGCTGCTCACCAAGGGTGTCGCCAGCACCGACATTGCGCTCCGCGGCGGCGACCGCGCGTTCTACCTGAACTTCGTCTCCCTGAGCGGCGGTGAGAGCTGGCAGGCCAACACGCTCGTCGGCAGCTTTCAGGTGCGCGTGCTCGGCACGAGCGGCTCGTCCACGCTGAAAAACGAGAACTGCCTCGTCTCCGTGAAGGACGGCTCGGATACGTATGCCGTCACGGTGCAGGATCTCACTGTCACGGTCTCGGACACGTGCACCGTCCGCTTTGACCCCGTGGACGGCGGCGACGTGGTCGAGGAGACCGTCACCGTCGGCTCGCTGCTCAAGGAGCCGAGCACCATTACGCGCGAGGGCTACCGCGTCTCCGGCTGGTATACGGACTTTGACCGCACGCAGCCCTGGAACTTTGAAACCGACACCGTGCAGGGCAACATGACGCTCTATGCCGCGTGGGAGCCCATCGAAGAGACGTCCGGCTCCGGCCTCGGCTGGCTGTGGGCGCTGCTCGGCCTGCTCGGCCTTGGCCTCCTTCTGCTGCTCTTCCTTCTGCTCACGCGGCGCACCGTGTCGTTCGACACCTGCGGCGGCAGCGAGATGGACGATGTAAAGGTCATCCGCGGCGCGAAGCTCAAGCACGTCGATAACCCGGTCAAGCCCGGCGCCATGTTCGGCGGCTGGTACACCGAGCGCACAGGCGGCCGGCGCTGGCGCTTTGACGAAGACAAGGTCACAAAGGACATGACGCTTTACGCGCATTGGCTCTAAAAAAGATTTATCCAAAGAGAGGCGAAAGCCCTTGAAAAAACGATTCCCTGCGATCCTGCTCGCGCTTGCGCTGACGCTCGCTCTCCCCGGCCCGGCTCTGGCCGCCGGGGCGGACGAGCCCCCCGCAGCGGGCGAGACAGTCGCCATACCGCCGCCGGAGACGCCGTCTCCCCCGGAAGAGCCTCTTCTGCCGGAGGAAACTCCGATGCCGGAAAAGACCCCCGCGCCGGAGGAAACTCCGATGCCGGAGGAGACACCTGCGCCGGAGGAGACCCCTGCGCCGGAAGAAACTCCCGCACCGGAAGAGACTCCGACGCCGGAAGAAACTCCCGCACCGGAAGAGACTCCGACGCCGGAGGCAACGCCCGTGCCGGGCGAAACGGTGCGCCGGTACTTCACGCCGGATACCGGCGATCTCCCGAAAATTTATCTCACCGCGCCGGAGAGCGCCACGCTCTTTGAAGCCGGGCAGCGCGAGCTGCGGCGGCTGACGCTGCGGCTGAACGCCATTCACGCTGCGGCAGGGGAGGACTGTTCGCTGTACGTCTCCTATGCCGAGAGCGTGCGGCGGCTGCTCGCGCGCGCCGCGGCGGTAACGGCGGCGGTCTGCGGCCACGAGACTGTCCCCGAAAACTGGATCATGAACGGATACGAGCTCGCGGCGTTTGAAGCCGTCTGCGAAAAGGCGCTCGTCCTCTCGCCGGTCATCGGCGAAACGGTGCTTGTCCCCGCGGAGGGCGAAGCCCCCGCCGAGGGCACCGGCAGCGACAAGACCTTGCAGATCATGGTGTCTGCCGCGCCGCTCGGCGAGCTTGCCGCGGAATTTTCCTGCGAGCTTGACCGGCTGGAGATATCCGAAGAGCTGGAAGCGGCGTTCCTTGCCGCGCCGCTCGCGCCCGCCGTGCCCGCCGCGCTGCCGGACGATCTGAGCCCGCTTCGCCGGGCGGTCGTGGAAAAGGCGTGTGCGCTGGCCGGAAAGGTGCCGTACCGCTGGGGCGGCAAATCCGCTGCGCTCGGCTGGGACGAGCGCTGGGGCGTGCCCACCGTTGTGCTGAGCGAGGGGCATGAAACGAGCGGAACGGCGCAGCCGGGCGGGCTGGACTGCTCCGGCTTCGTGAACTGGGCGTTCCTGAACGCCGTCGGCATGCAGGAAGCGCTCGGAACGCTCGGCAGCGGAACATACGGTCTCTGGAACCGCACAACGCCCATCGCGTGGGCGGACGTGCAGCCCGGCGACCTGCTCTGGTACGGCGACGAAACAGTTTCTCTCTCGCACGTCGGCATCGCCGTCGGACGCGACGCCAGCGGCGAAATTCTCGTCTGCCACGCCTCCGGCCGCGCGGACAACATCGTCATCGAGACCGCTGCGGCGGGCGGCTTTGCCTTCGCCTCCCGGCCCACGGAGTTTTATGAGAGGTTTGGGGAGTGAGTTTTCGGGCGGAAACTCCTCAGTCTCGCCTTTGGCGAGCCAGCTCCCCTGTTAGGGGAGCCAAGGGGGGTTGCGGTAAACGATCTTGCCTCCCCTAACAGGGGAGGTGGCGCGGCGCAAAGCGCCGTGACGGAAGGGTTCCCCAAGTCTCGTACAAAATATAAACAGCCCAAAGCGCCTCATCACCGCTTTCCCGGCTGCTTACTATAGATGAAAGAAAAAACTTTTATAAAGGAGAAATGTGAATGCACACGCGAACATCCATCCCCCGCAGGTTGCTTGCGCTGGTGCTGTGCCTGCTCGTTATGGCGGGCACGGTCGTCACGGCGTCGGCAGCAAGCTTCTCTCCGAAAACGGAAACGCCCGAGCCCACCGCGGCCTCTGCGTTCGAGTTTTCCAACGGAGAGATCACCGACTACACCGGTTCTGATACCGACGTAGTCATCCCCGCGGCCATCGACGGCGTCACCGTCACGAAGATCGGCCAGGCGGCGTTCATGGCAAAGGACATCGAAAACGTCGTTATCCCGAGCACGGTAACGTCCATC
Organism: bacterium; assembly: GCA_963618015.1. GTDB lineage: Bacteria > Bacillota > Clostridia > Oscillospirales > Oscillospiraceae > Apopatocola. The sequence goes on along the minus strand of CAVEQS010000034.1, from coordinate 8,252 downwards.
GGCAACTACGCTTTCGATTACTGCAGCAGCCTTGACAGCCTGTATTTCTACGGCGATGTCCCGGCCAACCTCAGCGGCGCGACATACGACATGAGCATCTCCGGCCTCATCTACTGCAAAGGCACGTACCTGAGCGATTATCAGTATGAGGTAGGCGACTACTTCTCCGTCTCCGGCACGATCAAGAACGCGCTGGAAGACCCCGCGTACCCCGCCGCTCCCACGCACAACTATAAGTACACGGACAACGGCGACGGCACGCACACCGGCACCTGCTCCGACGCCGGTTGCACCGAGACCGTGACCGAGAAGCACACGTTTGAGAATGCCGTCTGCACGCTCTGCGGCGCAGAGGCGAACGTGAATGATCCCAGCTTCTTCAACTACAAGGTCGCCAACGGCGAAGCCACTATCATCGGCTACAACGCCAACGGCCTCGGCGGCGAGATCACACTGCCCGAAACCTACACCGACGAGAACGGCACTTACCCCGTGACCGCCATCGGCGACGATGCCTTCAACGGCAACGGCAACAACTCCAAGAACACTGACGCCGAAGCCCTCTCCAAGATCACAAAGATCACCGTCCCGGCCTCCATCACGACCGTGGGCGCCCGCGGCTTCAACTATGTCGGCCGTTACGCTTCCAGACTGTGGAGCCTCCAGGAGATCGTCTTTGAGGCGGAGAACGTCACCTTCGGCAGCGCCGCTCTCGGCGGCAACCCGAACCTGACAAGCGTGACGCTTCCCTCGAAGCTCACCGAGATCGGCAGCAGCATGTTCTCCAAGGACACCGCGCTCACGGAGTTCACCATCGGCGCGAGCGTAACGAAGATCGGCGCGCAGGCGTTCTCCGGCTGCACCGCTCTCAAGACCGTCACCTTCGAGGGCACCACGCCCCCCGAAATGGCCGTCACCACGAGCAACCCGGACGGCAACTATCCCTTTGCCGGACTCACGCAGGAGATAATTCTCTCCGTGCCCAAGGCGAAGCTGGATGACTACAACACCGCGTGGAGCGCCATGCTCTCCGCCGGAACGACCAAGGCCGGCAACATCACCGTTGCGACCTGGGGCGAGGACGAGCCCGACCCGATCGTCGGCTCCATCCCCGACTTCAAGGTGTATGTGAACGGCACGACTGCCGATTCGGATTATCCGAAGTACATGGAATACCATGTCGTCAGCTTCGATAATGCCACGAAGTCCGGCACCGTCGAGCTTAAGTACGTCGGCTGGAACAAGGACGGCGGCACGCTCGATATCCCCGAGACCGTCACCACGAAGGTGCTCGGCAAGGATTGGACGTTCACCGTCATCGGCATCGGCAAGAACGCCATGTTCTCCTATGAGATGACCGGCGCTTCCAGCAATTACTGGTTCAGCACCGTCAACTTCCCCTCCACGCTCAAGTACATCGGCAAGGGCGGCTGCTGGAGCCTTGAGAGAGTGACGGAGATCGACCTTTCCAACACGAAGGTCACCTCCATCGGCAGCTACGCGTTCTACGGCTGCCAGAAGGCCGAGACCGTGAAGCTTCCCAACACGCTCGAGAGCATGGGCGGCGACGAGTCCAGCACCGTCAAGCGTGACGACGACCTCGGCACCAAGCTGACCTACACCGAGAACGTGTTCGCCTGCTGCGACGCGCTCAAGGAGATCATCGTCAGCGACGACAACCCGTACTTCAAGACCGTGGGCGGCGTTCTTTATAGCAAGGACGGCACGAAGCTCATCCGCTACCCGACCGGCCTCCCCGCCACGCACTTTGATATCCCCGAGGGCGTCGAAGTGATCGCCGAGCAGGCGTTCATGCAGTCCAACCGCGGCACGGGCGCTCTGACGACCGTTTCCTTCCCCTCCACACTCAAGGAGATCGAGAGCCTGGCCTTCCGCCAGAGCAATCTCACCGAAGTCACGCTGCCCGTCGGCGTCAAGTTCGGCAGCAGCGTCTTTGACATCAGCAAGAAGCTCGCGAAGGTCACCATCCCCGAGGGCGTGACCGAGATCGGCGAGTACATGTTCTGGAGCTGCGAAGCTCTCACCGAGCTCAAGTGCCCCACGACGCTCGTGAAGATCGGCGCGAACGCCTTCGGCCACACCGGCCTCACCGACATCGATCTTGCCACGGTGCAGGAGATCGGCGATTACGCCTTCTATTCCTGCCCGCTGACGAAGATCACCATCCCCAACACGGCCAACACGCTCGGCAAGGGCATCTTTGCCGCGTGCTCGAAGCTTGAGACCGCGATCTTCTCCAACAACTGCAAGACTGTCGGCGCTTACATGTTCGCGAGCGACGCCGCTCTTGCCACTCTCGTAATGCCCGACAGCATCGAGACCATCGGCGACGGTGCGTTCAGCTACTGCTTCAAGCTCGACGAGCTGACGATGCCCGCCAGCCTCCGTGAGATGGGCGAAGGCGTGTTCTATAAGGCGTCGCGCCTCCAGAGCGTCATCTTCCCCGACAGCGTCACCATCACGAAGCTCCCCGCGAATACGTTCGAGTCCTGCCAGGCGCTCACGTACCTGCATCTCGGCAAGAACATCAAGGCCACCGGCCCCGTCTCCCTGTACGATACGAACGCCGGCCTCGTGGTGAACTCCGCCGTGAGCGAGAGCGAATTTACCCGCAGCCCGTTTGACGTGTTCCCCTACGATCTGGATGACACGGCGATCATCTGGAAATACGAGGAAAGCGGCAATTATCAGGACGGCTACCCCGTGTACAACGTGTGGATGATCGATGAGTTCGGCAACAAGCTCGAGGCATCCATCCCCGTCAACGCCGGCGCAACGCCTACCTTCAAGTTTAACGTCGCCGAGCCGGAAGAGCCCGTCGTTCTGACCGTGTACAAGCGCACCGGCGTCAGCGGCGAGAAAGAGACCGTAAAGACCTATACCAGAAGCGAGCTCAAAGCGCTTGTGGCCGACGGCGCTCCCGCCGCCGGATACCAGTTCTGGAAAGAGGACGCCAACTACACCGCGCCCGTTCCCAACATCGTTGTCGCCACCGGCTATGTCACCATCGAAACGCTGATGCAGGATGCCGGGCTCGACTTTGGCGAGGGCGACACCCTCACCGCCGCCGACCGCAGCGATTATACCTCGGTCGTATCCTATGAGGAGCTCCAGAGCAAGAACCTGTACTTTGACGGCACGACCGAGAACGGCGTGGAAGTCCCCGCCGCCATCGCCGTCTGCTGGAACAGCGCCAAGAACGATGCCTTCCCCACTCTCTTTGAGAAGGCCGCTGCCACCGCTTATGAGAGCGGTAATCTCCGCTTCTGCTACGGCATCTCCAAGGAAGAGATCGGCGCCGTGCCGGGCAAGCGTCTCGCGAGCAACGTTGTGAGCCTGACCGTCACGTATCCCGAGCCGGTAAAGGGCGACGCGAACGGCGACGGTGTGGTCAACCTCATGGACGCTTCCACGATCTACTCGTTCTACCTTGGCAACCAGGAACTGACAGACGAGCAGCTCAAGCTGGCCGATGTGAACGGCGACGGTAAGGTCAACCTTATGGACGCTTCCACGATCTACTCGAACTATCTCGGCAATAACGCCGCGACCCCTGCAGCATAAAAACCAATAACCCCGACCATAGAAAACCAGGAAATCAAGGAGGAAACCCATGAAAAAAACCCTTTCGTTCCTTCTCGTCCTCTGTCTGATGTTCAGCCTGTCCGTCAGCGCTTTCGCTGCGACGGCGACACCGACCGTGAGCGCGGAGGAGATCAAGCCCGGCGAGGACGTCACCGTGACGCTCACGCTCGGCGAGACGATCGAGAAGATCTCGGTCGTCGATTACAAACTCTATTTCGATCCGGATCTGTTCCAGTTCAAGGAATTCACTTCCCTTGTGACGGATTTCACGCTGAAGATCAGTAAAACTGCGAAGACCGACGACAAAGGAAGCTATTACAGCATTTCGTTCCTGGATATTGAATCAGAAGGCGAGGGCTTCACATTCGCAGCTGGTGATTTCGCCAAGGTCACTTTCACCGCGAAAGAGAATGTCACCGATGCAAAGGACGCCAAGTTCGAACTGGCCATCGAGACGATCGGCGTGTGGAATGAAAGCGGCGTATCGGTTGACGCCAGCAATGAGCATGCCGTTGCCGATGCCATCACCGTCACGGTGAAGCCCGCCTCTCAGGAAGTCACCGAGGACGGCTCGGCGGAGCACCCCTACCTCATCAAGACCGCGCAGGACCTTGTCGATCTTGCAAACGAAGTCAGAGATGGTCTTTCCAGCTCTGGCATCGAAAATCCTCATCGTTTTGAGAACGTTGAAGGCGCCAACGCATTCGCTGGCAAGTACTTCCGCCTGGAAAACGACATTGACATGTCCGGAGTTGCAGATACGTTCGCACCGATCGGCTCCTTCTCCTCTTGGTCTCCGAAGCCCTTCTCCGGCACCTTTGACGGCAATTACCACAAGATTACCGGGCTTACGATTAACACTACCTATTCCAACCGCGGCCTGTTCGGCCATGTTAAAAACGGAACGGTCAAGAATCTGATCGTCAGCGGCAATGTGACGGCGGGCACTCCCTCTGCGGGCATTGTCGCCGTGGCCGAGGCTTCCGTGCTGAGCAACCTTGGCAACGAAGTGAATGTTGTGGGAGCAGAGAGCTCTTCCGGCGTCACCTTTGGTGGTGTTGCAGCTGAGATCCGCTCCGGAACGAAAGTCGAAGGTTGCTACAATGCCGGCAGCGTCTCCGCTTCGAACAAAAATTCCAGCACGAGAATCGGCGGTATCGTCGGCAACGCGACCGGCGCCTACGGCGGCGAGAATGAGATTATCAACTGCTACAATGTGGGCAATATCACCATTACCGGTCCGAACTATTCGTATGCCAATGCTGGCGGTATCGTCGGCGGCGTAAACACGACTTCGGCCAAACTTACCATTACCAACTGCTATAACGGCGGCACGGTCAGCGGCCAGGGAACTGGCTACTCTGGTGACACGGATGGCATTCTTGCTGACAACAAGGGCAGCGGCCAGACGCTCACCAACACCTACGTCAGCCAGCCCGACGACGCCTCCGAGCTCGGCGACGCCTTTGAAAACGGCACTACCGGCTATCCCACGCTGAAATGGCAGAGTCTCGGCGGCGGCACGCCGGAGCACACCCACGATCTGAAGCTCGTTGCGGAAGTCCCGGCTTCCTGCACCGAAACCGGCATGAAGGCGTACTACGAGTGCTCCGATGCCGAGTGCGGAAAGCTCTTTGAAGATGCCGAGGGCAAGGTCGAGATCACCGATAAGGACACTCTCGTCACCGAAGCTCTGGGTCACGACTACAACGAAAAGCTTGAATGCCAGCGCGAAGGCTGCGACTATGTGAACCCCGTTCTGGCGCTCATCCAGGAGAAGGCCGGCGCTGAGAACTTCACCGCCGCGTCCTCCACGACCCAGCTCTGGCAGGCCACCGGCACGGACGGCAAGACGCTCGAGGCCAACGGCGCGGACACCGCGGTGTTCACCCTGAAGGCTCTCAAGGACGGCACGCTCACCGTGAAAGCCCGCATCCTCGGCATGATGCAGTCCAAGCTCACCATCACGAGCGGCGAGACTGTCAAGGCCAGCCTCTACAGCACCGACACCTCCTCCGCGCAGACGGTCACGTCCGACGCGATCGAAGTCAAGGCAGGCGACGTCCTCACCTTTACTTACTCCAACGACTACACCTGGGCGAAGCCCGCGGACTACTATGTCCAGATCACCGGCCTGAACTTCAAGGAATCCGAAGAGGATACCACCGTTGTTCTGACGATCAACGAGAAGACCGCGGATGCTGCCGAGGCCACCGAGAAGGCCACCTTCACCAAGACGGCGCTCGTGGAGAAGGCCGTGACCTCCCCCACGATCGGCTATCAGTACTGGAGAAGCGGCGCGCAGAATCTGCTCGTCACCACGAAGTATGTGACGCTCGACACGCTTCTCGCGGGCATTGACTTTGAGCCCGGCGACAAGCTGATCGTGAAAGCCAGCGACGGCTTCAGCGTGACCTACACCTACGAGACTCTGAGCACCGCGAAGTATTATCAGGCGGAGGAAAACGGCACGCTCGAGGAAGTCCCCGCGGCGCTCGCCATTTTCTGGGACAGCGGCGCCAAGACGTTTGAAGAGCTGGAAGCTTCGGCGGAAGATAAAGAAAGCCTCCGCTTCGGCCACGGCATCGCCTCCGGCGAGTACGGCAAAGCGGCTGGCAAACGCCTTGTCAGCAAGGTTTCCGAGATCACCGTTGTCCATCCCTGCGCAGAACACAAGCTTGCTGATAAGGTTCTCACCGCAGCCACCTGCACCGAGACCGGCGTTTCCACGAAGTACTGCACCGTCTGCGGCTATGTGAGCACCGAGACCTTCACCACCCCGGCGCTCGGCCATGACATTTCCTACACCGTGAACGCGAACGGCACGCACACCGCCACATGCACCCGCGGCGACTTCACCGAGACTGCTGCGCATACCTACGGCGATGACGGCCTCTGCGTCTGCGGCGCAAAGAAGCCGGACTTTGCGGGCTACACCGTTGCCGTGACCGCCGCCCCGGCGGAGATCGCTGCCGGCGAAGAGTCCACTGTCAGCCTCAAGGTCGGCCACACCGACGAGACCGTGACCGCCTTCAACGCTTACCGCTTCGTCCTGACCTACGACGCGGACAAGCTCACCTACAAGAGCACGAGCCTTACCGACGCGAAGGTGACCGCCGCTGACGGCACGCTCACCATCCTCGGCTACGGCGACGACAAGGCGACCGCTCAGGCGCTCACCGTCACCTTCGAGGGCAAGGCGGCCGGTACGGCTACGGTGGCGCTCACCGCGGCGAACATCGACGCGCAGAGCAACGCCCACGTCCAGGACGCCCCCGAGGCACTCATCGAGCCCAGCAGCACCGAGATCACCGTGACGGCGGTCTACAACGTTGACCTGCCCGGCGACTTCACCGGCGAGTCCACCGTCAAGCACGGCGAGGACTACACCTTCGAGGCGAAGGACAAGAACTACGACTATACGTTCGGCGGCTCCACGATGGGCGGCGAGGACGTGACGGTCGTGGATAATGGCGACGGCACCTTCACCGTGAAGAACGTCACCGGCGATCTCGTTATCAAGTCCAGCAAGACCGGCAAGCCTTACGACGTCACCGTCTCCGGCACCGGCGCGGCGGATGTGACCGCGGCGGACAAGGCCAACTACGGCACGGATTACACCTTCAGCATCGCCAAGGAAGCGGGCTACACCTACACGGTGACCGTGACCATCGGCGGCACGAGCCACTATGTGACGGAGAATAACGGCTCTTACACCATCTCCGGCAGCAGCATCACTGGCAACATTGAGATCAACGTTGCCAAGACCACGCAGGTCATCACGACGACCACGATCAACTTCGTCGGCACCGGCGCGGCGGATGTCAAGGGCGGCGAGAGCCAGACTGCGACGATCGGCCAGGACTTCACCTTTGAGATCAACGCGGAGACCGGCTTTACCTACACCGTGAAGCTCGGCGAGACCGTGATCGATCCGGTCGACGGCAAGTACACCATCTCCGGCGGCCTGATCGGCACCGACACCGTCACCGTGACGGTCGAGAAGAACGCCGAGTACACCGTGGAAGTGGTGGAGTACGTGAAGGCGGCCAACGCCCAGAGCGTGTTCCTCGTGACTGTGAAGGGCACGCCGGCCACCGGCAGCGTGTTTGCCTACGGCGGCGAGGCCATGTCCCACTCCGAGAAGTACGATGCGTATGCCTATCTCGTGTTCTCCGGTAAGACGCTCGCCGAGGTGAAGACCGAGGCCGCGGCGAAGATCACCGAGATCACCGGCACCGCCGCGGAGATCGACTACACCGGCGACGTGAACGTGTCCAATCTGATCGACGTGAACGACGCCCAGCTCGTCTGGAACATGTACAACGCCAAGTACGCCGACTTCACCACCGCAACGATGGAAATGTTCCTCCGCGCGGACATGAACGGCGACAAGACGCTCAACGTGAACGACGCCACCGCCGTCGTCAACGCCATCAAGTAAAAACCCCACCAAGCAAAAAGGTCTGCCGCACCCGCGGCAGACCTTTTTTGATACCCTCTCGAACGAGACCCACTGCGTTGGACTCTCGTTTGAAAAGGCGTAAGCGTAAAATAAGAGAGCGGATTGAAGAAGGAGTTCCAGTTTGCGATAATGCGGAGTAAGGAAAAAGAGTGCGAAAGAGTGCCATCGCAGTCTTTTGCGC
>CAVEQS010000033.1:0-30030 GCA_963618015.1 bacterium | reverse complement strand
CCTTTTTCCCTCCTCGGGACTGCCTCTGACACTAAATGATGTTTTCACAGTAAGCCTCCCTTGTGTAAAGGGAGGTGGCGCGGCGCAAAACGCCGCGCCGGAGGGATTGTCGTTTTCTGAAGATTACAATCCCCCAGTCAGCTTCGCTGACAGCCCCCTTTGCACAAGGGGGCCATCGGATTATCTCAAGTATTGGGTCCCATGGTGTAGTTCGGCGCTTCGCGGGTAATGTAGATATCGTGCGGGTGGCTCTCGCGCAGACCCGCGGCGGTGATGCGAACGAACTGTGCCTTCGTGCGCAGCGTTTCAATGTCGGGCGCGCCGCAGTAGCCCATACCGGAGCGGAGGCCGCCAACCATCTGGTAGACCGTATCGGACACCGGTCCGCGATACGGCACACGGCCCTCGACGCCCTCGGGAACGAGCTTGGAGTTTTTCTCCTGGAAGTAGCGATCCTTGGAGCCCTTCGCCATCGCAGCGAGCGAGCCCATGCCGCGGTAGACCTTGAACTGGCGTCCCTGGAACACCTCGGTCTCGCCCGGGGCTTCCTCACACCCGGCGAGCATGGAGCCGAGCATCACGACGCTGCCGCCCGCGGCGAGCGCCTTGACGATATCGCCGGAGTATTTGATGCCGCCGTCGGCAATGATGGGGATGCCGTATTTGTTGGCAATCTCCGCGCTTTCCATCACGGCGGTGATCTGCGGCACACCGACACCCGCAACAACGCGCGTCGTGCAGATGGAGCCGGGGCCGATGCCGACCTTGACGCAGTCCGCGCCCGCCTGAATAAGCGCTTCCGTGGCGGCGGCGGTGGCGACGTTGCCGGCGATGAGCTGCGCATCGGGGTACTTGGCCTTGATGTTCTTCACGGCCTCCATGATGTTGCGGGAGTGGCCGTGGGCGCTGTCGAGCACGAGAGCATCCGCGCCCGCGTCGAGAAGCGCGCCCGCACGGTCGAGCACGTCCGCCGTGACGCCGATGGCGGCGGCAACGAGGAGACGGCCGCGGCTGTCCTTTGCGGCGTTCGGGTAGGCGACCGCCTTTTCAATGTCCTTGATCGTGATGAGACCCTTGAGCCGGAAGTCCTTATCGACGATGGGCAGCTTTTCGATCTTGTGCTGGCGCAGCGTCTCCTTGGCTTCCTCCAGCGTCGTCCCCTCGCGGCCGACGACGAGATTTTCGCTCGTCATGAGCTCGCGGATCTTCCGGTCGAGGTTGGTCTCAAACTTCATGTCGCGGTTGGTGATAATGCCGACGAGCTTTCCGGACTCGTCCACGATGGGGACGCCGGAAATGCGGAACTTGCTGCAAAGGGCATCCGCGTCGCGCAGCGTGTGCTCCGCGGAGAGGAAGAACGGGTTGGTGATGACGCCGTTTTCGCTGCGCTTGACGAGGTCGACCTGCTCGGCCTGCTGCTCGATCGTCATATTTTTGTGGATAACACCGATGCCGCCCTCGCGCGCGATGGCGATCGCCATGCGCGATTCGGTCACGGTGTCCATGGCCGCGCTCATGATGGGGATGCCGAGGCGGATCTTCTTCGTAAGATGCGTTTCAAGCTTCACATCGCGCGGGACGACGGAGCTCTCCGCCGGGACAAGCAGCACATCGTCAAAGGTGAGACCTTCGCCGACGAAACGGTTGGCATAAGCACTGTTCAAGACCATTTCCTCCTGTTATTTCGATAATATGCAACACATGGCTTTCGGGTATTTTGCCTATCTTAGCGCATCGGCGAAAGGCTGTCAACTCCAAAAAAGGTTTTACGATTTCTTTCGAGGCAAAAACAAAATCCCCGCTCATTTGAGCGGGGATCTGTGCGATCAGAAATTAATAATAGCGCTTGTTCTTGCGGGCAGCCTCGGATTTCTTGCGGCGCTTGACGCTGGGGCTCTGGTAGTACTCCTTCTTACGCAGGTCAGCCAGAACTCCGGCCTTCGCGCAGGAGCGCTTGAAGCGCTTCAGAGCGGCATCCAGAGACTCGTTTTCCTTGACATGGATTTCAGACATTCTATATCCCTCCCTCCGCAGGCGCCGAAACGCTTTGGAAGATCAAACTTTCGGCTTTTAACGTGGGTATTATAATCTGTCCGGCGTTTCTTGTCAAGGGCGAGATTGGGAACAAACCGTGAACTTTGCCAAATCGCCGTCCCGCGCAAAGAAACGGATTGCTTTCCTTCACCGTGTATGGTATGCTATGGCATATACGCCAGACCCCTGGCATTCCGTTCTGAAACCATATATCAAAAAAGGAGGCCTCCATGAAAAAGCTTACCGCCCTGTTCCTTGCTCTTCTGCTTGCGCTCTCGCTTTGCACCGCGGGTGCAGCGGCAGCGGACGAGACCGTCGCCATCGTGCTCGAACCGGCCGACGACACGCTTCTCACCGCCGAGGGGCTCGCGCTCTTCTTTGTTGACCGCGACGCCATCACGGAAGAGACCGAAACCTCCGTTTCCTGGTATAAGGAAACGACAAAGGACGGCAAGACCGAGCGCGAGCTCGTTGCGGAAATGCCGCTCATCATCCGCACAACGGTAAACGGCGCGCGCATTTATGTTCCCACGGATTACGAGCCCTCGGAGGAGCTGGTCGATCTTGTAAAGCAGTACGAGCCGGAAAAAGACCCGAACACCATCCACGAATACGGCATGCACCGCATCCTCGGCCAGAGCTGCATCGAGCGCGGCCTGCGCTACGGCGCGTGCTGGCATTGCTACGGCATCGAGTTTGATATTGCAAACGGCCCGCACCGCTACCGCGACGGCGTATGCACCGTGTGCGGCCGGAATAAGCCGGTCGAGGAACCGGTCAAGGAGCCCGAAAAGGAGCCGGAGCACGTTCATACCTTTGACCCGTGGACCCCTATGGACGACGAGAAAAACCACGGTCACGTGTGCACCGGATGCGGCTATTTTGAAATGGCAGCGCACCGCTTCGGCGATTACAAAGAAACCGAATACGGCCACGAGACCGTCTGCAAGGATTGCAGCTACACCATCAGCGGAGAGCATGAATTCTCCAAATGGTCGTCTGCCGACCCTATGGGGTGGATACAGCGCCACTGCACGATCTGCAACGCCGTACAGTTTGGCCGTATAAACTAAAAAATCGTCCCTTTATCCGTCCCCGGTTTTCCGGGGACGGATTTTTTGTGCGTTTACATTCGCGGCGGCGTGTGGTAAAATTTATGTTTGTATAGATGTTTGGAAAAGGAGGGGACGCGCGGATGCTCGAAAAGCTGAAAGCTCTCTCGCAGAAATATGCCGAGATCGAATTTATGCTCTCGCAAAGCGAGGTATGGGCGGACGCGCAGAAGGCCGCGGCGCTCAGCCGCGAGAAGGCCGAGCTTACCCCTCTGATGGAGGCCTACGGGCGCTACGAGACCTTCCGGCAGGAGGCCGAGAGCGCGGAAGAGCTTCTTTCCGATCCCGAAATGCGCGATCTTGCCCGCGAAACGCTCGACGAGGCGCGCGCCGGCATGGAGCGCACGGCGGAGGAGCTGAAGATCCTTTTGCTGCCGAAGAACCCGGACGACGGGAAAAACGTCATCGTGGAGATCCGCGGCGGCGTCGGCGGAGAGGAGAGCGCGCTTTTTGCCGCCGATCTTTTCCGCATGTACGCCATGTATGCCGAGCGGAAGGGCTTCTCGGTGGAGATCGTGAACCGAAGCGAAACCGAGCTCGGCGGTATCCGCGAGATCGATTTCATCGTCGGCGGCGCGAACGCCTTTTCGCGCTTCCGGTTTGAAAGCGGCGTGCACCGCGTGCAGCGCGTGCCGGAAACAGAGACGCAGGGGCGCATCCACACGAGCACCTGCACCGTGGCGGTGCTGCCGGAGTTGGAGGAGGCCGAGTTCCATCTCGATCCCGCCGATCTGCAGATCGACACATTCCGCTCCTCCGGTGCGGGCGGACAGAAGGTCAACAAAACCTCCAGCGCCATCCGCGTGACGCATTTGCCGACCGGTACGGTCGTCGAGTGTCAGGACGAGCGCAGCCAGTATAAAAACAAGGCGCGCGCGCTGAGTGTGCTCGCCTCGCGGCTCGCACAGGCGGAAAAGGAAAAACAGGACGCCGCCGTTTCCGCGCAGCGGAAGTCGCAGGTCGGCTCCGGCATGCGCAACGAGCGCATCCGCACCTATAACTTCCCGCAGGGGCGCGTGACCGATCATCGCATCGGTCTGACGCTTTATAAGCTTGACGCCGTGATGAACGGCGATCTCGACGAGCTCATTGACGCGCTGCTTACCGCGCGCCGCGCCGAGCAGCTCCAAAATTCCGAAAACGGAGGCCTGTAAGAGCATGGAAACCCGTGTTTATACCGAGGAAAACGACATTCCCGTCGCCGCGGCGTCGCTGCGGCTCGGCGGGCTCGTCGCCGTGCCGACGGAGACGGTGTACGGCCTTTGCGCCAACGGACTTGACGCCGAGGCGGTCGCGCATCTCTACGAGGTCAAGGGGCGGCCGGAGGTGAAGCCGCTCTCGCTCATGGTGGCGGGCCCGGCGGAGATCGAAAAGTACGCCGAGCACATCCCCCCGGCGGCGTTTATTCTCGCCGCGCGGTTCTGGCCCGGCCCGCTCACGCTCGTGCTGGAGGCAAAAAAGGACGTTGTCCCGTCCATCGTGCGCGCGGGCAAGGACACCGTCGGGCTGCGCTGCCCGGCGCACCCGCTCACGCTCTCGCTGCTCGAACGTGCCCGGCTGCCGCTTGCAGGGCCTTCGGCGAACCCTTCGGGCGCGCCCAGCCCCACGACGGCACAGCAGGTGCTCGCCTACTTTGACGGGCAGATCGAAGGCGTGATCGACGGCGGCGAGTGTACGCTCTCGCGCGAGTCCACGATCCTCGATCTCACGCAGAAGCCCTTCAAAATTCTGCGCGAAGGGGCGCTCGCAAAGGAAGAGATCGAAAACGGACTGCTCTCCGGCGTGCGGCTCATCGGCATAACGGGCGGCTCGGGCAGCGGCAAAACGACTGTGACGGACTATCTTGCCGCGCAGGGCGTACTCGCGCTCGACTGCGACAAAATCTACCATGAGCTGCTGGAAACGAACGCGGACATGCTCGCGGAAATCGAAGCGCGCTTCCCCGCCGTTTTCAAAAACGGAACGCTTGACCGGAAGATGCTCGGCGCGATCGTCTTTGCCGTGCCGGAGGCGCTGCGCGATCTCAACGCCATCACGCACCGCTATGTCCGCGAGGACATTTACCGCCGCCTGCGCGAATACGTATGGCAGGGCGGCACCGTTGCCGTCGTGGACGCCATCGCGCTTTTTGAAAGCGGCATTTCCGAGGACTGCATATTCACCGTGGGCGTCACCGCGCCCCGGGACGAGCGCTGCGCGCGCATCATGGCGCGCGACGGCATCGACGCGGACTATGCGCTCGCGCGTATCGAGGCGCAGCCGGACGACGAGTATTACGAAATGCGCTGCGATTATCTGCTGCGCAACGACGGCACGCCGGAGGAACTGAAAACCAAATGCCGGGACCTTTTCGGCATCGGTTAATACAGAAATAAAAAAGTACAGAAAGGATAGATGTTTTATGGAAGAAAAGAACGAACTGGACGCTCTGCGCGAAAAGCTTCTCTATAAGCAGAAACAGGGCTACGATATCATCGATGTGGACGAGCGCATCAAGCTGGAGGAGTACGCCGCGGCGTACAAGGCGTATCTGAACGCCGCGCGCACCGAGCGCGAGGCCGTGAATGAAGCCGTCGCGCAGGCCGAGGCGCTCGGCTTTGTGCCGTATGAGCGCGGCATGGTACTCGAGCCCGGCACGAAGATCTATAAGAGCGTGCGCGGCAAGGCGCTCATGCTCGCCGTTATGGGACGTGAGACGCTCGACAAGGGCGCGAACATCGCCGCGGCGCACGTCGATTCCCCGCGTCTTGACCTGAAGCCCATCCCGCTCTACGAGAAGGACGAGATCTGCCTTCTCAAGACGCACTACTACGGCGGCATCAAGAAGTACCAGTGGGTCGCCATTCCTCTCGAAATCCACGGCGTTGTGACGAAGAAGGACGGCGAGACCGTTGAGGTCGTCATCGGCAAGGACCCCGAGGATCCGAAGTTCACGATCACCGACCTGCTGCCGCACCTTGCGAAGGATCAGATGGCCAAGCACGGCTCGGACATCATTCCGGGCGAGTATCTGAACGTTCTCGCCGGCAGCATCCCCTACGCCGGAGAGGGCACCAAGCGCGTGATGCTCGCGGTCATGTCGCTTTTGAACGACCGCTACGGCATCACCGAGGAGGACTTCCTCTCCGCCGAGCTGGAGGTCGTGCCGAGCTTTGAAGCGTGCGACATCGGCGTTGACCGCTCGTTCATCGGCGGCTACGGTCAGGACGACCGCGTGTGCGCCTATGCCGAGCTCAAGGCCATTTTCGACACCGAAACGCCGGAGCGCACCGCCGTGTGCGTCCTTGCCGACAAGGAAGAGATCGGCTCGATGGGCGTTTCCGGCATGCAGAGCCATGCGTTTGAGACCTTCATGGCCGACCTCTGCGAGCAGCAGGACGTGCGGCTGCGCGACTGCTTTGCAAACAGCTTCTGCGTCAGCGCGGACGTCTGCAACGCTTATGACCCGACGTTCTGGGACGTGAGCGAGTACCCCAACCGCAACGGCGCCCGCGCCAACTACGGCGTCGGCATCTGCAAGTTCACCGGCTCGCGCGGCAAGTCCGGCAGCAACGACGCCTCCGCCGAGGTCGTCGGCACGCTGCGCAGGATCTTTGCCGACAACGGCGTTGTCTGGCAGATGAGCGAGCTCGGCAAGGTCGATCAGGGCGGCGGCGGAACGGTCGCGCAGTATATGGCCAACCGCAACATCGACACCATCGACGCCGGTACGCCCGTGTTCTCGATGCACGCTCCCTTTGAGACCGTGACGAAGTTTGACTGCTACCAGACCTATAAGGCGGTCTGGGCGTTCTACAAGGATCGGTAATACAAGCAAGGAAAAGCCCTGCGGCGATCTTATACATCGCCGCAGGGCTTTTTTCATTTAATGATCCCGTTCAGCAGTTCTTTGCAGGCTTTGCTCTGCGACTGGTCGCTGCTCAGGCAGAAGATCACGTCGTCCACATCGTAGTAGTCCGCAAACGCCGTCAGGGAGCGGTGTACGTATTTGCGGTAGTCCATTACGTAAACATACCGGTAATGCTGCGTGAGATAATACCCGAAGGGATTGCCGTTGGAATCCTTGATGAGCAGGCACGCGCTGCCGTCGGTAATGTCGTTATTGATGAACGTACACAGCGGAAAGTCGCCCGTGAGGAAGCACATGTACTTGTCCGTGCCGTGGATGCTGGTGATGAGCGTCTGCTCATAGCCGCGGTTGGTGAGCGAGTCGTTGTGATCCTGCTGGATATAAAGATGCACGTCTCCGGGCGGAACATAGGCATAGACCTGATCGGGCGTGAGCGCGCTGCTCTGGTGCACCTTATAATAAAGGCTGCCGTAAAACGGCTCCTGCATGATCTCCTCGTACTTGTCGAGCGTCACCGGCTCAAACCCCGCCGTTTTCGCCCATTCCGCGTAAGCATACCACGCGCCAAGCGCCGTCCAGTGGTGGTCGGTACGGAAATAGATATACTCACTGTTGTGCGCAACGAGGGGCGTGAACGTGTCAACACAATATACATTCTCGCCCATCTGGGAATAGACATAGGCAAGGACGTCCTCCTCGCAGGCAACGCCGATCATTTCGCGATAGTCGCGCGGGAGCATGATCGATGTTCCGTGAAGGCGGAAGATATCGAACACGCGGCATTTCCCGTCCAGAAGCTCCGCCGCGCGCGTCACATTGGCGGCATAGGCGTCCGCATAATACTGGTTGAAGTATGCGTAGTCGTAGGCGCTGTCGCCGATCTGGATGACCGCGCCGAGCGCCACATCCTCGTCGTCCGGGTTCTCCCCGCCCCACTCCGGTTCGCTCGTGGGCTCCGGCGTGGCTGCAGCCGCCGTCTCTTCCGGCGTGTTGGTTGAATCGCCCTCCGCCGCCGGAGCCTCCGGCGCCGGCGTTTTCTCCGCCGCCACGGGGATCTTGTCCCCGGCGGAGGCATTGCCGTACACCGTTATGGAGGTGTCCCCGTAGAGCGTTTCGAGCCGCTGCGCGGCCAGGATCCAGCTGTCGCGCCCGGGGAACGTGTCCGAAAACCAGAGACTGATATCGGAAAAATAGCTTCCGTCCGCCACGGCGGCGAGCGAAAACGCCGGGAAGGTCTCCAGCGTGCGCTTTTCCTTTGCCGACACC
This sequence comes from bacterium, assembly GCA_963618015.1. Classification (GTDB taxonomy): domain Bacteria; phylum Bacillota; class Clostridia; order Oscillospirales; family Oscillospiraceae; genus Apopatocola. The sequence continues at coordinate 21,768 of CAVEQS010000033.1, read as the reverse complement.
GTCGGGCGCAGCGGCAGCAGCCATGCAATGACCGTAAGGATCCCCAGCGCGAGGAAGAACGGCCATCCCTGCCGCCGGGCACGGCGGTTCGGCTTCTCCGCAGCGGAAGTCTCCGGTTGTTCGATTATAGATCGTTTATCGTCGTGCATAGGATCCCTCTCAGAAGCGGAAGTACAAAAACGGATTGAAGCTGTTGCCGACAAGGCACGCGGTGCTCAAAAGGAGCAGCAGCACCGGCACGGCGGCCTTTGCGGCGACGGTATAGATCGTTCGTGCAAGGGCGTTCTTCTCCCCGGCGTCTGCCCAGCGCTTCGCGAGATACGAAAACGCCGGTGTTGCAGCCAGCGCGCAGAAGGCAAGCAGATACATGTGGCTTCTTACCGCGGCCGTCACGGTGAAGCTCGTAAAGGCGTTGCCGTTGGCGCAGAACATGCCGCGCACGACCGCCGCGGCAAGCGGGAGCGCCGTAAACTTGAAGAGCACCCAGCCGAAGAGCACCGCGAGCGGCAGCGTTATGTGCGAAAGGATGGCCGAGACCGCTTTCGGCAGCGCGTTGAGCAGCTTCTGCCAGAAAAGCCGGTCGATCATGAGAAGGACAAAGTAATACAGCCCCCACAGCACAAAGTTCCAGCTCGCTCCGTGCCAGAGGCCGGTCAGCGCCCAGACGACGAAAAGGTTCAGGATATTGCGTGCCCGCCCCCGGCGGTTGCCGCCGAGCGGGATATAGACATAGTCGCGGAAAAACGTTCCGAGAGATATGTGCCACCGCCGCCAGAACTCCGTGGCCGTGCGGGATATGTAGGGATAGTTGAAGTTTTCCAGATAATGCAGCCCGATCATTTGTCCCATGCCGATGGCCATATCGGAATACGCGGAAAAATCAAAATAGATCTGGAACGCATAGGCGATCATGCCGATCCAGAGCGCGAGTGCCGGGGTGTTGGAGAGCGCGGCGAGATTGTCCGCGAGCTGCGAAGCCGTGCCGATGGCGGTGTCCGTGAGCAGAAGCGAATCGGCGAGTGCGCCGCAGGCGTTCGCGAGCACCGTTTTCTTTGCGAGTCCCACGGCAAAGCGCGTACAGCCGCGCGAACGGTCGGCCAACTCATCGCGCCCGTCGAAGAGCTCGGCAGCGATCGTTTTATACCGGACGATGGGGCCTGCGATGCACTGGTGGAAGAGCGCGGCATAAAGCAGCACATGCCAGTATTTTTCCTGCGCGTCGGCGTCGCCGCGGTAAACATCCACCACATAACTCAAAAGCTGGAACGTGTAAAACGAAATGCCGAGCGGCAGCGCGATGCGCTGCACAAACGCCGGTACCTCTCCGAAAACGGCGCAGACCATGCCGGCATACTTGAAAAAGCCGATCAGCCCGAGATTCACGATGCATGCGAGCACGACCCATACGCGGGCGCTTTTCTCTTCGCCTCGCGCCCGCTGCACGCGCAGGGCAAAATACCAGTCAAACAGCGCCATGGCCATGAGCAGCAGCACATACACCGGCTCGCCCCACGCATAAAAGATCAGCGAGAAGACGAGCAGGCTGATGTTCTTTGCGCGCAGACTGCGGCAGAGCGCGTACACCGCCAGACTCAGCGGCAGAAACGCATATAAAAAGATCAAGCTGGAAAAAACCATGGAAAATCCCCTTTCTGGGAGATTAAACTGGTTTATTATAGGGAAAAAATTGATATTTGTCAATTTTTTCCTGTCGAACGGCGCATAAAGGCGCAGGGCGCGCGGCATACTGTCCGTCAGGGAGGGATAACGCATGGAGGAGAGAGCGCAAGAAGCACTGCGCGAGCTGGGCAGCGCGCGGGCCGGAGAGATACACTGTATCACGATCATCGGACAGATCGAAGGCCACGTGATGCTGCCGCCGGATACAAAAACGACGAAGTACGAGCACATCATGCCGCTGCTCGCCGCGGTGGAGGAAGCGGAGGACATCCGCGCGCTGCTCATATTGCTCAACACTGTCGGCGGAGACATTGAAGCGGGGCTCGGCCTTGCCGAGATGATCGCCGGGATGAGCAAGCCGACGGCGAGCGTTGTTCTCGGCGGCGGGCATTCCATCGGCGTCCCGCTCGCGGTGGCAGCCGACCGGTCGTTCATTGTACCGAGCGCCGCCGTGACGATCCATCCGGTACGGCTCACGGGCGTCGTAATCGGCGTACCGCAGACCTATGATTATATTTCGCGCATCAGCGACCGGATCGTCCGGTTCATCACCGGCCATTCCCACATCACGCCGGAGAAATTCACCGAGTATATGACGCGCACCGGCGAGCTGACGCAGGACATCGGCAGCGTGCTCGACGGCGAGGAGGCCGTCGCGTGCGGGCTCATCGACGAGCTCGGCGGGCTCTCCGACGCACTTGACTACCTGCACCGGCGCATAAAAAAAGAGAAGTCAGTTTGACTTCTCTTTTCTGCTTATGAAATAAAGGATCAGGGATACGATGCCAAGCCCCAGCAGCGCACCGGCGCTGTCGATGAGGACATCCCGTACCTGGCTGCCGCGGTGGGAGAATATCTGGAGCGTTTCGTCGATCGCGCCGGTCAGAGCGCCGAGTCCCCAGGCGGTGAAAAAGCGCTTTTTCCCCGTGCTCTCCAGCCGGAGAAACACGAGCGCGGTGAACACCGCGTATTCGGTCACATGCGCCGCCTTGCGGATGATATGGCTCGTCGGCTGCTCGGCGACGCCGTCGCCGTCCTCGTCGGACATATACGTGAAGAAGTCCGACCCAAGACCAAGCTTTTCCGCGGCGGTGTTCATGGCGGCCATGATGCCGTCGCTGATCTTCCCGGAAAGCTCGCCGGAGACAAGGGAGTTGCCCCAGATGAACACGAGCGCGAGAACGATCAAAATCGTTAGAGTACGTTTGCGTTTCATATCAAATCTGCGGCTTTTTCACGCGGATGCGCGCGATAAAGCAAAAGCCCATAACAAAGATCACAGCGCCCATCACCCACGGCATAATGCTCTCGTTCGCGAGACGGACGAGCGATACGAGCGGCACGATGACCGCCGACCACGTGACCGGCAGCCCCTCAAAAGAGGTGCGGTTTTCGCTTGTGGTCTCCTGGCGCTTCTGCTCGGTGACGTTGAAATACCCCAGCCGGATGACGGCGCAGAGCGTATAGAACATCAGCACGGCCATAGCAATGCCCGTAATCCCCATGGCGTGGCCGATGGCGCTCGGCAGCACGCCGAACGACACGAGATCGCACAGCGAATCGATCTGGATGCCGAACACCTCGGCGTCCTTCGTGCGCTTCGTGGCGCGGGCGATCTTGCCGTCGAACATGTCGCAGAGACCGCAAAGCGCAAGCCCGATCACCGCCGGCCAGATCTTCCCGTCCGCCGCAGCGCAGATGCTCCCCACCGCAATGCAGAGCTCTATGTATGTCAGAATGACCGATACATTCCAGAATCCAACGAATTTTTTACTCACAGACCGTTCTCCGTTCTAAGAAAATATACCTTATCATAAAGCACACGGAGACTTTTTTCAAGAGCGGGATTTGACGCGGCGGACACTCTCTGCTATTCTGTAAGGACACTATGATATCGGAGGTCTTTGCATGACCCGTTGGGAAAATACATCGGTTTACCGCGCTCTCGGCACGCTATCGGCGTGGCCGGTGCGGGCGCTCTCGCATCTGCCGCTCAAAGCGGGCAAAAAACGCTGCGGTCTTTCCTTCTCGCAATGGTTCCTTCTGCTCGGCACGGCGGCGATGCTCTGCGTGCCGCACGGCGCATGGAACAATCTCTGCGGTGTGCTCTTCGCGCTCGCCGCGCTGCTCGTCTACTGGTTCGGCTGCGCCGCGAGGCAGGAAACGCCGTGGAACGCCGGAAAGCTCGGCTTTTCCGCGCTCGGCTTTCTTTTGATGACCGTGCTCTGCACGCTCTGGGCGGGGAACAAAGCGGGCAATCTTCGCGTGGCGCTCTTTTTCTGGACGGGCTTTCTGCTCGCATATCTCACGGCGGCGCAGTTCCGCAGCCGGGACGAGCGGCGCACCGCGGCGGCGATTTTGTATATCACGCTGCTCGTCATTTCGCTCTACGGACTGCGAAACTACCTGACCGGCACGGAATCCTCGGATGTGCCGATCGACGGCGAGATGTACCGGCGGCTCGGCGCCACGCTCGAGCACGGCATCAACTGCGGCGAGTTTCTCGCCATGGCGCTGCCGATCGCGCTCGTCTGGGCGCTCACCGCCCGGACGCGGGCACGGCGCATCGCGCTCACGGTGCCGCTCCTTCTCCCCTGCGCGGCCATTCTGCTCACGTACGCCCGCACCGGGTGGATCATGCTCGCTCTCGCGCTTGCAGTGCTGCTCTGGTATAAAAAGAAGATCCTGCTGCTCCCGGCGGCGGCGCTCGGCATCGGAGCGCTCTTCCTGCTGCCGGAGAGCATCCAGGCGCGATTTCTTTCGATGCTCGACATCTCGAACGCCTCGGCGTCCGGGCGATTCGTGCTCTGGGGCGAGTGCTTTGCGCTCTGGAAGGAAAAATGGCTTCTCGGCATCGGCCTGGGGCCGGAGAATTTTTACGCCGCCTATGCCCCCTATGCCACCGGACTTCTCGACTTTCAGCCGCCGCACTCGAACATGCTGTATCTCGAAATGTTCCTTTCGACAGGCATTCTCGGCGGGCTGCTATTCTGTGGTTTCTTCTTCGGAATTTTTGGCCGGCTCAACCGCACAGTGCGCGCCATTCCCGAAAAGAGCGGCCGCTGGCCGGCGCAGGCGCTCATCACCGCGCTCGCCGGAGCAGCGCTCGGCGGCATCCCGGAATACATCTGGTTTTATCCGCGCATTCTCTTTTTCTGGTGCGTACTCTTCGGCATGGCGCTTGCCGTTTCAGACAACAACTGAACAGGCCCCCCCCGGCGGATCCCTCGCAAACGGGCTCCGCCGGGTTTTTGTATATTCCCCTTGACAGGATGATTTCTGCGCCGTATAATAACATATCGTTATATATAACGCATTGTTATTGTCGAGGTAATATTTATGCCTGCCGTAAAAAAGGTCTCCCGGGAGGAGATCGTCGAAGCCGCTCTTGAGGTAGTGCGGGACGGCGGTTTTTCCGCCGTCAACGCCCGCAGCGTTGCAAAGAAACTCGGCTGTTCCACGCAGCCGATCTACTTTTCGTTTCAAAACATGGACGAGCTGAAAGCCGCTTTGACCGAGCGCGCCATACAAATGCACGAGCGCCGCGTGCGCGACTCGCTGCACGCCCATGAGGGGCGCGACAGCCGCTACAGCAGCTACGGTACGGGCTTCGTCCGGTTCGCCGCGGAGGAAAAGCAGCTTTTCCGCTGGCTGTATCTCGAGGGCGAACAGCTCGGGCCGTATCAGAACGACATACTGCTGCCGGAGGTCATCGGCGTGATCATGGAAGAATTCGGCTATGGTGAGGACGTTGCGCGCCGGTTCCATCAGGATATGATCTATTTTACCTACGGTCTGGCCATTCTTGCCAACACCGGGCATTTGCCGCTGACGGAGACGGAGCTTCGCGAGGCGTTCCGCCGGGAGTTTCGCGCACTGATCGCCATTTATGGAAAGCCGCCGAAGCTGCCGGAATTTGCCGTGAAAGCCGGTGTGGTTTTATGAATCTGAAGGTGTCCTTCTCCTGGGTGGGGTTGACGGTTTTCGCGCTTCCCATGCTCATCAACATCGCCTACGCCGTATTTCCCCCGGCGGGCGAGCCGGAGCCGCCCGCGCCGGTCACGCATTGGGTGGAGACCGTCGAGCAGGTCAGCCGCATCGCCTATCTGCTCGCGGTGACGCTTCTCGTGAGCCGAACGCCGGTAAACCGGCAGAGCGTCTGGCTTTTCCTCGCCGCCGTTTTCCTCCTTTTGTACTATGCCGCATGGATCCGCTATTTTGCACTCGGACGGGATGTTGCGCTGCTCAGGCGCGCTTTTCTCTTTGTTCCGATGCCGCTTGCGGTATTCCCTGTTTTGTACTATCTGTGCGCCGCTGTCTGGCTGCACAACGTTCCGGCGGCGATTTTGATGGTGATCTTCGGTGCGGCACACCTGACGGTGTCGATCCAGTCGTTTCTGTAGAAAGGAAAAAGCTATGGAAGAAATTATAGTATATGTCCACGGAAAAGGCGGCTCTGCCGGCGAAGCGAAACATTATCAGGCGCTCTTTCCGAACAGCGCAGTCATCGGCTTTGATTATCATTCGCAGACGCCGTGGGACGCGAAAGACGAATTTTCGGCGTTCTTTGCCGCGCAGCGTAAACGCTGCGGCCGTCTCACGCTGATTGCGAACAGCATCGGTGCGTATCTTTCGCTCCATTCGCTCGATGAAACGCTCGTGGACAGAGCGTACTTCATCTCCCCCGTTGTGGACATGGAAAAGCTCATTGGCAGCATGATGCTCTGGTCGAACGTGACCGAAGCGCAGCTCGCGGAGCGCGGCGAGATCGCCACGGATTTCGGCGAAACGCTCTCGTGGCGATATCTCTGCTATGTGCGGGAGCACCCGGTCGCATGGCGCGTCCCCACCCGCATTCTGTACGGAGAGCGGGATAATCTGACCTCCCCGGAGACCATATCGGCCTTTGCGGCGCAGCACGGCGCCAAACTGACCATTATGCCCGGCGGCGAGCACTGGTTCCACAGAGCGGAGCAGATGCGGTTCCTGGACGATTGGATCACAGGGAACAGATGATGAAAAACAATCGATGACAGGCGAAAAACGTCCCGTCGGGCAGACCCGGCGGGACGTTTTGCTATAGATGAGTATACCGTTAAGGGAGGTCGGCTTTTCAGATTCTTTCCATGATCTCGGAAAACGTCTGATCCGCAAAGCCCAGGTTGGCAAGCGTGCGGCCATGAGAGCGGAAATCGAAGCGCAGCATGGCACTCGTAACCGTGACGAACGAGCGGAGGAGCGGCATGTCCACGCCGAGCGCGTCGGCAACGGACAGAAGGAACGCGCCGTTGCACAGCGTATCCTCGGTATAGTAGCGATGATGGATGCCGTCCGGTCCTTCCAGTTGATGGAAGCATTCCAGATACGGATGCTTTTCATACTCCGCAATATCCTGCATCAGCTTCAGCGGCCCCGGCATAGCTTCCAGCCCCATCGCCTTTGCCAGCGCTTCCCGCTCCTCCTCCAGTTTCTCCGCGCAGGACAAAACGCCGTCCGTGATGCCGGATTCGTAAATATTGAATCCGTATCCGGTCTTTTCCGCCGCTGTTGCGGACAGCACCGTAGACGGGATGTGCACGACAAAGTTGGTAAAATTCACTGCACAGTCAAATGCGTTTCGCGCGGGGAGAAACTCCGCGGCCGGGCGGAATGCCTGGATCGCCCGCTCCGTGTCAGCGGAGGGATAGGCCGCGATCCGTTTTTTCCCGAACGGGAGCCCCACCAGCACCGTGGCGTTTTCCCGAAGGCGGCAGGGAAACAGATTGCCTTCCAGAACGGAAATCGTCACGTCCCGCGTGATGCCCATCTCGCGAAATACGCGATCGAACAAAAAGCAGCCGAGATTGCCCGGGCTGATGAGGATATGCTGGTCGTCCTCCAGCCACGGCGCGATCCACCGGGCAATCTCTTCATGGCGGTTTGCCGTTACGCAGATGAAAATGAGCGATGCGCCGCTGAGCGCCTCTGCCGGATCATGCGTCACCGTCGCCACGGGACCGAAGCCCGTCTCCATTCCGGTAAGGGTAACGCCGCCCTTTTCCCGCACCGCGTCCATGACCGGAGCATATGCCTCCGTGTCGCACAGCGCGATCTCAAAGCCCTGACGGCCAAAATATCCCGCGGCAGTCAGGCCGGTGCTCCCGCCGCCAAACACAGCGATCTTTATCTTATGTTCCATGCCCTTACACTTTCAGATAATCGGCAATGACCGCCATGTCATCCGTGTTTTCCAGTTTGTTGAATACGAAATCAACAAATGCGTCCTGACGCTCCGGCGTAAGGATTTCGTTGGTCTGGAGACGGAAGTTTTCAATGATGCCCTCGCGGTCAAACGGGTTACGCGGATGTCCCTTGGGAAACTCGAGCGTTTCCGCATACTCGGTGCCGTCCTTCATTACGACCTTCATGTCGTAGGTCAGGTATCCGCCATGCTGATAGGAAACAAAGTGATTATAGTGCGAAATGCCCGGCGCACCAATGCCCACAACGCGCTTGGCCATATCGATAATGGCCGGGTCCTTCAAATACTTCGGGTCGAGCCAATCGCAGGGGCGCTTTGGACCGCGGAAATACATCGCCAGACAGAACGGGATACTGAACTGCGCCACGAGCAGAGAGTCGTAGCCGTTCTCCGGGCAGGGCTCGCTGCGGAACGGGATATACGGCGCGACCTCAATGCGCTCGATCTCGTCGGGATCAAAGCCATGCTTCCGGTAGAGCGAATCGATCATATCCATGGGGGATTCGATCCACATGTTTACCGGCCAGTTTTTGATCATGATCTCCTTGGTAAGATAGCGCTTGCCGAGATCTTTATCAAACCAGTCCCAATCACACTGGTCGGTAACATACGGCCAATAGGGGCGGTCATGCTCAAAGATGCGTGTGAGCTCAGAGACGCCCTGCTCGGTGATCAGCGCGCATTCCATGGCGTTTTTGTCCACCATGCCCCACATCGTATGGTAAAAATCACTGGTAAACAGGTGGTCTGCCGTAACCGGCGTCATGCAGCCGGCCGTACCCAGCATTTTGCACATTGTGTCTCCCGTAAAGCCCATGAGCTTGCCGATCGCTGCCGCCGGAGCAAATATCTGCCAGCAGTGCAGGCCCCAGCCGGCTTTGAAGCGCGCCTCCGTCGGGTTGAGCGCCATGGCAATGCGCTGGTATACCTCATAGGCGCCCACCAGAGCTGTCAGAAACTCCTTGCCGGTCTTATGATACGCTTCCGACACCGCAATCGCCGCCGGTACCGCGCCGGAGGACGGATGTCCCGTCCAGGAGCAGTCTTCCCAGTCCAGAAGGTCGGCCAGCGTGCCGTTTGCGAGCAGCGCGTTGGCAATGGAGATCTTGCTGCCGTCGCCGATGATGGTGGCGTTCACGGCGCCGGTACCCAGATTTTTGGCAATGCCGACGATCCGTTTTGCCGCCTCGGCGGGATGCGCAGCGATAGACGCGCCGACGGTGTGGAGGACCATATACTTTGCCCGCTCGACAACATCGGCCGGCAGGTCTTCATACTTCAATTCCGCCAGATAATCGGACAGAATGCGGGTATATGCTTTCATAAAATGAACCTTCCTTTTCTTATTCTTGAATTTCTGCCCCCGGATGTGTATAATTCTCAAAAACACGGAGGGCAGTTATGAAAACGGAACACATGGAATATATGCTGGAGATTGCCCGGTGCGGTTCCATCTCCACGGCGGCAAAGAATCTCTTCATCAACCAGACCACGCTGTCCGCTATCGTCCGGGGCGTGGAGCTGGAACTTGGCTTCCCGCTTTTTGAGAGATCGTATAACGGCATCCGTCAGACGCCCGATGCAGAGCGCGTTCTCTCCATTATGGATGAAACTCTCTCCCAGTTTCGCAAAATTCAGGCCGGAGAAGTTCCTTCGGAGAGAAAAACGATCCATCTCGTATCCTACGGCAGTGTCAATGTCGCCATCAGCACGTTTCTCAGCGAGCGTTTCCAAAACCGGAAGACCAGACTTTTTATCGACGAAGTGGACTATCTCAATGTGGTAAAGCAGCTCGTGGAAGGAAATGCCAAGATCGGGATCGGCGCGGATCTGCGGGACACACCCGTCGGTACCGCGGAAGCGGCGCGTTACGGGTATATGACGGAAACGCTGAGCTCTGACCGGTATTATCTGGTCGTTCGTTCGGATTCCCCCTATGCCCAGCGGGAATCGGTGAATATCGCCGATCTGCTCCATGAACACCTGGCTACCGCGCACTCCTACCCCGTATATTTCAACGCGCCATACAATCAGGTCCTGCGCAGTTTTAATAACTTCACCGTTTTTCCCAGCAACGAAATCATCAAGAAGGCCGTATACAAGAACGGTATCATCGCCATCATGCTTGGTCTTTCTCTGTATGAGGACATTCTCTTTGAAAAGGGACTTCTCAAAAAAATTCCCATTCTCGATCTGGACACGGAGATCGTTAACTTTCTCGTGTGGGATCCGACGGCGCAGATGAGCCGGGCGGAGCTGGAGCTGCTGGACAGCATCCGGGAATTTTTCTCCGCGCCGGAGATCAGCGGACAAACATATTGAACACAACCAGCGTTGCCGCGCTCGCAGCGGCATAGAGCAGCGTCAGACCGCCGGAGTATTTGTAAATGTCCTTCTTTTCCAGATACTCGTTGGAATACAGATACGGAGACAGACCCGAAGCGCCGGGAAGAATGATGCCCATGTTGGTCGTTGCGATAAGAGAAAACGCCAGAAGCTGCGCAGAAACGCCCGTGGATGCGATGAACGGGGTAACGATCGGGATAAGGAGCATGACCACGCCGATGTTGCTCATGATGTTCGTCAGAACAAGAATGATCAGCATGGTGAGAATGAGGAACAGGTTCCCGTTCATGTCGCCGAAGATCGGCGTGAACACCGGCGCCAGGAACTGCGTAACGCCGGTCCCCTCGGAAGTCAGCGCACCGGCGATGGGTACGACAGCCGCACACATCAGCAGGCAATACCAGTTCAGGCCAGTTTTGGAGTTTTCCGCAAAGTTCATCAGGGGCTCGTTCTTCACGCGGATCAGGCAGAGGATCGCAATGATGACACCGAAAACACCCTCGTTGCCGATGCGCGCAAGGAAGATGCCGAAAGCCGTGTCGGCCGGAACAAGCATCTTGGTGAACACGTACACGATGATCAGAACAAAGCCGCCCAGATACGAAAACTGCTTGTAGTTGGGCTTTTTCATATCATCCTTGCTCAGAGCGTTCACATCAAAGGCAACGAGCGCGCTGAGATCGCATTTCACCGCATAGCGCAGCACAACGATCAGCAGAAGCAAAAGCAGCGTATTGGCCACGAACGCCATCAGCATAAAGAGAGCATAGTTTATGGTCGCGCCGGTCGATGCGTTGAATGCGTTGCACAGTGCCAGAACATAGCTCTGGAACGGAGTCAGAGAAAGGCCGGCTGTAGAAACGTACATGCAGGCGTTGAGCATGATCTTGGAATACTTGCTGCGTTTGTCCATGCCGACAATATCGCAGATGTTGTAAAAGATCGCCCAGGACAGCAGCACAGCGGCAAAACATCCAACCAGCGTAGACACCACAAAAAAGCCGAAAAGATAGACAAACGTGAACAGATACGGCTTGCCGTTCAGGAATTTGCGGGTGATGATCCAGCGGGCGATGATCTCGCCCATGCCGCTGCGGTTGATCGCATCGGATAGCAGCATCAGCATCATCTGCATCCAAACCGTTGTGGAACCCAAACAGGCGTTTACCGCCTGACTCATGGTGCAGTAATCGCTCAGTCCAAAGGCAACGATAGCCAGCAGGCTGGGCCAGACGAGATCAACGACCGTCCACAGAAACAGAATGCCAATAAAAATACCCAGGATCTGCATTCCCATCGGAGTTATGGGAGTAATAGGCGGGAGAAAACGAAAACCAAAAATGAAGAAAATTCCTATGGCGGAGAATATCCAGTACTTCGGATCTGTGCGCTGCAGTTTCTTTGGCACAAATTTCAGCCCCTTTCAGTTTTTTAAACCGCTTGCCCGGGCAGGCTCTGTATTTAAAATACACAGCGTACTGCCGTGTGTCCAATCGTTTATTGTGCAAATAGGATAGCAAAATAATTGCTGGCCCCTGCCATTCTTTCTCCTGTCTGCGTGTCTTTCCTGCAAAATGGGCATAAAAAAACCTTTCCCGATCGGATCGGGAAAGGTTTTTTCTTTGGGCCGCATCAGCTGAACAGGATCTTGGTGTTCTCGCCCATGGTGACCGATTCGGGATAGAGCGGCAGGAACACGTAACCGGCCTCCTGCAGCTGCTTGACGATGCTGGGGAAGGAGCTGACCGTGTTGTAGTTCCAGTCGTGGCTGAGCACGACCGCAATGTCGAGCTGCTCGACCTCCCAGACACCCGTGCCCAGGATCTCCTCGGCGCTCTTTCCAGCAGCGGCGTTATCGAATACGTCGCACGACCACTCGATCCACTCATACCCCGCGTCGCGGATGGCCTCGACCGGGTCGGTGCCGAGCAGCATTTTGGCGTGTGCCGAGCCGCCGGGGAAGCGGAACAGCTCCGTATGGAAGCCGGTGCATTCGTACACCCACTCATCCTGCTTATCGATCATTTCGATCAGGCCTTCCGTATTCTGGTACAGATTGCCGTACTTGGCGAACTGGTGAGAGTATGTATGGTTGGCGACCGCGTGGCCTTCGGCAAACTCGCGGCGGAGCATTTCGGCCTCGTCCTCGGATTCGTTCGCCTCGTGGGAGGTGAAGAACGTCACATGGGCGCCATATTCCTTCGCCGTGTCGAGGACCTGCGAGGTGAAGCGCGTGGGGCCGTCGTCAAACGTCCAGTAGCAGATCTTGATGTCCGTTTCGCCCGCCTGGACCTTTTCCTCCAGCTCGCGGATCTTGCCCGCGTATTCGCGCCGCTTGGTGAGCGTTTCTTCCACGATGTTGTCGAGCCGCGCGCTCTCGGCGCGGAGCTCTTCGAGCCGGGCGGTCTTGTCCTCGTTATCGGAGAGTGCGCCGGAGAGCTCGTCGGCAAGTGCTTTTCCCTCGTCGCCGCCCTGTGAAATGTCCTCGCGCAGCGCGTCCTGCCGCGCCTTCATATCCTCGCTGAGCTTGCCGGCGTCCTCGTCGACGAGCTGCGCCTGCGCGCGGAGATCGGCGGCTTTTGCTTCGTATTCCGCCGTCGGCACGGCGCGGTACTGCAAAAAGGCAAACACGCCGAAGCCTACCGCGACGAGCGCGAGCGCAAGCAGAACAAAGTTAATTACCTTTAAGGTATTCTTCAACCTGATCCACTCCCTTCTGCATCTCTTCGTAGACGGAATTGTAGTACGCCGTATCCTCGTCCGCGAGCTTTCCTTCCACTTCCTTTTCCATCGCCGAGATCGACTCGTCGAGCGCGGCGTTGTCGGCCTTGAGAGAATCGATCTTCTCCTGCGTTTCGGCCAGGACCTCCTGCTCCGCCGCCGCCCATGCGGCAGCACCGGCCTCGGTCTCGGGGTTCAGCGCATCATACCGCGTCTGCGCGGCGGACAGCTCTCCCTCCGCCGCAGCCACGGCGCTCTCGCCGTCGGCACGAAGGGCCGCGGCCTGACGCAGGAAGTAGACGCCGCACACGACGCCGATGATCAAAATCACCGACAGCAGCACGGTCATTACAGTGCGTTTCATTGTTTTGTGATCACTCTTTTCTATACCTTTTTCGGCCGCGGTGCGGCCGGTTTTCCCTTTTCGTAGAGCGCGAACAGCTCCTGTGTCTGGCGCGTGAGATCAAACTCCGTCACGGCACGGCGGCGGGCATTTTCGCCGCACGCGCGGCGGTACGCATCGTCCGTCATGAGCCGGTACAACGCTTCGCCGAGGGCGTTCACGTCCCCGGGCGTCACGCACGCTCCGCAGCCGGAGGCAAGATCCGCGCCCGCGCCAACGTCCGTCATGACGAGCGGCAGGCCGCATTCCATCGCCTCGAGCGCAGCGAAGCTCATGGCCTCGTTATAAAGCGCGCTGCTCACGTAAGCGTCCGCGGAGCACAGCAGCGCTTCGGCGTCCGTGCGGTAGCCCGCGCGGATGACGTTTTCGCAAAGCCCCCGCTCACGGATGCCCTCGCCCACGGCGTCGAAGAGCTCGCCGTCGCCCGCGATGAGGCAGACAAACGGCTTTTTTGTGCGCTCCTTGAGCTGCGCGAGCGCGTCCAGCAGGAAGAAGAGCCCCTTCTCCGGCGCATAGCGCGCCATGGTGAGAAAAACAAAGCACTCCTCCGGCAGGGAAAACTCCCTGTGGATCACATCCTGCCGCGGCGGGAGCGGCTTTGGCGCAACGCCGTTAAAGATGACGCGGATCTTCTCTTTTTTGACGCCGTTTTGGCGCAGAAGGTTCGCCCCCTGCGTGCACACGGCAACACACGCGGTCTCGTGCGGCGTAAAAAGACGGTTGAGCACGCGCCAGAGGAAGCCCTGGCGCACCGTGAGATGGCTCGTGAACACAACGCGCGTCTTACTGCGCCAGAGGCGCGAGAGCACGGCGATCGCGTTTTCGCGCGGATACTGCGCGTGGATAACGTCGATATCGTTTTCCGCGCACAGCCGGGCAAGCTTTCCGGCCGCCGTGAGCGTGTGCGAGGCGCGAAGGTCGAGCCGGAAAACGCCGCAGCCGAGCTCCTTTGCCTTTTCGGCCAGCTCCCCGCCGTCCATGTAGGCCAGAAAGCATCGGTGTCCCTGCGCGGAATACGTCCGCATCAGGTTTTCCACGTACCTTTCCGTACCGGCCTTTCCGGCGTAGCTGATAAGATAGAGAATGTTCAAAGCTTTAATAGAAGAGCTTCGCGATCGGGCTGTCGGCGTCGAGGATCAGCGTCTTTTCCGCGCCGGTCATCGACTCCTGCAGCGCGTCGAGCGCGATCATGAACGTATAAAACTCGGCCTCCTCCGGCGAGTCGTACACCTCGGAGAGGATGCGCATATACTCCGCGTCGCCCTCGGCGCGCACCGTGGCGGCGGTCGCGTCGGCGTTGGCGAGAAGGATCTGCACCTGCTTGTCGGCCTCGTTGCGGATCTCCTTGGCGCGGCTCTCGCCCTCGGCAAGATAGCCGGCGGCGATGTTGTTGCGCTCGGAGATCATGCGGCTGAACACGGCGGATTTGTTGTCGTCCGGGAGGTCGATCTTCTTCGTCTCCACGGCGATAAGCTCAATGCCGTAGCGGTCAAACGAGTCGCCGATCGTCGCCATGACGGTGCGCACGAGCGTGCCGTCGCGCCCGGAGATGATCTCCGCCTGCGTCATGGAGGAGAGGACGGTTTTGAGCGCATTGTAGACATTCGCGTTGATGCGCCCCTCGGCGTTCGACACGCTGCCGGAGAGCGTTTCGATAAAGAGACGCGGATCCTCAATGCGCCAGACGGCGAAGCAGTCGGCGATGAGGGTCGTTTTGTCTGCGGAAATCATATCGCTCACGGGCAGGTCGTAAAGCAGCACCGTATTGGGGAGCGTGCTCATCTCCTGCACAAAGGGGATCTTAAAATAGAGTCCCGGTTCGCTCTTCACATCGACGACCGCGCCGAACTGGCGCACGACGCCGTACTCGTTCGGCTGCACAACGTACAAACTGCTCAGAAGCAGCACAAGGATCACAACGGCGAGCACCGCGATGAGGATCGTCCGGCCGATGTGGGCGGGGCGCTTGTTCGTATATTCTTCCATCGTTACGGCTCCTCCCCTGTCGTGGTCGTTGTGTTCGCGCCGGTGAAGCTCTCAAGCGGGAGAACGGTTTGCAGGGTGCTGCTGTCCTTGCCGGTGATGACGATCTTCATATCCGGGAACACCTTGGTGATCATTTCATAAAACAGGCGCTGGCGCGTGATCTCCGGGTACTTGGAGTATTCGGCGTACAGCTCCGTGAAGCGCGAGGCCTGTCCCTCGGCCTCGGCGATGCGGGAGGCCTTGTAAGCTTCGGCCTGCTGCAAAATTTCGTCCGCGTTCGCCTTGGCGGCGGGCAGCTGCTCATTGGCGTACTTGTTCGCGTTGTTGATGGCGGTCTCCGCCTCCTGCTTGGAGGTTTCCACGGCCTTGAAGGCCTGCTGTACTTCGAGCGTGGGAGGCTCCGCGTCCTGCAAAGCGATGTTCACGAGAACGATGCCGAGATCCTCCTGCTCGAGGCGGGTGCTGATCTTGTCGCGGATGACACCCTGAATTTCCGCCTTACCGGTCGTGATGATATCGTCCACGCCATAAAGGCCGATCGTATCGCGGATGTAGCTCTGGCAGAGCATTTTCAAAATGGCCTCCGGCTCCGCGCTGTTATAGAGGTACTTCACCGGATCGTCCACGCGGTATTCCACATAGAAATCCACGTTGACGAAGTTGAAGTCCACGCTGATCATGAGCGATTCGTCCTCGTTATTGACGTTCGTGCGCAGGTCATAGCCAAGCGCAAAGCCCTGCGTCGCCTTGCTGACGATGGTTTTCTGCTGGATGATGGGGATCTTGAACTTTAGGCCGGACGTGCTCACGACGGACGGCTTGCCGAACGTCGTGATAACGGCGTATTCGTCCTCCTGCAACTGGTACACCGAGCCGAAGCCCAGCGCGCCGACGAGCACGAGCACCGCCGCAACTGTCACGATCGTACGCGGCAGTCCCTTTTTCCCGTCACCGTCCTTTTTGCGCGTGCCGACTGCAATGAGCGCCGCCACCGCCGCAAGGACGAGGATGAGTGTGATAAAGCTCATGGGATTCTCCTTTCTTTGTACGGCGAATGCTATTTCGCCATATAACAGCATAGCACAGCGTGCACCGTTTGTCCAGAAAAGCTCTTCAGGGCGGACAGAGGAAAAAGTAACGGAACAGGCAGTTTTCCGGCTCCGGGCTTTCCAGTGCCTCTTCGCAGAATATCTCCGCTCTGCCGATGCCGCGGCGGTATGCCTCCGCGCGCAGCTTCTCCAGCGCCTCGCGATCCAAGCCGGGCGCGGCGCAGCGGCTTGTCCGTTTTACGCTCCCCATCGTCGTAATGAATATTTTCGGCCAGCTCTACAGTCTGGTAGACTCCGTGATCGTGGCGCAGTTTGCCGGAGACCGTTCTCTCTCGGTGCTCGCGGCGGTCAACAGCTGCATGGCGATCGGCTACTGTCTTGTGCAGGGCGCGGCCGGTGCTTGCCACATCGTACTCGCAAACCATTACGGCGCGCGGCGGTTTGACGAATTTCGCGACGCCGCGCACACCATGCGCCTGGTTATGGCCATTTTCTCCTCGCTCATTGCAGCGGCATACATTCTCCTCTCCGGTACGCTGCTCCGCATGATGCACATTCCCGCGGAGATTTTTGACGAAAGCCGCGCCGTGCTGTGGATCTATGCGCTCAATCTGCCGCCGATCGGTGTGAACAGCGTTTCCGGCGCGATCATGAACGGCAGCGGCAACTCCAAGGTGCCGATGATCTATGGAACGATCGCCGCACAAAATCTCGGCGCGGGAAAAGCGGAGCGCGTGCGAAGCGGCTGGCGGATGCTGCTGCTCAGCGGACTGGCACTCAATCCTGCGCTCACCGCGGCAACGGCACTCGGCGCGGGGGCGCTCACAAGGCTTTATCTTCCCGACCGGGACAGCGCCGCCTTCGCGCTTGCCCGCTCGTATCTTTTGCTTCTCATCCCGAATTATTTCCTGCAATTCGGAAAATCCAGCCTCGAAGCTGTATTCAAGGCGCATTTGAAAATTTCGCTCGTGACCGTTTCTGCCATGCTCTCGCTCGCGGTGCGCGTGGCGCTCGGGTATGCGCTCGCCCCTTTCTACGGTATCACGGTGCTCGCGTGGGCCACAAATGTCGGCAGCGCCGCAGCGCTTTTGCTCTGCCTGATCCTATACCGCGTCCGTTTTCACGGCACTCCTGCATAAAGTATCCCGCCGCAGACTTTTCTGTCTGCGGCGGGCTTTTTCGCATACAATTTTTATTTTTCTCTGAGATCGAGCGCAAACCACTCCTCGCCGGTCTCCCGGAAGCCGAGCGAGAGGAACATGTTCCGGCTCTGCGCATTGAAGGAATAGATGTTCGCCGTCACGCGCTCCATGCCCTTTTCGCGGGCAAGCGCGAGCATTTCCCGGATGCACCGGCGGCCGATGTGCCGGTTCTGGTACTCCTTGCAGATCACGATGGCGAGCTCGCCGCTATCGCGCAGCGACACGTCGCCCACGAGCACGCCGCGGTACGATATATAATAGCATGTCCCGTGCGTGCTCAGATACGTATACATGGCGTTGAGCCGCTCGCGCGAATAGACATGGTCGATGTTGTCCACCTGGCGGCACACATCCAGATCCTGATACCAGGGAAGCGCCGTCTTCTCGTTTGGGTAATACGGCACGAGCGAAATTTCCGCGTCCACAACGCGGACGCCTTCATTTCTATCTGTCATTTTTCTTTCCCCTTTCAACGCGAAACCGGCCGTATGCGCTTCATTGGCGCATACGGCGTGGGATCGGGTTTATTTTTTCACTTTCCGCACCGGGCGGGTGATGCTGCGGATGAGGAGCGTACCGAGCACCGCCGCACCCACGAAGAGCACTCCGGCGGCGATGGCGAGCACCGTGACCGTCCAGCGGAGATTTTCGATCTCCGTATCGGACGTATCCGCCGTCTCCGGCGCCGCTTCCGGCGCGGGCGACGGCGTCGGCTCCGCGCTGGGCGAAGGTTCCGGCGTCGGCGATACCTCCGGCGCGGCGGTAAGGCCGTAGCGCTGGAGCGTTTCCTCGCGCGTGTCGTAAACATAGAGCCCCGGCTCGCCGCCCTCGGGGCGCGCGTAGAACACAACGTACTCTCCCCCGTCCTCCGGGAGATACGCCCGGCAGACGGTGCCGAGCAGCGCATAATCGCCGAGAACGCAGCCCTCCGGCGGCTGAGACGAAAGGATCGCCGGATCGAGGATCGTGTACGTTTTCCCCTCCACGGTGAAGATCGTCCGCCCGGCGTCAGGCGTTGCGGCCGGGATCTCCGGCTCGGTCGTATCGACGTGGTTGTCGCTCGTGGGCTGCGCGGCGGTGCTCTGTCCCTGCCGCGTGACGGCGAGCGTATAGACTCTCTGCGCGCCGTTTCCGGCGGTGACGGTCACGGTCACATAGTTCAGTCCGACGGAGAGCGAGCCGTTCCCGCTCACAGCGGTGCTCGCCGCGGCATCGTTCTTCACGGCGCTCACGGCAAGCCACGTTGTCTCGTACGGCACCGTCACGGCATAGTTCGTCACATTGGCGGAAAAGGCCGGAGAGAGCGTGCCGGGGTCGATGTAGAGTGCGGAGAGCGTGCAGTCGGAGGAAGCCGAGGTGATCGTCACCGACGCGCTGTGGGAAGCATACTCCACGCTCACCGCGTCGCCCCCGGCATTACTCGCGCTGCATGCCGTCGGACGAATCGCTGTTGTGCCGACGGCGCGGGCGGTGAAACTCAGATGGAGGGAGAACTTTCCCTCGCCGCTGCCGCTGTAGTCCACGATGCGCAGACTCCCGCCGTTATCCTGCACCGCCGCGTTGCCAAGGCCCCCGGACACGCCGGTATAGGCGAGATAGTCCGTATCGTACACGAGCGTCAGATCCATGCCCGCCACGGCGGAGGTCGTATACACGTTCACCGTGACGGTATTCCCCACAACAGCGCTGGGGTCGGAGAACATCACGTCCGTATCCGCCGCCTTTGCGCTCAGCGTGAGCCACGGCAGCAGCGCCGCGGCAAAGAGCGCCGCGAGGATCGGTTTTCTTTGTTTCATCGGCTGTCCCTCCTTACGGCGTGATCGTCGCCGTGCCGAGCAGATGGTTTCGGATGCGGATGAGATCGTTGATCGCCGCCGTACCGCTGCGGTCCACGTCCGCCGCAGCCAGACTCAGCCCGGTCAGCTCGCCGGTGCCGAGAAGGTGGTTGCGCAGCTTGATAAGATCGCTGATGGTGACGGCGCCGTCTCCGTTAATGTCGCCCGCAACGACGACATACCCGGAGGCAAATACTGCTTCCGCGCCATCTTGCTCATACGTGATCTTGACAAAATCGCCGGTACACATCGGCGCGTCCTGTGCCTTGGCAGCGCCCGAGGCGTCCGTCACGGCGAGCGTGCCCCCGCTCACGCCGAGCGTCGAGGCGAAGGAGGCAAACGTCGTGCCGGGTGCAACGCCCGAAACGCGCCCGTCCGCGCTGAAAGCGTAGGGGCCGGTGATCGTCACCGGCGCGTCCGGCGCGCGGCGGTGGATCGAGATTGTGTACGTCTCCGAGGCGCCCGACTCCGCCGTCACGGTGAGCGTGACAGTGTTCCCGCCGACGCTGAGCGCGTATTCGCCCGCGCCGGAAACGCTCGCCGCGGCGTTGAGCGGTGAGGCCGCCACGGTGATGCGCTCCGTCTCGTTCGGCACGATGACCGTATATTCCCGGACATCCCGCCGGAACTCCGGCGTGAGCGTCCCCGCGCTTACCGTGAGCGAGGCAAGCTTTGTGTTCGGCGAGCCGTCGCCCGTCGGGGCGGGCACGGCAGAGCCCGGCATGTTGAGATATACCGGGATGTTGAACGTGAGCTTTGAGGCGCGCATCTCCTCGCTGTAGGCATAGGAGAGCAGCCGCCCCTCGCTCGCCGCGCCCGCGACGTTCGTCATGTACTGGTTCCAGTACATGTTCGCGCCCTGCACGTTGAAGCGCTTGAGATAGAGCGTATTCTGCCCCGCGGCAACATAGTTTGCCGCATAAAAGGCCGCGCCGCCGCGGATGGCTTTGTATATACTGTTCCACGGCCGCCCCCACGAGGTGCCGCTGCCATTCTGGCCGCCGCTGGCGTACCACAATCCGCGCTCCACGGCGGAATATTCCGCCGTCTTATAGGCACCGATGTTGAAGGCGTTGTAGTACCCCGGAAAACGGCGGTTTGTGCCGCTGATGCTGTCGCTCGCGCCGTTCGTGCCCATCTCCTGGATCATCATCGCCGCGAGGATGTACGGGCTGACGCCGTAATCCGCCCCGGCGGTATAGAGCGTTTCGGCGTAAGTCGTCACGCCGTTCGAGGGATCCAGATCGGTATCGTACGTCGTGTCGGCGAGGAATGTGCCGGATACGAGCACTCCGAGACTCTCCCGCGTCTGCGTCGCCGCCTCGTACCCCTGATAGAGGAACTGGAACACGGCGCTGCTGTCAAGAAAATTGCGCGGATCCATGTAGTGTGCGATGATCTCGCGCGACGCGGCGACCCAGCCGCCGCTGTCAAGCTCGACCCACGTGTTGTCCGTCCAGTTGAACGCGCCCTCCTGCGTGGATTTCCACGAGGACGGGGCGCTGCCCCACACGAGGCTCTTGCCGAGGACGTTCTCCTCGTCCACGGCAGTGTTCCAGTCCACGTTTGTGAAAAATGGCCGGAACTCCCACGCCGGATACCGGCTGTGGAGCTGCCAGAGTGGCTCCAGATAGCTCTCCGGGAAGCCAAGCGCGCGAAGCTGCGCGAGATAGGCATCACGATCGTCCGCCGCAGCAGGTTCCGGTTCAGATACCGGCGTCTCCTCCGCGGACGGCTCGGCCGGCGTTGGGGTTTCCTCCGGGGCCGGTTCGGCGAGCGTTACGCTCTCCGCCGGGATGTAGCCGGTCTCGCCGCCGGGCTTTTGTATGTAGTACCAGAGTGTACCGTTCGCGTCCGTTTCCTCGGAGAGGATCGTAACGGCGCTGCCGTCCAATATCTCGCCCGCGGCTTCGCCGCCGGGCGATGTGAGAAGAAGGAGAATGCCCGTCGGGGCGGTCACGGTGCCGGTTTTCGTGTCCGCGGCGAGCGCGGACGGCATTGCCGCAGCAAGCAGCAGCACAGCGAAAATAAGCGCCGCGGCACTGCGGCAAAAGCGGCGTTTTCTCGGCATGTCATTCCCTCCTCTCCGGCGAAGTCTTAAAAGTTACAAATTGTAACTGTATCCTACCATCCCGCGCCCCCTCCGTCAACCGCCAGTTTTTGCCGGTATGAAAAGCGCCCCGGAAGGCCAAGCAGTACCGAGGACCGGTACTGCTCTTACTCTTTGCAAAACACATTATCCGCCATGCCCGGGTCCTGTCAAGATTTATGCGCAAATTTATTTGCAGGCTCCGGCTGAATAGAG
>CAVEQS010000032.1:0-32255 GCA_963618015.1 bacterium | reverse complement strand
TGGAGCACTTCAAGCAAGAACTCACGGAATATCTGGATTACTACAACAACCGCAGAATTAAGGCAAAGCTAAAGGGCTTGCCGCCTGCTATTCACAGACAACAAGCCCTTTCGGTCGCTTGAACAATTTGCGCTTAATTTATTTGTCTAATTTTTTGGGGTCACTTCAAGAGACAGAGGGATTTTCTATAATCGGAATTACTCCTCTTCGGGAGCCTCGCCGGAGGCGGTGCCGTCGGAAGAGACGGAGTACACCAGAGCGTCCTCGCGGGGCTCGTCCTCGTTCTCCTCGCGGGAGGAGGCGGGAGCGGGCTCGGAGAGAGCGCGGATCGACAGGGAGATCTTCTGCTTCTCGTTGTCGATGTTGGTGATCTTCGCTTCGACCACATCGCCTACGCTCAGCACCTCGGAGGGCTGGCCGATGCGGCGGTTGGCAATCTGGGAGATGTGGATCAGGCCGTCGGTGCCGGGCAGCACTTCCGCGAAAGCGCCGAAGGGCATCAGCTTGACGATCTTGACCTTCGCGATATCGCCGACGGAGTAGGTCTCCGTGAACACCTTCCAGGGGTTCAGGTTCGGGTCGCGATGGCCGAGGGAGATCTTGTGGTTCTCCTTATCGAAGTTGATGACGTAAACATCGATCTTGTCGCCGACGTTCAGGACGTCCGCAGGCTTGTTGATGCGGTTCCAGCTGATCTCGGACACGTGAACCATGCCGTCGATACCGCCGATGTCAACAAATGCGCCGTAAGAGGTCATGGACTTGACCACGCCCTCGTAGTGCTTGCCGACCTCGATCTCATTCCAGATCTTCTCGGCACGCTCCTTGCGCTCGCGGTTGGCCACGGCGCGGATGGAGCCGACAACACGCTTGCGGCCGCGGTTGACCTCGGTGATCTTCAGACGGACGGTCTGACCGACCAGCTCGGACATGGCGGCTTCGCGCGGCAGACCGGTCTGGGAAGCGGGGACGAACACGCGCACGCCGTGCACGGAGACAACAACGCCGCCCTTGTTCTCTTCGGTGACCTTGCCTTCGACGACCGTGCCGTCGGCAGCAGCGTTCTCGATGTCCGCCCAGGACTTGATGGTATCCAGGCGCTTCTTGGAGAGCATCACGGTGCCTTCCACATCGTTCACGCGCACAACGCAGGCTTCGATCTTGTCACCAACGTGGATAACGTCTTCCACCTTGGCGGCGCCATCCTCGGTGAACTCGGTCACGGGGATGTAGCCGGAATGCTTGGTGCCCAGGTCGACGGTGACTTCCGTGGGCGTGATGCTGACAACATAACCGGAGACGGTGTCCCCGTTATATATCGTTCTGATGGAATCTTCCAGCAGCTCATCAAACGTCTTTTCGGAGTCGGGCTTCCCGGCGGCATTCTCCGCAGCGGGCTCGGCTTCAACGTGTGCGGTCTCTTCGGCCGCGGTCGCAGCGACTTCCTCTGCCGTGGTCTGTTCTACCTTGATCTCGTCGCTCATTTTTTTTACTACCTCCTTAATGATCCAGGATGGCACCGAGGCCCCCGCCGTAATTCCGATACGGCCCTCCCCCAGCAACCGGGATGTGTCCAGCTCTGACGCACCGGCGACAAAGAATACGTTCGCGCATTTTTCGCGGCAAAGCTCTGCCAGATGCAGGCTGTTCGCGCTGTGCGCACCGCCGATGACGATCATCGCATCGCATATCCCGGCAAGCGAGGTTGCTTCTCTCTGCCTCTTGGACGTTGCTCCGCATATAGTATCAAATATTTTGAAATTTGTACATCTTTTTTTTAATATTTTTTCTGCCAAAATGTGATTTTCTTGAATTTGTGTAGTCTGAAATACAACAGAGAGGGGTTTTTCGGGCATTTCCACGGACGAGGAGAGCCACTCGTCCAGTGCAGCGGCATCCGGCAGCACGACCGCACCGGTACACCAGCCGCAAATTCCGCGGATCTCGGGGTGGTCGGCGTCGCCGATTACGACGATCTGCCGCCCGGCGTCAGACTCCTCGCGCACGATTTTATGGATACGCTCGACCAGAGGGCATGTCGCGTCGATAACCTCGGCGCGGCGGGTTTTCAGCTCATCATACACCGCACGGGACACGCCATGCGCGCGAATGATCACCCGTTCCCTCTCCGGCAGCTCGGAAGGGTTCTCAATAACGGAAAGCCCCTGCTTTTCCAGCGCGGCAACGGCGTCACGGTTATGGATCAGTTCGCCGAGACAGCGGCACGCGCCGCTTTTCAGCGCTTCCTCCGCCATATGAATCGACCGCTCTACGCCAAAGCAGAACCCGGCGCTGCGGGCAAGAATGTACTTAGCCGCCACGCGCTTATCCCTCCGGCTTAAGTGCCCAAATGCGCTCCATCAGCTCTCTCGCCAGCCGGTCATAATCGCGGTGGTCGCCCATCTCCGGGTAGTAGGGCTTTCCGACCACCGTGGGGACTTTGTGAAAGAGCTTCTTATCGCGCGGGATGTACACCGGCACGATCGGCACATGCAGCCGTACCGCCATATGGATCACACCGGATTTCGGCTCCACAACAGCGTCGCCGTGCACACGCGTCCCCTCCGGGAACACAATGAGCTTCTCCCCCGCTTTGAGCACGCGCATGCATTGCTTGAAGGAATCGATATCGCGCTCGCCGCGCTTCACAAAGATCGATCCGGCTTTTTTCATAAGCCAGCCGAAAATGAATGTCGTTTTCGATTCGGCCTTGGCGAGGTGGTGCACATAGGTCTTGCGTCCCAGTGCGAAGGAAATGAGGATCGGGTCGGCAATGTTGGAATGCGGCGCGCAGAGGATCGCAGCTCCCTCCGGAATGTTTTCCAGACCGGAGAACTTCTGCGGATACAGCAGCGCCCCGATGGGACGGAGAACACCATAAACCAGACGATACCATTTTTCTTTTGTCATAGTCCAAAACGCTCCCGAATCAAGGATTCCACCGCCGCACAGCTTCCGGCGAAGTCCAGCTCCGTCGTATCCAGATGCACCGCATCCTCCGCCGGGCGGAGAGGTGCTGCCGCACGGGAGGAATCGTTTTTATCGCGGTATTCCATATCGTGCAGAACCTCCTCAAACGGGAGATTCTTGCCTTTTTTCTCCAGTTCCAGTTGGCGGCGCTTGGCGCGCGCTTCTACGGACGCCGTAAGGAAAATCTTCAATCCTGCGTCCGGCAGTACAACGGTACCGATATCTCGCCCGTCCATGATGACGTTCTGCGTGCGGGCAAACGAGCGCTGCATCTCCATGAGATAAGCACGCACCTCCGGGATGGCGGATACGTCCGAAGCATAAATGGATATTTCCGGCAGGCGGATCGCGTCCGAAACATCCTCGCCGTCGAGGAACATGCGCTGAAGGCCGTCATCGCCGTGGCGCAGTTCAATGTGCAGTTCAGGCAGCATGGCAATGACCGCGGCGCTGTCCTTGGACGCGATGCCGCGCCGGAAGGCCGCAAGGCCTACCGTGCGATAGATCGCGCCGGTATCTACATAGATAAAGCCGAATTTCTCCGCCGTTCTGCGGGCAATCGTGCTCTTTCCCGCGCCGGAGGGGCCGTCGATAGCAATGGATATGGGTTTCATTCCGTAAACTCCTTTTCCGGGATCGCCCGTCCCGCCGCATAGGCGGTGCTCCAGGCGATCTGCAGATTATACCCGCCGGTGCAGGCGTCCAAATCGAGGATCTCTCCGGCAAAATACAGTCCGGGGACGATCTTCGATTCCATGGTGCGGGGATTGACCTCCCGCACATCTATGCCTCCGGCGGTCACGATGGCTTCCGCCACCGGGCGGCGGGCGGTCAGCCGGATCGTGAAGCTCTTGATCGTGTCGCGCAGTGCGAGCCGCTGCTCGCGGCGGATACTGTTCACTTTAAGGCGCGCCGGAATGCCGGAGCGCTCGATCACGACCGGGATAAGCTTCTGCGGCAGCAGCGCATCCAGGGCATTGGTAAAATCGCGGTTGATGTTCTCCGAAAAATCGCGAAGCAGCCGCTCATCCAGCTTTTCCGGCGTAAGTCCCGG
This sequence comes from bacterium, assembly GCA_963618015.1. Classification (GTDB taxonomy): domain Bacteria; phylum Bacillota; class Clostridia; order Oscillospirales; family Oscillospiraceae; genus Apopatocola. The sequence goes on along the minus strand of CAVEQS010000032.1, from coordinate 28,231 downwards.
CTTGAGGTCGATCTCCAGCCGGCAGGAGGAAACGTCCTTTGGCAGATGAGCACTCGCCGAAAGGACCAGCGGCCCCGATACACCGAAGTGCGTGAAGAGCATTTCACCCTGTTCCCGGTACAATACCTTATCGCCGCTATAAAGCGTCAGGCCGACATTGCGCAGCGAAAGCCCCTGCATCCGTGCACAGTCCGCCTCCGCTTCCAGCGGCACGAGCGACGCACGCGTCGGAACGATTGTATGCCCAAGCTTCGCGGCAATGCGGTAGCCGTCGCCGGTGGAGCCGGTCGCCGGGTACGATAAGCCGCCGGTACACAAAACGACGGCACGGCAGGGGTATTCGCTTCGGTCCGTTATCGCTGCGGCAATGCATCCGTCCGACGTGCGGACTTCTACAAGCCGCTCCCGTACGAATCGCACACCCGCGCTTTTCGCCAGGCGTTCCAGCGTGTCGGCAATGTCGTTGGCATTATCGGAAACGGGGAACACGCGCTCGCCGCGCTCGGTTTTGATCGGCACGCCTGCTTCCTCAAAAAAACTCTTCACGGCTTCCGGCGGGAAGGTATAGAGCGAGCTTTTGAGAAACCGTGCATTGGTACACACCTTTTGCAGGAATTCCTGCGGTGCGCTGTCGTTTGTGACGTTGCAGCGCCCCTTTCCGGTAATACGGAGCTTCTTCCCCGTTTTTCCGTTCGGTTCGAGCACCGTTACCGAAAGCCCGCGCTGCGCCGCCGTGATCGCCGTCATCAGTCCGGCAGCTCCGCCGCCGGCAATTATCACATCAATCATTGAGATTTTCGTACACCTCATATTCGCTCCAGATGCCTTCCAGCCGCCGGAACGTGTCGGAAAGGTTTTCAGGGCGCTGGTAGCCGATGGCAACGATGAGCGCATTGATAAGGCTCATCGGCGCGACGAGGGAGTCAAGGAACGAGACCATATCGCTCTTGGCAAATAGGTTAATATCTGCCACGCCGACAAACGGCGAGGACTGCCCGTCGGTAATGCCGATCGCCGTTGCGCCGGTGGATTTGGCAAACTGCATCGCCTTGATCGTGCGCGAGGAATAGCGCGGATAGCTGATGCCGATGAACACGTCGCCCTCGTGGATGCGGAACACCTGCTCATAAACCTCGCTCACCGATGTATCGTGGATCAATCGGACATTGTCGAGCAGCAGATTGAGATAAAAACCGAGAAAGCTTGCGAGCGACGTGGAGGAACGCATGCCGACGATATAGATCGTTTTGGCTTTCAATATCTCGTCAACGGCGCGGTTGAAATCTTCCTTGCTCACCTCGTCGATGGTGCTGCGCAGCTTGTCCATATCGGCGGAAAGCACGGCATCGAGAATGTTGCCGCGGTCGATCTGTTCCTTGGCAACTTCAATGCGCTGCACTGCCGTGAGACGGTTCCGGATCATCTCCTGCATGGCACGCCGCATACCGGGATAGCCATCGTACCCGAGCTCCGTGGCAAAGCGAACGACCGTCGATTCCGACACGCCAACCGTCTGCCCCAGCTTCCCTGCCGTCATAAATGCGGCTTTGTCGTAGTTTTCCGAAATGTACCGGCAGATCATCCGCTGCCCCTTGGAAAACTTATGATTCTCTTTATTGATAAGCGCCAGAATATCGCGTTCCATGGCAGATACCTCATTGATGCATTACAAAAAATCTCCCGGATATCATCCGGGAGATTCATTTTAGACCTATTTTCCTGCAAATGCAAGCTTAATTTGCAATTTCGGCCGTTAAATCCTGCAAAATGGAGATTTCACTCCAGACTTTGCAAGTATTCCAGCTCTTTAGCCGTCAAATACCGCCATTGACCGGCGGGAAGATCGCCCAGCGCGATCTCCCCCTGCCGGATGCGGAGCAGGCGCTGCACCTTCAGTCCGGCAGCGGCACACATGTTGCGCACCTCACGGTTTTTCCCTTCACGGATAGTGACATCGATGAGCGCTCTGTCCTCGGTAGAACGGAGAATGCGCACCTCCGCGGCGCGATACCGCACGCCCTCATAGACAATCGGACGGCGCAGCGCGCCGGCGGCTTCCGCCGCGTCCGCACCACTCACCCAGACGCGGTACGTCTTACTCACGCCGTGCGACGGGTGGGCAAGCCGGTTTGCGATCTCACCGTCGTCCGTGAAAAGCAGCAGCCCCTCCGACATGCAGTCGAGCCGCCCTACCGGAAAAAGGCGCACACCGGCGTCCTGCACAAGCTCAGCAACCGTCGGACGGCCATGCGTGTCGCGAAGCGTCGTTACGTACCCGCGGGGCTTGTGGAGAAGGACGTATGTATGCTCCTCCGGCAGCGAAAGGCGCTTGCCGTTCAGGCAGACGATGTCGCCTTCCTCCGCGCCCGATCCGAGAGACGCCGTCACACCGTTGACCGTGACCCTTCCCTGCCGGATATATTCCTCCGCCTCGCGGCGGGAGCAGACACCCGCCGCGGCGATGTATTTTTGAAGTCTCATATTCTTTCTTCCTTTGCTGATCATAAGCCTATGCCGGATATATACCGGGAAATAAACGCTGTGCTGCCGGGTTATCCCCGTCCCAGCGAAGCTTCGCCGTATAAACAAGCGCGCCATCCGCCGAAATAAGCAGTTCTCCCGCAGCCGCTCCCGCCGGAACCGGCGCGAACACGAACCGGGGCAGCTGAACGCCCAGCTCGACTTTTGCGCTCTTCGGGAGACAGAGGCAAACGTCACGGCTCAGCACAGCGGTGCTTTCCGACTCTTTGCCGCCGATGACCGGCACATCCTGCACGCTTTTCCCTTCCGGGAGTGAAAATTCCGCGTAAGTCTCAAACGCCCAGTCATAGAGCGCGGCATGATCCTTCCAGTCGTTCGGATCGGAAAGCGTTACGCAGATGAGCTGTAAGCCGTCGCGCTCGCAGCTTGTGACGAGGCAGCGTCCCGCGGCCTTGGTATAACCGGTCTTTCCGCCGTTCACGCCCGGGCAGTTCCAGAGCAGCTTATTGTGGTTCACATACGTCACACCGTGGATACTGCTGCTGCGCATGGAGAGTATCTCTGCGAGCACGCTGTTTTGGAGCGCCGCAGCCATAATACGGCCGAGATCGTGCGCGGAGGCGCGGTGTCCGTCGGCATCCAGGCCGTGCGGATTTTCAAAGTGCGACGCCGTAAGGCCGAGTTCTTCCGCTTTCCGATTCATACGCTCAATGAACTCGCTCCCGCCGAGCGAGCCGGCGATCGCGAGCGCCGCGTCGTTTCCGGAGGCAAGCAGCAGTCCTTCCAGAAGTTCGCGGAGCGTGTAGCTTTCCCCGGCGCGAAGATACATGGAGGAGCCCTCCACGGCCGTCCACTCGCGCTCTACCGTAACGGTGCGCTCGGGTGAGGCAAGATCGAGCGCGGTGAGCGCTGTCATGAGCTTCGTCGTGCTCGCGATGAGCATCGGAGTCTCAGCATTTTTCTCCGCGAGGACTGCGCCGGATTCCGCGTGGAGGACGATCATCGCCTCTGCCGAGGTGCCCGGCGTTGCCAGAGCTGCCGAAGCAGAGACGGATAGAAGGAACACCGCGGCGAACGCAAGCGCCAATGTTTTTTTCATAAATAAGCACCACCCATAAATTGATTCGGGCGGTGCTTAGTATGACCGGTATGGCGGGGAAATTATTCCTTGTTCTTCTTATTTACGATGTTGTCGATACGGTCGAGTACATCGGGCATCATTTCCACAACGCGATCCATCGTCGAAAGCGGGTTCGAAGAAACACTGATCATGCGGCAGGTGCCGTCCTTGATGACGAAGAAGCCGACCGGTTCAACTTTGACGCCCGCGCCGTTGCCGCCGGTGAAAGAAATGCCCTTGCTGCCGGTCGTGCCACCGGTGCCGATGCCGAAGCTCATGCGCGAGACCGGGATAACGGTGATGCCGTCGGGCGTGCTGATGGGTTTTCCGATAATGGTGTCTGCATCAACCAGCTGGCGGATCTTGCTGACCGTCATATCCATGAGAGCGTTGATCTTATTCTCTTCCATTGTCGTCTTTCCTTTCATTCGTCGCCGCAGCGGGTTCTTCCCGACGGCTGTTTATTTTCCATTTCAAAAACTCTACGCCGAGAGCCACAGCCAGATGCACCAGCCGGAACAACTGCAGCGAGAGCACGATACGCACAGCGATCGCCGGCTCTTCCGAGGTATAGTCCGCGCCGATCTCAATATCCCGCCGGAGAACGCGGATCTTCTTTCCCGCGAGCGCCGGAAGCGCTTCCGCCGCGGCACATGCCATGCCGTACTGGATCGCCGTATCGTAGGGATCCCGGCAGACGACGGTATAATGCAATTGGAAGAAATTCACGGTGAAGCTGCGGAAAAAGCGGCGGATCGCATGTGAGCCCATTCGAAGCAGCGCAACGATGGTATCAAAATCGAGCTTGGGCTTGGGCTTCACGGTCACCGCGTCGTTGATCTCCTTGTCCTTGGCCGCGGCGGCCTTTTTCGCCGCTTTCGCGGCGCGGCGCTCTTCCTTTTTGGCTTTCTTCGCTTCAGCCTTCTGTTTCTGCTTTTCCGTCAGCGGTTTTTTCGGCAAAAGCCAGACACGGATCGGCCCCGCCTTGATGCCCACACGGAGCACCTCATCCGCATAGCCGACATCTACGCCGTATGGCAGGAAAAAAACGAGCAGAATCAAAACTGCCAGCACAGCCAGTATGATCCATCCAACCAATCACATCACCTCGTCCGGAGTCATTCGATCTCCGTGATTTTGAGCTGTTCCTCTTTTTCGCTTGCCGCATCAATGGCGGCCTGGAGCTCCTGGATTCCCTCGCCCGTGGCGACATTTGGCAGCGGCGGCAGCTCCTCGATGGAGGAAATACCTACAACGCGGAGAAACTGATCCGTCGTCCCGAAAAGGACGGGCCGTCCCGGCGCTTCCAGCCGGCCGCACGGAGCGATCAGTCCGCGCTCAGAGAGAAGCGCCACGGTATAGGAGCTGTCGGTCCCGCGAAGCTGCTCTATGTAAGAGCGCGTAACGGGCTGATAGTATGCAACAATAGCCAAAACCTCCAGCGCCGTAGGCGAAAGCTTCGGCTGCGCGCGTTTTTCCAGCGCGCGGCTGACAACATCGCTGTATTCGCCTGCCGTAACAAGCTGCAGCCGGTTTTCCATCCGTGCCAGGCGAAAGCCGCGGCCGTTTTCTTCGTACTCCTTGGCAAGCTGCTCCGCAGCCTGCCGGACGTCCCACGGCTCTGCGCCGAGGACCTTGGCAATGCGTTCTGTTTCCACGCTGTCTCCGGCGGCAAAGAGAATGGCTTCCAGCGCCGGACGGATCTTGTTGATTCCTACCATTTATTCTTCCGTATCCGTGAGCGCACGGCTCACATCGTAATTTCCTTTTTCCCCGCTGACGCGGATGTGTCCGTCGGAGCAGAGCTCCAGCACGGACAAAAATGTCGCTACCAGCTCACTGCGGCTTTTGCAGATGCCGAACATCGATGCGAGCGACATATGCCCGTTTTTCCGAAGGAGGTCAAGAAGCTGTCCGCTCTTTTCGCGAACGCTGAACACGATCGGCTTCGGCGCAGCGCGGCGCAGCGTCTCGTTTTCCTCGGGCGCCGATTCCCCGGTGCCGCGGAGCAGGATCTGCGCAAGCGCGCTAAGCAGCTCCTCCGGCGTATGGCGGTAATCGTATGGCCTCTCCGGCAGCGGAAGCGGGCCGCGCGTGTGCATTTTCATGCCCGTTTCGGCCAACTGCCCCAATTCCGGGGCGATCTCGCGCACGGCGGCGATCGCATCGCGGTTTTTGAGCTGCTCCAGCGCGGAGACGAGAACTTCGAGTTCGGTCGGCTCTTTCTCCTCCGTCAGGAGCATTTTGGTTTTGATGTACATGAGATGCGACGCCATCTGGACAAACTCGCTCGCGATCTCGAGATCCATCTCCTGCATCTTCTGAAGATAGGCCAGATACTGGTCAAGAAGCTGGGAGATCTGGATGTCGCGAATCTCGATCTTATCCTTGGCGAGCAGCATCAAGATGAGGTCGAGCGGGCCGGTAAAATCCTCCAGCTCGTCGCGCGCATGCACGACGCCTTCCAGATGATAGCTCGGTTCTTGGATCATGGGTATACCGTATGCCTTTACACAAAATGCGTCACAAGCCGGAAGCCAAGCTCGGCCAGGACGAAAAGTTTATCGAAGAGCCAGGAGGTCGCCGTAGAGAGCGGCGAGCCGAGGACCTTTGTGGAAACCAACACGAGGAGCAATATCATACCGTAGCGCTCGTAACGCATGAGTTTGAAATAGCTCTCGTCCGGAATCAGGGAGAAAAGCACCTTGCTCCCGTCGAGCGGCGGGATCGGGATCAGGTTGAACACCGCCAGTGCAAGGCTTAGATACGCCGTTGTGTAAACAAGCTGAAGAACCGTTTCAGCAACTGTTCCCCCGTGAATATACAGCGGATAATACAGCAAACCGTACAGGAACAGAAAGACGCCCGCCAGCAGGAAATTGCACACCGGCCCTGCCAGCGCCGTTACCGCCATGCCCTTTTTCGGGTTTTTGAACCGGTACATATTGACCGGCACCGGCTTTGCCCAGCCGAAGCGAAACACCACCATCATGAGAAGGCCCATGATATCGATGTGCTTTATGGGGTTGAGCGTCAGTCGTCCGGCGTCCTTCGCCGTCGTATCGCCGAGCCGGTAGGCCACATAGCCGTGGCTCAGCTCGTGCAGCGTGATGCACAGAAGCGACGGAAGGATGTTCATCACCATCTGCACCGGAACCTTCCAGTCCAGATTCTTCCAGATATTTACAAAGTCACTCATAGATAAGGTAATATTACCAAAAACTTTGGCAGAATACAACACTAAATATTATTTTCGATGAATCCAAGCAGCTCGCGGCGGCCGATTTTCGTCGTGCAGGAGTATAGAAGAAGCGGAAAATCGTCATCCAGTCCGAGTACTTCCCGGATACGTTCCAGATTCGGCTCGATCTCGCTTTTTTTGAGCTTGTCGCACTTGTTTGCAACAACGACGAAAGGCCGTCCGGCGTCGAAGAAATACTCCGCCATTGTCACGTCGTCCGCCGTAGGTGCATGGCGGGAATCGACGATCAGCACGCCCATTGTAAAGAGATTCGGCTCCTGAAAGAAGTCCTCCATGAGCGCGCCCCAGCGGCGGCGCTCATCACCGGACACACGGGCGTAGCCATAGCCGGGCAGATCGATGAAATACGTCCCGTCCACAAGGAAATAGTTGACCTGTACAGTCTTTCCGGGCGTTGCGCCGACACGAGCAAAGTTTTTCCGGTTGAGGAGGCTGTTGATCACCGAAGATTTGCCGACGTTGGAGCGTCCGGCAAACGCGACGGCATGGCGGCCGTCGCGCAGAAACGCCTTTTTATTCGCAGCGGATTTTATGAAATCGACTTTCTGTGTGTTCATTCCGCCTCCTTTTCCCCTGCCGGGCGCAGCGCCTTTTTGAGCACCTGATCCATGTGGGAAACCGCTGTGAAGTTCACGGCGTTGCGCACATTCGGATCCATCTCGGTAAGATCGCTCACATTGTCCTCCGGCAGAAGCACCTCATGGATACCGGCGCGGAGCGCCGCCATCGTCTTTTCCTGAATGCCGCCGATCGGCAGCACGCGGCCGCGCAGCGTGATCTCGCCGGTCATGGCGATATCGGCGCGTACGGGCCGGTTCGTGAGCGCCGAAACGACGCACAGACAGATCGCGGCACCGGCGCTCGGCCCGTCCTTCGGGACGGCGCCCTCCGGGAAGTGCAGGTGGATGTCGGTATTTTTATGGAAATCAGGGTCGATACCGAGTTCCGAAGTGCGGCTGCGGATGTACGTCACCGCCGCCTGGCACGATTCCTTCATCACATCACCGAGATTGCCGGTGAGTTCCAGCTTTCCGTTGCCCGGAACAACAGAGCACTCCACATCGAGCACTTCGCCGCCGACGCTTGTCCATGCAAGACCGTGCACCAATCCGACGGAATCGGTCGAGAAGTTGACCTCCGGCTTGAATTTGACAGGGCCAAGCCACGGTTCAAGCTCGCCCGCACGCAGGCGCAGAGATTTTCTCTCCCCAGCAGCGATGCCGCGCGCCGCTTTCCGGCAGAGCGCTGCGAGCTCGCGCTCGAGCATACGGACACCGGATTCGCGGGTATAGAGCGCTACGATCTCGCGGATAGCATCATCCGAGACGCGCAGCTGGTTGCCGGAGAGGCCGTGCTTCGTCCGCTGTTTGGGCAGCAAATGCCGTTTGGCGATCTGGAGCTTTTCCTCGTCGGTATAGCTGCCGAGAGAAATGACCTCCATACGGTCGAGCAGGGCGCGGGGAATGGTATCCGCCGTATTCGCAGTCGTAATGAACAAGACCTCGGAGAGGTCAAACGGAATTTCCAGAAAATGGTCGCGGAAGGAGCCGTTCTGCTCGCCGTCGAGTGCTTCAAGAAGCGCCGCGGACGGGTCGCCCCGGTAATCGGAGCCCAGCTTGTCGATCTCATCTAACACAAGCACGGGGTTCCGGGAGCCCGCCTGCTGGATACCGGCGATGATGCGTCCCGGCATCGCGCCGACGTAGGTTTTCCGATGGCCGCGGATCTCCGCCTCGTCGTGTACGCCGCCAAGGGAAATACGGGCGCATTTGCGGTTCGTGGCGCGGGCAATGCTCATGGCGATGCTTGTTTTGCCAACGCCCGGAGGGCCGACAAGACAGAGCACACCGCCCTTGACCTGGGCAGAAAGCTGCCGTACCGCAAGGTATTCCAGAATACGGTCTTTGACCTTCGTAAGGCCGTAATGATCCTCGTCCAGGATCTTTTTCGCGTGGGCAATGTCCGTAACGTCCTTTGTCCGCTCGCTCCACGGGAGCTCCAGGCACACGTCAAGATACGTCCGCAGCACCGCACCCTCGGCCGAGCCGAACGGCTGTTTGCCGAGGCGCGAGAGCTCCTTGAGGAGCTTTTTCTCGATCTCGGCATCGAGCTTCAGATCAAGGATTTTCCGGCGGTACTCTTCCAGATCATCCGTCTCCGGTGCTTCGCCCAGCTCTTCCTGGATCACGCGCATCTGCTCGCGCAGGAAATAGTCCTTCTGATTTTTCGCCACGCGTTCTGCCGCCGTGGACTGGAGATTCTGCTGGATATCCATGATCTCCAGCTCGCGGTGCAGCATATCGCAGAGCATCGAAAGGCGTTTAAGCGGCGAGCATTCTTCCAGAAGAAGCTGCTTCTCCGCCGGCTGCAAAAAGACGTTCTGCGCGATATAATCCGAAACGAAGCCCGGCTCCTTCCGGTCAGCCACACGGAGCAGCGTCTCCGGCCCGAGCGTTCCCGAAGCAGAGGCATACTCGGCAAAGAGGTCATTGCACGAGCGGATAAGCGCGGTGCATTCAAGCGCCTCCGCATCAACCGGCTCGTCGGCAAGCACCTGCACATTGGCCCAGAGCGCCGGAGCCTCCGCCGTGAGACGAAGAAGCTTTGCACGGTAGAGTCCGTCCACGATGCATTTGACATTCCCGCCGCCGGGTGTGCGCAGGATCTGGCTCAGACGGCAGATCGTGCCGACCGTATAAAGGTCGTCCATCCGGGGCGTATCGCAGGTGATATCGCGCTGCGCCACAAGGAAGATCATCCGGTCGGTGCCGATGGCGGCGTTGAGCGCAGCGATGCTCATCGGGCGCTCCACATCAAAATGCAGCACCGTTCCGGGAAAAACCGATACGCCGCGAAGCGCAAGCGTCGGCAAAGTCATGATTCGGCTGGTATTTTCGCTCATATTCTTGTCCTCCATAGCAAACGAGCGGGGACATGCCCCGCCGTTTTGCCATGTGCTTTGTTACACACTATCTGAATTATCGTTCCGCAGCGCCACAGGCGGCTTGCCGTTTTTCACGCAGTCCGCGGTGATGATCACGCGCTTGATGCTCTTGTCCGAGGGGACGCGGAACATGATATCGGTCATGATCTTTTCGAGAATACTGCGCAGACCGCGCGCGCCAATCTCCATTTCAAGCGCCTTTTCGGCAATAGCTTCGATTGCGGCGTGGTCATATTCAAGCTTCACGCCGTCGAGCGCCATGAGCGCCGTGTACTGCTTGGTGATGGCATTTTTCGGCTCGGTAAGAATGCGTTCGAGCGCTTCTTTGTCGAGCGAGTTGAGCGGCGTGATGACCGGCAGACGGCCAACCAGCTCAGGGATGATGCCGTACTTGATCACATCGTGCTGCTGCGCCTGCGCGAGGATCTCGCCGAGATTCTTTTCCTTCTTGCTTGTGATCTCCGCACCGAAGCCCATGCTCTTGCGATCCATACGGTTTTCGATGATCTTATCCAGACCGTCGAATGCGCCGCCGCAGATGAAGAGGATATTGGTCGTGTCGATGTGGATGAACTCCTGCTGCGGATGCTTTCGTCCGCCCTGCGGCGGAACGGCAGCGATCGTTCCTTCCAGTATCTTCAGCAGCGCCTGCTGCACGCCCTCGCCGGAAACATCGCGCGTGATCGAAACGTTCTCGCTCTTGCGTGAGATCTTGTCCAGCTCGTCGATATAGATGATGCCGCGCTGGGCACGCTCTACGTCAAAGTCCGCCGCCTGCAAAAGACGGAGGAGAATGTTCTCCACGTCCTCGCCGACATAGCCCGCCTCGGTGAGCGTCGTAGCGTCGGCAATGGCGAACGGAACATCGAGCACCCGTGCGAGAGTCTGCGCAAAAAGCGTCTTGCCGCTGCCGGTGGGGCCGATGAGCAGAATGTTGGATTTCTGAAGCTCCACATCGGACTCATGGCCATAATAGATGCGCTTGTAATGGTTATAAACGGCGACGGAAAGCGCAATTTTCGCCGTCTCCTGCCCGACGATATACTCGTCGAGAAACTGTTTGATCTCCACCGGCTTCGGAAGCTCCGTGATTGCGGGGGCACTCGGTGCCTGTTTTCCCGTATCGGTGCGCTGCGGCAGATCCTCATCCACAATGTTCATGCAGAGACGCACGCAGTCACTGCAGATATAGGCGCCGTTCCCGGCGATCAGTTTGTCTACCTGATCCTGTGTCCGGCCGCAGAAAGCGCAGCGGATTTTTCTATCGTCTGATCTTGCCATAAGATCTCCCCGAATTATCTTTTATAAATGACCTTATCAATGAGGCCGTATTCGCGTGCCTCTTCCGCCAAAAGCCAATGATCGCGCTCGGAATCGGCTTTGATCTGCTCCGGCGTTTTGCCGGTGTTCTCCGCCATGATCCGGTTCATACGCGCTTTGATCTTAAGAAAACGCTCCACATCGATCTCCATATCGGTGACCTTGCCCTGGGTTCCGGCGGCGGGCTGGTGGATCATGATCTCGGCATTGGGCAGCGCAATGCGCTTGCCCTTCGCGCCGGAGGACAGCAAAAATGCGCCCATCGACGCCGCCATACCGACGCAGATGGTGGAGACGTCGCACTTGATATACTGCATCGTGTCATAGATCGCCATACCGTCCGTAATGGAGCCGCCGGGGCTGTTGATATACATCTGGATGTCCTTGTCGGGATCCTGCGCTTCCAGATACAGAAGCTGTGCCACGACGAGGCTGGCGGACGTGCTGTTGACTTCCTCACCGAGAAATACGATGCGGTCGTTCAGCAGGCGGGAGAAAATGTCATAGGAACGCTCTCCGCGGGACGTCTGTTCTACAACATACGGTACAAGACTCATGATATAAATCCTCCTTTGCGGGGTTAAAATGCGATGATACGGGAAAGGGCGAATGCCCTTTCCCGTTGAGCATGTCAAAATATTTTGACACGCTCTCAAACGAGACCCACTGCGTTGGGCTCTCGTTTGAAAAAGCTGCGGCTCGCCGCAGCGCACTCACTACGTTCGCACGTTTGCGAGCCGAGCGGTATTTTCTCCGACGCACATGTCGCCGGAGAAAATGATTCGAACTCTATTTGCTCCTGCGGGAGCAAACTCTGCGAGGCTTTTTTATAATCTGTACGGGAAAGGGCGGATCGCCCTTTCCCGTGTATGTCAGTTTGTGAGGAAGAAATGGATTACTCCTCCGTCTTCTCCTCGGTCTTGGCAGCCTTCTTGGTGGTCTTCTTAGCCTTGGGCGCTTCCTCGCCGTCGGTCTCCTCGGTCTTGGCGGCCTTTTTGGTGGTCTTCTTCGCAGCAGGCTTCTTGGCCTTCTTTTCCTTGGCGACAACGCCGTTTTCGGCGATGATCTCCATGGCGCGCTGGCGGCGCAGGTCGGCGGTCAGACCGGCAACGTCGATAGCCTTCGCCACGTCCTCAGCCTTCATGCCGTAAGCTTCGCCAAGCTTCTCGTACTCTGCCTGCAGATCCTCTTCGGAAATCTGGACGTTCTCCGCCTCGGCTACGGCAGCGAGCAGGAGCTCGGTGCGAGCCTGCTTTTCAGCAGTAGCGCGCATGCTCTCGCGGAAGGTTTTCATATCGGTGCCGATCATCTTCAGATAGTCGTCAATGCGGATGCCCTGGTTGGCCATATACTGCGCATACTCGCGCATGATGCCGTCCATGCGCTCCTCGACCATGCCTTCCGGCATATCAACGGTCATGTTCTCCACGGCCTGATCGACGAGAGCATCTTCAAAGGCGTTCTTCGCGGCCTTTTCCTTCTCTTCAACCGCCTTGGCGCGGATGTCGGCCTTCAGCTCGGCAAGCGTGTCGAAGTCGTTGTCCTTGGCGAACTCGTCGTCCAGCTCCGGCAGTTCCTCAAACTTGACCTCGTTGCACTTTACGTGGAACACGACGGCCTTGCCGCCGAGATCGTGGCCATAGTTCTCCGGGAAGGTGATGTCAAGATCACGCTCTTCCCCGGCGGAAATGCCGACGAGCTGGCTCTCAAAGCCGGGAACAAACGTATCGGAGCCGAGAACAAGATTCTGGTTCTCCGCCGTGCCGCCGTCAAACGGGATGCCGTCGAGCATGCCGGCGTAGTTGATGTTCACTGTGTCGCCGTTCTCCGCGGGACGCTCCACGGTAATCAGGCGGGCGTTCTGCTTGCGCAGGCGCTCGATGTGGCCGTCAACCTCTTCGTCGGTAACTTCGGTGGAGGGCTTCTCCGCCTCAAGACCCTTATACTGGCCGAGCGTGACCTCGGGATAAACGTCGGTGCTGAAGCTCAGAAGAGCGCCGTTTTCCTCGGTGACCTTGGTATCGGTCATGGTCGGACGGCCAACGGTCTCCAGCTTACCTTCGGCAACGCCGAACGCAAAAGCGTCATTCGCGGCATTTTCAAACGCATCATCATAGAACACGTCCTTGCCGTACATACCCTCGATGACCATACGGGGCGCCTTGCCCTTGCGGAAGCCGGGAACCATGATGCGGCTGCGGGCTTTCAGATATGCACCGTTGACATACTTTTCAAACTCGGCAGCGTCGAGCTCGACATCAAAGGTAACGGTGTTTTTTTCTTTCTTGCTGTTCTTGACAATCATGTGGGGGTTACTCCTCTCTATATTTCAGCCGGGACTGAATATGCAAATTTCAAGCCGATACATTATAGCAAATCAAAATGCAAATTGCAACGGATTATCTAAGCTTAAACGGAACAAAATCAAGAAAATCTGCGGAAACCAGGCGGTAATGCACGCCCTCGCTCTCGCCGATGAATGCGCTGCGGCAGCCGTAGCCGTGGATATGACCGTAGCAGCACTCGTGTACGCCGTATTCGGAGAGCACACGCAGTATCTCCGGGCAGGTATAATGGAGATACAGCGGCGGATAATGGAGAAAAACGAGCTTCTCCCGGTCACCGGCGCACTTGAGCGACGTTTCAAGCCGTCCGACCTCACGCCGGAGAACTTTAGCGTCATGCTCCGTGCCGGTCTCCTCGTCCTTGAACCAGCCGCGCGTGCCGCACAGCGCCAGATTTTCCCATTCGGCAGAGTTATTATGCAGCAAAGAGATGGTGTCCAAACCGTTTTGTGCAAAAAAAGCGTTCATTTTTGCCGCGGTCGTCCACCAGTAATCGTGATTGCCCTTGACCATCAGCTTTTTTCCGGGCAGACTGTTTAAAAACTGAAAGTCCGGCAGCGCCTCGGCAAGACTCATCGCCCAGCAGAAATCACCGCAGATGACGCAGATGTCGTCCTCATGCAGAAGCTCAAAGCCGCGGCGGATCTTATCCTCGTAGCCGATCCAGCGGCCGCCGAAGGCTTCCATGGTTTTCTCCGGCTCGCCGATGGCGAGATGCAGATCTCCAATGGCAAAAAGGGACATATTCCCTCCCTTCTCCGAATAAAGCGGGAATTTGCGCAGAAACTACTCCCTGTAATCCAACAAGGGAGGATAAAAACATGAACGAAAAAACGAACTGCAAGATCGACTGCTGCGTTAAGGACTGCAAGTATCACACCGCGGCGGACCAGTGCACCGCTTCCCACATCAACGTTTCCAACGAGGATGCCCAGCGCAAGGCGGAGACGTTCTGCGCCACGTTTGAAAACCGCTGCAATTGCTGACCGCACGGGGCTCTTGCCCCGTACATATTTAGTCGAGCGTGAAAGCGCTCTCCCAATGGCGGATGTCTGGGTTCTTAGTGTCCACCCCGTCCGGGGCGTAAACTTCGATCACATCAAACCGCGGCTGCAGCTTCTGCGGGTTCTTTTGCAGCCACTCTGCCGCGGCGGCAGCCAGTTTCTGGCGCTTCGCGTAAGTCACGAACTCTCGCGCCTCGGCGAACGCAGCGTTTTTTCGCAGCTTCACCTCCGCAAAAATCACGTATCGCCGGTCAGCGGCGATCACATCCAGCTCGCCGAGCCGGGTGCGGTAATTCATAGCTAGGATGCGGCAGCCCTTTTCCCGGAGATATTCCGCTGCGAGTGCCTCACCGTAGCGGCCAAGGAGCATCGTGCCGCTCAATGCATCTTCCTCAGATACGTCGGGCGGTGGATCGGCGAGGGGCCGTATTCGCGAAGCGCCGCATAGTGCGCTGCCGTGCCGTAGCCCTTGTGCCTGGCAAAGCCGTATTGCGGATACAGCGCGTCCATGTCGTCCATATACCGGTCACGCGTGACCTTGGCGAGCACCGACGCCGCCGCAATGGAAGCGCAGAGGCTATCCCCCTTCACAACCTTGATCGCCGGAATATCGAGCTCATTTTTGTCGTTTCCGTCCACAAGCGCGAGCGCAGGCACAGGCTCCATATCCGCGATGGCGCGGTTCATGGCAAGATATGTTGCGCCCTTGATATTCAGCGCTTCGATTTCGTCAACTGTGGCAAACGCGATGCCAAACGCCACGGCGCTCTCGCAGATAATGTCATAGAGCGCGTCGCGTTTTTTCGCCGTGAGCTTTTTCGAGTCGTTCAACCCGGGGATCACGAGTCCCTCCGGCAGAATGACCGCCGCGGCGCACACCGGCCCGGCCAACGGGCCGCGTCCGGCCTCGTCCACGCCGCAAAACGGCGTTTTTTCCCCCGCGAGAAATCGCTCGTACTCGTACATATCCATTTTGGGATGCTCCATCGTCACGGCCTTTCCAGCGTCATGCGCCCGAGCTTGCCCTCGCGGAATTCATCGAGCAGAACGTGCGCCATGCGCTCGGTATTGACTTCGCCGCCGGAGATGAGAAAGCCGCGCTTTCTCGCCGCAGCTTCGAGCAGCTCGTAGCCGGGCGCTTCTGGATCGGGCGTAAATTTATAGCGCGCTTCGATCGCACCGGGATAAAGCTCACGCAGCCGTTCGAGAAGACGGCAGGCAACGAGCTCCACATCGAGAATGTTGTCGTTGATCGCTCCCGTCCAGGCAAGCGAATATCCGACCTCGGGCGACTCAAACTTCGGCCAGAGGATGCCCGGCGTATCCAAAAGAAGGATACCACCGTTGAGCGTGATCCACTGCTTGCCGCGCGTGACGCCGGGCCGGTCGCTCGTTTCGGCGGCCTTGCGTCCGGCAAGGCGGTTAATGAAGCTTGACTTGCCCACATTCGGCACGCCGAGAACCATAAACCGGAGCGCCTTGCCCACCTGCCCCTTTGCCTCGGCCCGTTCAATCTTCTCTTTCAGCAGAGAGCGTGCGGCCGCAGGAAAGGCGTTCACACCGCGGCCGCTTTTGCAGTCCATTTCCAGCGCGAGCGCACCCTCGCCGGTCAGCGCCTTTTTCCAGAGCGCTGTCGCGGCGGCGTCCGCCTGATCAGCGCGGTTTAGTACGATCAGCCGCGGCTTGCTGCCGACGATGCGTTCTACATCGGGGTTGCGGCTGGAATTGGGGATGCGCGCATCGCGCAGCTCCACCACAGCGTCCACAAGACGGAGACTGTCCTCCATCATGCGGGTCGCCTTTTTCATATGACCGGGATACCAGTTGATCGTTTCGTTGGCCATCAGTTGATCACTCCTATGCGGCTCCAGTCACGGCTCTCGCCGTGCTGGGGATCACCGCCCGGGACGAGCAGGAAGAACGCCCGCCCGATGACCAACCTCTCATCCACACAGCCGATACGGTCGTCGCGGCTGTCGGTCGAGCCGTTGCGGTTGTCGCCCATAACGAAGAGACAGCCCTCCGGCACGGTGACGGAATCGCCGAAATCGATGCGGCGGTGCGTCGGTTCGAGTGTGTACGGCTCGTCGAGCGCCACGCCGTCCACGTACACGATACCGCCTTCAAAGTCGATCGTAACCGTTTCGCCCTCGGTGGCGATCACTCGCTTGACAAGCGGCTCGCTGTTAAAGCTCTCCTTACGCAGCACGATAATATCGCCGCGCTTCGGGGTATAGAAAAGATTGGACACGAGGATACGGTCGCCGGGGTGCAGCGTATTGAGCATGGAGGTGCCGACAACGCCGATCACGCGGACAAGAAACGTGAAAATGAGAACGCACGCAAACAGCGCCACCACGAGCGACTGGATCCAGTCAAACGTCTCGCCGCGGCGTTCTTTCAGTTTTCTCTTTTTGATCTCAGGCCAGGTTTCATTCATAAAGGCACACTTCCGGTATTGTAATTATAGGTATTATACTACATTCTGCAACTGTCAGCAATAGGGAAAAAGCGACTCATTGCTTATAACAGAAAAGGACGCCTCGGTGAGGCGTCCTTTTTCTATGCGGTCGGGTTTCAGTTGACGAGACCCTTGACCTTCGCAGCCTTGCCCACGCGGTCGCGCAGGTAGTACAGCTTCGCCCGACGGACTTTGCCGCGCCGGATGGTCTCCACGGAGACGATACTGGGAGAATGCACGGGGAAAACCTTCTCGCAGCCGACGCCGTAGGAAATGCGGCGGACGGTGATGGTTTCATTGATGCCGCCATGCTTTCTGGCAATGATGGTGCCTTCGAACACCTGGGTGCGCTCGCGGGAGCCTTCCTTGACGCGCAGGGTGACACGCACGGTATCGCCGACGTTCATCTGCGGAAGCTCCGGCTTCATGTAGTTCGCGGTGAGAGTTTTGATGAGATCCATGATGATCCTTCCTTTACATGAGACGTTCTTACCGCGTAAGCAATGCGGCAGCGGACCGCCTTGATATGCCGTGCTCAAGGCACGCGCCATAAGAGATTACCATATCCTGTCCGGTTTTGCAAGAACTTTTTCGCAGATTTTCCGACGCCCTTTACATATTTCTCCCGAAATCCGGCAGAATAGGAAATGACTTCTTTACCGGAGGGAATACGATGAAAAAAATACGTTATTTTCTGCTTTTTCCACTTTGTGTACTGCTGCTCAGCGGCTCGCTCAACGCGGCGGCAGCAGACGGCGCTCCTATCGCGGAGAATCTGGAGCTGACGACCTACCGCGGCATATCCGTCGGCGGACGGCTCAAGGCATTTGACCCGGAGGGCGAAGAGGTGCATTTTCGCATTACAACCGAACCGAGAAAAGGGTCTCTGACGCTCGGAGACAACGGGACGTTTGTCTATACGCCCGCCGATGGCAAACGCGGCCGCGACTATTTTGGCTACTGCGCTACCGACCCGAACGGCAACACATCACAGGAAGCCACCGTTGTTATCACGATCCGCAAAGCCGGGAAAGGCGCCGGATACGCCGATACGGCCGGGCTCTCCTGCGAGTACGCCGCGTGCGTTCTCGCGGAAAAGGGGCTGTTCACCGGCCGGTGCGTCTGCGGACAGTATCTCTTTGAGCCGGATGAAACCGTCACCTGCGGCGAGTTCCTGACGCTCTGCATGGAGACCGCGGGCATTGAGCCGGCAGAAGCAGCGGTCTCCGCGGAAAGCAGCGCCACCGCCGCCCCCGCATGGGTGCAGCAGTATGTAGATGCTGCCGTGTCCGAGGGCTGTCCCGTGCCGACGTTTGGTGAGGAAACCTTTGACGCGGACGCACCGGTGACGCTCGGCGCGGCGGCGCGGACGCTCTCCAAGGCACTGCGCATTACGCCGCTCACGTCCGCAAATGCGGCGGAGAGCGCCGAGGCACGCGCCATACAGGAGCTTGTCGCGTGCGGCCTTCTGCCGATCGGGATGGACGCGGAATCGTCTCTCACCCGCAGTCAGGCGGCAGAGCTATTCTTAAAGGCTCTTGATCTCCTGGATAAGCGCGAATGACAAAACCGGAAATGCTCGAACAACGGCATTCAGCTTCGGCTGGATGTCGTTTGTTCGCATTGGAGCAGAACGACTTCAAAAAATAAATTTTGATACGGGATACTTTAAACTCCTAAGATTGATGTGCTATAATGCGTTCTCAAACAACATTAACACGAATGGAGGCAAGTCTTTTGATTATGGAAAAGGAGGAACTATTGAAGCTCTCACCTGCCGAGCTGATTGATCTAGGCATCTGCCCCACCTGCTTCAACCGGGAGAACGGCGGTGCCATTTACGGCGACAACTCGGATAAGATGCTGTACGAGGACGAGGATATAGAATGCTTCTTTGTTGGTAATCCAAGAGCCGATGGACATATGTGTATTTCAACAATACGGCACTACCACGACATGAGTGAAGCACCCGATCGTATCAACGAGAAGATCGTTCGCTTTGCAAAAAAATATATGCAGATTCTTTGTGAGGTTTATGGGTGTGAACGTGTCTATCTGTGTACCATGTGCGACGGCCCCAACAACCATTATCACATGCAGTTAATCCCTCGCTACGCCCACGAAAAACGCGGAAGCAAAAACTTTGTGAAGCCTCGCAAAGCGTATGTACCCGATAATGCCAAACTGGAAAAAGTAAGAGCACTGATTCGAGAATATGCGCAAGGATGATCATTAGAAGCATGCTTCCTGAAGCACTTACCGGCAGGGTCTCCCCTGCCGGTTTTCCGTATCTCAGTCTTTCCGCAGCCGTTCGGCCAGCGCTTCGTCCGCGGCGGTGATGATCGTCCGGTAATCGGTGTAGATCACCCGCCCCGGCTTCGCGCCGGAGGGCTTTTTCACGAAGCGCACCTGCGTGCAGTCTACGGCAACCTTGCCGCCGTTTTTCGCCTGCGAATACGTCGCGGCGAGCGCCGCCGCCTGGCGGATCGTTTCCTCGTCTGCTTCGCCCTCTGCCTGCGATACGATCACGTGGCTGCCGGGGAGCTTCTGCACATGAAGCCAGAGGTCGGTGCGGCGGGCGGTATGGAGCGTAAGCTCGTCGTTTTGCACATTGCCGCGGCCGACGAGAATTTCCGTGCCGCTGTCCGATACGAACCGCAGCGGCTTTCGCGCCGCGGGCTGCTTCTGGCGCTTTCCCTGCGCCTTCTCCTTAATATATCCGGCGTTCACCAGTTCGCGGCGAATGTCGGCGAGATCGCGGTCACACTCGGCGCGGGAGAGCTCGTCGAGCACGCTCTCCAAATAAGCCTCATCCTCGCGCGCGACGGCGATCAGCTCCGTGAGCATGCGGTTTGCAGTCTTCGCTTTGTTATAGAGCTTATAGTTGTAGGCAGCGTTCTGCTGCGGCGTTTTGCGCTCGTCCAGCGGCACAGTGACGGTCGGGCAGTCCGGCTCATAGTAATCCTGCGCCTCAAATGTGCGCATCCCTCGCTTCAGCCGGTACATATTCGCCGTGATGAGATCACCTCGGCGGCGATACTCCTCGCGCTTTTCCGTTTCCAGCAATTCCTGCTCGCGCGCCGCGATCTTGCGCAGAAGTCGGTCGCGCGCCGTTTTCGCTGTGCGAGTAAGGTCAGCGCTGCGGCGGCGCAGGTTTTCCTGCTGATCCTTTTTCCGGTAAAACGTATCCAGAAGCTCGCTGAACGACGAAAACTCCGTCAGTTCGGCACGGCTGCCGTATTGGTATATCGGTTGGAACGTATAGTCCTTCGGCATGCCGTCGATGGAGATCATGACCGGCGTAAAATCTCCGGTTTCGATACGCGCGCGCAGCGCGTCGAGTGCAGCGGGAAGTCCCTCCCAGCCGCCAAGAGCCAACTCGCGGCAGAGAAGCGGCGAGAGGCCGCCGAACGTATCGAGAAGCCACTTGTCCGGCGGCTGCGTCCGATCGGCATGTGCGAGAAGGCGTTCACACTCGCCCCTCTCCGTCCTGAAAAACGACGGCTTCTCCTGCTGCGGGGGCAGTGTGTAGAATAGCCCCGGCAGAAGGGCGCGGCGGTTGGGGTCTTCATAGTCCACACGGCGAATGCAATCCAAAATATGTCCGTCGCCGTCAAGCAGCAGGAGATTCAGCCCCTTGCCCATGAGCTCAAGTACGAGCGTTTTCTCACCGCGGCAATTCAATTCGTCCACGGTGTCGAGCCGCAATATAAGCAGGCGCTCGCCGAGCGGCTGCTCGAGCGCGGTGATCCGCGCACCGATCAGATATTTGCGAAGCAGCATGCAGAACATCGGCGGCTGCGGCGGGTTTTCCATGGTCTGCTCCGTGAGCGAAACGCGCGCGCTGCCCGGCCGAACGGAGAGCAGCACACGGCGGCTTCTCTGTTCGCGGGAATGTACGGACAGGATCAGCACGTCCTTTTCCGGCATGCTGATCCTGTCGATTTTTGCTCCCAGAAGGGAGTTTTCCAGCTCACGGCGCAGAGCCGTCAGCAATATGGCGTCCAGAGGCATCGTTTTCCTCCAAAATAATGGAAAAGAGTTCTTCGATCCGCTCGTTTTGTCCGCGGAGATAGAGCCAGCCGAACAGCGCCTCCAGCCCGGAGGCGGCGTGGTACTCGGCCTCCGTCGCGGCGCGGGGCGCGGCATGGCTGTGGGCGTTGCGCCCGCGGCGGTATACGGCGTCCTCCTCGCTTGTCAGATGAGGGCGGATCTTTTCCGCCGCACGCGCCTGTGCCGGAGCGGATACATACCGGATGGTCTGCCGGTGCAGTTCGCCGGCAGTCAACTTACCGGAACGGCAAACCTCCCGCCGGGCAAGAATTTCATACACGGCGTCGCCCATATGGGCGAGCGCCAGTGCGCTCATGGCGCGCACTTCACCGTCCGATAGGATCATAGCTGTGGTTCCTCCGCGGAGAAATCGTCCTTCTGCTCCTCGATAAGCCGTTCCATCGGCGTGCGGCCGGACATGCTCATCTCCTGCCATTGCTCGCGTGTGATGAGAAGCTGGCGCGGCTTGGAACCTTCAAACGGCCCGACGATGCCAAGCTCTTCCATCTGGTCGACGAGACGCGCGGCACGGGAATAGCCGAGCTTCAGCCGGCGCTGCAGCATGGAAACAGACGCCTGCTTCGTATCGAGAATGACGTCCACCGCCTGCGGCAGAAGCTCATCACAGCCGCTGAACGGATTGTCGTCCAGCGCCGCAGAATTGCCGCCTTCGTCTTTATCCTCCGGTGCGTCCTTCCCTGCGGCAGCCTTCTCAATATGGCGGAGGATCTCGTCGTCGTACTCCGGCGTTGTCCCCTGCTTGATGAAATTGATGACCTGCTCGCGTTCCTCATCGGATACGAACGCGCCCTGCACGCGCAGCGGCTTTCCGCAGCCGAGCGGCGCATAGAGCATATCACCCATGCCGATAAGTTTTTCCGCGCCGGGATTATCGAGGATAATGCGAGATTCCAGTGAGCTCGAAACAGCAAACGCGATACGGCTCGGAATATTCGCCTTCATGAGGCCGGTGATAACGTCCGCCGAGGGACGCTGCGTGGCGATGATGAGATGCATACCGGCGGCGCGTCCCATCTGCGCCACGCGGCAAATGCTCTCTTCAACCTCTTTGGCAGCGGTCATCATAAGGTCGGCCAGTTCGTCGATGACGATGACAACGTTCGGCATCGTCGGTTCGCCGATCTTGGTCTTATAGTTATTGTAGCCTTTCAAATCGCGCACGCCGATCTCCGAGAAGAGCCGGTAGCGCTTCATCATTTCCACGACTGCCCACTGGAGCGAACCCGCCGCTTTTTTCGGGTCGGTCACGACCGGGATGTACAGGTGCGGGATGCCGTTATAAATGCCGAGCTCAACCATTTTGGGGTCGATCATAATGAGGCGTACCTCGTCCGGAGTCGCCTTATAGAGCAGCGAGAGAATGAGGCTGTTCATGCACACGCTCTTGCCGCTGCCGGTCGTACCGGCGATGAGCATATGCGGGAGCTTGGCAATGTTGCCGACGATGCAGTTTCCGCCGATGTCCTTGCCGATGGCAAAGCTGAGCTTGGAGGCAGCGTTCTGGAAGGCCGGGGAATCGATAATGTCGCGCAGATACACGGTGCTGACGATCTTGTTCGGCACCTCGACACCGACCGTAGAGATTTTGTCGGGAATCGGGGCAATTCGCACGCTGACCACGCCGAGCGAGAGCGCCAGATCGCCCGCAAGGTTGGTAAGCTTATTGAGCTTCACGCCGGCCTCCAGCTCAAGATCGTAGCGTGTGACCGTCGGCCCGCGGGTGATCTCCGTCACCGAAGCTCCGATGCCGAAGCTGTGGAGCGTCGTTTCCAGCCGTTCCCGATTGAGTGTTACCTCTTCTCTGCCGTCGGACGTGATGCCGTCCCCGGCACGAAGGAGCGTTACGGGCGGATACTGATATTCCGGCGCCTGCTCCGTTTCCTCGATCGTCTGCGCGATCTCGTCCGCAGCGGCGTCTACATCCTCACGACGGAGCTTTTCCGGCTTTACAAACGGCACCGGCTCACGCACGGTATCGATGCCGATCTCGGCAGAGCCGTTCTCCATCGAAAGCTCTTCGGCCGGGGAGGCGTCTTCGATGAAGGGTTCTTCCTCGACCGGAGCCGCATCCTCGATGAAAGGCTCCTTTTCGGGCGTTCGGCGAGTCTTGGCGCGCTTTTCCTCGCCGCGGCGGATGCAGTCCGCCACCGCCGCCATATCCGGCTGTCCCTGGTAGAGAATGCCCTGCGGCATATCCGGGATTGGCTCTTCCGGCAGGGGTTCGTCCTCGATGGGGATATCGATCGCCGCCTTTTTCCGGCGGCGGGAGAACATGCCGCCGGAGGGCTCCTCCTGCGGCTGTACCGGGGCGCTCGACGGTTCCGGAACAGAGAATATCTCCGGAGCGGGAAGCTCCTGCGCACGCTCGCGCTGCGTACCGCGCTCCTTCTTCGTCCGGGGCTTTTCCGGGACAGGCTCCGGCATCGGCTCATACTCTGCGCGCGGACGGCTCTTCATATCCTCCACCGTCTGACGCAGGGAGATTTTTGCCGCAACACACACCACGCTGAAAAGCGCGATGATGAACACCGGCAGCGCGCCGTATACACTCACAGCACGTTCAAGGAAGATGGACAGCAGCCCCGAAACGACGCCGCCCGTCTCCAGATTCATGCCGCCATAATACAAGCTGCGGATCGAAAGCCAGTCAAAGCCGTAATCGACCTTGCACGCCAGCAGATGCACCGCAGCGCCGAAGAGAAGCGGGATGAACGAAAGAGCAACGATCCGTCCGGCCACAGGGCGGCCGCGGTGAAAGCCCAGAATGATCGCCGCCCAGAGGAAGCAGGGCGGAACGACCAGAAAACCCCAGCCGAAAAGTCCCTTAAAGACATACAGGCACAGCCAGTCGATCAGCCAATAGTCTTTGACAAAATAGCCAATCAGCGTAAAGAGCCCCAAGGCCAGACAAACGATCGAGCCGACCTCGCGGCGGATCGGCTTTTTGGCTCTGGCTCTGGCAGACGTATTCTTTTTTGCTCCGGACGCGGATTTTGATTGCGCCATAACGTTCTCCTCAGAAAAGCGAGGCGATGAGCGTGAATGCGCCGATGCCCCACATGTAATAGGCAAAATTACCGAACTTTCCCTTTTTCAGCAGACGCTGCAAAAGGACGATGCTGAAATAGCCGACAACGACCGAAACGATCATGCCGACGAGATATGCCGGGAAGTTGGACCATTCCACGCCCGCCTTGAGCGCCTTGATAAGCGAAAGAAGATTTGCGCCGAGCACGGCAGGAATGCTCATGAGCAGCGAATACTTCATCGCAAAGGGGCGAGACTGCCCGGTGGCGATACCGGCGGTGATCGTGCTGCCGGAGCGGGAAATGCCGGGAATGGTGGCGACGGCCTGCGCGCAGCCGATCAACAGCGCATCGCGGATGCGCATCGTGCGCTCGTTTCCGTGCCCCGGAACGATCCGGTCGGAAACATACAGGAGGCAGCCGTTGAGAAGAAACGCCGCGCCGATGAAACCGGTTTTATAATAGAGCTGCTCCAGAGAATTATGGAACGGAAGAATGATGAACAGCGGCAGTGTGCCGAAAACGAGCATCAGCAGCAGCCGCGCCCCGGAGCGTTCCGTGCGCTGCTCCGGGAAAGTTTCGTGTGACGAACGGAGCAGGCCGACGGTATCGGATACGATGTAGACGATATCCTTCCAGTAAACAATGATGATGGAGATCAGCGTGCCGAGATGCAGCAGCACGTCAAAGAACATGTGCCCCTCATCTGCCGTCTGCATGTTGAAAATGTTCTGGAGCACCGCAAGGTGACCGGAGCTGGAAATCGGCAGAAATTCTGCCACCCCCTGAATGAAGCCGAGAAACGCCGCGTTGAGGATCGACAAGAGAGTTTCCCCCTTTTCGTGGATTTGCCGCCGGGCGGCAGGGATTGGTTATAATAGAAAGTGTATTCTTTAACAATTTATTTTACCACATATTGTATCTATTTACAAGTGTGAACTATTTTTTGAAAAAAGTGCTTTACAAATCGAAAATTTGTGTTATAATCACATTCGCGCTGTGGGGGCGTAGCTCAGCTGGGAGAGCGTTCGGTTCGCATCCGAGAGGTCGAGAGTTCGAATCTCTTCGTCTCCACCAAAATGCCGTCGTAAAGAATTACGACGGCATTTTTCTATGCAAAATCGCGCCGTATCTTTTCGTTGACGTCTGCCGGGAAAGATGGTATAGTCTCGTTGCTTATCAGAGGACTTGCGGTCGCAGCGACCGTTGAAGTGGGATAAGACCGTTTTGGGCCTTACCCCGCTTTTTGTTTTATACCGAGGGGTAAGGCTTTATCAGGGCTTTGCCCACTTTTTGTTTTGTATGGAAAGGACATCGGTATGGACGCAAACGCAAAATCTCTGGTACGCTACATTGTCCCTGCACTGGGCGGGTTTTTTGTGACCTATCTCTACAATGTGGTAGACGGCATCTTCGTGGGGCAGGGCGTCGGCTCGGCAGCACTGGGCGCTGTCAACATCGCGGTACCGTTTATCACTTTTGTAGTAGCGCTCACCGCCATGTTTCCCATGGGCGGTGGGACCGTCGTTGCCATCCGCATGGGGCGCGGAGACAAGGAAGGCGCTAACCGGGCTTTTATGACCGCCTTTCTTCTGACACTTGTTTCCTCTGCGGTACTGATGGCCGTGGGGATGATATTCCCGCAGCAGATCGTGGATCTGAGCGGCGGTAAAACGCTGAGCGCGGAAATGCGCAGCATGGCTGCGCAGTATCTTTTCTATTACTCCGCCTTCTCTATCCCCATGCTCATGGGAACATGCCTTTCCGTATTCGTCCGAAACGACGGCTCCCCCGCCCTCTCTTTTGTCGGGATGTGTGCCGGAGCCGCCGCGAACATTTTTCTCGACTGGCTGTTCATTTTCCCGCTCCGAATGGGCATCATCGGCGCAGCGGTCGCGTCCGGTCTCGGACAGGTGCTGACAGTTCTCCTTCTGCTGACTCACTTTCTGCGGAAAAAGGGCAGTCTGCGCATCCGCTCTTTTCAGCTTGACGGCGCTCTGGCCGCAAAGGTCTGCAAACGGGGCGTACCGGAGGCGGTCACACAGCTTACCACGCCCATCACGGCGCTCTGCTACAATCTGATGCTGGCGCGTCTGGTGGGCGATATCGGCGAAGTCAAGCTGCGCGAGCAGCACATTGCCGCAGCGACCGACGAGATGCCGCAGTCGATCTACAACGCGAACATTCTCGCAAAGAAGCTGCACCCCGCCAAGCAGTTCGTCAAGGTCGCGAAGGTCGTCGACCATGGCGACGCGAAGAGCTTTGTTCTTGTCCCCGATCCGGCGCGCGGCACCGAGGAAATGGCGTATTTCCGCGCCGGTCAGTACACGACCGTGGAGATTTCCATCGGCGGTGCGACGCTCTGGAAGCCCTACTCCATCTGCTCCGGCCCGGCAGACGCACTCAAAGGAAGCTACACCATCACCGTTCGCCGCTCCAAGGGCGGATACGTTTCCGAGTACATTCTCGATAACTGGCAGGAAGGCACCGAGGCCGTGATCTCCGGCCCGCAGGGCGATTTCTACTATCTGCGCCTGCGCGATGCAAAGCACATCGTCGCCATGGCAGGCGGCAGCGGCATCACGCCGTTCCACTCCATGGCCTGTGCCATTGCCGACGGCATTGAGGATTTTGATCTCACCATTCTTTACGGCAACCGCACGCGCGAGTCCATTTTGCTGCGCGACGAGATAGACGCCGTCGCGGCACGTTCGAATGGCCGCGTGAAGATCGTCCACGTGCTCTCGGATGAAGAGGTCGAAGGCTACGAGCACGGCTTCATCACCGCAGAGCTCATAAAGAAATACGCCGGAGACGGCGACTACTCGCTCTTCCTCTGCGGCCCGAAGGCAATGTACGCCTTTGCCGACACGCAGATCGCAGCGCTCGGCCTTCCCCGCCGCCGCGCCCGCAAGGAGCTTTACGGCGATTACGGCGATCCTGCGCGCAGCACCGCTTATCCCGCCTCTGCCGCCGGAAAGACATATACCATCACCGTCACCATCCGCGGTGAAACGCAGACCGTTTCCTGCCGTGCAGATCAGACGCTGCTCTCCGCCATGGAGCAGGCAGGCATCAAAGCCCCGTCCCGCTGCCGCAGCGGCGAGTGCGGCTGGTGCCACTCCCTTCTGCTCTCCGGTGAGGTATTCGTCCCCGCCGAGGCAGACGGCCGCCGCGAAGCGGATAAGAAATTCGGCTGGATCCACCCCTGCTGCACGTATCCGCTCAGCGATGTGTCGCTCGATGTTCCGGCGGTTATTTAGTAAGCGTAAAATAAGAGAGCGGATTGAAGAAGGAGTTCCAGTTTGCGATAATGCGGAGTAAGGAAAAAGAGTGCGAAAGAGTGCCATCGCAGTCTTTTGCGCAAATTAGCATTGTCACCGGAGGGAACGGGAATGGATACACGACTTGTTAAAACCAGCGCAGACCAGAGATTAATGGAGTGGGCACAGCTTGTATCAGAGTGCAGGAACAGCGAACTGACCCGCAAAGAGTGGTGTGCCCAGCACGGGATCACAGAGCGGAGATACCACTATTGGCAAAAGCGGGTATTTGACATGGCGATCCTGCAGCGGGAAAGGACTGCGGTCAGTACCGCAGGAAATGATTATGGGCCTCAATTTGCAGAGCTTCCAGCGCCGGAGGAATATGTGCAGGAGCCAAGAGCGGTTCTGGCCGCCAGCATACAATTGGGCAGAGCGAGCGTCAATCTCTATTCCGGGGCAGACCCGAAGCTGGTGCAGACGATCTGCCAGGCATTGAAGTCATGCTGAACGATTTCACTGGAGCGGATAAGGTCTACATTGCCTGCGGGTACACAGATCTGCGAAAAGGAATAGATGGTCTGGCAACCATGGTACAGCAGCAGTTTCAGCTGGATCCGTTTACCAATACACTGTTTCTGTTTTGTGGGCGGCGGCGAGACCGGATCAAGGGACTGTACTGGGAAAAGGACGGTTTCATTCTTCTGTATAAGCGTCTGGAACGCGGAGCGTACCAGTGGCCGAGGAACGAGAACGAGGTGCGGAGTTTGACGCCACAGCAGTACCGGTGGCTTATGGAAGGCCTGAAAACAGAGCAGCCGAAAGCACACCGACCTGTGCTTGGACTGAGTATGATTTGAGCGCAAGAAATGGCGTGAAGTGCTGAAAACAGTAGACTTTTTGCGTTTTTCATGGTATAATTTATCTATGA